>NZ_CANLFB010000023.1 GCF_947489755.1 uncultured Psychromonas sp.
AAGGTATGCCACAATATTCGAATTCCTAGAAATAAAGTATTTGCTAAGACAGGAAAACGTGGGAAAGGAACGATGGGATGGTTTTTCGGTTTTAAACTTCACCTTTTAATTAATCATCAAGGTGAAATCCTTGCGTTAAACATCAGTCCCGGTAACACGAATGACCGTACACCAATACCTGATTTATGTAGAAATCTAACGGGTAAGTTATATGCAGATAAGGGATATATTGGAAGTAAGTTAACAGAAAAACTAAAGAGGTCTGATATTGATTTAGTTACAACTGTCCGTAAGAATATGAAAAGAAAAGTAATGTCAGCTTTCGATAGAGCTATGTTATCAAAGAGATACATAATAGAAACAGTTAATGACCAACTGAAAAACATATCTCAAATAGAGCATAGTCGCCATCGAAGTGAGACAGGGTTCATGCTCAATGTTATTTCAGGAATAGTGGCCTATTGCTTAAAAAAGAAAAAGCCATGTATTAAGGTATCTAAAAGTGAATTAGAGATGATGACAGTCTAATAAATGCTATTGCTTATCCAGAACTCAGGTTAATTAATAACAAACAAGTATGCTGAAAAAATAATCCCAAAGCGCTTTTGCTCATTGCTCTAAGCTATCGCCTAATTCGCCCAGCATTCATAGTCCAAAATCAACACACAAAAACACTGCAGGCTGAAGCCAGCGCCCCGTAAAGATGTGTCGTAAACTTCATTAATAACAACAAACAAGCAGACTGAAACATGCGTCCCGAAATAACGAACCAAAAATATAAAACAGGATTCCCAGAGCTCTTGACCTAGGGGCGCTGGCTTTAGCCTGCAGGGTTCCTGGTGTTAAGGTTTATTATTTTGCTCTTCGCGAACAAAGCATAAAACATACAATCGCAAGCGACACAAAACATCCTGCAAGCTGAAGCATGCGCCCCGAAGTAACGAACCAAAAAGATAAAACAGAATTCACAAAGCTTTTGACCTAGGGGCGCTGGCTTTAGCCTGCAGAGTTCCTGGTGTTAAGGTTTATTATTTTGCTCTTCGCGAACAAAGCATAAAACATACAATCGCAAGTAACACAAAAAAGATCTGCAAGCTAAAACAGGACTCGCAGAGCTCCTCCGCTCATGACACTAGGCTCAGCCTAACTGAGTTCTAACGTTCAAAGACAAATTTTGCGACGTTTTCTTGTAAATTTTTGGCAATAACAACCTGCGAAGTTGCTTCATCTTTAGCTGACTCAGCTTTACTATTAGTATCGTTAGCCAACATCGCAATTTTATTAATGTTCTTATCTAATTCAGCGACGGTTACTGCTTGTTCTTCTGTCGCAGTAGAAATTAAGTAACTTAAATCTTGCACTTCAGACATTTTGCTTTCAAAGCTTGCAATCATTTCATCGGCTAATTTCGCTTGCTTAAGACTTTCGTTTACCAAGCCTTCACTTTTTGTTGTCGCATCTACTGTCATTTTAGAATCTAAAATCATAGTCGATATTTTCTCTTGAATTTCTAACGTAGATTTTTGTGTACGTGTAGCTAAAGTACGTACCTCATCAGCAACGACAGAGAACCCCCTTCCTTGCTCACCAGCACGAGCAGCTTCAATAGCAGCATTAAGCGCTAATAAATTAGTTTGGTCTGCAATTTCAGTAATTGTATCCACGATATCTTGAATGCTTTTCACACCATTATGCAAATTATTGATAGCCGATAATGTCAGTTTGGTTTGTGATGCAACTTGTTCAATACTTTGGTGGTTATCTAACACTCTTTGTCGTCCATTTTTTGATAACTCAACCGCGTTAATAACTGCATCATGGGTTTTTTCTGTATGTTGTGCTACTTCATTCGCAGTACAACTCATTTCAACCAACGCTGTCGCAACCATGTGCAATTCATCTTTTTGCTGGTTAACGATATCGAGTGTGCTTTGAGACGTATTAACAACCGATACAACGGAAGCTTCTACTTTCTTTGAAGAGTCTTCAATATCTAATACTGTTTGTTTCAAGTTATTAATCACCTTAATAAGGTAATTGTTTAATTGTCCAAATTCATCATTAGATTGTGAGACAGGAATATTACGTAACACCCCATTAGATAAGGCATTTAGCTCCTCCATAAACTTGTTAATAGCATGACGAATAAGGCGCGTCATCGTAGTTGATAACACAAGAATACAAAGCAGAATAAAAATACCGACAACAATACTAATATTATTTTGACCTTGTGTGCTGTCATTAATATCAGTCGCTAACTTATTATTTTGTGCGAATGATTTATCTAACAATAATCCCGTTAACACACTCGCATTCTCTGTTTGCGCTTTTAATGTCGCAAAGTCAGTTTTCTGCTGTTTAATCGCCGCTAACCTTTGCTTCTGGATAGATAATAAACCTTGCTCACCTTCAATCGCATCTAACAAAGATAATGTCAGCGCAGACAACTTACGAACGAAGTTTTGATAAAATGTATCGTTTGAGGAAAAAATAAGAGAAGGTAACAAGCTGGAGTGCTGGTTCTGCCAGTTAATGAACTGTTGGTGGTGACTCTCTAAGGCCTCTAATGAGTTTGCATTCGCTGTCTTTTCAATAATCAACATACCCGAAATAACCGAAGCGTTAACCTCATTCACAATAGAAATAGTTGCTTCATCTTCTAACTCAATTAACGTATCAGAAAGTAATGGGGCTATCTTTTCCAATAACGTATCAAGCGTTAATACAATTTGATGCGTACTTTCAATGGCATTGACTATTTGTGATTGCTTTTTAATTAACAATAATGAATTTGCTTCAACCTCTTGCATATTATTTTTTAACTGCAACAAAGCTTCATCTACTACAGTTGAAAACTCTCCGCTTAAATGGAGCTCACTAAAGTCATGTAAAGTAGAAACGACCTGTTGATTATTCACAGTCAGTTTATTGGAAGTTTGTTTATATTGGTCGTTTGTTTCACTTGCTAATAATTTTAAAATTAATGGCTCAGTGGCTTTCACCAATTCATTGGTTTTAGAAGAGAAACGAATGACCGGTGAAGATTCATTATTAATGAGCGTTAGCCCCGATATAACTTGTTTTCCATTAACAAAGCTGAACAACACCATGCCGATGAAAAGAAAACCAATCAAGCCAAAACTCAGTATGATTTTGGTCGATAAATTGATATTAAATATTTTCATAAATCCTTTTTCATCCGTATTTGTCCCTCTTTCCATAACAGAGATCATAACTACACCATTTGACTATATTTTTTACATTTTGTAAATTTAAACATCAATTAACTATAACCATTTGATTAGTTTAGGTTAACACTCAAATAAATCGAATAATAAGATTCCCAAGCTATAAAATAAGCACTTTAACGAGATTTTTAAGCTTTGATTTTACATTAGCAATGCTATTATTTTGCTACTTTCATCAATTAACTAACACTTTTTATATAAATTAGAAGGTAAACTAGATGAATACACACTCGATTATTCAAACGCGATTAACCTTGTAAAAAGTTCCAGGATGGAAACCACATGAAAAAAACGTCTACCCTTTTCCTCAGTTTAGTATCGTTGGCATTCAGCGCGAATGTCTCAGCGATAGATCTTAATATTGCCACAGTAAACAATGCACATATGATGGAAATGAAAGCCTTAACACCGGCCTTCGAAAAAGATAATCCTGATATAAAACTGAAATGGCATATTTATAATGAAGGTAGTTTGAGAATGCGTGCAATTGCAGATATTGCATCTGCAGGTGGACGCTATGATGTCGTTACTATTGGTTTATACGAAACACCCATTTGGGCAAAACGAGACTGGTTAATCCCATTATCTCCAGATAATAATTATGACGTCAATGATCTACTTCCTTCTATAAAAGCAGGCTTGTCATACCAAGGAGAACTTTACGCGGCTCCCTTCTATGGCGAAAGCTCTATGTTGATGTACCGTAAAGACATACTAGATAAAGCCAATATATCTTTTAATAAAAGGCCTAACTGGACAGACATACAGAACGCAGCAAAAGCGGTGCACGACCCCGACAACGAAGTCTATGGAATTTGCCTAAGAGGTAAACCAGGCTGGGGAGACAATATGGCCTTGGTTTCAACGATAGCGAATAGTTTTGGTGGCCGATGGTTTGATATGGATTGGCAGCCAGAAATTAATACAAATGCATGGAAAAAAGCGGTTAACTTCTATGTTGAATTACTCAACAATTACGGCCCACCTAATCCAGAAAAAAATAGTTTTACCGAAATTTTAAGCTTATCCCGTCAAGGTAAATGTGCGATGTGGGTTGATGCCTCAATTGCAGCGTCATTTCTAACCGATAGCAAACAAAGTAAATATGCTTCACTTTGGTCTTATACTGAAGCGCCCTATCAAATCACCACAAGTGGTGCGAGTTGGTTATGGTCTTGGGCATTGGCGATCCCAAAAGAATCAAAAAATGTCGATGCTGCAAAAACATTTATTAGTTGGGCAACGTCAAAAGATTATATCAAACGTATTGCCGATAAAAACGGCTGGGCAAATGTACCAACAGGTACGCGTTTATCAACGTATAACAACCCTGACTATGTAAAAGCAGTCGGTGATTTTGCCAAAGCAGAATTAACTGCACTCAACGGCATAGATCCGGAAAACAATACGTTATATCCATCGCCTTATTCTAGTGTTCAATTTGTAACAATCCCGGAGTTCGTCTCTATCGCTGGTTTTGCAGGACAAAAAATAGCAGAGGCACTTGAAGGTAAAATCAGCGTAGAACAAGCACTAGATAGCGCACAAAAAATAGCAGAAAGAGAAATGCGCCGAGCAAATCACTAACCACCAGCCAACAAACAGAAAACATGGCGTTAATAGACAACGCCATGTTTTTCTGAAAATCCAAAAAGTAGACTGAAAAAGGAATCACAGAGCTCATTGCTTTAAACTGTCGCCTAATTCGCCTAGCACAAGAGGTAAAAACCAACACACAAAAAACACTGCAGACTAAAGTCAGCGCCCCTTTAAAAATACGTCGTAAATTTCATTAATCACAACAAACAAGCAGGCTGAAACATGTGCCTCGAAATAACGAACCAAAATATAAAAAAGGAATAGCAGAGCTCTTGACCTAGGGGCCCTGGCTTTAGCCTGCAGATTTTGTGTGTTGTTTTATATTTTTTACTACAAAAGCAAAATCAATAAGTATAAAACATTAAAACAGGAATAGCAGAGTTCTTGACCTAGGGGCGCTGGCTTTAGCCTGCCAGTATGCGAGTCATCGCATACGTCTATTCGCCACGGTGAACAAAGTGAAGAACAACAATTCAACACATAAAAATCCTAAAATAAAAAGAAGCAGGCTAAAGCATGCGCCCCGAAAAGATGTATCGTAACTTTCATTAATAACAACAAACAAGTATGCTGAAAAAAGAATTCCAAAGCGCTTTTGCTCATTGCTCTAAGCTATCGCCTAATTCGTCCAGCATCCATAGTCCAAAATCAACACACAAAAACACTGCAGGCTGAAGCCAGCGCCCCGAAAAGATGTATCGTAAACTTCATTAATGACAACAAGCAGGCTGAAGCCAACGCCCCGTAAAGATGTATCGTAAACTTCATTAATGACAACAAGCAGGCTGAAGCATGCGCCCCTGAAAATGTATCGTAACTTTCATTAATAACGATAATCAACAAGGCTAAAAAAGAATAACAGAGACCTTGCGATCATGAGATCGGACTGCCTCCTAATTCATCCAAACACCCTTACGGAATAGTCACAACCAACCTATCATCCAATTCCATTAACTTTACTTTCAACGCGTGTTTAGCGTCATCATCCCCATGTACAATAATGACTTTTTCAGGGCCTTTGCGAATACGCTTAATAAAATTGACTAAATTAGATTGGTCAGCATGTGCGGAGTAACCTGAAATCGTATGAACGCCTGCATTAACGATTAGCTTTTCACCATCAATGAACACATAACCGCCACTTGGTCCGTATTGTTGAATCTCACGCCCTAACGTCCCCTTAGCTTGATAACCGACAAACAATACATCAGCAGTCGGTTCACTGATAAACCGCTTTAAATAATTCACTACGCGCCCACCACTGCACATCCGACTAGCAGCAATCACTATCGCTGGTTTGCTACGATTCGCTAGATACTCAACCACTTGCATATGCTCTTGGTGTGTATCAACCGTATACAAACTCTCAAAGTTTAAAGGCTGCCTACCTTGCTTCACACGCCTTTTCGCTTCAGCATCCCACAAGGACTGAAAATATTGATAATGCTCAGTGAATTTAGCGGCCATCGGAGAATCAACAATTACTTCAATATCAGCCAATTTCTTAAACTTAGCTTTTGCGGTGATCTGTTCTAATTCATAAAGTAGTTCCTGTGTACGACCAATACTAAAAGCAGGAATAATCACCACGCCATTATCACTAATTGCTTTAATTAATACCTTCTCTAAACTCTTCGCACGTTCACGTCGCCCTTGATGATTCTTATCACCGTAAGTACTTTCAATAACCACAACATCTGCTTTATAAGGGCTTTTAGGGGAAGCTAATAAAGGAGAATAAGTTGCGCCAAGATCCCCCGAAAAAACAACTCGTTTAGCCGTTTGCTCTTCACCCTTTACATTAGACTTAGCCTTAACGTCAATTTCAATATAAGCAGACCCAAGAATATGACCTGCAGGCTGGAACTTAACTTTAGTGCGACTCGCCCCTTTTAACGTCACCTCAAACCACTGCTTGTAAGGCACAGCAATCAACTGTCCCTTTAAACGAGCCAAACAAGCTTTAATGATCGATTGATTACGGGTTACTCCCACTTTCAGCGCATCTTCAATCACCATCGGTAATAAAGCTGCTGTCGCTTCTGTGGCAATAATCGGCCCAGAAAACCCTGCCGCTAATAAATAAGGCAAACGCCCAACATGGTCAATATGACAATGGGTAACTAATAGAGCCTGAACCGTACTGATGTCAAACTCGATAGATAATAAATCATCATCACCTCGACCAGACGTTTCTGCACCTTGAAACAAACCACAATCAACTAATAAACTATTATTCGCGTCAACAATCAATTGATGACATGAACCTGTCACCCCATTAACGGCACCATGATCAAGTATCTGCATAAACCCTCCCAAAGCATTTTTATTGAGTATGGTTCAATGTAAATATAATGATAATAAGTCGTACGCTTATTACTCAAAAGTGAGAAGAGGGTTATTAATAAAGAGAGAATAATCATAAAAATACTACTTTAAGCGTTAAATACAGAAAGTAACAAATCAATATAATGACATTTTAGATACGAAAATATAACATCCTTACAATATTTGTTAACCATCGGTGAACTTTTTTATTAATTTTCATTTCTTAATAAAAATAATATTCAAAATTCAAGGTCGAAAATGAAAATAATAGAAGTATTAAAAGATATAGACTTCCAAGCCGAACACAATGGATATGATTCGATAGCAGATATGCACTATAAATATCGAATTACTAGTTTAGATAAACCTATTGTTATAACTTTTCCTCCTAACAGAAACGATATTAATACAGATCCTACGATCTCTCCTTTTAATTTCGATTTTTTGTGTAAGTATGATGTAAACATAATATGTTTTGGCGTGTTAGGTGCACACTCTGACAACTATTTCATGCACCCAGAATTCTCACAATTTATAGAAAAACTCGGAGTCGCTTTAAAACCATTCAAAGCACGTTTAGGCTATGCAAATAGTAAAGGCGGTTTTGGTATAGGTGCTTATGCTGAAGCCTTACGGTTAGATTATGCAATATTATTTCACCCCATAAGTACTAAGAAGCTAGATTTAGTCCCTTGGGATAATCGTCCCACGACTAAAGAGGCACAACATTTAGATTGGACAAAAAAATATAACGATATCAGCCTCGGTAATTGTAAAGGATATATTATTTATGACCCAGAGAATAAAATCGATGTAATGCATGCAAATAGATTTAAAAACTTTAAGCACGTAAAAATAAATGGTTTCGGACATGGCACTGGTTATTATTTTTTAGCGATGAACTCTAATATAATAAAAGAAATCCTTAGTGACTTTTTATATACTCAAGAAATAAATATACAAAACCTAAGACAAAAAACCAAATTGCTAAGATTAACTTCAGCTTATTACAAACCTTTAATAAAAAAGAAACCAAATAACAAAATATTACTAAAAAGTGAAAAAAAATTAAGTATATTACTTAATTCTCCTTTGATACAAAAAACAATGACATCTAAAAACCTGAATAAAGATGAAGTTGATAACATTAGAGATGCAGCTTTAGCTCTAGAGTATATTGATTTAAACAAAGCAATGAGCTTAATGAAAATAGCATTAAAATTAAGACCTGGCGGTATATTTATCAAAAACAAAATTATGTTTTACCAAAAAAAATTAGACGCTCGAAAATAAATACAAAAAGGGCTTAGTTAAAATGAGAGGGAAAAAAATGGAAGGAATCAAAGGCACTAAATCAGCTTAGTGCCTTAATCAATGTAAAAAATGAAATCTACTTTTTAAGTGTCAAAGACTTGTAAGTCAATTGCTGCCCAGTTTCCTTAGCAAACACTTCAATCTTGTCACCTTCTTTACAACGATTCGTTAAAGAAAAGTGTACTCCTATATAACGCTCACGAGGGAAATTAACTTTTGGAAAGTTGCCAAAAAAATTATCTGCAGTCATAACTTCAAGTAACTCTCCATTACATAACACATTAAATTCTACAGCCTTTTCTGAATGGCTGTAATATGCACATCCGGTCAATATATTATTAGGATTGATGGTAAAGTGACTGTAAACCCATTCTTTATTTTGCTGTGTTAATGCCACACGGTGAACATGTAAAAACTCAGCTTCTTTCACACAGTTAATATCAATCGGGTTTAATTTAGTTATTTTAGCTCTTAACTCAGGAGATATAGCTTCTTTTTCAATCGTTTTTTTCTTATTAACATTGGTTTCTATCACTTTAAGAGAAAGCCCATAATAACTATTAATAAGCTGTATACTTTCTTCATAACAATCAGTCAGACCTACATAGCCAATTAACCCAAGCGGTAAAGGGGCTAAGTTTTTTCTCTGAAAATTAGAGGCTAAAGGACGCTTTAAAAATTGCGCTAAAGTACCTTTAAATCCATGAAAAGCAACATAATGGTTGTAATGAGAAACCACCTGTTGAATAGGCTCCCTTACAAAAGAGATAATATGACGCGCGGATACTATGTCCGAATACTTCGCTAGCGTAACATGACCTACTAACCAAGTATTTTCAACTTCATTAAATGATTTTTTCAGATTCAATGGTGCCTGTTCTCGGTAGATATGATCTAAAATCAGGCTATGAGTCTGAGAAGAGTGTTTCCCATAATCACCTATTACTCTATGCTCGCTTTCTAATGCTTTTCTAAAGCTAGTACCCGCCGTTTTTGGAATATGTATAAAGAAGAAGTTATTCTTTTTTTCTAAATGAGTACGCTCTCGATACTTACTTGTTCCGTCAAAACCAATAACTTCGCTCGCATCATAATCAGCTACTCTCTGTTTTATCGACGAGGCTTTAATACGTTCGCTTATTTTTTTTGAGATTTTTTTAAACATAGAGACCTAATACTAAAAGTTATATTACTTGATTTATCTAAACGTAGGATGAGGTAACAAAGTAGATTTTATCTTAAGGTGAAATCTTCTCTATCGAGAGTAAGCCACTGGCTATAACAAGGGTCATTCAACAAAGGCTCACCCCATGTCTTTTTCATATAATGTACTTCTCTCATAAAGCGAGCTTGCTTCTCTGGCGTATCCTCAGTACCACGACTTAAAGACTCATGATGCACCATCTCAATATAAGGTGACCATAGATTACGATAGCCAGCTTTCTGGACCTTTAAGCATAAATCCACATCATTAAAGGCAATCGTTAAATGCTGTTCGTTTAACCCACCAACCTGCTGAAACACATCCTTTCGCACCGCTAAACAGGCCGCCGTCACAGCGGATAAATTTTGAATCACCTGTAAACGTTTAAAATAACCAGGGTGTCCCTTAGGGAAGTATTTATGAGAATGCCCTGCGACACCTCCTAATCCAGTGATAACACCACCATGTTGTAACTTACCATCAGGGTAATAAAGTTTAGCGCCAACACAACCAATATCAGGGCGACTAATATTCGCCACCATATCCGTTAACCAAGTATCAGACAATATCTCGATGTCATTATTCATCAAAACTAACAAATCACCTTTTGCTTTAGTGACTGCATAATTATTAATCGCAGAATAATTAAAGGGCTTATCGTATGAAATAAGCCTTACCTTACCTTCAGCTTCAAGTGCTTTGAAATAATCTACACTAGCCAAATCATCGGACTGATTATCTACCAGTAGAATTTCAAAATGAGGGTACAAAGTTTTTTTATAAATAGAATTAATACACTGCTTAACCAGTTTTTTAGCATTCTTGGTAGGGATGATGATCGAGACTAAAGGCAGCGAATCTGAAATTGGCCAATTCACTTT
The DNA here is from genome assembly GCF_947489755.1 of uncultured Psychromonas sp. Classification (GTDB taxonomy): domain Bacteria; phylum Pseudomonadota; class Gammaproteobacteria; order Enterobacterales; family Psychromonadaceae; genus Psychromonas. Next base: position 10,575 of record NZ_CANLFB010000023.1, read on the forward strand.
ATACGTATTGGCTAACTTCCCTTGCTCAACAGAAGCAACTTGTCCAGCTAACGCGTTTTGTAATGCTTTTAACCCAGCTTGAGCTGAATATGACTTTTCAGATTCAGCCAAAGCGGTAGATCCTTGAATCGCTCGCCAGTGATATAACACATAAGGCACATGCACTATCTGTTGGTCATGACATTTAGCCACACAACGCAATAACAAATCATAATCCTGGCTACCTTCAAAACCAACACGAAAGCCGCCAACAGACTCCACTAACGTCCGCTGATAGACACCAAGGTGAGAGATATAATTCATGGAATACAGTAAGTCACGATTCCACTGAGGCTTAAAGTGAGGTGTTACTCGTTCGCCTGTCTCAGTAATTTTATCTTCATCGCTATAAAACACTTTTGCTTCAGGGTTATCATCAATAGCCTTTGCCATTGCTGACAACGCATCACAATGTAAGAGGTCATCATGATCCAACAACACAATATAATCATCAGTAGTCGCAGCTAAACCATCATTAGACGCTTGTGATATATGCCCGTTTTCAGTTCGTTGAATAACGGTAATTCGTTTGTCTTCAGCTAGCGAATCGAGATATTCAGTCAACAGCTTATCTTTAGAAGCATCATCAACCAGTATTAATTGCCAATAACGGTAACGTTGCAATAAAACAGACTCAACCATCTCTTTAAATAAAGCCAGATCAGGTTGATAGATAGGGACAACAATAGAAAAAGTAGTTTTTAATTGATTAAGTTTAATACCTGAAAGTAGCTTATTTTGCACTACTTGTATCTCAGAGTAACCACCATCAATAGGCAACTTCATAAAATATTTTCGGTATAAATGCGCAAGCCAATCAATTTTTTTTAAGTGATTTCGTATAAAAAAAGGAAGTATTTTAATCATATAGAACGCCTATTTAGAATAATTAAAAAAGTTATAGATATATCTATAACTTTTTTACGGAAACTAAATTTTAACTACCTTTTTTCAGTTTTGACTCATAACTAATTACTTTACGCTGAATGATTACCCCTTTAGGCCTTCCTATTAAAGCTATTTTCATTAGATCTAAAGATACATTTAGGTCGAAACGCTCCATATGAATAGCTAAATCTCTTAACCTATCAACAGGTCTTTCCATTTTTAGCAATCCATTGCCAAGAGCTTTCATACGCTCATGTAAAGCAGGAAATGCACTAGTACCGTTTAATACCGTATAATAAGTTTCAATATCTTTACATATATCTTCATCATTAACATCTAAAACTAGTTTTGCTCTTTCTTTAATTTCATCTCTTTCCGAAACTAAAATATCCAATAAATTACATCTAGTAATAAAACTATTTAGGCTTTCGTAATAACTATTTAAAATATCCTTAGGAATTTCAATATTTAATAAACCACCTTTCTTAACAATTCCATTCCGGTTATTTTTCAACCTTAGTGTTGAAGCTGGCCTTTGCCTTAATAATAAAGCTAAATACTCTAAGTCTGAGCGAATCATTCGGTGAAGAATAAAGGCTTTTTGATTATCAGAAAAAACAGTGCTAGATATTTCTCTATGCTTACCAGGCACAAAAGGTAAGCCACTTGCATCTATATGCAGGCCATTTTCTTCAGATAATAGAGGAACATGAACTGTAAATTTTTTGACTTTAGTATAGGCGCTTCTTGATATTAAAGTTTTAACTTGTGGTCTGATATAATATTCATCATTCGCAAATGGAGGCAAAAACCCCTCCTTATCAGCTCCTTGACAAGCCCAATGAATTGATAGCATTTCATTATCAGGAAATGAACTAATAAACTCCTTTATACTCTTTTTAAAACATTTTGGATAAAAGAACTCATCCGCATCAAGGCTTAAGCAATGTGTAACATTCTTATCCTTAAAAACCTCATTCGCTAAAAAACTATAGGATAACCTCTGCATGTTAGGGTTAATTCCACTTTCATCTGAATCTTTATCAATCCAATCGGTAATAAAATACTTAACTGATTCATATTTTTCACAAATTCTATCTAAAACCTCGATAGTTCTATCTGACGTTCTATTTACGGCTAAATAAATATGCTTAAACCCAAAATGATGGTAATGATGGATCCATTCATGGATATAGACAGACTCATCTTTAATAACTGCGAGCACAGCAACTTCATTACAGACACTAGGTTTATTTTTTTTATTATTGAACATAGTCAACAATGAGGTAATATATTCGTCTTCGCCATGTAGTTTTTTAGCTTTTTCCATAATTAGAATTGCGTTATCTAAGTAATCATTACTTAAAAAAACAGCTAACTCACATAAAAACTCGCAAAACTCTTGAACTTGATTATTGACCTTTTTATCTAAAGCCCATTTCACAACCTCGTTTAATATTTTTTCTTCATCATCCTCTTCTGAATTTAGAAGTGCACTTGAGGAATTAGAATTGTCTAACTTTATAAAATCATTGTTATGAATTAAATTGTCATTGATCCAGTTTAGGTCTTCAGTCGCATGCTTCTTTGTTTTTTCTAGCAATTCATCATCATAGAAAACGGCGGTAGACAGCTCTGGCGACATATTGATGAGATAATCTGATATTTCAGTTGAAAAAACACCTTTATGCAGCTCGTTCATTTTTCTTAAAACTTCTGACTCAACGAAGGTGAGGCTACGATTAACTTTTTTATTTTTTACAACAAATTTATTTGCTTTAATACCCAACAATTGAGCAAAAGAGTTATATATATTCCCCTTACAGCTATCATAATTTAAGACTTGAAAGTTTTTATCAAAAACCTTATTGTAGTTTTCTAGAAAGCGTCTTTGAGGTTTATAACCCATTCCTTCTTTTTCACCAAAACGAAATGTAAAACCATGTCTTTTTACTCCCTGTAAATAGTTGGAATAAAGTAACTCATAAACACTTCTCGCATAAGCAATAACTTTTACTGATATATCATGTTTTTGACAAATATCATTTATCTTTTTTATCGCTAAAGGAGCTATATTTTGTAGCGTTTCGCTACTAATAATGGCTTTTTTATTATTTTTAAAATATACGCTTAATATTAACCTTTCAGCTTCTTCCCAATTTTCACTATTGCAAGCGTGAAATAACATAACACCATTTCCAGCTGTTATTTTTCCTTCTTTTGCGCTAGGGCTTAAATCAGCATAATCAAATCCCTTTTTACTTAGCTTACTAACATTTAACGATAACCAAGATTGAATAGCCGATGATCCCGTTTTACTAAGTCCAATATGTATATATAGTTTTTTCATTATTTACCTACTGAGAAGTCTTCACGTTCTACGCTTAAGTTTGGGCTATAGCAAGGATCTGCTTTCTTGTCGGTGTTCCATGTGTTTTTCATATAATCAACTTCTTTATTAAAACGAGCTACTTTTTCAGGATTGTCTTCTGCACCACGACTGATTGACTCGTAATGATATAACTCTGCATATGGCGTCCATAGGTTTCTGTAACCTGCAGCTTGTACTTTCAAACAAAAATCAACGTCATTAAATGCCACTTTTAAATCTTCTTCATTTAGGCCATTTACTTGATCAAAAACTGATTTACGCACCAGTAGACAGGCAGCTGTTACCGCAGACAGGTTTTGCACTAGTTTTAGACGGTAAAAGTAACCAGGATGGTCACGTGGGAAATACTTATGGGAATGGCCAGCAACACCGCCTAAGCCGTAAATAACACCTGCATGCTGAATAGTGTCGTTCTCAAAATACAGCATAGCGCCAACACAACCAACATCTTCACGTTGAGCGTGAGAAACCATCTCTGTTAACCAATCAGGCGTGATCACTTCAACATCATTATTAACTAAACCAATGATAGTGCCTTTGGCTTGCTTAGCAGCAAAGTTGTTAATCGCAGAGTAATTAAATGGGTAAGGGTAACGAAGCACAGTGATTTTTTCATGCTTATCAAGTTCTTCAAAATACTCTAAAGCAACAGGGTCGTTAGAGTTATTATCAACTAATAATATTTCGTAATTTTGATAAGTGGTTTTTTCTAGGATCGAATCAATGGCTTGCTTTGTAATATCATAACCATTGTAAGTTGGAATAATCAGCGACACTAAAGGTTCATCAGCGATTTGCCAATTCACCTTATACATATTGGCCCCCGCTCCCTTTTCAACGGTTACTTCTTTATTTATGGCTTCAAAGTGATCTTGTAACGCTTTAATACCTGCATCAGTAGTGTAGGTCTTCTCTTCAGAAGCAAGAGCAGTCGAACCTTCTACCATACGCCAGTGATAAAGCACTTTAGGGATATGAACGATATTAGCTTGGTTTATTTCACGCGAGTAGCGCAGCAATAAATCAAAGTCCTGGCTACCTTCATATCCTTCACGAAAACCACCAATTTTATTAACGATTTCTGTTTTATAGATACCGAGGTGAGACACGTAGTTTTGGCTGTATAAAAGGTCTAGATTCCAGTCGGCTTTAAAGTGTGGTCCACTACGTACACCCTCTTCATCTATTTTATCTTCATCACTGTAAATCAATTCAGCTTTAGGCTGTTGATTTAGCACTTCAACTACATGATACAGAGCATGTATATGTAACTCGTCATCATGGTCTAACAATGCTGACCATTCACCTGTTGCCATTTCTAAAGCACTATTACTTGCTTCTGAGATGTGTCCATTTTCTTCGCGGAAAACGACTTTAATGCGTTTATCTTTTGCTGCGTATTCTTCTAACACTTCACGAACATCTTCATTCGGTGATTTATCATCTGCTAAACAAAGCTCCCAATTGTCGTAAGATTGCTTAATCACAGACTCAATACATTCAATCAACAGTTGTTTTTCAGGGTTGTAAACAGGAACGATAATAGAAATAAGCGGTTTATGCGTAAAACCTTTAATATTTTGAAGGGCTAAAGAGGCAGTCACTACTTCATGGTTATTAATCCATTCTTGGTAAGATTGAGAGCTAGCGGAATTAGATTCAGTTCTAAAATCACAATAAGCACGATTTTCTGCACAACCATGGTTTACAAAGTGTAATAACAGATTTGCTTCCCATCCTGTTAAATCAGGATTCTGTGCAACATAAGCAGAGGGAGAGAAATAAGGGTTCGGTTTACGCCCTTCTGCTTCACCATGTTTAATGTAGTGCCATAAAGGATTTAAGTTAGCTTCTTTAACATCAGCATTTTCATAAAAATAATACGCTGTAGAGAAATGCGGGTGAGGATTGTAGAATTGATCAGCACCTTCAGCCAGGTAATGATCTAATGCGCTATTGTAAGGAGTATATTGCCCATATGTACTTACATAAAAAATTTCATCGAATAGGCCTGATGCATTAACGTCATTAAAAATATCCTGACTAACATATTTACACTTACTTGAAATTCCTAATATTTTTTTTATCTCATATTTAGCTTTAGTTGTTAATTTCATGTTTATTTACCATTAAAAGAAGGTTTATATATATGTAAGGTTTAAGGCTACTCAGCTTGTATAAAAGTTCAAAGAAATAGCCGGATAATTACTCTACTTGAACAATAACGTTTTATACTGCAACACTTTGTTGTTAATAAAGGGCCCGTTAGGCCTTGCTTGCTGTGCTAACAACATTAAAGAGAGTGCTTTAGGTAAGTTAGTCTTTTCTAATTTCACTGCTGCATCACGTATGAAATCAACATCATTTTTATTTTTTAAATCTTTCAATGTCACAGTCTTGATATCAATTTTTTTAGACTCATTTTTAATCTTAAGAAAAGAAAAAAGGCGCTCGGAAATCTCACTTAGACGTTTATCATCCAAATTCGACAATACACGAGTCATCGCAGTAATTAACTCATGTTCACCTTCAAAATTTATTTGACCTTTATGCAAAGCGGCTAATATAACCTCTTTATTTTGTAAATTTATTGCAGTATCGAAGTCAATACTAACTTCAAGATTAAACTCTCTTGACTTTATAGGTCTAAATGTGGAACTTTGATGGATTACGCTCCAACTTTTTTTAAGCCCGTTCACTTTAATATTAATGATTTTATGGTTAAATTTAGACAACTCATGATGAGCAAAAATATAGTTTAATGCCTTACAAAGAGCTTTACTTTGAAGCGAAGAAGGTGTTAGCGCTAAAGCTGTTGAGATGATTATTTTTTTCATACTAATCCGTAGTTTACAAGATTCTCCATTGGAAATTCATCCTACAGAACTCCCAAAAAAAATTCATCTTTTTTTTACCTGCATGAAGATTTAGTTAATATTAAGACTCTTATTTATCTTTTTAATAAGCAGACTAGTTTCACGTTCAAGTCTAGCTCTTGTTAACATCCCATTTGAATAAACATGATTATAAACAGAGATCTTTTCTACCCTGATACTTCCTTCAAAAACTTTAATATCAATTTCAGTGATTCTTTTATATTTAATTAATAGAGTCTTATCCGTTTTATCAAAACGCTGCCCATTCACTGTAAAATAGAGAGATTTATTATCGACGGTAAACCTTATTTCCAAGGTAGCTTCTTTTAAAGGCTCTTTAAGTTTTTGGTACAAACTAGCCCCAGCACTTAGCATCAAGCAATTAGCTTTCTCTTCAGCGAGATAAGAGTCCCAACCTTTTAGGGATAACTCAAATGCCCCATTAAAAACTTTATCATTTGTCCAATCAAAAAAACCCCAAACTCCATAACCAGAGGTATGTGAAGATAAAGTAGGTAAAATACCTGCTAGAAATTGATTGTGAATTTCTGGTTTAATTCTTCCGAAGTTTGGGTACTGAGGGTTAGATATATGAAAGTTTAATTGATCGATAAAAGGACGGCCTCTTTGCACACTATTTGCTCTAAAAGCACCCACAACTCGAGTGAAGTGATCAACCGCTTCTTTAGCGGAAAAAGGTTTATTACTTTTCTCTCCAATCATTGGATGATAATAAATAGCATCAACTTTAATATGCTTTTTGCTGTAATTAGAATCTAAACTGCCATCAATTGAGGATAAGTCTGAGTCAACCCTATGTTCATAAACGATATCATCTTGCTTAAGTGCAAACTTTGTTAGTGATATTATTTTTAACAAATAAATATTATCAAAAAAGAAATGTAATTCTTTAAAAAGAGCTTCGTTAAAAAGTGGTAAAGGGACTTCATTAAAATTATCTACACTAACGTTATAAATTGAATTTAATTCTTCAACTGAATAGCTTGCAGACAAATACTGTTGAAAGCCACAGCCTTTAGCAATAGTTAACCTGTTTTCAAAGGTAACATTGTCATTACACCTTAATACAGACCAATAAAAATCCTCCCAACACAAGAAAAACTTATAATTAAGATTAAAGTTCGAAACAACATTTTCAATAGTTTTGATATAATCTACCCATGAATATTGAAGTTTTTTATTAATAAAAAATTTCCTATATCTTTCAAAAGTAGTAATATTTTCAGTAGAATTAGACCATAGATATCCGACCCTCAAAATTAAATTAAAGTTATTTAATTTAATTTTAGAGCAAATAAAACTCAGGCGATTTAGTAGCTCTTGATCATAAGTAATTGGGTCTATTTTAGTTTGAAAAGGCGACCACGGGAGAATTAAGATAATAGTATTAAAACCATGGGATTTAATTATTTCAAAATCGCTCTCTACCTTATCTTCTTCAAAAGTGTTCCAAAAATTACCCATGGAGCACTCACCAAAATAATGGGTCGCTTTTATATATTGCTCTTTAAACAATTTTTTTATAACCTAAAAGTGTAAAGTCTCTCGAATAAACAATATTTATTTTTTCAATAGCCCTTTCATTCAATTTATAACTCCCTTCTGTTTTATTTAATTGAGGAGTTATATCTACATCGACATGATCGCCTTCAATAACAGATTGTATGGAAGCTAAATCCTGATCTAATGTTTCTAACTTTCCAATAAAATCAACAATAATTTTACTTCTATCATTAATATCTGTTAACCAAAAAACCTGAGGTTTAAAAATAAAATCAGGGCCTTCAGAGTCTTCCCACATAGAAGAAAGAACATATTCATTAATATCTTTAAAGCTTTCTAACTTCTCTTTAACCGGGGCTGGCGTACCAACCCACTTCAACAAAAACTTATAAGTTGAAATAACACGGTCATAAGGATTTCGTACAATACTAAACTTATACATGTTATCCCATGTATCTTGTCCAATAACATTACGAATACTAGATGCAGCAGAATGCTTACATAAGCCAAACCTATTTTTATAAGCTGGTTGTATAGACTCACCAAAATGAGTACCACCAATTTCTAGATCTTTGTAGGTCGTATATTTTGCTAACACATTAGTTACAGAAGTGCCTGCCGCTTTCGGTACATGCACAAATACAAACTGTTTTGAATTATTAATAATTGCCATAGCTAAATGTAAGGCTTACACCTTACATCCTTATATTTTATTTACTTGAATAGACACCAACACTCTCAAAAATACTTTTAAATACTTTTTTTCCGTGTTCAAAGGAATATTTAGCTTCGACTAAGGTTTGACTATTTTCAGAAAATTTAGTCCACAATACAGGGTCATCATATAGTTTAATAATTGCATCTACCCATTCTTGTGGGGCATTCGCAATTAGTGAACTAATACCATGTGTTAGCCCAGTACCTTCAGCGGCAACGTCACTTAAAATAGTAGGTAAATTATAAGCCATTGCTTCTAATACTTTACCTTTAATACCCGCGCCAGACAATAAAGGGGCAATAAAAAGCCTGTGGTTGTGATAAACACTATCTAACGACTCTGCAAAACCAACCATATCGATATTCTCAGTTTCAAGCGATTTCATGCTTTCCGGCATATTACTACCATACACGTATAGTTTAATATCAGGGCGGCTTTTAAAAAGTAACGGCATAATTTCTTGCGCTAAATACTCAACAGCATCTCCGTTAGGGGTATGATTAAAGCCGCCTAAAAAAGCAAGCCCCTCTCTACTTTCAAAACTAGGTCCTTGGGCTTTTTCTTCTAAAACCCAAGGAGTAAGGTGTAGTTTTTCAGCTTCTAAAATATGACTTGTAATAACGGCATGCTCAGTACTGTTATAACAAAGTATCGCATCGACTTTTTCACAAACTGCCAACTCATCACTTCTAGTGATTAAGGCTTTTTCTAATGCTTTTGGATCTTTAGCACCTTTTAATGCAGCCCTCATTTCGCGAAGGAAATGTAAATCCGCATTATTGAAAATAATTTTTGCATTTGAATGCTCGCGAATATAAGGAATATACTCCTGCGCAATATGGTAGCGAGTAATATAAACAGCATCCATTTCACCAAGTCTTTCTTCAAGCACATGAGCAACACTTTGATAAAATGGCGCATAGAGTACTTCCACTCCCATTTTTTGTAGCTCGGTTGTATATTTACCAAAGTGCGCTAGATTCGCAGGGATAAAAGTCACTTTAAACCCAAGAGATTGAATTAATTTCATCTCTTGAATAGCTGCATAACTCCCTGCATCTTTGTTGGGCATTGGAGAAGCGTAATCGATAACCAGCACACGTTGGTCAATATTACGATCTTTATCAAAACGTAAATTATGAAGACTAGGAGAACCATTATTGCTATAGGTTTTAAACCACTTCTTTCTAAAGGTTTCTTCGTTGATTACTTGATAACGCTTTAAGCCTTTATTAAGGTCTGTACCGTGGCTTTTCCCTTCAAAGTGCGTAACAACAGAGTGAGGAACATAAACAGTTTTATAACCCGCTTCTCTCACTTTAAACGCTAAATCAGTGTCTTCGTAATAACACGGCGCTAATTCTTCACTAAAGCGCCCCACACCATGCCAAATATCACTTTGAATACACATAGCCGCACCAGTTAAATAATCAACTTCTCGCGCATAATTATATTCAGGCATTAAAGGGTGACTGTCACGTCCAACGTTCCATGGCTCACCAGTTTTCCAAACTAACCCACCAGCCTCTTGTAAAGAACCATCTAAATTAAGTAGTTTAGACCCTGTCATACCGATTTCAGGATCGCTTTTCATCTTATTAATTAATTCATCAATCCAGAATGAATTAACCTCAGTATCATTATTCAAGAATATAATGAACTCTCCTTTGGCTTTTTCTGCAGCTTGATTACAGCTACGTAAAAAACGCAGGTTCTCGCTATTTCGAGAAACAACAAGATTCCCAATAATTGACTCAGCATTAGTCGTTTCATCATCAGAGCAATCATCAGCCAAAATCACTTCATATTTTGTTTTGTTATAGGCTAAAGCAATAGATGCAATACAATGATAAGTTAACTCAAACTTGTTAAAAGCAGGAACGATGATCGAAACTTCAGGCTCATGACATTCCGGCAAGGTGAAAGCAGGAAAGCTTTTTCTCCCTTCATAACCTTGCACAATTACATTATGAATAGTGGATATATTAGCAGGCTTAATACTTGTATCGCCTTCTCCTAAAGCGCACAGCTGATATTGTAAAGATTCATAACGACTATCAGCTTGGTTACTCATTCCAAGAAAACCAGGTTTGTTATAGCTATCCTTCAAATACAACCAAGGTGTTTGGATACACTGAAGCGAAAAATAAGCCGTTGCAATAATTTCAGGTATGCCCAAAATGCCAACCTTAAATAATTTTCGTTGACCATCTTGTAAAGTAAGCGGGATTGGCTGTCTTATCTGAATTTCCGTTTGGTCTGTATTAAACTCTAAACGATGAATTATTTTGTCTTCATGAAATAACTCAACTGTTTTTTGCCCTAACACTTTTTTAGAGACTAAGCGCGTTACAATATGACCATGCTCTTCTCTTATTATCTGCCCATAAACATCATTATCTTCTATGGTAATTTTCTTAGGTTCAGCTTCAATTTTTTGTAAAGTATCTGCTTCTACAATGGTTAACTCTATTTCACCATATAAAAACTCTGGCCAGCTATCAATTGCAGTTATCTCGAATGCATGTTTGCCTGTATGAATACCTGCATCTTTGAGATCTTGACGGTAAAGATTAGCACACCCAGTGCCTATAATTTTTTCATTACAAATGACATGTAGATTTAAATATCTATCATTTTCATTAGCAACAGCCCATCCTTTGACTGTACCCGTATCGAAGCTATCAATAGAACCTCGTAACGTTTCTGCAACCTCTTCAGGTATTTGTTCGAAAAGTTGCTCTTTTTTTTCGTCTGTCATTTGTTTTGCCTTTTCTTCTATATCTACTTGAATGAAGATATTAATTAATGCTTCAACATTTAAAGGTAATTAAACATGGAAAGAACACTAATAAGCTTCTATCTTACATCCTTTTACCTAGCAAATAATCCAACTCACTTATCGATTAAATCTGCTTTATCATTCTAAAACCAGTTATAAGACTAATTACTCGGATATATAATTCCGGTAATCAATAATTTTAAGCTATTGAAGTTTAGTACAGTTATTAATTTAAACACGTTGTTATAGCAGTTATGTTGATATAATTAAATCTTATAAAAAAGGGGAAATCCAATTTCCCCTTTTAATACAAAAAATTTACTTTTAAATATTAAAAGTTATATTAATTGTATTTTAGTTAAAACCTGCTGTACGTAAGATCTTGCTTGTTTTTCTGTTTCACTTTCAGCATAACAACGCAACTCAGGTGCATTACCTGATGGACGTAAATGAATAACATCGTTATTGTTCAATGTTAAACGTAAACCATCTGTCACATCGACATCAGAAACGGAAACATCTTCATAACCAAGCTTTGATAATAGTGCTTTCGGGTCTTTGGTGCCTTCTGCGATAATTGACAGGCTACGTTGCGTTTCAAACTCTTTAATACGGTCACTTGCAGTGAAACGTTGCGGTAAATCTGCAACTAACTGTGATACACCAACTTGTTTAGCTGATGCTAATAATACGATCGCAGGTAAAACAGCATCTCGGGTTGGTAATGCAGTTAAACGATTATGATTAATCGTAATATCTGAGCCTAATAAAAAACCACCGTTTGCCTCGAAACCAGCAACACTAGCAAATTTCGAATTTAATTCAGAAAATTCTGCAATGACGTAAGGAGAGCCAATTTTGGTGCGAGTGACTTGTTTAAAACTAGCAGATTTTTCAACAGCAGTATTACAGCTAACAGGAATAGCAAGCGCTTCAATATTAAGTAATTGAGCACAAAGTAGTCCTAAAATATCACCTCGTAACCAATTGCCATTTTCATCGGCAACTAAAGGTCTATCACCATCACCATCTGTAGAAAAAATGAAGTCAAATTGGTATTGTTTAGACCAGTTGAGCGCTTTAAGCGCATCTTCATCACTTACCGCTTCAGTATCGATAGGAACAAATACATCCGAACGCTCTAATGCAGTAACACTAGCACCCAGTTTAGTGAAAATGTCAGCGTATAAATCTCTACCAGCACTTGAATGCTCGTAAATCCCTACTTTTTTACCCGCTAAAACATCAGCGTTAAACAGCGATGTATAACGCTCAATATACTGTTCAGCAGCAACAGGGCTAATGCGCAACTCATCAAGAGCAGTAATCGCCTCAAATGAAGCTTTATTACCTAAAATCAGGGCTTCATCTTGCTTATCAATTTCACCATCTGGACGGTAAAACTTAAGACCATTTCTATCAAAAGGAATATGGCTGCCAGTCACCATGATTGAAGGCATGTTATCAGCCATTGCCGTTGCAGCTAATGCAGGTGTCGGTACAACACCATAATAAACAACTTCAATTCCATATTGAACAAGCATTGCCGCACAAGCCTTAGCTATTTCAGGGCTGCTTGGACGGTTATCTATCGCAAGAGCAACTTTAGTGAAATCAAAATTTCCTTTCATGACATCAACAAATGCCGCGGTAAAAGCGGCACAGGCATTAGTGCTAAAGTCAGTGACTAAACCGCGTGCACCACTGGTGCCAAAGCCAATACCTGACTCTTTAATTACATGAGATGTTATTAACATAAAATATAAACCTTAACTATTTGTTAGCGTGCAGAGTAGTGAATGAAAGGTTTGCAAAACATATTGAAAGCATACGTTCACCACCTAATTCCTGAGCATTTCCATTAGTAACAAACTTAATACGGTACTGGTTTTTAATCAGTGCTCTCATTTGGTCTTTATTAATTTCAAAAATATATTCCATAAAATCACTAGAGATTATTTTATTTTCAATTAATTGTTTGCCAAAAAACAAGTTAAGCTCAACAGGTCCTTGAATCTGCTTAAATGGAGAACAAATGACTCTTACTTTAGTGATTAATGTTTTTTCATTAATTAGGTTACTGATATCAATTTCACCAGTCATCTCTGACATCCACACATGCGACTCTTCTAACTCATTAAACCCACGTAATGTAATAGGTGAATCTGATGTAAATGACGCAGAGAGCTCCTGAGTAGCTTGATTGTCAACCGTTAATGTTTCCATCCAGTCAAAATCATTCACTTGAACTTTCGGTTGAACCTGCAGTTGCTCAATGGTATTGGTCGCTAAATCAAAACGCCAAGCGTGATCTTGATAAGTCACTTCAATAAACTCTGACGCTTCAATATGCTTAGCATTAGTAAATAAACCAATATAGCCTGAATTGTAAGCTTCAACGCAATCAAAGTGGCTAACCGCCCAAACACCTTTGTTAGATTTATTACCTTCTTTATCAACCAAAGCATAAGTAAAGAGTGGCGCTTTATCTTGGTCGTAATAAGGTAAAGCAAATTTTTCACTATTAATCACAGAGAATAAAAAGTATTGCTCAGTGTCTAAAGCGGGTCCGAAAGGCCCTCGGAAGTAGACTAATTGAGGCGCACTTAACTTAACCTCTGCCGGTGCTAATTCTAAATGGCCATCAGCGACATAAGGTTGTGTTAATAAGAGTTTGAGTTCATTACCAAACCAACGAACACCTTCTTGTACTAACTCAATACCGACAGAATGAGCACCTTTAAGTAACCAATCGGTATCAACACGTATTGGCATAATAATTTCATTATTAGCAGGCAACACAAATGGGATATGAGTACGCGGGTTATCATAATTTAAAATGTTCCCGGCTTTATCGTATAAATGATAACTTAGGTTAACGCTTTTACCACCAGGTAAACCAATATTACTTGACCATAGGTTGTCGCTCAAATTCTTCACTGCAACTGCAATGCGTAAATGCGAACCGTCATCAGATAAAAAAGGCCCTTCAGCAATATTTAATGAATGGGCTATTTCATTCTCATTTAACGCTTTAAGTGTGTAAATTTCACCAACATCATCAAAACGAGTATTAGGTAATACTTGCTCAGGCTCATAATATTTATGCCAGTTACCGTTTAACACTACCTCTTTAATCTCTTGTGCGCTTTCATCCCAGCTAGGCCAACTCACCTCAACCGCTTGGTGATCTTTATCTAACTCTTCATCAATGTAAGTACAAATAGCTTGTGCTAACCCTTCAGCCGATCCGGCTTCAAAATAACTTGCTTTAGGTGCACCTTCACCAACCTCTCTGAACACTGGTAAATCGGCTAAAATAACAGGACAATTTTTACGTCCTGCTTCAACAACGGGTAACCCAAAACCTTCAAGGTAAGAGGTCATAATTAATGCGTCAGCCACCTGGTAAGCAGCCGCTAACCCTGCATCAGAAATACCTTGTCGCCAGAATAAACGTTTTTCTCTTTCAGGGTGGTTCTCAAGCATCGCTTGTAATAACTTAGTATCCCAACCGGCTTTACCGACAATCACTAGGTTGACATCGACACCTTGCTCCCACAGTTTTTCAAACGCTTTTAAGCCGTAGTATTGCCCTTTACGCGGTTCAATCGTCCCTACCATCAAAAAGGTAGGTCGAGTTTTAGTAAAGTTTAACTCACTGATTTCTGGTTCAACATCAGCAAAGTCAGCACCTAAACGAAAGTAACCGACCTTCATTGGGCGTGGTAACTTAATATCTTCGATTAATTGATACACTTCATCTGCAACAGCACGAGAAACACAAACAATACCAGTAGAATAGCCCAGTACAAACTCGAACCAACGTCTAAAGGCAGGGGGCATACCTTCGTCCGTCATTGCAGACATGGTTAATGGGCCAATGTCATGGATACCATGTACCACTTCCTCACCACAGACTAACGCGTCAGCTAATCTTGGTTCTTGCCCTTCGATAAACGTCCAAGAACTGTCCAATAATAAGTATGAATCATTATTTTTAAATTCAATTCTATTTTGAGGCGTTAACTTCACCGCTGGTTTACTTAACTCTGAAAGTGCATACCAGCCAGAGCGATCTTTACAATAACTTAATACCGTTTGATTATGCTCAGTGGCATTTTGTTTTAAGGCTGCTTTCGATAAATTATGCATTACACGCTGAATACCTGATAAAACAGGGCTCTGTGCGGTAGAAGTAACATCCATAATAAGACGAGAACTCGGTGTACTTTCAACAAGCGCTTCAGTGGAAGACTCCAAGGTCAGAGAAACAGGGCGTTTATCTAAAGCTTGAGTAAATGCATCAAGGCTTAAATCAACCGTTTTATCCCAAGAGAACATCGATGCTCGTTGATAACCGTGGTCAATGATAGTCTCTTTAAAATCAGAATCTGACAGTAATTTTTGTAACAATTGAGTCAAAGTATGGTGAACATCAGGGTCAAAGAGTTGCGCTTCGCTTTGCACAACCTCTTCAACCGCACCACCTGCTGCAGAAAAGAATGGTGTACCACAGGCCATGGCCTCTAATGCGCCTAAACCAAAGCCTTCCATACGTGAAGGCTGGACAGCAGCAACGGCATTTTTATACAGATCCACAAGCTCTTTATCAGAAATATACCCCGTCGTTACCAAACAAGTTTGTGGAATATCATACTCATCGAAAATAGTACGTAAAGGTGTAATATACTCATCGCCAAAATCGCCAACCAATACAAGTTTCAAGTCACCAGCACGACATGCAGCTAAATTAGCCATGCCTTTTACTAAACAAGGCACGTTTTTACGCCAGTCCATGCCGCCTACATAAACAACGTAGTCGCCGAACTGCTGAGCGAATGAACTCTGGTCATAAATCCAATTGTTTATCAAATATTGAATGTCACCGGATAATCCCGCTGAAATCGCAACACTATTTTTTTGTTCATAAATTTCTTGATACTCATTTTCAGTGAACTGAGAGTTACATAGCACCACATCAAAGTTAGCAATTTCATCAAAACGACGGTAATACAACTTATAAGCATTCTCATCTTGCAAGTAAATATCTGGGAATCGATGCGGAATTGCATCATGATAAATACAAGATGAGATAATATTACTATTTAACTCTCCAACCTTAATAAATGGATTAGCTATATCACCAGTGCCCTCAAAAGGGCTTGGTGACAGTGCAACATCAGGGTTTATTTGATTAATATGCTCCGTTAAAATATGCTCATCTAGCATACGTTCTTGGCAATAAGCTGTGACTAACTCTCCATGAATACTTGTGCCATACCAAACCTGAACATCACAATTTGGTATGTTTTTTTTAAGGTAACTCCTTGCTGCAACAGTTTCTTGCTTCATTGAACCGTTTAACGACACTACCAGCTCTACATTTCTCTGTGCTAATGTGTTTAAAAAATCAATAACATAACGGCCTATACCACGAACATTACTACCCGTTTGAAAACACTGCCCATCTACCCAAACTTTCATTTTATTGCCCTATGTCCATTTTATTCAAATTATTTCTTAAACGGTATAGTTGATCTGGTATATGACTAAGTAAGGGAGTTTCAAAGTTCGCCTCACTAAGTTCATCTAACATTTGATTAAGTACAACACTAAAAGATTGTGCATTTTTAATGTTTTTTCGTGCAAAAGCTCTCTCAATCTCAACTAATTTTTTTTCGCATTTTAATATGTATATATCGATATAATTACGAATCATAATTGGAAACATAAAATCAAAAAATTCATTTGAATCAAACATTTTATCGACAGTTCCAACCAAAGGGTAATTTTCTGTAACTACTTCTAAATGATTTATTGAAAAATTTTTATTTGATTTACAAAATTCAATGTTTGATTGTTTATATTGTCCACTAATTCTAGAAGCTAACTCTCTAGATATTTGTACTGGTTCAATACATGGTAATTTTTCAACATAGAAGTTAAATAACTCTTTTTTTAATGAATTGTCTTTAATGTATTTGTTTAAGTTGAAATTTAAAACTCCAACTTTATAGTCTAACTTTTCATTAACCCTCTTAATCACTGGATAATTATTAATATTTATTTTCAATAATTTAGCAACGTGCTTAATTATATCTTTATTTTCATTAAAAGGAGCAAAGCTAACGTTTTCAAATACGGAACTCCATCTATCCCAAAGTTTAAAATAATCAAAGTAATTAACATCTTTGATCCACATATTATTAATTACCTCCCTTGATATAGATAGATTTCTTATCACCACAGATAAATAACTTTGGAATAAATCTGCTTGTGGTCGGAGATATGCAATAATTTCGATATCGTCAAAATGAGGAGAAAATAATTGCTTAGCTCTCTTAACCATTGCTATATTATCGATACGAGAGTGGAAATGTTCACTAGACACCAAAAATACACGACACCCTAGATTTTTAGCTTCCTTAACTTCCTCTGCTAAGCTAATCTCTAACTGATTGCAAAAGTCCTCATGACTTTTTTTATCTGTTATATTATATCTATCAAACCCATCATCTCTTAAGCCAAGTAATCTAGAATATACACTTGCCTTACGATGATCTTTATTCCCTAAAGCTTTAGAATAAAAAACACCATCATCAATTAATAGTTGCCTATTCATTTCACCCCAAGCTTGCAAGGATGTTGTCCCTGTTTTTTCCGTGCCTATATGAATAATAAGTTTCATAACTTACTTTTCCTTTTAAACATTAATTTTAGAAATAAATTTTGAACTACCGCTTAAAAATAGTTTTTAGCTGTTAAGAATACCCTCGAGGGTAGTCAAGTCTTGTTTTTACAGTAAGACGCATTCCCTTACTTAGATTCGCATTAGGAGTTTCAACTAAAGCCGTTAATGAATACTCATTAAACAGTAAACATGAACAACCTAATTATAATGTTCTGCATACATCATCTAAAATTGACAAGAAAAATTCAAAACCACCATATTGAAAAAAATACTATTCGCTCATTATCCCGAGAAATAACATTGACTCATAAACTGCTAGATACAAGAATAAAAACCTGACTCCGTTCGTTGTCTTTGTTATTTTAATTGCTACTACTTACTATTTAAATAAGCAATAACCTTATCAACATCAGCAGGAATATCGACAGCGAGAGAACCACTTTCAACCTCAACCATATCCACCTGTATATCTGATTCAAGAAAACGTAATATTTCAATGTCTTCAATCTTTTCTAATGGCGTTTTTTCTTTACTTGAAGTGAAAAATGATAAATGATCACGACTAAAAGCATAAACACAAACTTGTTTATAAGCGTTCACATAATCACCACCTTTAGACAAAGGGATTGCTGATCGGCTCATATATAAAAGTTTCTGATTACTAGTTGTAACTACTTTAGGTACTGTTAGCGAACGAAATTCATCCTCCGATGTAATTGCACAATAAGCATTAGTTACATTGCTAGTCTTTTTGAATGATTCAATAATTTTAGTGATATTACTAGGTTCTATAACTGGTTCATCACCTTGTACATTAATCAAAAAATCACAATCTAACTTTAAATTAGCTTCTGCTAACCTATCTGTACCAGTTAAACAATCTGATGAAGTCATGACAACTTGACCACCAAAACCTTTAACACGCTCAGCAATTTCTGTACTATCAGTAGCAACATACACATCTACAGAATTTACAGCAACACAACACTTTTCCCAAACATGCTGAATCATTGGTTTACCGCAAATATCTACCAATGGTTTACCAGGAAAGCGACTAGACTGAAACCTAGCCGGAATTACAACTGCATATTTCATATTATTTTCCATTTAATTCTTCCCATGAATCAATACTAATAGAACGATTATTGTGACACCTTTCAAGCATTTTTTCTTTAACATTAGAAAAAGGTAAATAGGCAACAAAATCAATATTATTAAGCTCTGCACCTTCATAGTCAGAAATAGCATCACCAAACATGACAGCGCTTGCCGAATCATGTTTATTAAGTATCTGTTTTATTAAATCAGATTTTTTAGTCGGCGAGCCAAAAACACCATCAAAATGAGTATCTAAACCTCGCTCTTTAAAAACCTCTCTTAGCTCTTGTTGCTCAGAACCACTCGCAATATATTTATGACCTTGCAAGCTCGATATAAAGCTCAATACCTTAGGGGTTAAGTCAGCAGATAGATAAAGAGCCTTACATTGACTTGAATACCCTTGCAAAATTGCGGCTTTTACCGGCTCTTTTTCACTTTCTTTTAAATCTAACAATTCGTTTACAAACACATCAATATGATGGAAACGAGAGCGGCCAAAATTATCACGAAAATAATCGACACAAACAGCCACTTTCTCTATATCTGATACAAGAGGAAGTAATGTATTATGCATCGCATCAATCTTTAATTGATTAGAGTCTAAAATAACGCCATCACAATCAAATATATACACATCATAACTAGCAATGAGGGGCATAAACAGAGCCTTTCGTTAACGGATAGGTAGTTGGAGTTAAAGAAACAATATTACTGCTACGTTTATCTTGGCTATATAACTCAAAAATTTTAACCATCTCTTGTTGACGCAAATCATTGATATCATATCCATCAAAACCGATGGTATTAACTGATAAGGGTTTAGATTCCAGCAACATTGCCAATACATATGCGGCAGTAATGTCAGAAGGGATAACGCAATGAGTTGTGTTTGATGTTAATATATCCGCTTGGATATCCAACCCATAATCTAACCTCTGCACATTAGCAATAAGCTCCAACTCTTCAGTTGCAAAACGATGCTCTGGAAAAATAATAGGCTTATTTAACGCTTTATATGCATTAGCATCAGATAAAAACTTAGCATTGTGCGAGATAACATAATAATCAATCAACTCAGCAGGAATTGCATTAGAAATATTAATAGAGATAACAACGGGTTTATATTGTTGTATGTACAATAAAATTGCATTTAAATATTTTTGTGTAGTCGGTGCATTAGTAATAATTAAAACATTTTTATCATCAAACAAACCACACACTGCATCTGTTCCAGATAATTTAGCGGTTTCATTAGTGTTAAATGATAAAGCAGTATTTAATACAGCACCATTGTATGATGTAGTCCCATCTAATTTACTCAAATAATCTATCGCACCAACTATTTCATCGGTTCCGTAATGGCTATTAGATAATAAGTTTTGAATATAAGTTGGGTGCACATCATTTTGAGCTCCTAGAAAGTATAATAAATTACTTCCCCAACCATAATGTTTTTGCATTGACTCAAAATGGCGTATTACTAATTCATAAATAGGTTTAGACAAATACTTACTTTCGTCTTTATCCAAAACTGCTAATAAGCTTTCTGTTTGAGTATTACCCGCACCACGTCCCATACCGGTAATAGTTGCATCCAACCAGCTAACACCTACATTCTTAGCCGCTAAAGAATTATCTAAGCCTTTGCCCATATTGTTATGGGTATGAATCCCTAATGGTCCAGTCCATTCAGTACGTAATGCCGTAACAATCCGTTCAACTTCCGCACTATCCATATTACCTAATGAATCAGCGAAATAAAGAACATCTAAATCATTCCACTCTTTAGCTTGTCGAGCTTTATCTGCAATGACGTCTGCCGATTTACCACCTGACTGCATTAAGTTATAACCAACGATATAGCCTAGTGATTTTAAGCGTTTAACGATAGGTCCTGAATATTCCACTTCAGGAAAATGTGCAGCAATGCGCACCAAACTAATTTTACTTTCACTTTTAGGTACAAATAAAGTATCAACAGCATCCTCAATTGATAGCTCTGACTCTAAAATTGTTTTAGCATCCACCATAACGCCATAAGTAGGACCGTCAGGTAAATCTAATGTATTAAGGTGAGCTTCCGTTGTATACGCATAAGCGCCTAAGAAATCTGATTTAGGAAAATTACGCAACCCTAACTCCACAAATTCAATTTTTGAATTGGCTACTGCAGCTAAATATGCATTGACAACTTCAGATTCGAAGTCCCAATTATTGTAATAACCACCATCACGTAGCGTACAATCTAATATTTTCATTATTCTTATCCTAATTAATTATAAGTTTGTTAAAGAGTTTAAACGTATACATTGTTCTTTCTGGAAACTTTTCAATTCACTGATCTCAAAATTGTCTTTTCTTCTATGAACAATAAAAAATTTATTACTATCAAAATAATTACTTTCTTTTAGACAAGAAATTTTTTGACAAATAGCATCATATAAAGCGTTATAGTTAATAACACCATTCTTGAAAGCTGTATTTTTGAAAGTATCTGATATAAATTCCTTTGATGGAAAATGAACTTTTGCACTAGTTACAATCGCTACATATATAGATAATGAAGAATTAAAGCCATGGAAGTTCCCTTTAAAAGTGCTTGGAATCATTGTTTCAGCAAAAAATTTATCTTTATCAATTATGTTTTCATTATTAAATGACACTTTATTTTCAAGAGCCGATACTTCCATTTTTTTTTGTAAATTAGCAATTAAATTCTGAGTCGAAATAGACTTAACTCTTGAATCTCCTTTAATTAATAGGTCACTGGAATTTTTTTCTATTAAATATTTTTCGATAACGGTAGAGTAATTTAACGTAGCTTTAAATTCACCAGGCCCTTGTCCCCAATAACGCAAAAACATCCAATCTTTTTTAAGATCTCCCTCACTAAAATTGTAAACGGCTTGACTTTCAAGTTTAAGTTCAGAAAAAATATCAATAATATTTTTAAAGGTACAGACTTTTAATTGACTCGATTTTTTCAAAAAAGGCTTATCCCAGAAGAAACCAAAGCACAAGATTGATGAATAATTAGGAAAAAACTTTTCAACTGCATCTTTCCCAATTTCATTTTTTAAACCATCACTATAAATACTATACTCTAGATTAAATTCAGAAATAATCGCTTGGGCTTTTTCCTTCAGTCCAAAGTTATGAACCCAAATATGCCTTAAGCCGTTAGAAATTTCTAAACCTAGTTCATCAAGCTTTACCCATCGGCCTCCAGACTTCTCTATTACACTTAATACAGGAAGACTAAGTTGAACATTTTTCAATGTTACAATCAAAAATGTTTTATTTTCAGTTCGTAAAAAAGCTGTTAGCAATAAAGCAAACAAATCATTATGTACTAATGCAGCACTCATGTTTTTCATACTATTCATACCTATTTTTCAGTTGTATTAATACTATATTAACGGCTACACGACTAATCTTTATCAAACCCATACAAATCTTCTAAACGCACAATATCATCTTGAGCGATATACGATCCCGTTTGCACCTCCATCATTACGAGTGGAATACTGCCTGGGTTTTCGATAGCATGTGCCGCACCAATTGGGATATACGTTGATTGATTTTCGGTGATTAATGACTCTTTACCATCGCATAATACTTTTGCAGTGCCTGATACCACAATCCAATGTTCAGCTCTATGGTAATGCATTTGTAATGACAAACGCGCATGCGGTTTGATGGTGACTTGCTTAGACTTATAACGCTCACCGCGTTGTAACAAGTTGATATGTCCCCAAGGACGATACACAGTTCTGTGTTGCACCGACTCTGGTCGTTTCTCTCTATTAAGCTCTTCAACTATTTTTTTCACATCTTGTACCCGTGACTGATCAGCGATTAACACCGCATCACTGGTTTCAACAATCACTAGGTTACTCACACCAACCGTCGCGACTAATTTATCACGCGCATCAATTAAGCACCCTTTTGTATCGATGCTTTTAACATCGCCACGATATACGTTCTGGTGTTCATCTTTTTCTTTAACTTCCCAAATAGACGACCATGACCCAACATCACTCCATCCCGCATTTAACGGTACCATAGCAGCATGTTCAGTTTGTTCCATAATGGCGTAGTCAATTGAATCATCAGGACAGGTTAAGAATGATTCTGCATCAACACGAATAAACTCAGAGTCAGTCACTGCATTGTCAATAGCCGCTTTACAAGCCGTTAATATTTCAGGCTGGTGCTTTTCAAGCTCTTGAATATAGGTACTGGCTTTAAATAAGAACATACCGCTATTCCAAAAATACTCGCCAGACGCAACATAGCTTGTCGCCGTTTTAAGGTTTGGTTTTTCAACAAACTCATCAACAACTAAGCAATCGCAGCCTTTAATTTTTTTGCTACTACGTATGTAACCATAACCTGTTTCTGGTTTGTCAGGTACTATTCCAAAGGTAACTAATCGGCCTTCTTCTGCACATTTTTGTGCTTGGGCAATCGCTGCATGAAAAGCAGGGACATCACTAATCACATGATCTGCCGCTAATACGAGTAACAAAGGATCTGACCCTTTTTCAATCGCTTTAATCGCCGCTAATGCAACAGCTGGCGCAGTGTTGCGACCTTGCGGTTCTAATAGAATATCACCGCCTAATGCATCAATCTCATTCAATTGTTCAGCAACAATAAAACGATGCCCTTTATTACAAATAATAGAAGGGGCAAGCGTTTTTAACCCTTTTAAACGTAAAATCGTTTCTTGCAACATAGTGCTTTCACCTACTAGTGAAAGAAACTGCTTTGGGTGTTGCTTGCGTGATAAAGGCCACAACCTAGAGCCATTCCCACCTGACATGATCACAGGTAAAATCATAATATTCCTTTTAATGTAGAGAGTAAAAACCTAAAAAACACTTTCAGTTTTTTATTTATATTTATTTAATTTTGTTATATTTCATAAAATAAGATGCATTCTTGTTATAAATTTCATAAGACCTTTTGACAAAAAATAATGAACTCATTTCTTTATCTTTAACAACAATACTATTGGGGTTAATTAATTTATTGATTGGATTAGTACGTAGTTTTATCCAGTCTAAAGCTTCACCTTTTGTATCTAAATTTTGGATATTAAGTTTTATATGCTTTAATAACTTATTAACTAACTCATTCATTAGAGATAATTTAGGATGATTAATAGTATGAAAATCACATACTCCATCATTAAAATTATTTAAAATAATGTCACTCATTTTTATATCAACTTTTATTTCTCTATTTCTCAGTTCTAAAATAGAATCTTCTGCCACATTAATATATTTTTGTTGATTAAAATCTACATCTAAATAACGTTTTAGAGCCTCTTCCTCAGATAACCCTTCATTAAAAGCTTCAAATATTGTTTGGTTATGATAAGGACCTGTTGCAGATTGAGGTCTTTTTCCATTAGGTAATTTAGGTGGGTAAAACCAATCAGGATGATTTCCTTTAAAAAACACACCTGGTATTACAACCATTTTGCTCGAATATCTTTTGTTAAGCTCTTCTGTATTAATACCTTTAAATAATTTAGAAATAGGTTGCGTGATAATATAATCAGTCCTATCTAAGCGATGAATAATAGAATCATCATAGGTATATTCATGAGCTTTAATGCACTCTATCACATAGAATTTATTATTTTTTAATGGGATTAAATCAGCAATAACATCGGATTGACAATTTCCTATAATAATAAATGTAGTGATATCTAATTGATCTTTCAACAGAGTGTACTTATCAATTAATAAGGGCCCCATTGGTCTATATTTCAGTGCTAAGTCAAAAAGTTTGAAAGCCAAAAAAGGATCGGAATCTATCAATTTAATTGCAGCATCTCTGATTTTATTTATTTCGATATTTTCCAGTTTCATAAAATTACCTTATATTGATGAATTAGTTTATTGGATTTCAACTGAAACAGCAGATCTTGCAATTTGTGCATTACCTTTCACAATATATTGTTTACATTCAGCTGAAACAAAGCAGCTTTCACCTTTTGTAAAGGTCTTTGCTTTTGTACTTTCTGTCAGCACTTTAATGGTTAATTCACCTTCCACAACAAATAGTATTTCCGCACTGTTAACTTCAATTTTGGTTTCAGCTTCATCTAATACCAAAATACTAAACTGGAAATCATTCGCAGGTGTTATGTATATATGTTCTTGATGATTACCTGTTAATGTGGGTGTTAATTTCAACTCTTCAAATGGAATTGCCTCAAATACGGTTGTTCGCATCAACTCGGGTATATCAATGTGTTTAGGCGTTAATCCACCACGTAGTACGTTATCTGAATTAGCCATTAACTCTAACCCAGTCCCTTTTAAGTAAGCATGTGGCGTGCCTGCTTTTAAATACATTGCTTCACCGGGAGCCAGCACCACGTAGTTTAAGATTAATGCTGAAATAATACCGATGTCATTAGGGTAATAGTCATTTAGCGATAACAATAATTGATAAGCACTTAAGTCTTCTTTTAGTAAACCTTGGTGGTTAAGTTGCTGTTTGCAAGCCTGTAAAACTTCAGCGACCAGTTTGCTTTTATCACTGTAGGTTAAAAGACTTTGGTAAAACTGTTTTAATCCTTCAGGCTGAATATTCTTTTTAAACTCAGTAAGTAAAGGTGACAAGCAATCACCAGCAACGCTATCAAACAGGCGAATAATCACATCAAACTCTCTAAAGCCATTTAATGCGTGGTATTCAGTGATAGAGAATACTAATTCTGGTTTATGGTTATCATCTTTGTAGTTACGATGCGCTGCATTTAATGGAATGTTAAGTGCATTTTCACGCTCCCACCCTTCTTCTGCCTGCTGTTTATTGGGGTGGCTTTGAATCGACAACGGTGATTTTGCAGACAGTACTTTAAATAAAAAAGGCAGACGGTTTTGAAAGCGTTCTGCGCATGACACACCTAATACGGATTGCGGCGCAGCAGCAATATATTCATTAAGCGCAATAGTTCCGTCTTCACTATCAATCAAAGATGATGCTTTTGGATGTGCTCCCATCCATAATTCAGCCATTGGTTTATTCTGTGGGTTTTCATAACCGAATAATTCAGTCATGCTTTTTTCACACCCCCACGCGCTATTCATGATGGTATTATCTAATTTGAAAATACTCATTACAGCAGTTCCTTCCACCAACTTTCATTTTCTAAATACCAATTTATGGTTTTACTAATACCTGTTTCAAAAGACTCTACTGGTTTATAACCTAATTCAGTGTTGGTTTTTGTTGCATCTATGGCATAACGCCAATCATGCCCTGCTCGGTCTTCTACAAAAGTAATTAATTCTTCCGCTTTGTTTGCTAACGCTGCTTTAGCAGCAGGGTATTTGACGGATAATTCAAGGTTCTTTTGAAATTGCTCGTTAAGCAATATACACACTAGTTTAACGATATCGATATTGGCCCATTCGTTATGCCCGCCGATATTGTAGTTTTCACCTAAGCGACCTTTGTTTAACACCAACTCAATACCACGTGCGTGATCTTCTACGTATAACCAATCACGAATTTGTTGTCCATCACCGTAAACAGGTAATGGTTTATCAAATAAAATATTCGTAATGATTAATGGGATGAGTTTTTCTGGGAAATGATAAGGCCCGTAGTTATTTGAACAGTTCGATGTCGTCACTTCTAAACCGTAAGTATAGTGATATGCTCTCACTAAGTGATCAGACGCGGCTTTTGAAGCTGAGTAAGGCGAGTTTGGTGCATAAGCGGTTTCTTCAGTAAACGCAGGATCATGTGGGCCTAACTCACCGTACACTTCATCTGTTGATACATGATGGAAGCGATGTTTAAGTGGCTTTTTACCATTTGCTTTAGGCTCATCAATCCATACTTTTTTAGCTGCTTTTAATAAGCTGTATGTCCCAATGATATTAGTTTCAATAAAGGCATCTGGCCCTGTAATAGAACGGTCGACATGAGATTCAGCAGCAAAATGTACTAAGGTATCGATACTATGCTCTGCTAGTAGCGTTTCTACTAATGCGGTATCGCAAATGTCACCGTGCACAAATACAAAGTTAGCGTTATTTTCAACAGACGCTAAACTTTCACGATTACCTGCGTAGGTTAATGCGTCTAACACAACCACTTTATCTTGTGGATTATTTGCAAGCCAATATAAAACGTAGTTTGCACCAATAAATCCAGCGCCGCCTGTTACTAATAAATTTTTGCTCATTATCAATTCCATTATTTTTTGAATTTATATTTTAAACATTAAAAGTGCCATTAAACTTTAATAGATCTACTCAAACTTATTAATGAGATTTGTAATGCTTTAGTTCATCTATCATCGTTGAGAGCTGCTTTCGCCAATGGGTTGTTTCTACGCCACTTATTTGTTCCGCAGTGCTTTTATCAATCACACTAAAGCTAGGTCTAGATGCCGGTGTTGGGTAATCACTCGCAGGGATCGGTTTGATTGGAATCGCCTTTTCTAATAGCCCTTTTTCAATCCCTAGTTCTTGGATCGCGACGGCGAAATCATACCATGAACACACCCCTGCATCCGTCCAATGCAGAGTTAATGCTTGATCACTGTCAGCAGTAGTTTTCTTATTCGACTTATTCTCAGAGTTTGTCACCAGCGCCCATATCATTGCTGCTAAGCCATTTGCCCAAGTAGGTGTACCCACTTGGTCATAGACAATCCCTAATTGGTCTTTTTCGGCCATTAAGCGCAACATAGTTTTGACAAAATTATTACCGTTTACTGAGTAGACCCAAGCAGTACGAATAATCGTCGCTTGTGCACCTAAAATATCATTAATTTTACGATCACCTGCTAATTTTGATGCACCATAAACATTGATTGGATTAACTGAGTCGTTAGTCTGATAAGGAGTTGTTTTAGTGCCATCAAAGACGAAATCTGTTGATACATGAATTAGTTTTGCCGACACCTTTTTACAAGCGAGGGCAAGATACTCACTACCGAGGTCATTAACAGCATAAGCTGTTTCTGTATCAGTTTCAGCTTTATCTACTGCAGTATAAGCCGCCGCATTTATTACAATATCAGGTTGAAACTGTACAATAGTGTCATCAACTTGTTGTTGATTGGTAATATCCAACTCTTGAGACGAATAGCTTAGTATTTCAATACTCTTAGGAACACTATTTTCTAATTCCCAGGCTAACTGTCCGCCCTTCCCTGTAATTAATACTTTCATAACAACCTTACTCATTTTAACTGGGTGCATTCAATGCCATTAATGTTTACTTGTTAAAAGCGATATCAAAAGAGCAAGTCTACCTAAAAAATGAGAACGAGTCACATTCCCTTTACAAAAATAAGATATTTTTTTGTGTATAGAAAGATAATTCAGAGAGCTTAGTATATTAATTGTTCTATCTGGTATCATTTTGTTTTTTTGTTCAAAGGCTTGAAAAGCAATTGCTTGATTAATGACCGCTTGCTGGCTTTTTTTAAATGCTTTTAAATGTTTAAAAAATTGAAAATATAAAGAAAATAAACTTCGTTGTTTAGCACCAATGACATTTGTATGATGTTGACGATACTGAATCAGAGCTTGATCAATAAACACAATCTCGCCACAGCGATGTGCAACTAACGCTAACCACCAATCATGCATATACGCTTTTTCAGGAATGGGTAAGGCTTTATCAATTAATGCGCGGTTAAATAACATAGTGCAACCTGAAATAACGTTCTGTTGACATAGTTGATTAAACTGTAGATGCCACTCTTTGCTGATATTTTTCAGGGTGAAATAGCTGTTACAAATTGGCTTTAAATTTTCATCTACAATTTGTTTATCACTGAAAATTAATAATGGTGTTTGTGGAAGTGAGTTTTTTTCAGCTTGTTTTAGGCGTTTAATGGAGGTTTCTATTTTATGAGGTAACCAAATATCATCTTGATCACACAACATAATGTACTCAGCAGTACTTTGACTTAATCCAAAAGCAAAGTTAGCTTTGGGGCCTTTATTACCACTTGTATTTTCTATCCAAATTATTCTGCTATCTTGTTCGGTTAATATAGCTACTATATTTTGAGTTTCATCTGTAGAACCATCGTCAGTAACAATGATCTTATTCACCCATTTATGATAACCGACATTGTCTTGTATTGATTTTATTTGCTGTGCTAAAAAAGCTTGGCCATTGTAGGTGGCGAGTACGATATCAATCATTTTTTGTATCGATTTTGATATTCAAGGCTAGAATTTGATGCTGACTCTTGCTTCTTACCAAATGAATATTTAAAGACACTTTGCACATGCCAAAAGAAGTATTTGCTTAAAAATTGTTTACTCGAGCAACGTCTGAAATGAACGGCTTTAACGTCTTCAAAATACTCAAGAGCAAAGCCCGCTTTATTGGCTCTAAAACTAAAATCGATATCCTCACAATACATATAATAGCGTTCATCTAAACCATTAAGCTGATTATAAATATCTGCTTTTACAATCATAAACGCGCAACTTGCCCAATACTCTTTATCTGGTGACAAGCCTTTTGTTCGATTTACCATAGTAGAACGGTCATTGAGTAAATAGGTTTTTACAAAACTAGAGAACTTTGGATAAAGTCTAATATTATCGTCATGTACCATTTCTTCTCTATCAAGATATAAATTAGCAACACCTAGGCCAGTGGTACCTTTTTTTAAATGATCAATTAACGTTAATATATTAGACTTGGTAATAAACACATCTGGATTTAACAGTATGAAGTAATCATCTTCTTCCATACCCAGTTCAAATTTACAATGCATGTAATTAGCATTGTTATTCGCAGAAAATCCTTGCTCATTACCATTTGCAATATAATGAGCGCCATATTTGTCACAATATTTTTTTAACTTCCCGACAGGGTCATTATCTCTACACACAACGATTATTTCATCATATTTAGACAATGTTTTAATGGTACCTAAATTGATGATCACATCATGGTGTCGGTGAGAAACAATTGAAATAAATATGCGCATTAGTTATAGGGTCGGAGCGTCAGAGAAGCTTAAACCATTTTCATCTTTTGCAGATAACAATGGTTTTTGATCAGCGTTGATTGGCCATTCGATATTGATTTCAGGATCATCCCATTTGATTGAGACTTCTGCGCTTGGGTTGTAAATGTCTGTACATTTGTATACGAATTCAGCTTCATCAGTTGTGACATAAAAGCCGTGTGCAAAGCCTTCTGGCACCCAAAGTTGACGTTTATTTTCTGCTGAGAGTAAAACACCAACCCATTGACCGAATGAAGGTGAATCTTTGCGCATATCAACTGCGACATCAAATACTTCACCTTTTGTTACACGAACTAATTTACCTTGTGTATTTTCAGTTTGGTAATGTAGACCACGTAAAATACCTTGACTTGATTTACTGTGATTTTCTTGAACAAATTCACGTTCACCGCACTGTTCGTTAAATAACGAAGTACGGAATGTTTCCATAAAGAAACCGCGTTCGTCGCCAAACACTTGTGGTTCAACAATTTTTACATCAGGAATATTTGTTTCTATAAATTTCATATATACACTCAGTTATAAATTAGATAACACTTAATAATATTGAAAATTAACCCTAAAGCCTTCAAACACAGTTAGCTCAAGGTTATGAGCTAGGGTGTACAGAGTCGCTCATGCTTTTGAATCCGAGGCGCTGACTTTAGTCTGCAGGGATTTGTGTGTTGTTTTTTGATTGTTAACTACAAAGTAAAAATCAAAATCAACACATACAAACATTAAACACTGCAAGCTGAAAACAGGACTCGCAGAGCTCCTCTGCTCATGACACTAGGCTGTCGCCTAATTCGCCATGCGCCCCGAAAATAAAACACCGAAATCAATATATGTAAACACTGCAAGCTTTTGAAATCGGGGCGCTGGCTTTAGCCTGCCAGTAAGCGAGTTATCGCATACAACGATTAGCTTCGTTGAGCGAAGCGAACCATGAATAACTAAAACTGTACTACAGTAAAACGACTAAAACCAACACACAAAAAACACTGCAGACTAAAGTCAGCGCCCCTCAAAGATGTTTCGCATTTTACGATATTGTTCGTCATTACTTTATATCAAAAATCGACACCATCCTCATCTCAACATCATTGCGATAGCTATCAAGCATAGCTTGATATTTGGGGCGCTGGCTTTAGTCTGCAGGATCTTGTGTGTTGTTTTTTGATTGTTAACTACAAAGTCAAAAAAACTAACACATGTAAACATTAAAACCTGCAAGCTGAAAACAGGACTCGCAGAGCTCCTCCGCTCATGACACTAGGCTGTCGCCTAATTCGCCATGCGCCCCGAAAATAAAACACCGAAATCAATATATGTAAACACTGCAAGCTTTTGAAATCGGGGCGCTGGCTTTAGCCTGCCAGTAAGCGAGTTATCGCATACAACGATTAGCTTCGTTGAGCGAAGCGAACCATGAATAACTAAAACTGTACTACAGTAAAACGACTAAAACCAACACAAAAAAAACACTGCAGACTAAAGTCAGCGCCCCTCAAAGATGTTTCGCATTTTACGATATTGTTCGTCATTACTTTATATCAAAAATCGACACCATCCTCATCTCAACATCATTGCGATAGCTATCAAGCGTAGCTTGATATTGGGGCGCTGACTTTAGTCTGCAGGATCTTGTGTGTTGTTTTTTGATTGTTAACTACAAAGTCAAAAAAACTAACACATGTAAACATTAAAACCTGCAAGCTGAAAACAGGACTCGCAGAGCTCCTCCGCTCATGACACTAGGCTGTCGCCTAATTCGCCATGCGCCCCGAAAACCAAACACCGAAATCAATACATGTAAACACTGCAAGCTTTGAACTCGCATACTAGCTTTAGCCTGCCAGTATGCAAGTTAACGCATACGACCATTAGCTTCGCAGAGCAAAGCAAATCATAAATGACTGAAACGACACCAAAATACAAAAACTAAAATCAACATACTCTTAAGGTTATCGTTAACTAGGTACTTGGTAGAACTCTACGCTCTAAAAGGCTTAGTAGGTACTCACCGTAGCCTGATTTTTTCAATGGTTCTGCAAGTTTTCTGATACCTTGCTCATCGATGTAACCCATGCGGAAAGCGATTTCACCAGGGCAACATACTTTTAAGCCTTGGCGCTTTTCAATAGCACGAATGTATAAGGCAGCATCTAAAAGGTCATCTAATGTCCCTGTATCTAACCATGCAGTGCCTCGCCCCATTACTTCTACTTTAAGTGTTTCATTAGTAAGGTATTGTGCAATAACGTCGGTAATTTCTAATTCACCACGTGGTGATGGCTTTACATTTTTTGCATATTCAACAACATCAGCGTCGAAAAAGTATAGCCCTGGTACTGCGTATGATGATTTTGGTTTTTCAGGCTTCTCTTCAATTGAGATTGCTTGTCCAGCATCATTAAACTCTACAACACCGTAAGACGCAGGATTAGAAACATAATAACCAAATACTGTTGCGCCTTTTTCTTGTTGATTGGCTCTTTGCAATGATTTTGCTAAATCATGACCATAAAAAAGGTTATCGCCTAAAATTAAGGCAGCTGGACAGCCATCTAAGAAGTCTTCAGCTAATAAGAAAGCTTGTGCCAAGCCATCAGGGCTTGGTTGTACTACATATTCAATTTTAACACCCCATTGTGAACCATCTTTTAATAGTTCTTTAAATCGAGGTAGTTCTGATGGTGTTGAAATAATTAGTATTTCAGTAATGCCAGCCATGAATAAATTAGAAAGCGGGTAATAGATCATAGGTTTGTCATAAACAGGCATCAATTGCTTACTAACAACTTTAGTTAATGGATAGAGCCTTGTACCTGAACCGCCGGCTAAGATAATCCCTTTACGGTTTAATGGGTTCTTATTCATGCTAATTCCTTTTCATATTTACTTTAAAGTTTGATATTTATAATTATAATTATTCGAATTTATTTTAATTCACGAATGGTATTGATAACTATCTTACCGATACCAAAGGCTAAGCTTAATAATAATAAAAATAACGAAATATTATAAAAGACGTCAGGATACTTACTGTCTTGACTCAACGTTGCTTTTTCTACAACGATTAAATATTTTAGTTGACGATAAGCTTCTATTCTTGACTTTTCTAACGAAATCTGTGAAGAAGTGTAAGCCTGCAATGCAAGATCCATTTTTATTTTATAGTCAGTAAATTTAGATAAAAGTTCACTAATAGGCAGCTCATCTAATCCAGATTGAGATAATTTATCTCTTTCTATTTCTAATTGCGCATTGAGTGCTTTTAACTCATTCTGTAACCCTCTCACTTGAGGCGAATTGGCACTCATAATGGCTTTAATCGTTTTTATTTCTGTTTGCTTAACTGCTATCTGACTCTCAAGCGTGTAAGTAATTTGTTGTTTAGCAGTCCCTTCTGCTGTTGGGTCAAGTAGGTTATATTTCTGCTGATAGGTTAATAGATCTTTTTGCGCATCGGCTAAACGTTGTTCTATTAATTTATGTTCTCCTTGCATGAAACTCAATTGTGCATTGGCTAATTGGTGTCCTATTGAGTTAATAAACCATTCCGCTCTTTCTACGACTGTATTCGCTAGTAATTGCGCATATTCACTGTCGAATGCTTGAGCACTAATGGTAATGACACCCGATTTATCATCAATAATAACCTCGACGTGTTCTTGGTAATATTGATCTAACTTTTCTCTCGAATCTGATTCGTGAATTCGACTGAAATAATCTACAAATGATTGAGAGTAATGTTCTCTTAGCGCAATTTTATTATTTAGGTAATCAATCATGTCATTAGAATAAATATAAGCTTTGACTAGTTCCGGATCAGAGCCTCCACCAGAACCACCTAACCCAGTTAATAATGCCATACCAGAATCTAAGGTAGAGGCACTATCCGGCTGTTGAACAATTACTTTTGCTTGGCTTTCAAAACGATTGGTTGCCCAAAGCAGTTGATAAGCAGAAAAAATTAACACCGGAATAATAACGAAAAGCATAAAAGGTGGTAGATTTAACACTTTCGCTAGAAAGCTTTTTTCTATTGTTTTTTGAGGGTTATTACTATTTGGAGTGACTCTTTTTTTATTCACACTTTCATTTTGAGAGGTATTACTTTTAACGTTAATATTCGCATTTTCTTTCTGTTTTTTTAAGTTATTAACTCGTACTAAAATTCTTTCTGATAATTTAGGATCAGACTCCATTAATTCTTCAGCTTTTTTTGTTAAAAAATCGGTGCTATCAAATTCTTCAGCTTTAAGAGATTTTTTTAATTCTTTAAATCGTTGTTCTGGCATAATTTAACATAAAGGCTCAAAGCTGAATGCTTAAAGGCTTGTTATAAAAAAGAAACTATCTACCCCATAGGGTTTCAAGTAATTATTTATCGGCTTATCGCCTGTTTCCAACTCACCTGATAGCAAGCTAGAGCAAAAAAAACGCTTATTAGTACACACATATCTAAAAAGAAATAGCTGACCCCTTCATGGCCATAACTCGGATAAGCGGCATAACGTGTTAATTCGACCGCATGTAATAAAGGGTTCCAATCTAGATAATGCCAATATTGTCTGGGGATATCTTGTAGACTAAAGAAGATGCCAGAAATAAAGAATAACGGGCGAGTTAAAAGCATTTGTACTTTTTTTAATTCAGGAACATAGCAGTATGCTAATCCAAACACAGTACCAAGGCTGGCAGCAAGTAACCAAACTTTAAAGAAGTTCATAATAATTGAGAAAGCATCATGGACATAGATATCGATTCTTAAAACAAAACAAATCAACACAATAGTCAATACAACGAACATTTTAACTAGTAATTCAAAAAAACTAATAGCAATAATTGAACTTATCGGTTGTACTTGCCTAAATGCATATAAAGGTTTGTTTTTTTGAAGAGCTCCGCTTGCAGTGCCTAATGTTTTCAAAAAGAATTGAATTAATATCATGCCATATACCATAAAAAACATGGTTGGCATTCCATGAGTATCTCCTCCGCCAGAAATAATAGTTCGCATTGCAGTCATACCTGCAATCATGATCAATGGCGACACCACAGACCAAATCAAACCAATTTTGTCCGTCGATTGGCTTTTTATTTCTCTTAAAAATATAGCAAATATAACATCGCCCCATACTTTTAGGGTTGAGCGTTTTTTAACTAAAGCCATTAAATTAACTCCCTTATTAAAAAGGAAGTTAGTTTATATTTAACTGTTCTTTGAATAAGCATGATTTAATTGATGGCCACGTTTGCTGCAACGGCAATTTGGTAAACTATTTGGGTAATATCTTTCACTGCTTGCACAATCTTAGTGTCCACTTTAGGTAACACTAGAATTTGATCACCACGTTGTATTTTAAGATGTTTTGCTTCTTCACCTTCTTTAACAAACAGCACGATACCATTAGCACGTACAATTGAGATTCGATCATCTTCAGCTCTATCGGTAAAACCACCCGCCCAAGCGATGTAATCATCGACTGTTGCATTAGGGTTAAACACAACGGCTTGTGGCATTAACACTTCACCACCAATATTGATTAAATCCGTATAGTGCGGGATAACGATTTGATCACCTTTTTCTAATAAAATATTAGCGGTGGTACCGTTGTCAGAAACTATCACTTTACCTAACGGTTTAACCTGTCTTGCCTTTTCAACAAATTGCATCACCATTTCGGCTTCTTTTGCACGAATAGAAGCTTCAGCATCAGAAGATGCTGGTGCAGTAAATACACTTCGCTCCAATCTGTCTAAAGAGTCATCAAGGATTTGCTTTTGACGTTCAGCGACGCTTTTGCGCAGAATATAAATAGACTTGTTATCAGTCAGTTCAGGCACGATTGGAATCGCATTTAATACATCATGCAGACGCGCACTTTTTTTGACGGCGAAATATGATGGACCTAAATAACTGCCTGACACTTGGACGTCAATGACTTGTGCATGTGAGTCGTCGTTAAAGACTAAACTATCGCCATCTTGTAATGTGTAGTTTAAGAAGTCTTTATATTCTAAGTAAACAGAGAAAGGACCTGTTACTCGGTTACCAAACACACCAACATGGCTTATTTTGGCAAGCGGCAAGGCAAATTGAGCAAGCTCACTGCCTTTAGTTTGGATATTTTTTAGTTCGAATCGGAAAGGATTTTTAACACCACCGGCTACATTGACAGCAGATTTTTGTGGTTTAACTAAAATGACGTCTTTATCTTTAAACGTAATATTTGGCAAAGTACCCGTTTGAATGAAAGTATATAAATCGACTTCTTTCAATACTTTGTTATTACGAATAATTTGGATACTACGGTAACTTCCTCGATCAGAGTCAATGCCACCAGCTCGTTTTAAATAATATAACACGCTATCTGATGCCATACCGGCATACTGGCCTGGACGAATAATAGCCCCTGATAAGTACACACTCACAGGTGTTGCTGTTAATAGATTGACATAGACTTCGACGTTATTAGTGTACGTTTGTTTTATTTTAGATTGGACTAATTGATTGATGCTACTTGCAGGAACATCTAAGACGTTAATAGGACCAATATTAGGAATAAATATATTGCCTTGGCTATCAACAGTTGCAACATTCGAGTAAGTGACGGCGCCCCATATCCAAATATTTATTTTATCACCAGCTGCGATCAGGTAGTTTTCGTTTAAGCCATCCACTCGCTCTGTTTCATAGCCACCAGCAAATAAGTTTGCACCGTATGGGGGTGGATTATCTTCACCTGAAGAAGGCAATAATTCACGCACGTCAACCTCACCTGGTAACAACACACCTGAACGAGATTGTTTTTGGTAAGATCCCGTTTCTAAACTTGTCTCGTTATCACTTGCTTCTATTTGCGGTATGCCGTTGCTTGTCCCATTTTGCAGATCAATAGAGCTTGGCTCAAAAGCGGCAAATGCATTAGGCAATAAAAAACAGCTTGAAAGTATGCTTATCGTCGCTATTTTTAGTAAATCCATTTTTAATAAATTCATTTTTTAACTCAATATTGAATAAGTTTGTGGAACTGTAATCGTTTGTTTCTATAGATAACTGTCTATAAAGCCATGTTATCGGCTTATAGAGCAACGTTATTGTTTTATAGAGTGATGCTATTTCTTATAAAGTAAGGTTATCGTCAGACTCGATAATCGCATTTTCTAAAAACCAAGCTTTAGTTAATGTATCGTTTTCTTTATATGTAATTTCACAAGCAATTCTTTTTTTAGACGATACCCCAGATTCTGAGAAGATCATCTTACGGCACGGGTAACCTAACGCAGAGATATAAGCAGGCATCACACTAACCTCATATTTCCCATGTGTTAATTGTGTAGAAAAAGGATCACTTAATATGGTAGAAAAAGTCGCAGGTAATACTTCTAGATTAGGTTTCGCTTCATTTGCACTCACCAGAGGAATAGAGGCATAAACTTCTCTCGGTTTGCTGGTACACGCAGTTAGTGCCAAAACGACTGGTACTAATAAGTATTTATAATGTTTAGAAGATAAAATATTAATCATAATTACAACTCTTAAAATACCTGAAAAAAGATAATTTTTATAAAAAAAGAAGAGGATAGTAACAAAAAGAGACTATTTGGGCAATCCATAAGCGCTTACTTTAAATCGCTTATTTTGTAACAATCTTAAAAAAAATAAACCTTTATCTTTCTTTTCATTTTATCGATAAATAACAACACGTTCGATTTTAATTTAAAATTAAACTAAATACTAAGTGAAACATAAAAAAGCAAAAAAACATCTTTACCATTTTAAAGAATACATGATTAAATTTGTAACCATTAAAAGATCATCGATAATATTTCCTAAATTTACACTCTATTCTCAGGACTATGTGACACTGAGATGGCATTAATATAAAATATCGTATTAATGAGTACCATTTGTTCTTTATTTTAAAATTTCGCTTATTAAAAATTCATTTACAATAGTCTGTAACCCTTATTCACTTTCCATAAAAGTTAACATTCCTATGATCAAACGCACTTTTACTACTCCTTGGCATGACTATGAATTAATCGATGCCGGTAATAACCAAAAGCTTGAGCGTTGGGGAAATGTTTATACAATTCGCCCTGAAATGAATGCTTACTTTGAGCCTGTACTATCAAGAAAAGAATGGCTAGTGAAAGCACACTTTGAATT
This sequence comes from uncultured Psychromonas sp., assembly GCF_947489755.1. Taxonomy (GTDB): domain Bacteria; phylum Pseudomonadota; class Gammaproteobacteria; order Enterobacterales; family Psychromonadaceae; genus Psychromonas. The sequence continues at coordinate 48,797 of NZ_CANLFB010000023.1, forward strand.
TATTGAAAGTAGCAGTAGTGCTGGTGAATGGAAGACACTACAAGGTAATTTGGAGCACGATTGGCAGATTAAGTTCAATAACATCACTATTAATTTGCACTTAACCAAGTTTAAACATGTTGGTATCTTTCCTGAACAGCGCGCTAATTGGGATTTTATTGCTGACAACCTTAAGTCTGGTGACCGATTCTTAAACCTCTTTGCTTATACAGGTGTTGCTTCATTAGTCGCCAGAGACCAAGGAGCTGAAGTATTGCATTGTGATTCCGTTAAGCAAATAATTAAATGGGGCAAAGAAAATATGGAGTCATCAGGTTTAACAGACGTACATTGGGTATTAGAAGATGCACTTAAATTTGCTCAACGTGAAATCAAACGAGGGAAACAATACCAAGGTTTGATTATGGATCCCCCCGCTTTTGGCATTGGTGCAAAGAAAGAACGCTGGAAGATTGAAAACAAATTCCCCGAGTTAATAGAAGCAGCCTTAGCATTGCGCGCTAAAGGCGGCTTTATTATTGCCAATACTTATTCCCCTCGCTTAGATGCAGAACGAATCCGTCAAATCACCAGTGATCTATGTAACGGCGAAAAAGTACAAGTCACCACGCTAAGCGTAAAAAGCCAAACCGGTAAGATATTAGACTACGGATTAAGAACTGTTATCACTGGGAACTAGTTTTGGTTTGGAGGGGATCTTACACACTTTGTAAGTAATATTAGTTTCGGGGTGATAAGCGCATGAGAGGGGTCTCTTGTACCTCTTCGATTTTGGTCGCTGGTCGAATTAGTCGACAGCCTAGTATTATGATCGGAAGAGCTCCGCGTTTCATATTTTTATCTTCCTTGTTTTGACCTTTTGTTTTTAGTATTTCATACCTATTGGTTCGCTGAGCTCATCGAGGCTAATAGTCGTATGCGATAACTCGCATACTGGCAGGCTAAAGCCAGCGCCCCTAATATTAGACTTCGTCTAATCGCTGTCGCTATACAATAGATGAGTGTAATGTTTAGAGCTTCACTGCGTTTACTGTTACCAACGTAAACGACGAAACATGTTATGACTTTGGGGCGCGGGCTTTAGCCTGCTTCTTTTTATTATTATGCAATAGAAGTCAGCCATGCTTAGTGCTTCATTGTGTTTACTGTGTTTATTGTTACCAACGTAAACAACGAAACATGTTTTGACTTTGGGGCGCTGGCTTTAGCCTGCTTCTTTTTATTTTTAGTCTTTTTAAGCTGTGATTTCTTTTACTTCTTTAATTCATTCCCCCCACCGTATTCACTCATATATTCCATAAAACCGATGTTGTGCATCTACTAGTTCTGCCTTGTATGCGTTATTTTTTATGTATTCGTAAGTGATTTTGAATTGTACTTCTGTTCTGACTATTTTGTCGTAATAGCTTTTATCCCATAGGGCACCGCTATTATCCAGATATCGATTTATTAGCAGTGAACTACCACCTTTAACGTGTTGCATTATTTGAGTTAAAGGAACTAACTGTTCAAACATTATATGTACATGGTTTGGCATTATTGATACTGCTATCAATTGATATAGATAGTTGTTTTTCGATAATAGATATTGCATGAGCAACTCAATAACGGCTCCGTTTAATATTGCGCCTGTTTTTGAGACGTCTAGTATTTTATCCATTTCGAGTTGCTGTTTAGCTGCACTATCTGTTGTATCGATATTGTTGTGTTGTAGATAATAGATCAAACTTTCTTGTGTTCGAAATGTTACAAACTGAATCGCATTGGGGTGATTAATATGGGATAAGCTTTTAATGTACATAGGCTAACCATTGTTAATGGAGGTTAGAAAATAGTGTAGGTTAGTTTTTGGGATTTTGTGTTAGTTGTTGGTTTAGCGTTCTGCTTTTAACGCAGGTTCACTGTTTATTGACTCGCTTCCTCATCGAGGCTAATAGTCGTATGCGATAGCTCACATACTGGCAGGCTAAAGCCAGCGCCCCTGATATTAGACTTCGTCTAATCGCTATACAATATAGTGAAGAATACTTAGAACTTCACTGTGTTTACTATTACCAACGTAAACGACGGAACATGTTATGACTTTGGGGCGCTGACTTTAGTCTGCAGGGGTTTATGTGTTGATTGTGTGTTTGTATTGAATATTGTAAAAGATAAAACCTAACACAAAAATATCCACAAGCTGAAGCATGCGCCCCGAACTTCGATATCAGTCAGTAAAAAACTAAAGCGCTTTACCGCTTACTAGTATGAATAATTCTGCTGCGCTAATACCGATGAAGATAAAAGCAAGGTATTTCCAAAATTTGATTGGGTCTCTTTCTAGGAGTGACTTTTTAGGTTCTTGGATTGTTTGTCTTTTTTGGATTGCGGTTAATTCTGCAATGAATTCGCTCATGGTGCTGTAGCGTTTATTAGGTTTTGGATCTAACGCGCGCTGTAATACGTTATCAAGTCGGCTTGATAACTCTGAGCGGTGAGTTTGAATAGGTTGGTAAATCCAAGTGTATTGTCTTGCTCTGTCTAATGATTGACCTTGATTGGCAGGGTAAGGTAAATACCCAGATAATAGTTCATAAGCAATAACGGCAATGGAAAATAGGTCAGATAAGGAAGAGCTTTGATTATCGTTTAAGTATTCAGGTGCAATGTAGTCTACCGCCCCTAATGGTTCTTCTTGTTGCTCTTTGACTATTTCTTCAAAGCCGTTAATTTTAACGGTACCAAAGTCGATTAGTTTAATGTCACTCTGATCGGTAATAATAATATTTTCAGGTTTTAAATCTCTATGCACCATACCCGCTCGCTGTAAGACGCGGACTGCATTCACTATTTTTTTAATGATGTCATAGGCTTGATCTAATTCAGGTTTAGGGTTTTCTTGCATCCATTGTCTTAATGACATGCCTTCCACATATTCACATATGTGATATAGAAAAACTGAACCTTTGATATTGTCTGCTATCGACATAACATTAGCATGGTTAATCGATTGCCCTACCCATTGCTCTTTATAAAAGCCTAATAGATAGTTTGCATCCTCTTCAAAATTGAGAGATGGCATTTTCAATACGACTTTGTTTTTTGTGCTTTTATCCGTGGCTAAATAAACATGGCTACGTGCACCTTCATGCAGTATTTTATCTATTTTAAAACAATCAATTTCATTACCGACTTGTAAAGCAGGCGGAATATTCAAACTGCTTAAATGTGAAAATAATTCACCTAAATCGGCTCTAGGTAATGAGGTGACTTTTACAAGTAAACAACTAATATTGTCACTACTGCCCTGTACTAAGGCATCGTCGCAGATTGTTCTAGCAAGTTGCTCAAATTCTTGTGTTGTTGCTTCTTCTGGTAATTTGCTTAGGTAGTCATTTAACGTCTCTTTGCTCAAATAGTCATGTACACCATCACTACTTAACATGAACAAATCCCCCACTTGCAGAGGAATGGTTTGATAGTCGATATCAAGGTGACAATCCATGCCAAGTGCACGTGTTAAGACGGGGTTTTGTTTATAAACAGCACGGCTATGATCATGTGAGAGTTGTTTCAGTTCCTCATCTTGATAACGATAAACACGGCTATCACCGATATGTAAAATATGAGCGGTTGTAGATTTGATAATAACACTGCTGAAAGTGGTGATTAAGCCATTATGTCTAAGGTCGTCTTGGTTATGTTGATATAACCAACTATTCAGGGAATTGAGAACTTTGCTGGCGGATTGTTTAACGTCCCAGCTTTTGTTGGTGCTGTAATAATCAGCAATGAATTGGGTAACACTGGTGTGGCTAGCTTGTTGTCCTTTATCGCTGCAACTTACGCCATCAGCAACACAGGCTACTATCCCTTTCACCTTTTTTTCTGATGCTGAATAAGGGTCTTTTACTGCAAAAGCATCTTGATTGACCGAACGTTTACCAGCGGTGGAATACCCACCAATACAGACTTTCAAGGTTGGCTTTGCTTGTCTCTTATCCATTGATATTTTTTACCTTAAGTTTTTCATCCCTCACTTTATGATGAGGGATGAAAATAGTGTTTTAGTGAGCACCTACATCGATTAAGGTAACACTACCATCTTCGTTTACTTCTGCAATTTTACCTTTAGGTTCAGTCATCAACGATAACGTTAAAAGCCCTAGAAATGCAGTTGCTGCAATCACGTAAAAGAAAATTTGGTAACTAACAAAAGATAACACCGTTAGGTAAACTACCGCACCCACGTTACCGTAAGCACCTGTCATCCCTGCAATTTGTCCTGTCATGCGACGCTTGATCAGTGGAACCGTTGCAAACACAGCCCCTTCACCCGCTTGTACAAAGAAAGAACAAATCATAGCAGCAACAACAGCTACCCATAATGTCCAGCTACTTTCGATTTGCGCCATCAATAAATAACCTAACGCTAAACCCGCCGTTAAAATAAGTAAGGTAGATTTACGACCAAATTTATCTGATAACCAACCGCCACCAGGACGAGACACTAAGTTCATAAAGGCATAAGCTGATGCCACCATACCTGCAACAACCGGTGTTAATTCAAATGTTTCTAGGAAGAATAAAGGTAACATTGAAACAACCGCTAATTCAGAGCCAAACGTAGCAAAATAAAGCACGTTTAGTACTGCGACTTGTTTGAATTTATATTGGTGAAGTTCTGGTACAGGTGTTGTAAAGATTGATTTATTCACTTTCCAAACCTGTGACCATTCGTAAAGATATAGTGCAAATAGTAATGCATAAATAACATAACAAACTGTGTTAGAAATCATACCGACGTTATCAGGTGATAGTTTCCACGCTAGTAATGCTAATGCCGCATACATTGGGATCTTCATAATAAGTAGTAAGAAGAAATCACCTTTTGACGTGACTTCCATTGCGGTTAAGTTAGCAGGTTTGAAGTAAGTCGAACCTTTAGGTGTATCTGTAATGTTTGCGTAAAAAATGAAACCAAATACTAAACTTAGTAGGCCGGTTACAACCATTGCGTAACGCCATCCATCTTCACCACCAAATAATAATGCGAGTGTTGGTAAGCTGAATGCTGCTGCCGCACTACCAAAGTTACCCCAACCACCATAAATACCTTCAGCCGTACCTAGCTCGTTATGTGGGAACCATTCAGAGACTAAACGGATACCGATAACAAAACCTGCACCAATGAAACCTAAAGCAAAACGCGAAATAGCCGCTTGCATAAAGTTTTCAGAAAAGGCGAAAGTGAAACATGGAATTGAACATAAAATAAGTAGAGCAGAATAAACGAGTCTTGGTCCGTATTTATCGGTTAATGAACCAATAATGACACGCGCTGGAATTGTCATTGCAACGTTAAGAATAAGCAGTGTTTTAATTTCTTCAGTGCTTAAACCCAGTGTTTCTTTTACTGATTGTAATAGTGGAGCAAAGTTAAACCAAACGGCAAACGTGATAAAAAAGGCCATCCAACTTAAATGCAGTGTTTTCATTTTTCCTTGGAAAGAAAAAATGTTAAAAGAATTATTACTCATATATATCCTATCTGTCTTTATACAAAATTAACGAACGTAATTGATGCCCAAGCACCTAACAACTAATCAATCTTATTTACTAAAACAAGCTATTCCATGGTGTGAAATAACTTGCTTCTAAAGGAACGTTAAACCGCTTTGTCTACTGTAAATTGACTGTATGCAAAATAGTTTAACGTCATGTGTTGACTGTAATAGATGATTAGCTCGCTTCCTTAAGCTGAACTTGCTCATTTTCAATACGAACATTAAAGGTTTTAATTTTATGTTCTTCCGAATCTAAGCATTCTCCTGTCGCTAAGTTAAAACGTTGTTTATATAAAGGCGATGCAACATAAGTAATGTCTTCTGTTGAACCGATAATGCCGCGAGATAACACATTCGCTTCACCAAATGGGTCAAAATTACCGACGGCATAAACACTGTTCGTTTGTTTACATAAAAAGATCGCAACTTGTTGTTCATTGTATAGCGCACAAATACCTGCATCTGGCGTTAAGTCGTTAATAGGGCAGATATCTGTCCAGTTTGTATTGCTTGATGTCATGTCCATTTTTTTGTCCCTATTAAACCAATTCAGTAATTTCAATTTCTTTTGCTAAAGGGAAGCGTTGGCCCCTTATGATTTTAAAAGCAAGTTTAGAGTCACCTTCATCACTGTTAATGAAGTGTTTAAAGCGTTTCAGTTTTTCAGGACTTTCGATTGTTGTTTTCCATTCACATTGGTAATTTGCAACGTTATTGTCCATTTCTGCTTCTAACTCGGCATTAATGTTCAGTGAGTCATTGATAATGACCTCACGTAGATATTCAATACCCCCTTCTAAGTTTTCTAACCATACTGACGTACGTTGTAAACGGTCAGCGGTACGGATATAGAACATGTAGATGCGGTCAACATAAGTACGGACTTGCTCGTCAGTTAAGTCAGAGGCGAATAAGTCACCGTGACGAGGACGCATACCGCCATTACCACCAAAGTATAAATTCCAACCGCCATCAGTCGCGATTAAACCGAAGTCTTTACCTTGGGCTTCAGCACACTCACGCGTACATCCAGACACACCAAATTTCACTTTATGAGGAGAACGTAAACCTTTGTAACGATTTTCAAGATCAATCGCGAAACCGATGCTGTTTTTAACACCGTAACGACACCAAGTATTACCAACACAAGATTTAACAGTACGTAGCGATTTACCGTAAGCGTGCCCTGTTTCAAAACCCGCATCGACTAGTTTTTTCCAGATAGTAGGTAGTTCGTGTAACTGCGCACCAAATAGATCGACACGCGCACCGCCGGTCACTTTAGTGTAAAGATTAAATTCTTTCGCTACCTGACCAATCACGATTAACCCATCTGGTGTCACTTCACCACCTGGCATACGTGGAACAACCGAATAAGTACCATCTTTTTGCATGTTGCCTAGGTAGTTATCATTAGTATCTTGTAAACCAACATGTGCGTCTTCTAATACATATTCGTTCCAATAAGCCGCAAGTATGTTAGCGACTGCAGGTTTACAGATTTCACAACCAAGACCTGAACCACAATCATCTAATAATGCAGAGAATGTTTTAATTTTTTTAACGCGAATGATATCTGCGAGTTCTTGACGTGAATAAGCAAAATGCTCACAAATATCTTTCTTAACTTCAAACCCAAGACTAGCAAGTTCGCTATCTAATACTTGCTTAGCGAGTGCAGAACAACCACCACAGCCAGTAGCAGCTTTAGTTGATGCTTTAAGCTCTCCCATACTGCAACAACCTGCTGCAACCGCATTTTTAATGTCACCTTTAGAGACATCAAAACACGAACAAATTGCCGCTGTGTCTGGTAATGCATCTACGCCCATACCAGCTGCTTCTTCTCCACCTGAAGAGGGTAAAATCAGCACACTTGGGTTAGCAGGTAGATTCATATCATTAAGTTTTAATTGTAATAGCGTTCCGTAAGCTTCTACGTCACCGACTAATACGGCACCAACCATTTTTGTACCGTCAGCTGACACAATTAAACGCTTGTAAACTTGTTCGATTTCATCGTGATAAGTGTATGACTGTGCACCCGGTGTTTTACCGTGTACTTCACCAATACTGGCTACATCAATACCTAACAACTTCAATTTAGTACTCATATCTGCACCGGTAAATTCAGTTTCTGAATCTCCATGCATGTGTGCTGCAGCGACTTTTGCCATTTGGTAACCAGGCGCAACTAAACCGAATATAAAGTTTTCCCATAAGGCACATTCGCCAATTGCGTAAACATCTTCAACGCCTGTTTCACAATGGTTGTTAATAACAATACCGCCACGCTCACCAATCGGAATACCGGTTTTACGTGCTAACTCATCTTGTGGGCGAATACCCGCAGAAAAGATGATCATGTCTGTTTCTAAATGTGAGCCATCAGCAAAATTCATTCTGTAGCGTGAGGTTTTACCTGCAACGATTTCTGTTGTCGCTTTTTCAGTATGTACATGTACACCTAAATCTTCGATTTTTCGTTTTAGTAATGCGCCGCCGCCATCATCTAACTGAACAGCCATTAAGCGAGGAGCAAATTCAACAATATGTGTTTCAACACCTAAATTAACCAGTGCATTACCTGCTTCAAGCCCTAATAAACCACCACCAATAACGACGCCTGTTTTGCTGGTTTCCCCTGATTTGGTGATGTCTTCTAAATCATCGATAGTACGATATACATGACAATGTTCTTGATCATTACCTGGAATAGGTGGGACAAATGGGTAAGAGCCCGTCGCTAGCACTAGTTTGTCGTAACTTTCTACACGTCCACTGGCTGTAATAACGTTTCTGTTATCAAAATCTAAATCGACTACTTTATCGTTAAGGACAAATTTAATGCCATTTTCTTCGTAATAGGCTGCATCAGTTAATGCGAGGTCTTCGGCTGTTTTGCCTGAAAAGAAATAACTTAATTGGACACGGTCATAGGCAAGGCGAGATTCTTCAGAAAAAGTAATCACCTCGTATTTGGTTTCATCATTACCGATAATTGTATCGATAAATTTATGGCCTACCATGCCGTTTCCAACCACAACAATGCGTTGTTTACTCATAATTGTTACTTCCTTTTAACTTCTATTTTGTAGTGTTCACTTAGATTTACTTAATAAGTGCCTTAAAGTTACTGTTGCAAGACAGAAGCCAATAACAGGGCACGATTAAATAAAAACGAATACATATAAAAAATTCAAAGAGTTACAAGGAATAATTCAAAAAACTTATTCTTTACAGAGTAAATTAACGGCCTCAAATGTTAAAAAAATGTAAACAAATAGTGCGCATTGCTCTTATTTGGTGCGTTTTTTTATATTTAGTGCACTACAATAATTTCATTTCATTTATTACACCTGTAAATTAATTATCTTACTTATTGATTTTAAAGTTAAAATTTATATTTTTTAACCTATTTCAATAATTCCCCCTTACTTGGTGTGCTCTTTGCTCTATATATAGGTATAGATATGGATATTCAAAGAGTAGAGAGAACAACATGACCCAAGAAAAGAGCTTATGGACTAAATCAACCTGCGCATATTGTGGTGTGGGCTGTGGCATTGAAGCAAGTATCGGTGCGAAAGGTGAATTAAGCATTCGCGGTGACAAATCACATCCAGCTAACTATGGAAACCTCTGTTCTAAAGGATTAGCGCTAGGTGAAACCGTTAGCCATGAAGGTAGATTATTACAACCTTCTATTGACGGTATAGAAACAGATTGGCCAAATGCGTTACAACATGTTGCTTCAAAATTCTCGCAAGCGATTGAAGAGCACGGGCCAGATTCAGTGGCTTTTTATGTATCAGGGCAACTGCTCACTGAAGATTATTATGTTGCGAATAAACTGATGAAAGGGTTTATTGGCAGCGGCAATATCGACACTAATTCACGATTATGTATGTCATCAAGTGTTGTTGGTCATAAGCGTGCTTTTGGTAGCGATACGGTACCGGGTTGTTATGAAGATTTTGATACAGCCGAATTGGTGATTATCACAGGGTCTAACCTCGCATGGTGCCATCCAGTTTTATTTCAGCGCTTAAAAGCAGAAAAAGCAAAACGCGATAATCTTTTCATTGTGGTTATCGATCCACGTGAAACAGATACCTGTTCGATTGCCGATTTACATTTAGCTATTCAACCAGAAACTGATGTCGCATTATTTAACGGTTTACTGGCTTACCTTGTTGAACATAAAAAAATTGATAACGATTATATTCAGCAACATAGTGAAGGCTTTGAAGCCGCATTAAAAAGCGCACAAGAAGATATGCCAAGCATTGCTCAATTAGCGACGAACTTAGCGTTAAATGAGCAAGACTTAGCATTGTTTTTCGGGCACTTTGCTAACACCGAAAAAACACTGACTATCTACTCCCAAGGCGTTAACCAATCAACGCAAGGTAGTAATAAAGTAAACAGTATTATTAATTGTCATATCGCCACAGGCAGAATAGGAAAACCCGGAATGGGTCCTTTCTCAATAACAGGGCAACCCAATGCAATGGGCGGTCGAGAAGTCGGTGGACTTGCCAATACGTTAGCAGCACACATGGAGTTTGGTGACCAAAAAGCCAATCAATTAATCAGTGACTTTTGGGAAACAGAGCAGCTAGCCACCAGCCCAGGGTTAAAAGCAGTCGATTTATTTGAAGCAATGAATGAAGGCAAAATAAAAGCCGTTTGGATCATGGCCACTAACCCTGTAGTGAGCTTGCCTAATAGTAATAAAATCATCGAAGCGTTAAAAAAATGCCCTACCGTGGTTGTGTCTGATTGTATGGCTGAAACCGCAACAACTGAATATGCGGATGTATTATTGCCAGCACAAGGTTGGAGCGAAAAATCCGGTACCGTCACCAACTCTGAAAGACGTATTTCAAGACAACGTCGTTTATTACCCAGCCCAGGTGTTGCCAAACCAGATTGGTGGATTATTAGTGAAGTAGCTAAGCAAATGGGATTTGCAAAAGCATTTAATTTTCTTCATGAAGGTGAAGTGTTCTCTGAATTTACAAAAATGACCACGTTAGACAATGAAGATGGGTTATCACGCGACCTTAATTTAATTGGATTAACAACGTTAGATGCAAAAGGATATAGCCGACTAGCACCTCAACAATGGCCAGTGACTGAATTACAAACAGACAATGTACATCAACGCTTATTTGCAGATAAACAATTTTTCACACCTTCTAAGAAAGTCCAATTTATTGCAGTTTCACAGCTAGCAACGAGCATTAATGTGAAAAGCGAGCTGCCTAAACAATCTCAATATCCTTTAATATTAAACAGTGGACGTATTCGTGACCATTGGCATACGATGACTCGCACAGGGTTATCAAGTCGATTAGGGGCACATATTACTGAACCTTTTGTGGCAATACATCCAAATGATGCTGAGAAGCGACAGATCACTGATAACAATTTAGTGGCAATCAACAGCCCTCAAGGTGCGATGTTAGTCAGAGCTTTACTTACTAAGCAGCAAAATAAAGGGCAAATTTTTACGCCAATTCATTGGAATAGCCAAACTGCTAAAAGCGCTAATATTTGTAATTTAGTCAGTGATGATAACGACCCAATTTCTGGTCAGCCTGGGTTTAAATCAACTCAAGTCAATGTTAAAAAATGGCATTACCAAAGTGAAGCCATGTTATTAACTCGTGAGCCTGTTGAGCTTAGTGAGTTTGATTATTGGGTAAAACAGAAAGTTGAAAAAGGGTATTTATATCGTATTGCAGATAACCGCTCTCCTCTAGCCTTGTCGCAAGCATTACAAAGCCTATTACTGAATAAACAAGGTAAAACACTACAATTTTCAAGCACAGATGAATCTAAACAAATGATTCATCGTTATGCTTTTGTACAGAATGCACAGCTTAATAACGCTTATATCACGTCAGAGCAATTAACTACTCAATCATTAGACTGGTTGCAAAGCGTATTAGATTTACCGCTGGATAGTAGTATTGAGCTCACTCTCATTTCAGGAATTGTTGAAGGCAAGCTAGCACAAGGTAAAATTATTTGTGCTTGTAAACAAGTTGGCATCAACACCATAACAGACGCTATTTTAGAAGAAGGTTGCCAAACACTTGAGAGCATCAAACAATGTACTAGCGCAGGAACAGGTTGTGGCAGTTGTTTACCTGAAGTCGAATCAATACTAGCGGATAAAATGGCAGATATAACACAACGAATTGAAGTAGAAGAATTTGTTGCTTAGATTGTTGAATAGTTTTCGGGGATAATTGTTCGGCATAGCTTTTGGGAATTGCTTTTTGGCATAAATTTGGGGAATACCTTCTGACATAGCGTTAAGAATAATTTTTAGGCTAACTTTTTAAATTCGAGTGTTAGCGAACGAGCCTATCAACTTTTAATTAAATACGATGAGTTCAAAATTTTATTCACTTATGCCTCCGAAGATGAGCCTTTGACCTCGGGGCGCTGGCTTTAGCCTGCAGGGGGGTATGTGTTGACTTTGATATTGATATTGATTTTTAGAGTAGAAAATATGGAAGGTAATTTCCATATAACTAAAACCAACACAAACAAGATCTGCAAGCTGAAAACAGGACTCACATAAATCCTCCGCTCATTTCAAGAGACTGCGTCTCATTCGCCATGCGCCCTAACACCAAAACAGTAGGCTGAAAACAGGACTCACATAAATCCTCCGCTCATAACAGTAGGCTTTACCTAATTCCCGATGTGCCGAGTTCAAACCCTTCTAATTTTACAGCTCCGATGATGAGCCTTTGACCTCGAGACTTGATTCAGAACTTTATTCACTTATGCCTCCGAAGATGAGCCTTTGATCTCGGGGCGCTGGCTTTAGCCTGCAGGGGGTTATGTGTTGACCTTGACTTTATTTTGATATTGATATTGATATTGATATTGACTTTTAGAGTAGAAAATATGGAAGGTAATCTTAATATACCTAAAACCAAACACAAACAAGATCTGCAAGCTGAAAACAGGACTCGCAGAGCTCCTCCGCTCATTGCAAGAGACTGCGCCTCATTCGCCATGCGCCCCGAAAGCGAAAACAGCAACATAACAACAGGACTCGCAGAGCTCGTCAGCTCATAACACTAGACTACATGTCATTCACCATGTACCGAGTTCAAACCCCTTCTAATTTTACAGCTCCGATTATGTGCCTTTGACCTCGGGCGCTGGCTTTAGCCTGCAGGGGGTTATGTGTTGATTTTGACTTTGATATTTATTTTTAGAGTAGAAAATATGGAAGGTAATTTTAAAATACCTAAAACCAACAAAAATAAGATCTGCAAGCTGAAAACAGGACTCGCAGAGCTCCTCCGCTCATTACAAGAGACTGCGCCTCATTCGCCATGCGCCCCGAAAGCGAAAACAGCAACATAACAACAGAACTCGCAGGGCTTATCAGCTAATAATACTAGGCTTTACCTCATTCCCCATACGCTCTATAGCCAAAACACTGTAATTTAAAAACAAAAAAAGCGATCAATTGATTAATGCCGATCAGTTAAGAAAATTAGTTGATTTTTAGCTGAAGAAGATCAAAATCCTATGACTCAAAAGGTCATGGG
>NZ_CANLFB010000024.1 GCF_947489755.1 uncultured Psychromonas sp.
GTCCAGTTTGAAACAAACACTAAAGGAAAAACTATCTCGTATACGGATAAAATGCGAGCCAAAATAGATAGCAGTCCAGGTCGAAGAGAATACAGTAAACGGCTAGGTGCCATTGAACCCGTATTTGGAAATATAACGGTAAATAAAGGCATGAATAAATTTACGCTGCGCGGCCAAGAGAAAGTGAATACGCAGTGGCAGATGTACTGCCTTGTTCATAATATAGAGAAGTTAAGGAATAGTTTACATTAAGCCAAGGGCAAAGCCCTTTAGCCTCAATAATACAGTCTAATTACCCTCATAAACGTCTTTACAACTCAATTTAATCAATCATTTATTGAAAATTCAATAATCTATTTGAATCTCAAGTAAATATAAAATACTGTGTTTTTATAATTAAAATTCAGGCTGAGAATGAGAAATTCTACAGCCTCGTTAAATTACTAGGAGAATATAGTGGCAGTCGTTCAGCCTACAACATCAAAAAAAGCAGTAATGAGAGCAGGTAAAACATTAGCTGAATGTTATGAAAACCAATGTGAATTAGAAGCTGAAGCTTTAGATATCTTAAATAATTGGAGGCTGTCCCATTCATACCCGCTTGAAAAAATACGCTTGCATTTAGAAAAAAATTCTAAATTAGTAGATTCTAAGGCATTGATTGGGCAAAGGATTAAACGAGTTCCTTCTATTGTCAGTAAATTGCAACGCTTCTCTTCAATGCGCCTAGATAGAATGCAAGATTTAGGTGGTTGCCGAGCTGTAGTTAGTAGTGTTAGTGATGTGTATGAAGTTGTCAAACGGGTCAAAGGTTCAAGAATATTATCAGAATTTAAAAATGAAAAAGATTATATTAAAGAACCTAAACTAGGTGGTTATCGTGGTTATCACTTAATTTATATATATAAAAATAAGAAGTATGAAAAGTTAAATGGTTTGCAAATTGAAATGCAGATTAGAACTGCAGTTCAACATAGTTGGGCTACAGCTGTAGAGGTTGTCGGGGCTTTTACTGCTCAATCGTTAAAATCTAGCCAAGGAAGTGTAGCGTGGCTAGATTTCTTTGATTTAGTTTCTAATTACTTTCAATATATTGAAGAGGGGATGAAATTCTCTAAGTCACCATCTGATTTAAAGCAGCTTGCAGATGCTGTTAATGCAATTCCTTTTATTCAAGCTTGTGTTGTAACAGCTAACCATATAGACAAAGAAAAACACGAATGGGCTTCATATTTTTTGATGGAATTCAATCCATCAGAAGGAAAAATTAATATTAGAAGTTATCCGACAAATTTACTTAAACAAGCTGGTGATGATTATCTTGCTGCAGAGAAAAGGTGTAAAGCCGTCATTGGTGCTGAAGCTGCACTTGTATCAACAAATGACTTAAAAAATCTTAGGATTGCATATCCAAATTATTTTGCTGACACGCGTACTTTTATGAATAATTTAGGTCGTGTCCTACGATAAAGTAATTTAACAAGGTATTTAAAACGTTACTAAAACAGTGGGTTAGGTTTCGTTCGCTATATATTATAACCTACTATTTTAGTCCGCTTAATGCTGCATTATGTCTTTAGGGAAGGTTTGCTATATGAATTATAGATTGGTTGCTATCGAGGTGGGGGATCTACTAAAGTATGAAACTTCGGTAAATCAAATTAACCGTATTGGCCAAGCGACTCTTGGGATTAGGCAAGAATCTTTTGCGAATGGCTCTATTACTTCTGTAAGAGCACAGGCAGTGCATGATTGGATCTTATCTTTAGCCAAAAATAGAATGGAATCAACGAAAAGAACTGAATTACTAATATCATTTTGTCGTAAAATTTGTCCTGATGAGCATATTGAGGCATTGGAAAAAATATTAGATAGTGCTGGCTTAAATTCATCAGCTGTTAATAAGGAGTTACTCTCGGAATTTATGTCTCGTTCATATCACCCAGAGATTATAAAACATGTAAAAAATTTATTTCTTCAAGGGCATTATTTTCATGCTATTTTTGAGGTTTGTAAGGTTTATAATAAATTGGTTCAAAGTAAGTCTATTTCTCCTAAAGATGGCCAAGCATTAATGCTTGATGTTTGGGGGGCTGATAATGGCGTACTTAAAGTAACACCATGTCAAACTGAAACAGACAAAAATACTCAGAATGGCATAAAATTTCTATCCGCAGGTTTAATGCAGGCAATACGTAATCCCATTGCTCATGAGCCTGCAATTGATTGGCCTATAAATAAACAGGACTGTCTCGATTTACTTGGGTTTGTGTCTTATTTATTTAGACAACTTGATAGTTCAGTGTACGTAAAGGTACAAAAAGGCGTTTAAACGTAATAAAAGCAGTTGGTTACGCTTAGCTACATATTATAACCCACAGTTTTATCCGTTTAACGCGGAGTTGAGACTGTAGAACTTACCTATAAAGGTTGTTAAAAGTTCAAGGCATCCATAAAATTTAATCAACGTTTATACTTTACTAATAACGACTTAAAATAACCTGAAGTTAAATTCTTAACCTTCTTAACCTTCTTAACCCTTCGTGTCTTCGTGGTTAATCCGCTTTTGACCTTAAAAATAAAGCAACCACGAAGCGCTTCGCTTCACGAAGAACACGAAGGAAACCAACAAAAAAAAGGAAAAGAACGAGGTTAAGACTTATCTTTTGTATTTTTCAACACAACAGTTATTAATGATTAGATAGCGTTTTTATTTCGCTAATAAAAAAGGCTTCAAGGTCGAATGTAAACGACAATGAAGCCAACAGAAAAAGGGCGTATAAATATTTATTTAACTAATTTTTTCATGCCTGTTAGCATTTTTCCTGCAGTGTCGTAATGGCCACCTTCCCACAGTTGATCATTTAAAAACTCACCAAAGTAGAAACCGTCATAACCTGTCGATTGAATAGCATCAATCCATTATTGTCGTAGGATTGTATTTATTAACTCACTTATTATTTGTGAATCTCAGGATTTTTCTATTAAACTTGCCATTATTATATCAACTGATATGATTAATTTATATCAATTGAGAGGTTTCTATGGAAATTACAATTAAAGGTAGAGAATTCAAACCGAGTAAACCTAATGGGTATTGGCGTAAAGTAGGTATTCCTTCGCGGGGTACTGGTTTATATGAAGCGCTTAATAAAGGATTGCCTTATGATGTCTATTCTAATTTAGTTAGCGTGACTGGTTTAGAGAGAAAGCAAGTATCAAGCGCTGCTCGTATCCCCAGTGCATCATTAGCTCGTAGAGCAATATCAGGTCGTTTTTCTAAAGATGAAAGTGACCGTTTATTTCGATTCGCTGAAGTGTTTAAGGCCGCTCTTGAGTTATTTGAGCAAGATGCTGGGGCTGCTAGAGAATGGTTAAATAGTCCAGTCAAAGGTTTGGGGAATAAAAAGCCGATTAATATGTTAAAAACAGGAGCAGAAACAGCTGCCGTTCTAACTCTTATTAACAGAGCTGAGCACGGCGTCTTTTCATGATTACTACCTATCGAATAGTTAAGAAAAAATGGTCTAGTACTGCCTTTGATGGAGAAGGCGCTCGATTAAATGGTGGTCGATGGAATAGTGTAGGTAAGTCCTGTTTGTATTTAGCAGGATCAGAGTCTCTGGCAATATTAGAGGTTTTGGTTCATTTGAATAATACGCAAATCATTAATGATTACGAATTGTATGTTGTTGAAATTCAAGATGAAGATATTATGTTTTTAAATGAACATAATTTGCCTGATAATTGGCGTGAAGATCCCGCTCCACAAGAAACCGCTGAAATTGGCGATGACTGGCTATCTAGTCATCGTAGTGTTGCGTTGTCTATCCCTTCTACGATTGCAATAAGAGAGATGAACTACATCATTAATATTAACCATCCAAAGTTTAAAGAAATATTGAAAACAGCCACTAAGTTGGAGTTTTCAATGGACTTAAGGTTAGTTAAATAAATAGACTTTTATTACTTGAATTCAGCCTATAAAAAAGGCTTCAAGGTCGAAGGTAAACGACAATGAAGCCAACAGGGAAAGGGTGTATAAATATTTATTTAACTAATTTTTTCATGCCTGCTAGCATTTTTTCTGCGGTGTCATAATGGTCGCCTTCCCACAGTTGATCATTTAAAAACTCACCAGAGTAGAAACCGTCATAACCTGTTGATTGAATAGCATCAATCCATTCTTGTAGTGGGATTTCGCCTTCGCCAATCAAATAACCGCGTAGCTCTTTTTCATCAACCCATGGTTGGTTTACACCCGGTCGCAGACCATCGGAAATATGTATGTTGTAAATAAGCTCTTTATCGACTTTGGCAACTTGATCTAAGGTCGCACCTCGGCAAGACCATAGGTGCCAGGTATCTAAAACAAATCCAAAGTTATCGCGACCGACGGCATCATGTAATCTGAAATAGTCATCTAATTTTGCAATAGGTGTCCATGCTGCGCCTTCGAATTGGAAACGAATATTATGCTCTTTACCTATGTCTGCTATGTGCGCAATATTTTGTGCGGTAATTTTGATGTTATCTTCAACTGACAGGCCATTCAGTGCTTCAAATGAGTTAACTTGAATCGTTGGCGCGCCAATGTCATGTGCAAATTGACATAAGGTTTCAACTTCCTTAAATACGGCTTGTTGAGTGGCTTTATCGGGTGCTTCAACGCGCCCAACGATATCAATGGCTGAAGGTTTAATACCGGCATTATCCAATCTTCTTTTTAAGTCCGTACTGGTAAAGCCTGCATTAATATATCGCCATAATTTTTCAGTGTGAATTTCTAGTCCTTGGTAGCCAGTTTCTTCTGCAAGGCGAATGTCACTGACCACGTTGTTATATAAAGAGCACATGCCGTGTAATGCAAATTTCATAAAATCACCAAAATTACTTAACTTGAATTCAAGTTGTCTTTTTAATTTATATAAGAAAATAAAGTATTAATGCTTATTTTCTTAAGGTTGAGTTGACTGACAGTATTGAATAACCTTGAGGTTATAATTTAACTGTTTTATTGGTTGTTAATGACATTAAAGCAGCATCGGCTAATGCTAATGCTCGTTCTCCATCAATACCGGGAGATAAAGATTTAGCACCGCCTAGTACTTCAACAAAGTGATTCCATTCATTTTTATAAGCGCCTGCGTAACGTTGTAAAAAGAAGTATTCAGGGTTGGCTTCTACCGCGCCTTGATCACCGAATTGTTTCACGGAGTTTTCAGTAATATTACCTGCGGTTAACATGCCGTTGCTACCATGTACTTCTATGCGTTGGTCGTAACCGTAGCCTGAACGTCGACTATTATTGATGGTGGCAATCGCGCCTGATTCAAAGGTTAAAACAATGACTGAAGTATCAATATCACCTGCCTTTCCTATTTCAGGATCGACCATGCAACTGCCATAGGCTTTGATACTTGTTGGCTCAGCATTCATTAAATAACGCACCATATCAAAGTCATGAATAGTCATATCTCTGTACATACCACCTGATGTTTTTGCGTATTCCGCTGGTGGCGCGGCAGGATCGCGTGACGTCACGATTAATGATTCAACTTGTCCGATAGCTTTATCATTTAAACGTGCTTTTAACTCATTAAAGTGCGCGTCATAGCGGCGGTTAAAACCAATAAATAGAATAGAGTTATTAGCGTCGACTATTTTTAAGCAGTCTCGAACTTTAGCTAAATCAAGGTCGATAGGCTTTTCACAGAAAATAGCTTTACCGTGTTGGGCTGCTAATTCAATTAGGTTAACGTGGGTATCTGTTGCTGAGCAGATGCAAACTGCATGTACATTTGGATCAGCCATTGCTTCTTCAGTGGTTTGAATTTTGGCATCATACTTTTCTGATAACTCTTCACGTCCCTCAACATAAGGGTCAATCACCGAATACACGTTTGTTTGTGCATGGTCATGGATATTTTGTCCATGAATACGGCCAATTCTTCCAACTCCAAATAGTGCAATATTAAACATACTGTTTTCCTTAAAGTGTCATGTTCTGTCAATTTTTTAGTCGTATTTTAAGTTAATGCACTTTTCAATACTCTCCTACACCGGGAGTTTTTATTGATAATGCAGGTACTTAGCTTTGCCCATTTTAACCCGCTCTACTGAGGTGAAGATTTATGGCATTTAAAAGATAAAAAATACCCTTTCTTTATACGTATTAAGTAAAATGAAAAATAGAAAAATATTTTTCATTTTTATGGTTTGTTTGATGATATTGTTTATTTTATGAAACCGCTATTGCTTTGTTATTTATTTTTATTGAAACGTTAACCATATCACGGAGGATGCGGTAAATTATTGGTTTTAACTTTAAGTTATTGTTTTTTATTGGTTTAGTTTTTGTCTTTATTTTGCGTAAGCTTTTTTATTTCATCTTAAAATGAGAGGTCAATAAAATTTTTTCAAAAAAAATTGATAAAGCGCCAATTATGAATGAAAAAATATTTTCATTCTGATTTGTTTGACGTATATTCGATTTGTCTGGCGGCAAGTCAATACTCATTAGGATTTAAAACTTGCACGTTAAATTAAACTTAGTAATCACAATTAATCCGGAGATAAGTATGAGTAAAGTGCAATATGGTATTAGCCCGTTAACTTGGACCAATGATGATATGCCAGAGCTAGGCGGGGATATCCCACTAGAAACGTGTTTAAGTGAAATGGCTGAAGCAGGTTTTACAGGTACAGAGCTAGGTACTAAATATCCAAGAGAGCCTGAAGTCTTAGTGCCTTTACTTAAACGTCACGGTTTAGTCTTAGCGTCAGGTTGGTTCAGCGGTAATTTAATGACCAATACGGCTGAGCAAGAAATTGAAGCAATGCAAACGCACATTAAATTACTAAAAGCTGCAGGTTGTAAAGCCATGGTATATGGCGAAGTAAGTAATTCAGTGCATGGTGATATTGCCATTCCAGTCTCTAAGCGTGTCATTTTAAATGCTGAGCAATGGGCTGAGTACGGTAGAAAAATCACTATTGTTGCAGACCACTTATTAAATGAACACGGCATTAAACTTTCATTTCATCACCACGTTGGAACGATTTGTGAAACAGAAGCAGACATCGATACATTAATGGAAGCCACTGGACCTTCGGTATTTTTAACGCTGGATACTGGCCACATTACATATGGTGGCGGTAACCCTGTCAACATTATCAATCGTTGGGGTGATCGTATCGGGCATATGCACTTTAAAGACCTTCGTCTAGAAGTTATGAAAGCCTCACGCGCAGCTGATAAATCGTTCTTAAATGCGGTATTAGATGGTGTATTCACTGTACCTGGTACAGGGGATGTTAATTATGATGATGTTTTCACTGCATTAAAAGCGCGTGATTATGAAGGTTGGTTGTTGGTGGAGGCTGAGCAAGATCCTGCAAAAGCTAATCCGTTAGAGTTCGCTAAAACGGCTTATAAAAATATCTCAGGTTATGCAGAGAAGTTTGGTTTGTAATGAGCTAAATGTGGTGTTTCTAGTAAGAAGTTAGCGCTGAACGGTTTAATTTTTAATATTTCATTGTTTCGCGCTTAATTTTTATCATTTAGTAGATGTGAGAGCAAAATGTTTAATGAAGAAAGTCATTTAAAACAGCCTATTCGTTGGGCAATGGTTGGCGGTGGTCGCGGTAGTCAAATTGGCTATTCTCATAGAAACGCTGCATTGCGTGATGGTTTATTTAAGTTAGTTGCGGGGGCATTTGATCTCGATGCTGAGCGTGGTCGAGATTTTGCGGTGAATTTAGGTATTGATAAAGACCGTTCTTATTCAACTTATAAAGAGATGTTTGCGCAAGAGAGTTGTCGTGAGGATGGTATTCAAGCGGTTTCAATTGCAACACCTAACAGCACTCATTTTGAAATTTGCAAAGCGGCATTAGAAGCTGGGTTACATGTAGTTTGTGAAAAACCATTAACCTTCACGACTGCTGAAGCTTATCAATTAAAAGCGCTCGCTAAAGAGAATAATTGTTTGATTGGCGTGATGTATGGTTATTCAGGGTTTCCTATGATTCATCAAGCCCGTGAGATGGTGCGTCGTGGTGATCTGGGTGATATCCGTATTGTAAATGCACAGTTTGCCCATGGTTTTCATAATGAAGAATATGAAAAAAATGATCCAAGTTTAAAGTGGCGTGTAACACCTGCAGCCTCTGGCCCAACTTACGTAATAGGCGACATCGGTACGCATGCTTTTTATCTTTGTGAAATGATCACTGAGATGGAAGTTGAAAGTTTATGCTGTATGCGTCAAAGCTTTATCGAGTCGCGTGCACCATTGGAAGATAACGCACATGTGATGCTGAAGTTTAAAGGTGGCGCTGTTGGTACTCTTTGGGCATCAGCCGTGAATTCAGGATCAATGCATCAACAAAAAATTCGAGTAGTAGGCTCTAAAGCATCCATAGAATGGTGGGATGAATTTCCAAATCAATTGCGTTATGAAGTACAAGGTGAAGCCCCACGAATTTTAGACCGTGGTATGGGGTATTTGTATCAAGATGATCCAGGTGTTTCTTGTAATCGTGTTGGTGGTGGTCATGCCGAAGGTTATTTTGAATCTTGGGCTAATTTATATGCTCGTTTTGCGCATGCTTTTGATGCAGCTGAACGTAACGATCAAGCTGCATTAGAAACTATGTGGTTCCCTGGAGTAGAGGCTGGTATTGAAGGTACTCGCTTATGTGAAAAGTGTGTTGAGTCTGCAGACAACGGATCGCAATGGGTTAATTATAAAGATTAAGGAGTAGTAAATGACTCAAATAAATTTTTTACAAGATAGAACGTTAGACGCGATTGTTTTAGGAAGAGCGGGTGTTGATTTGTATGCGCGTGAAGCGAACACTGATATTGCTGATATTACAGGTTTTGATAAATACGTAGGTGGTTCTGCTGCCAATATTGCTGTTGCAATTAACAAGTTGGGCGCAAACGTTGGCTTTATTAGTTGTGTTGCCGATGATTCCTTTGGCCGTTACGTACAAGGTTACTTAGAAAAGCAAGGGATTAACCTTGATGGCATGATGGTTGATAACAGTGGTTCTCGTACGTCAGTTGCTTTTACGGAAATGAAACCATCTGATTGTGATGTGTTGATCTACCGAAATAATGCGTCTGATTTAATGTTAAAAACAGAACAAATTGACCCTGACTATATTAAAAAAAGTAAAACGCTCATTGTTACAGGGACAGCGTTGTCAGCTAGTCCAAGTAGAGAAGCAACATTATTAGCGATGCAGTATGCACGTAGCGTCGGCACGATTGTAGTATTAGATGTGGATTACCGTCCAAAGACTTGGCGTACAGATGTTGATGCCTCTATTTATTACGGTATTGCTGCAAATTTATCAGACATCGTCATTGGTAACCGTGAAGAGTTCGACATGATGGAAACAGTGGTTGCGCCGGGCAATAGCGATGACGAACAAACTGCTCAACGCTTTTTAACTGGTAATTCCCAGATAGTGATTGTTAAAGCAGGGGAGTTAGGCTCACGTGTTTATTGCAAAGATGGGCATCAATTCGAACAAGGTATTTATAGAGTTGAAGCTAAAAAGCCGTTCGGTTCAGGTGATTCTTTTGCTGGCGCACTTATTTGGACATTAACGCACGGTGGCACATTGGAGCAAGGCGTTAGTAATGGTTCAGCAGCGGCTGCCATTAACGTTAGCGGTACCAGTTGTACTGAAGCTATGCCTACTAAACAAGAGCTTGAAAGCTTTATTGAAAAATTTGAACAAGCATCGCGTTAAGACGCGAATATCAATTAAATTTACTCACAATTTAAACTAATTAGGATATTACTATGGGAAAGCACATCGCACCTTTTGACAATAAGAATCAACCGATTATTGACGTAAATGATGATACGACGCCTTTATGTTTTTTTAATCCTGTGAAGTTAAAACAAGGCGAAAAATTTACACACCAAGTGGCTGGCTACGAAAGTGTTATCGTTTTAGGAGGAGGTACTTGCTCTATTGTTGTTGGCGACCAATCTTTCCCTAATATCGGCAAGCGTGCCTGTATTTGGGAGGGAGACCCTGAGTCTGTTTATGTTCCCGTTGGTATGACGGCAGAGATTACCTGTGATAGTGAAGAAGCGACAGTGATGATTGCTGGTGGCCTTTATGATGAAGTCTTAACACCTTTTGCCATTACTACCGTTGATAAACTGCAATACGGCTCAGACGATACGAAAACACATCGAAAAATAAAACATGTCCTTGGCCAAGCCAATGCGGATAAGCGTGGTCGTTTATTAGTGAGCGAATTATTTACAGTAGGTGCCGGTGGATGGTCTGGTTTCCCTGCGCATAAACATGACTGTGACCGTGGTCAATTAGAAACGAATTATCAAGAAGTTTATCAATTCCAATTCAATCCAGGGCAAGGCTTTGGCGCACAGTTTCTTTATGAACATGAAGACGATTGTGGTCCGGTGTATCACGTTAAATCTGGTAGCGTTATTTCTATCGATAAAGGTTACCACCCAAGTGTTGCTGCACCTGGATATGAAATGTATTACTTTACTATTATTGTTGGTAAAACATCTAAATCATTGGTTCAGCATTTTGACCCTCATCATGAATATCAAGTACACACGATCCCTGGTATCAAAGATATGGTAAATAAATTTAAATAAAAGGATTCTATTATGCTTGTTAATTTGAATGATGTGTTACCAGAGGCCGCCGATGGCGACTATGCAGTACCTTGTTTTAATGTGTTTGGTTATGAAGATGCAAGGGCTGTTGTTGATGCGGCGGAAGAAGTGAAAAAGCCTGTTATTTTGGCATGTAATAAAGATGTTATCGATTTCTATGGCCCGGTTGTTGCGGCAACTATGTTTAACGAAATTGCAAAAAATAGTTCTCAAAAAGTAGTGTTACATTTAGACCACACTTATGAAGAGTATATCGTTTATCAAGCAATTAAAGCAGGCTTTAGCTCAGTGATGTTTGATGGTTCTCAGTTATCACTTGCCGATAATATTGCACGTACAAAAAAGGTGGCTGAAGTAGCACATGCATGTGGTGTTAGTGTTGAAGGTGAGATTGGATCCGTTCCTTATCAAGAAGGTCGTGACCATATTAAAACAATTGATACTAGCCCTTCTGAGGCTCAGCAATATGCCGAAGAAAGTGATTTAGATTGTATTGCTCTGTCTATTGGTAATGTGCATCGTTTAACTGAACCAACGAGTGTTATTGATTTTGAATTATTAAAAAAAGTGGAAGCATTAGTCTCTAAACCTTTAGTTATTCATGGCACAAGTGGCATAAGAGATGAAGATATTTTGAAGTTGAAAAAAACCAGAGTCTCAAAATTTAATATTGGTACTTCTTTACGTCAAGCATTAGGTCATAATTTACGTGACTATATGAATGCTGAAAAGGATAAGTTCGATCGCCTTTATTTTATGAAGAAAGCGATGCCTCATGTTAGAGAAGAGGCTATTAGGTGCTTTAAATTATTGTCCTAGACTGCTTAATTAGATATTCTTCATACGATAACACCTAAGGATCCACTTAGGTGTTTTTTTGAGAGTAAAAAATGCCAAAGAAAATTGAAGTTGCCACCACATTAGACATATTTAAAGATATTCTCGCTGAACATTATGACAGTTTAAGTAATCGTCTTAAACAAGTTGCGGATTTTATTAGTGAAGAGCCGATGGTCGTGGCTTTTGAAACCATGTCTGTCATTTCAGTTAAAGCTGGTGTTCCAATCTCTACTCTAAGTCGTTTTGCAAATACGTTTGGTTTTGATGGCTTTAGTAAAATGCAATTATTGTTCAGTGACCAGTATTTTCATAAGCCGCGTGATTATAAAGAACGTATTAAAAGAGCCAAGCAAGAAGGCTCAATGCAAGTTGACTCTATTCAAGGCATATTTGAAAGTTTAGGGGATTCAAATATTAAAGCAATGGAAGATGTCTTGGTAGGGATCTCGCCTTCTAAGCTAGAAGATGCAATTAAGTTGCTTGCAAACGCCAGGACTATTTATGTGCAAGGTGTACGCCGAGCTTACCCTGTTGCTAGTTATCTTTCGTATATGTTGGTAAAAGAAGATTTAAATGTCGTGCTGTTAGATGGGGCGGGTGGCATGAGTTCACCGATGCTAAAACAGATGAAAGACAGTGATCTGCTATTGATAACGACTTTTAAACCGCATGCGCAGGAATCTATTTCTGCCATCGAACGAGCTGATAAAGTTGGCGCTAAGATTGTGGCTATTACTGACCACCAAATGAGTGAATATGGTCGAAAAGCAGATATCTGTTTTGAGATTGTTGAAAACGATGTATTAGGGTTTCGTTCTTTAACTAGTGCGATGTTTATTGCTCAGACTTTAGCTGTTGGTTTAATGTTATAACCACTTCACACGCTGTTTATTCATTTGTTAACTGACTTTCTGTGTTATCAGTTTGGATATTGTAGTCATTAACTTCCTTAAAAAAGGGGAGTTAATGAAAGTGGTGTTTAATCTATATTATTAATTAATACTCCTGCGATTATTTCTTTCTTATTTCCTTATTTTTATTTATTCACTTATTTTATCCCTCCTTTTTGTCAATATCTTATACCAAAGATAATGAATATTTTCTCTATTTTACTGACTAAAGTAATACATATCTTAGTGATAATTTTTGTCAATGGAATGGATACTTATTAATTGAAAAATATTTTCTATTTTAGTTGAATTTGAATTTTTTAATATTTTAACTTCTATTGCCTTGTGATTTTTATTGAACATGACTTTAAGTTTTCACTTTAAATAAGTAGTGCCGTCCCAGGTGTTCTTGCTTTTTTGAGTTGTTTTATTTTTGATTTAAAACAACATCTTATGTTGTTAATTTTTGTTGGTGAATAATATAATATGATGGGTTTAACATTTTTATACCAAATCTCTATTAATCATTCCATTTCATTAATATCATACATTACGTTTTGAAATTTATTTTCTATTTTATTTTGTTTTTTGCATTTTTTATTTTGAATAGTTTGTGAAAACTATTAATACACTGGAGCAAAGATATGAACACCTTTCGATTAACTACCGGACAAGCCTTAGTAAAGTTTTTAAACCAACAGTATGTTGAGGTTGATGGCCAACAAGAAAAATTTGTACATGGTGTGTTTACTATTTTTGGTCATGGGAATGTGCTCGGGTTAGGGCAAGCATTAGAACAAGATCCAGGTGACTTAATTGTACATCAAGGTTGTAATGAGCAAGGTATGGCACAAATTGCTGTAGGGTTCGCCAAACAACAGAAAAGAAAAAAAATATATGCGGTAAGTGCTTCAGTAGGCCCTGGCTGTGCGAATATGATCACGGCAGCAGCAACAGCAACTGCCAATCGTATTCCTGTTTTATTGTTGCCTAGTGATGTCTATGCCTCGCGACAACCTGATCCTGTTATTCAGCAAATAGAACAATTTCATGATTATTCTATTTCAACTAATGATGCATTTCGTCCTGTCTCTAAATATTTCGATCGAGTGATGCGCCCTGAGCAATTAATGACCGCAATGATTAATGCAATGCGAGTGTTAACTGACCCTGCCGATACAGGCGCTGTAACAATTTCACTCCCGCAAGATGTACAAGGTGAAGCGTATGATTTCCCTGAACACTTCTTTAAAAAACGTGTTCACCGTATTGAACGACGTCCTGCCTCTGAAGCGATGATCGCTGAAGCAGTTGAGGCAATTAAAGGTAAGAAAAAACCTTTGTTAATTTGTGGTGGTGGCGTGCGTTACTCTGAAGCTCACGATGCATTTAAAGCGTTTGCAGAAAAGTTTAATATTCCCTTTGGCGAAACCCAAGCAGGTAAAAGTGCAGTGCCTTTTGACCATGAATTAAACTGTGGTGGTATTGGTGCGACAGGGACTTATTCTGCTAATGTGTTAGCGAAAGATGCAGATATTATTATTGGCGTCGGTACGCGCATGACTGATTTTACAACCGCATCAAAATCCCAATATCAAAACCCTGATGTGACTTTTATTAATATTAATGTAGCGAGCTTTGATGCGTATAAATTAGATGGTATTCGTGTGATTGCTGATGCAAAAGCTGCATTAAGCGCATTGTCTGATGCACTAGTAAAAGAAAATTACCGTTCTGGTTATACAGATGAAATTAAAACGGCTCGTCAAGTATGGGCTACTGAGCTTAATCGCCTTGATAATGTTAATTATGATGATCAGAAGTTTTTGCCTGAAGTTGAAGGGCATTTAGATAATGCGATCCTTGATGAATACGCTGATGTTTTGCAATCTAAACTATTACAAACACGTGTGTTAGGTCTTTTAAATCAAACACTATCCGATGATGCGATTGTGGTGGGAGCTGCTGGTTCATTGCCTGCTGACTTACAGCGCGTATGGCGTCCGAAACAAAAAGATACTTATCATGTGGAGTTTGGTTACTCATGCATGGGGTATGAAGTAGCTGCTTCTATTGGCGCTAAAATCGCTTGTCCAGATCAGCCTGTCTATGCGTTATTAGGCGATGGTTCTTATATGATGTTGCATTCGGAGTTACAAACGGCCATTCAAGAAGGGATTAAAATCGATATTCTATTATTAGATAATATGAGTTTTGGTTGTATTAACAACCTGCAAATGGATAACGGAATGGGCAGTTTTGGAACAGAAAATCGTTTCAGAGACCCTAAAACAGGGAAGTTAACGGGTAAGTCAGTGCCGGTTGATTTCGCTAAAAACGCAGAAAGTTATGGTTGTGTCACTTATACCGTTCGCAATGAAGAAGAGTTAGTTGCTGCACTTGCAGATGCTAAAAAACAAACGGTTGCTACTTTGATTGATATTAAAGTCTTACCTAAAACGATGACCCATGGTTATGAGTCTTGGTGGCGTTGCGGTATTGCTGAAGTCGCAGATAAACCGGCTATTGAAGAGGCTGCTGTGCGTATGACTAAAATGGCTAAGAGTGTTCGCCAATATTAAGATAACTAATTACTCAGCCTTTATTAATAGCTTACTTGCATGGTAGTTATTCAAAAAAGGAGAGACAATTCAATCTCACATCCCCAATATGGCTAATATTGGGGATTTTTTTAATGTTTTTTAAAACTTTGCTGAAAAAGCTTTGTGTATAATACCGGTTACATTAAATAAATGATCTAAATGGAAATAGATAAGTCTCTATTTCACCATCTTTTTTTTGCATTCTTTTATGCTAAAACACTTTCAATCATCCATTATTTTCTACTCTATATTTACTCCTCTAAATAAAAAAACACATAATACCGAACCATAAAGTTTCTTTTTAATGATTATATCTCAAGTTATACCCGTTACATCCATAAAGCGGTGAAACGAACATGCTCTAGGTAGAAAGAGGAAGTGAGCTAACGGGTGAAATAAGTACGTTCTAACAACAAGATGCTTACGTTACTTTTTGCACGTTGGATTGTTATCTTGAAAGCAACTCTACGCTGCTACCTTCAATAAAGACTCTCCATTATCATCATGTTATGTCTTGATTAGTCGTCTAAGCTAACGACTGAATAAAGCATCTTGAAAGTAATTTAGATGAGTTGAGTTAATGCCCTAAATGAGTTTTTATACTCGATATTTAAGGGAGAGACATTAAAAAGGATTCATGCTTGATGAAGTAAGAAGGGAGGAATTAATTTCATTACTGTCTAGTTGTAATAACTATTTGAATTAATACCTTTAAATAAGCGACCTTGAATAAATTGTCGTAAATGTATTTGTAGGATTTGAGTTATCAAAAGGTTGATTAAGAATAAATTGACGTTTAGGTCGCTCTAAGCTTTTTGTATAAGACCAGAGCGACCTAATGTTTATGCCGTTTGAATGTTATGTTTTAATTTCTTTTCCACCTTTTGACCAAATTTTGCAGCCATTACCTCTTCCATTTCTTCTAATGGAACACCTTTTGTTTCCGGTACGAAACGAATAACGATGCTCATTGAAATAATAGAAAGGATTGCAAATAACCAGAAACTAAATGCGCCGTTCATATGTTCGAGTAAAAAAGCGTTATCATTTAACATTGGGAATGTCTGAGTGACCACAAAACCTGCGAACCATTGTGCACCAACGGCAATTGCCATTGCTCGACTACGAATAGTATTAGGGAATATTTCAGAAATCATGGTCCAACATGCACAACCCCAAGATACCGCGTAAGAGATAACGTAAAGAAACAGTGCAAATAATGCTGCATAACCCGTTGTTTCTTTATAGAGCACATAACCTACAATGGTCATGCTGACAGCACAGCCCATTGTGCCCCATTTCATCAGTGGCAATCGCCCAACTTTATCGATTAAGTACATGCCTAACCCGTTACCTATTATAAATACCACTCCAATGAACGTTGTTTGGAATAGCGCATCTTCAGTACTGCCCACTAGTGGTTTCAATATTTCTGGCGCGTAATAAAGAATAACGTTAATGCCCGTTAATTGTTGTGCGGCAGCAATGAATATACCGATGCATAAAATACCAAAAAGGACGGGGGATTTTTTAATTGAAACATTTTTGCCCGTTTTCTCAACCTTCCTTGTTTCTTGCAGTGACTCTTGTATTTCAGCTATCAATGTATCAGCTTGTTCTTCTCCTGAAATCTCAACTAAACCTTTACGTGCTTCTGCAATGCGGCCTTTTAATATTAACCAACGCGGAGACTCTGGAATTTTGCATATTAATAAACCAAATAAAAGTGCTGGAATGATCTCTGAGCCAAGCATCCAACGCCAACCTACATCTACAAGCCAAGCTTCTGACATTCCTTTAGCAATAAGGTAATTCATATAAAACACTGTGGTTTGGCCAATCACTGCGGATTGTTGAAACATACTAACTGCCCGGCCTCTGAAGTCACTAGGAGCAACCTCTGACATATACATTGGCGAGGTCACACAAGCCAATCCGACTGCAATTCCTCCTACGATGCGTAATAATATATAAAGAGTAAAGGTGGGGGCTAATGCGGAGCCAACTGCTGAAATAGAAAAAAGAATAGCGGCTAGAAAGAAAGTTTTTTTGCGTCCATATTTTAATGATATCCAGCCAGAAGAAACGGCCCCAACGATACAACCTAGTACAACACTGGAGACGGCCCACCCAGTTTCAGCAGGACTTAACTGAAAGTACTCTCGGATTGAGCCAATTGCACCGGATATCACTCCTGTATCGTAGCCCATTAATATACCGCCTAAGGCTGCAATAGAGCAGATTTTGAAAATATACCCAATATTGTTTTTCTGTTTCACGTTAGTAGACATGCTTTTCTCCTGAAGATCTTTATTAATAATTATAAAAGGGGAAAGACCTATAAATTTCTAAAAAAACAAAGTGAAAATTGTTTTTCATTTTTTAATGTGGGGGTATAGTATTGCCTGTTAAAGAAGAGTTCTATACTTGCTTTTTATTTTCTTTTTATTATGAAGAGCTGATCACGAATAGTTGATTTAGTAACTTAAATTTCATAATTGACTGATTTATTGTGATTAATGTTAAGTATTTTTTATAGCTCTTGTTATAGGCCTATTTTAATGTGAGCTTTCTTATTTTGAAAAATATTTATTGCTTTTGTTTTGTTAGATGGGAGGTAGTATTAACTTTAGTGTTTTGTACTACTTTTAAAGTAATAGGAAGGTTCAGCATTAGTTGCATAGATATTAGTTAATACTTCTTGAGCATCTCGATGCTTTAGACTTTGGTATACCTGCAGGTTAGGAGATGGTATTTCTCATAAAACATATTATGAGGAAGCCTTTAAAGTCTCTATAAAGCAGTCAATTCAGGTGTTTATTATGCTGTTGCTTTTGACCAAAAAAGTAAAATAATAACCTTAAATATTTTAAGTTTGC
This sequence comes from uncultured Psychromonas sp., assembly GCF_947489755.1. Lineage (GTDB taxonomy): Bacteria > Pseudomonadota > Gammaproteobacteria > Enterobacterales > Psychromonadaceae > Psychromonas. The sequence goes on from NZ_CANLFB010000024.1 coordinate 17,898, forward strand.
TCATCAATAAGCTACGATTTTAGTCGCTTATAGTAAATAATTTTAGTTCTGGATAAGTAAAGCGATACAACACCGCTTTTTTCGCGAATTTCTGAGTTAAATTATCTTTTACTAACCCGTTATTGCTTCAATAATTCGCCTTGAACTACGCAAAACTAACTTTCTAGCTATGTTTTATTACTATTGAATTAAAATAGTTGTATTACATTGTTAGGAATATCATCAGAAGAAAGTGTTAGGGGGTTCTTAGAATATATTGAAAGGTAGGATTTATGAATGGTTTAAAATTTCTTTTATTTAAATAGCTTTTCGCTAGTCTTATAGACTAGCGATGTACTATTCAACGAAATTTATTGATTAGTTGTCAGATCTAAGTGTTGTAAACTGGTAATCAACATTAACTACTGCACGGTAAGCAATTTGGCCACGTGTTTGTGCGAATTCTTGAATAGACACTTTTGAGTCATCAATTTTAATGTTGTGTGCAGGTGTTTGAGAAATTACAACTAATTTTTGACGTAACTCAGCATCGCTTAATGTTTTTAAGCTGTCCAAGTAATTAAAGCCTGCTTCATATGCTTGTGTTTTATCAGTGAATGCTTCAGTGCTGAAGTTTTTGTCCGAGTGAATCACTTGTGAACTTGCAAAAACGCTTGAGCTAATAAGTAATGTTGCTAGTAATGTTGTTAATTTTTTCATTTTTATACCTTTAAATTTATTTTTTTAGTTCTTTGATCGCTACGGCTAGTGGCTAGCGATGATTTTTATGAATACTAATTTAAAATTAGTTGTCTGTTCTTAATGTCGTAAAGTGATAATCAACATCTACAACGGCACGGTAAGCAATTTGTCCACGTGTTTGTGAAAATTCTTGAATAGACACTTTTGAGTCATCAATTTTAATGTTATGTGCTGGTGTTTGAGAAATTACGACTAATTTCTGACGTAACTCAGCATCGCTTAATGTTTTTAAGCTGTCTAAATAATTAAAGCCTGCTTCATATGCTTGTGTTTTATCAGTGAATGCATCAGTGCTGAAGTTTTTGTCTGAGTGAACCACTTGTGAACTTGCAAAAACGCTTGAGCTAATAAGTAATGTTGCCGCTAATGTTGTTAATTTTTTCATTTCGATACCTTTAAATTTTATAGTTTGCTGTTAGGTTGAGTGAATAACATTCTTGTCTTGGCATCGTTGCCTCACTCGATGAAACTATTATCTATTTATTTTGTGTGAGCGTCATCACACTAATTTTCCATTCATTGTGGCGTTTTTGTCACCAATCAATATAGGAAAGGTAAAAAACATATTTGATATGTATATTAACTGGAGGTTTGAACCATGAGGATAACCAAGACTGGATCTAAATAGTTAACTGCTTTTATAAGTGTTTATCATGTTGGTATTGATTACTGCAAACGATGGCGATGACGCTGAAAGTGCCGATTTGTTTATATTAAAAAGGTTTTTATTGAAATTAGAAAAGCGCTAACCAAATTAATGGTTAACATATGGTGGCGTTAACTGTTTGTTGTTAACTGCTTAGTCGTTATGCTCTTTAAGGTTGAACTGCTTAGTGAATAAAAAAGGGCAACCATCAAAGATAGTTGCCCTTTACAATATAGCTAACTGATTTTAAGTTAAATTACGCTTCCATTACCCAAAATTGAGGTTAACTAATACGTTATCTAGTTAGTCGATAAAAGGTTAAATTATTTTTGAGCTAATTTAAATTCATCGATGCGCACTTCTGTTTGCTTAGCGACATCCCCATCCATATCAATTTTTGATAGGTCTGCAATGTGTAGTTTTGCATAAACAGTTACTGACACATTTGCGCCAGAATTAAAGCTAACGAATGTTTGACGGAAGCTATCTCTTACTGCGCCTTTAGGTGCGTTATTAAGCTCTGATGTATGTACTGTTTTAGTGGCTAATGATTGACCTGAAGCACTTGTGACACCAAACACTAATTCTGTTGGTGATTCATCACCTTTTTTGTCGTTGTAATAGAGAGAGAACTCATAATCGGTATTAGGTTGCAGACCGAATACTTCTTGGCTTAACCCTGGTTGAGCAGTAAAGTCATCTGTCGCTTCCATAAAGCGTAAGCGAGATGAACCTTCTTTACCAAATGCGGTATCTTTCGAGCTACCTGCATCGCCTAACCCTTTATTTTTATTTGCCTGTTTTTTCCATACATCGCTTTTGCCACTGTTACTTCTAAACTGAGTCAATTGTGGGTCGATAATTAGATTGCTGCCGGTTGCGACTGCGGTTACAGAGTTTGTTGTTGATGCAACGTTCGATGTTGTATCTGCCGTATTAGCACAACCAGCTAATAAACCTGTAATCACTAATCCTAAATAAATTTTTTTCATTATTTTAATCCCTTACGCATATCTCTATTAATGGAAAAACCACCTTATAGTGATATTGTATTATTTTATGTGATTAATTAAACAATTTGAAAAGGGGACATGTAAATCCATCATAGGATTAGTATTTATGTGAAGTAGATTTTTTAAGCAAAATTTAAAATGAGATCTAGGTCGTTTTTAATTTATATGAGTTCACATCAACTTCTAAATGGATAAGTGCATTAACTAATATAATGCCCTAATGAGATATTTTTTGAATTACAAAATTCAACAAAGTCAGTAACATGCGCAGGGCACGTTGTGCCACAGTGGTAGATGTTGAGTTGTAATGCCAATGTAAGCTCTTGCATTGGAATAAATTGGCACTCATTTAACCCTAAGTATTCTACACAGCTCGGCACAATAGAAATCCCTAAGCCTGCAGAAACCACTGTCATTAAACTACGAATATTGCCGTGGTGGGAGGTGATATTAGGTGAGAAGTCATTCTTTTCACAGTTAGAAACAATATGGTAATGCAGATCCATTGATTCTTCAGGCTTAAATAAAATAAAATTTTCATTTTTTAACTCACTAAAAGTAAGACTCTCTTTATTGGCTAATTGGTGGCTATTAGGTATTGCTGCGACTAAAGAGTCGGTATAAATCTCTGAACAGTAAAACTTTTTCTTTTCTAGCAAAGGCTGTGGTCGTGAAAAGCTAACATCAATTTTATTTTCTAGTAAGGCATTTAATTGTTCTTTAGACGTCATTTCAAGGATGGTTATTTTAACTTCTGGGTACAGGGTCGAAAACTGATTAACTAGTTGAGGAAAAAAAGTGGAACAAGCTGAAGCAAGGTAACCAATTTTAAGACTGTGTTGTTTGTGTTTTGCTGCTTTGATGAGGTTCGTAACACGCGTATTGTTTGCGACTATTTCAATGGCTTCGGGTAGCAGTATTTGGCCCGTTTCGGTCAGACTGACTTCACGTGTATTACGGATAAATAATTTAGCATCCAGCTCTCTTTCTAGATCTGATATTTGACGACTAATATTGGGTTGAACGGTATAAAGCTCTTTGGCTGCGGCAGAAAAATTCTTTAACGCTGCCACCGTAATAAAAGTCTTTAATGTCTTGATTTCCAAAGTGAGTTCCTGCTATTACCAATTTGTATTAATGTTATACGATATCAGTATTTCTCAAGTCGACCAACGCTACGTATATTAATTTGTGTGGTAACTATCAAAGTGCCTCTATATTAAATTCAATCATATTTTGATTGCGTTGGATTACTTACCTTTTGGTTGTTAGGAGTTAAAATGGATATTGATGTCATCGTGGTGCTCGTTTATTTTGTGTTTCTACTTGCGATAGGGTGGATGTTCCGCTCAGCTGCAGATAATACAAGTGAGTACTTTAGAGGAGGCGGCAGAATGTTGTGGTGGATGGTTGGATCTACGGCATTCATGATGGCATTAAGTGCGATGACATTTACAGGTTTGATGGGGAAGGCGTTAAACAGTGGTATGTCGGTTGCGATTGTATTTTTTGCTAATGCATTAGGTTATTTCTGTAACTATTTATTCTTTGCTGCTAAAGCACGTCAAATGCGTGTTATTAGTCCACTCCAAGGCGCAAGAATGCGTTTAGGTAAGTTTAACGAGCAAGTCTTTACCTGGGCAAATATCCCCTTAAGTGTACTTCAAGCGGCTATTTGGCTAAACGGTTTAGCGGTATTTACCAGTGCGGTATTAGGTGTGCCATTAGAGCAAACCATCGTTGGCGCAGGGCTCGTTGTATTATTTATGTCATTGGTTGGCGGGAGTTGGGCGGTTATCGCGTCAGATTTCTTACAGATGGTGATTATCACAGTGATGTCCTTTATCGCTGCTGCGGTAGCGGTTTGGAAATCAGGTGGTGTCGGTAATTTACTTGAAGTCGGCTTACCAGAGCAAGCGTTAATGGGAGATGGATACAGCTATACTTATTTATTCGTCGGTTGGTTTGTTTGTATTTTTGTGAAGCAATTCTTCAGTACCAATAACATGGTCGATTCTTATCGTTATATCAGTGCAAAAGATACCAAAAATGCTAGAAAAGCGGCATTGCTAGCTTGTGGATTAATGATTTTTGGTCCTTTAGTTTGGTTCTTACCTGCTTGGTATGTTGCAGGTAATTACGCCGACGTTACTACATGGGGACTAGATGAGTTAGGCAAAAACGTGGCGGATGCGACTTATTACATCTTTGTAAAACGTGAAATGCCAGTGGGTATGGTTGGTTTGATGTTAGCGGCTATGTTTGCTGCCACCATGTCATCAATGGATTCTGCGTTAAATCGTAATGCTGGGATACTTGTTAAAAGCGTTTATGAACCGTACTTTTGTAAAAACCCAAATGAAAAGAACTTGATGCGTGCGAGCCAATTATTTACTGCTCTGTTCGGTATTATCGTTATTTTCACTGGTTTATTCTTAACCTCTTTACGTGAATTTGGCTTGTTCGATTTAATGATGCTGGTGGGGACATTAGTGGGTTTCCCAATACTTATCCCTTCTATTATGTGTTTCTTTATACGTAAAACGCCAGATTGGGCTGGATGGGGGACTATTCTAGTCGGTATGTGTGTCTCCGGTATTATTGCCTTTGGTATTACACCGGAACTTGTTGAATCTGTTTTAGGGTTAGACACGCCATTATCTACACGTGAATTTGCTGAGATGAAATCAGTAACATTAGGTGTATCAGGTCACATGTTGATTACCTTGCCATTCTTTGTGTTATCACAGTTCTTCTATAAAGGTTTGTCACCTGAACGTACTGCGGAAGTTGATAAATTCTTCTCTAATGTGGATACCGAAGTTGTCGTTGAGGATACAAGCTTCAGCATCACAATGGATAACAAACAACATACGATGTTAGGACGTTTGTTGCTAACGGCAGCGATACCATTACTACTGTTGACGTTAGTACCTAATCCATTATGGGGACGTTTATTGTTTGTGATTGTGGCGGCTATCGTTGCGTTGATTGGTTTCTTATTAGTGAAGTCAGTCAGAGAAGTCCCAGTCGATATAAAAGCTGGAAAGCCTGCGGTTAATTAATATTAATAAAAACAATTTAAATGATGATGACAGTGAGTTATTGGCTCACTGTCTAAGGTTAAAAAATATGTCAGTACAAAAAAAATTTGGTGGTGAGTTAAGCGAAGAGGAATTTCGTAAATTTACACTTTATACAACGCAAAGCGGTAATTTTGAAGACGATAACAGTAGAGCAGCCATTCTTGGTTTTACCAATGAGAGAGTCAGGATTGCACCAGGTGCTATCGTGCGTATCGGTGATAACCAAATAGGTAAAAAATCGTATATTGGTATTTATAGCTACATTAATGGTGACGTTAATATTGGTGAAAATGTATTGATTGGACCACACGCTAGTATCGTTGCTTCAAATCATCTTTATTCGCCAGCTGATGATTGTTTTAGTGGTCGCACAGACCTTGATAAAGGCAAAGTGATTATTGAAGATGGTGTTTGGTTAACCTCTGGTGTGGTGGTCACTCCCGGTGTAACGATTGGTCGATGTAGTTTAGTGTGTGCCAATTCTGTGGTCACAAGTGATGTTGAACCTTATGCGATTGTAGGGGGAACACCTGCCATTGCATTAGGTAAAATTGACCGGGAAACGGGTCAATACAATTGGTTTAAAAAGGAGATCTAATATGTTGAAGTTACAGCGTCATCATGATTTCCAATTATTTTTATCACCAGAGAACAACCAATTAGCATTAACTAATCCGCCAAGCTTTAACTGGCCTCAACCACAAAGTGAATTGTTGTATCGCGTAGAATTACAGTTATGTAATACCGATCAAAAGTGGTCTTGGGATACGGTGCAATCACCGTTACAACTTTCATTTACGTTGCCATTCGGAGAATACCGCTGGCAGTTAACCGACGCTGACGGTGGATGCTCTGAATGGTTTACTTTTATTATTGACCAAAGCGTTGCTGATTATGTTGCGCCAACGGCAAAAGATCTCTTTGCACTTTGTCAGGATCGTCAACAGTTTATGATGTATTTTGATGAGGATATTAACACCGTTAAAGCTGCCTCTGAGAAGGCTTATTCAACGTTAAAAGCGACGTCAATATTAGCTGTGAAGTCTGAGGATATTAGTTACCCATTGCATTACAAACGTGGCGCTGAAGCGGGTAAAAGAACAGCGATCGTTAATGTGCGAGAGTGGCTAGATAGGGATTTAATGGCACTGACATTACTCTATAAAATTTGGCAAGAACAAGACAGTGGTGAGCGTGCAGTTGAATTGTTATTAAGCTTTGCGCAATGGAGTCCAGAAGGACCTGCTACGTTAGTCAGACCATTAACGTGGGGTGATGAAGTGGGGTTGTCTTTAGCCCGTAATTTATTTTTAGCTTATCACTGGTTATCACCCCTTATGAGCGAGCCTGAAAAAAACTTTATTAGGCCCATGCTTATTCGTATTGCTTACCAAATGGAAGAACGTCTGCAAGGAGATGAGTTTCATCAATTTCCAGGACATTCTCATACATCTCGTTTGCCGGGGTATTTAGGCGTTGCAGCGTTAGTGTTGCATAAAGAATTTGATCAATCCGTTTGTGAGCGTTGGCTTAATTATTCGTTGATGGTCTATCGTGGCATCTTTCCTTTTTATGGCGGAGCTGATGGTAGTTGGGCTGAAGGGCCTTTTTATTCATCTTCTTACAGCAAATGGCATCATGCGTTCTTTTTATCGGTTGAGCGATTAAGTGATTTCTCTTTTTATGAGCATCCGTTCTATAAAAATTACTGTGACTTTGCGATGGACTTTGTGGCAACTGATCAAGCAATTCATCCCTTTGGGGATGGTTTTTGGTGTCAACGTGAAAGTGTCGAGTGGCCGGGATTTTTTGCGCAAAACCCATTACGTATTTATGCACAACGTTTTGGTGATCAACAAGCTATCGAAGCTAGCGAAAAACTAGAATCACAAATTGAATGTTACGCCTTACATTTATTAGATGTGGTACCCACCGTTAAACAACTGGCCTTTATTAATAATGAATCAGTCGATGTTAAACAAGAAAGTGCGGCTATAGGTAAATTTTATGGTCATGGTGGGTTTGGCATCGCTAAGTTTGGGCAAACGCATTTATCGTTCCGTGCAAGTCCTTTTGGTAATAGCTCACACCGCCATGCAGACCAAGGTAACTTAGCGTTAATGGATAACGGTTTAGGGGTATTAACGCCCACGGGCAGTTACGGTTATTGCTTTGGCAGTACGCATCATAGTGAGTGGACTCAAACCACACAAGCTCATAACTTACCTTTGATCGGTGGCATAGGGCAGTTGCTTGATGATGAAAGCGCAACTGCGACATTATTGTACCAAAGTGAAGGTAATGGTTGGTATTGCAGTAAAGTCGATTTATCGCTTACTTATCCGAATGTGACGTCTTTTATTCGTACCTTTATTTTATTGGAAGGCAAAGGTTTAGTGATTTGGGACAGCGTGACATTGCCTGAAGCTAACTCATTGCAATGGCGTTTACACAGCCATTTAGAGGCAACGTTAACATCTAATGGAGTACAGCTTCAGTCAGAGCAACTTGATGATGCTTATCAATGCGTTATTGCTAGTGATCAAAACGTCCGAGCAACACTCGAGTTTGGTTACCAAGAAGCTATTCCAGTTTCTGGAGGTATCGAGTCAGATGCGACTACTGACATTTATCATGTTGAATGGGATCTTCCTGCTGCCACGACACATGAGGTCGTGATGAGTTGTTTAAAATCGCCAGTAGAATTACTTTTTGATCAATCAAACACCTTGACGATCACATTGAAAGACGGGCTGCTGGTGGTTGATCCTCTCACTGTAAAGATGAAAAGCTATTAGGTTTTATCAGTCGTTATTCGGGTTGACCGCCATTGCCTGCAAATAGGTTCGTATTAGTTTAATAAGGATAGTTAAAATGCAGATTAAAACATTAAATGTAAGTTATTTAACCGCGATTGTTGCTGCTAGTCTACTGGTTAGCAATATCGTTAGTGCAGATACATTATTAGAACAAAAAGCCTTAAAGACGGAGTTAAGTGCGACATTAAGTGCAGCTAAGGATCCTTCTGAAAATTTTAATTTGTGGTCTTTTATGATTAATATTCCAGAGCCTGATCATAAACCAGAGCGCAAAGGGAAAGTACTTGAAGTAAATGAAAAAGTACTTAATGCCGGCTATACACACCCAACGTGGTTTTTTACTGATCCTCAGACAGGGGCAATGGTTTTTCGTGCACCGAATAAAGCGATAACAACGCCAAACAGCAGTAATGTACGTAGTGAATTACATACTATGCTACGTCGCGGTGATTTGCGTATTAATGAAAAACAGCCTAAAAATAACTTTGTACTCACTAATCATCCAGATCCTAATAAATACGGAGCAGTGGGTGGACAGCTATCTGCTACATTAGCCGTTGATTGGGTCAGTACCAGTGGTGATGATAAAAAATTCCCTGCTTATTCAGTGGTTATCGGGCAGATTCATGGTTTAGGTAAAACTGAGCCGTTGAAGATTTTTTATCGTAAATTACCAAATCATGATCACGGGTCATTATTTTGGAATTATGAAATACGTCCTGCCGACCAAAATCAACGCTACGATATTCCAAACGATGTTTGGGGAAATCATCAATTAACTAAAGCATCAAAAGATCCTGCTGATGGTATCGAATTAGGTGAAATTATCTCTTACGTTATTAATGTTGAAAATACGATGATGACGTTAACGTTTACCAAAGCATTAGGCACTGCGCATGAAGAAACAAAAGTGTTTAAGCATGATTTAGGGAAAGGTTTAGCCGGGCATCCTTTAGACCGTGGTTATTGGGATGATGCATTACACCTAAAAGCTGGCGCCTATAATCAATGTAATATGAGTACTGAAAACCCTATTTGGGGGCCTGGATGTAGCAATGACGGCATTGAAGCAGGAGATTATGCACAGGTGAGTTTTTATCGCTTAGATTTACAGCAGTAAAATTAATGTAACTATATGAAGTATTTAGTATGAAGCATTTAGGATGAACCATTCAGGTGAAATAAGTGAGATAAAAAGCTGATTAAATAAGTAAATAAGTAAATAAGTAAGTGGTCTCGATTATTGCATCGATAGCCACTTACTTTTTTGGTGAGTTTAATCAGCGCTTGGCCATTAATTAAACCTAAACCTACATTTTAATAACTAATAACGGGGTTGGTGCTAAACAGGTAGCCATCGAAATCAGGGTGGTCGATATCAGATAAGCTAAATAATGTTTGTTTTACATTTTCTAAATGTTGCCACATCGCATCACGCGCACCAGCTGCATCTCTGCGTTGTAGACTCGCTAAAATCTTTTCATGATCTTTCAACCACACTTTACGGTAATCTTCATTGTTAATGTGTAAATGCAGTTGTCGCCACATCGGGCTATTGTTTCTTTGTACCCACAGGTCGTGAACCATACCACTCAGCACGCTGTTTTGTGTCGCATCGGCAATCGCCATGTGAAACATTTCATCACCGTCATAGTCTTTACTATTGTTCTCTAAATTTAGACGTTCCATTTCAAGTGCTTGGCGGAGTTTATCTATATCATTTTTGGTTATTTGTGTCGCAGCAAACTCGGCGATACGGCTTTCAAGAAGTTGTCGTGCTTGTAGAGACTCAAAAGGTCCAACATCGTTGTCTTCATTTTTAATGTCACTCGTTTGCTGTCCTTGTGAATTAATTTCGTCAGTGGGAATATGAGTCACATAAACACCAGAGCCTTTACGTACATTTACTATTTCTTGAAGCTCCAACATAATTAAAGCTTCACGCACAACAGCTCTACTTACATTCATTATATGTGCTATTTCACGTTCGGGTGGAAGCTTTTGACCGATCGAAAACTCTCCACTTGAGATTCTTTTTTTTAATGCGATTCCAATTTCTTGGTAAAGGCGCTTTGGCGAATTCATTGTTTACAAAACCTTTTAAATTTCTTGGTAGTGAGCTTACCTAGCTTGGTTTGTACTTTTATATAAACCTTAAGTACAGAAAATAGATATACAAGCTAAGTGCATTTTTATAAGTTTGTATTTTGATTCTTACCTGCCAGTCATACTGGCTTAAGTATTATCAGTTTTTATTATTATTTTGATTTAATACTTAATGACCATTTCAAAGCTAACTTATAGATATTAAAAGGTAATTTAAATATTGGTTTAACATTATAAATACGTAAAATTTTATCAAGTTAGCTGACTAACTCACTATTTACATGTCACATTTATTTCCCTCATTATACCCTAATCATGCCTACTTAATGATGTTGCTATTGAAGAGGATGATTTGCTTTCATTAAGTATATTGTAAGTTTAATAAAGGTAATGATGTCAAACATATCATTAGCAATCTGTTATAGCCGACATCTTATCTTGTTATTTTATAAGCCGATGACACACTTTTATTATGTTGAGAATAAAGTTAAATATCATTAATCACTTTTCAAATAAATTATCTAGTATATTCAGTTTTTTTGATAGTTTGTAAAAACGTACTTGATCACAAAAATCTAACAATTGGTCTACCAATTACTTGTTTCTATCAATTCTCTATTACCAAATAAAAAATAAATTGTTTATTATCAATGGCTTGTGGTTTTGCCTTGTTTGGTGTCGCATAATTGATCTAGAAAATACTTCGATCAATTAACTGTGATCTTTATCCTTTGGTCCTACCAAAATAAACTCTATACTCGTTTTGTTTTGTAAAATAGCTGTTTGAAAAATGTTAATTTTACTTTAAAGAGCTGGCTTAAATATTATTAAGTCTACAGTAATTTATTAATGGAAAGCGTAATTAGCCTGTAATAAGTAGCAGTAATATTAACTGCTTACACATATTTATTATGTTGTGTATTTAAAGTTTATTTTGTACTACTTAATACTTTCAATATGAAAAAACGAACAAGGAAAAGTTATGTTATTTGGTCAAAAATTTAAAAAAGTCATGAAGACAACGGTAGCAGGTGCAACATTTGCTGCATTAGCGATATCAACAACATCAGTTAACGCGGAAACACTTCGTGGTGCGAGTATGTTCGATGGTAATCATACATTTACTAAAACAATGGTTAAATTTGGTGAGCTAGTTGAGCAATATTACGATGGTGATGTTGAATTTGATTTACGTTTAAATGGTGAGTTAGGTGTTGAAAAAGATTACGTTACTTTTTTAAACCAAGGCGTAGCGATCGATTATACGATCTTAGCACCTTCTAACATGGCAAGATTTGCACCTTCAATTCCATTAATGGATATGCCTTTCCTATTTCGTGATTTAGACCATTGGAATACAGTACTTTCAAGTGACACATTAGCACCACTTGAAAAAGAACTTTCTGACAAAGCTGATATTGTCATTGTAGGTTATGCGGGTGGCGGTACTCGTAATCTTATTTCAAGTAAACGCATTAGTAATATGGATGAGTTAGCTGGGCACAAAATGCGCGTAATGGGGGCTCCTATCCAAGCGCAAATTTTTGCTGCTATCGGCGCAGCGCCTTCTGCTATTTCTTACAATGAAGTGTACAACGCAATACAAACGGGTGTAGTTAGCGGATTAGAAAATGAAGCGGCTAGTATCCAGAATCTGAAATTTTATGAAGTGGCACCAAACGTAACGTTAACAAGTCACACTATTACAGTACGTCCTATTGTATTCAGTGGTAAAAGCTTCCGTAAACTCCCTGAAAAACTTCAAGCGGCCATTAAAAAAGCAGGTAAAGAAGCCGGTGATTTTGGTCGTGAGTTAGAAACGCGTGAAGATGGCATTAAGTTGAAACAAATGGCTGATGCTGGACAAATTCAAGTTGCTGAGTTTGCTAATCGTGACCAGTTATTAACGATAGTTAAACCTGTTCAAGATAAGTTTGCTGCAAGTATTAATGCAACTGAATTACTTGAAGCTATCCGTAGTAAATAATAATAACGTTAGTAACCCTTACCTTGGTCATTGCTACGTTGGTAATAGCTATCTTGGTAACCGTTACCTTGGTAAGAATGATTTTATTAAAGTAGTTAATGACTCACTTTTTAATTAAATGGTGTTGAATTAAAAGCCATCTAACTAAACTGTTAACACTTTAATAAGCAATAACGCTAGGTGATCTAACTAGATCACCTAGCGATCTCCCCCTTATAAACGAATTTCTTTTTTGAGGTTACCCATGATTAAACGCAGCTTAGAGTTGCTTTGCACGGTACTAAAAGTAACTCTAACAATATTAGTGGGTGCTTTGGTCATCCCCGTTGCAATGCAGGTTATTGCTCGATACACAGGTATCATTCCTGTTTATCTTTGGACTGAAGAATTAGCTACCTTTATTTTTGTATGGGTTGTGATGATTGGTTCAGTGTTAGCCGTTTGGGATAACACACATTTTGATGTTCAAGTATTACCTGACAGTTCAAATCCATTCATTTTGTTAATTCAACGTTCTATTGTGTACTTATTAGTGGGCGGGTTTGGTGCCATGTTTACTTGGTATGGTATCGATTATGCAAAATTTGGTGGTATCCAACATTCAGTCATGATGAACGCAAACTTATTAATCACCCATATCACCGTGCCATTCGCAGGACTATTGTGGTGTGTTTTTTCTCTATTTAAATTTGCAGAAGCATTTCAAATATACAAATCAAGCAAAGGGATAACGCAATGATTCTTACTACTGGAGTAGCCTGTGCGTTACTCGTTGGCTGCTTTCTTTTATTAGTTATATTGCGTGTGCCGATTGCATTTGCATTAGGGCTTGCAACACTACCCGTCGTATTTTTAGATATTAGGCTTACCCCTTTCATTATTATCGATAGAATGTTTCAGTCGTATAACTCATTTATTTTACTGGCCGTTCCTTTCTTTTTATTAGCTGCCAATTTAATGAACTCCGGAAAAATAACCGATAAATTAATAGATTTAGCGAGGGTATTAACCGGTTGGATGCCGGGTGGCTTAGGGCATGTAAATGTCGCTGTTTCTATGTTGTTTGCCGGTATTTCTGGTTCATCAACGGCTGATGCTGCTGGCTGCGGGAAAATCTTAATCCCTGCCATGATTAATGAAGGTTATGACAGACGTTTTGCTATTGCTATTACTGCTTGTTCATCGGTAATGGGCGTAATAATACCGCCTAGTATCTTGATGATAGTATGGGGGGGCGTTATGCAAGTCTCCGTTGGTGCATTGTTTTTAGCGGGTGCAATCCCAGGGCTATTAATTGGTTTCTCATTAATGGCGACGGTTTACGGTTATGCAAAAGTGTATAACTACCCAATCACTGTAAAACCTACTTTTAAAATGGCTTTTAAAGCATTTAAAGGGGCTGCATTGGCGATGTTAACACCGGTCTTTGTTATTTACGGCATTGTGGCTGGTATTGTAACACCAACTGAAAGTGCAATTATTGCAGCAGGTTACTCATTATTCTTAGGCATGGTTGTTTACAAAACAGTGAAGCCACGTGATGTGGGTCCTATCCTTTATGATACTGGTCGATTTGCATCAATCTCATTATTTGCAATAGGTACCGCATCAGTATTTGGATGGTTATTAGCTTATTACAATGTGCCACGTTTAATCATTGAATTCATGGTGAGCATGGAGTTTGGCACATTAGGTACATTGTTAGTTATTGCATTTTTGTTCTTATTCTTTGGATTATTTATTGATGCAATTCCAACGATTATTATATTAGGTACGGTACTTTTACCAGTGGCAACCGCTGCGGATATTTCGCCTATTATCTTTGCTATTATTGGTATTATTTCCCTCGCATTTGGATTGGTCACTCCCCCCTATGGTTTATGCTTACTAATTTCAGCATCGATTGGAGGAATGAATGTCATTCAAGTATTAAGAGAAGTGTGCATTATTCTGCTACCTATGCTGCTCATTTTATTCTTAATTATTATGTTCCCAGAAATAGCGCTATGGCTTCCTAAGCAATTGATGCCAACGGCGGTAAGCTAATATAAATGAGCGTAACCTATGCCTAAAAGACTAAGCTTAAAAATGGGTGAAAGGCTGGTTAGATAAAAAGGTTAGAAAAAAGGTTAGCAAAATAGATTAGATAAAAGTTTAATATAAAGCACCTTACTGTCTTAGTAATCCATATCAGAGACCTGACAGTAAGGCTGCTTTTACTTCTTCAATCGTTACTAAACATCAGTAACGTTCTGCACTGTGAGTCATGAGTCATCTTGAAATCATTATTTTTGAAAAATCTTCAATACAAACCACCAACGTAAACTCCTAGAAGCTCACACTGCAAACCATCATCTTGATTAAAGAGGTTTGATACCGCAGCCTTTTAAAGTAACTTGTGTAAGTAGTTTAATCCCTTTTTCAAAGTCATCTTCATCTAAGTGTTCTTTGCCCATCAAAATACTAATTTGTAATCCGTGATCGGCATAGGCTTGCGTAGTAGACCAAAGCATAAACAGTAAATGCTCAGAGTTAATAGGATCCATCCATTCTTTTTCGACCCAAGCATCAAATACCTGACAAGTTTGGTCAAATTGATCTTTTAACTCTTCCTGCAAAGAATCGCGTAGGTAATGCGCGCCGTGTAATACCTCTGCTGCAAAGATGCGCGAAGCGTTTGGATGTTCTTTTGATTGGCGTATTTTATTAGAAATGTATTTCGGTAAGGCTTCATTAGGGTGAGAGTCAGCGCTCATTTCATTCATGTGATTCATCCACAACGTTAATAGTTGGTTGATCACCGCTTTATATAAGCCTTCTTTGGTTTTAAAGTAATAAAGAATATTCGCTTTTGGTAATCCAACGGCTTCTGCAATCGCAGCAACAGTGGTACCTCTATAACCTCGTTCAGCAAAAACCTGTTCTGCTGACGTTAAAATTTGATGTAAGTTATCTTTGCGTATATCAGCTAATGAACCACGTGATTTAATATTTTTTTTTATTACTTTTTTCATAAATTAATAATGCTCTACAGGTGAGGTACAGGGCTAATAAAGTGATAAAAAGGTGAGGGCTGTCATGAGTTCAAGCCCTCTAATAATCAGTTGATACAGCTCAGGATCTATTGAGACTGAGCTTAAATAAATGATTAAAGTATTATTAGATGGCTCTAATTATTTTAACTTACCATCAACACCTTCTACATAGTAATCCATGCGTAATAAGTCAGCATCTTTCATTACTTCACCTGCAGGTAAAATGACTTCACCAGCTTGGTTTTTAAGTGGACCTGTAAACGGGTGGAATGTTCCATCAACAATTTGGTTTGATAGTGCAGTCACTTTCGCAACAACATCTTTTGGCACAGATTCGTTGAAAGGTGCTAACTGAGTCATACCAGACGCAATACCTTTCCATACATCTTCAGATTTCCAAGTGCCATCTAAAACAGATTGAACACGTTGCTCGTAAAAACCATTCCAGTTATGAACAGCTGCTGTTAATTGTGCTTTTGGTCCGTATTCGCTCATGTCTGAGTGGTAAGCAATCGCATAAACACCTGCATCTTCAGCGGCTTGTACTGCTGCTGGAGAATCCGTATGGAATGTAATAACATCTGATTTTTGATCGATTAAGCTATTCGCTGCTTCACGTTCTTTTGCTGGATCAAACCATGTATTTACCCAAACAACTTTCACTTTAATATCAGGGTTAACCGATTGAGCGCCTAATGTGAATGCATTGATCCCACGTACAACTTCTGGAATTGGGAATGCACCGATGTAACCAATCACATTAGTTTTAGACATGTAACCAGCAACAACACCGGTTAGGTATCTTGCTTCATAAATACGGTCAAAATAAGTCCCTACATTCTTCGCGCGTTTATAACCTGTTGCATGTTCAAACTTAACATCAGGAAAACGCTTTGCTACTTTTAATGTTGGGTTCATGTAACCAAATGAAGTCGTAAATATCAGTTTATGTCCACTTTGTGCTAATTGAGTGATGACGCGCTCAGCATCAGGTCCTTCTGCTACATTTTCGATAAAAGTTGTTTTAATTTTATCACCAAATACTTTTTCTAAGTTAAGTCTTGCTTGATCATGCGTATAAGTCCAACCAGCTTCACCTGTTGAACTAACATAAACAAAACCTACTTTTAATGGCTCTTCTGCTGCATGGCTTAATGCAGAAAAACCTAAAGTAAGTGTTAAACACAACATTTTGAAAATATTTTTCATCTTCCTTTCTCCAATATTTTGACTTTTGTTTTGTATTAAAAGTTGTTTAGGGACTGCTTATCTCTGAAATTTTTGTTGTTAAGTATGACTTCTTATATTCAACAACACAGAGTTTATAGCAGTGTGTTTATTTTATAGTATTACGGTTACAAAGTATCACTGCAAAAATAGCGCCATCCTCTCGCATTACTGTTAAAAATTTTCTATAAAAGCATTTTACTTCTATTTAAGTTTGTTAAACCAGACAGATGAATACTCATCAGACTTAGCCAGTTTTAACATCAATGATAAAAAATACCGCGATATTCCTGATTAAATAGCTTTTTTGAGTGCTAGATCATAGGTTGGTACATAGTATGCAATGCAATGTATTGACCAAGTGGTCAAAACTGTTTTAAATATTTTTATATCAACGAAGAAATAACGTTAAGCACCTAGAAATAAAGGTTTGGTTAATAAAGAGAGGTTTACGTGGTTCAATTTTTACTTAATAACGAAATGGTTAAGTTACAGACATTTGCTCCAAGTTTGAGCATTTTAGATTGGTTACGCACCAATATGGGGAAAGTGGGCAGTAAAGAAGGCTGTGCCTCTGGAGATTGTGGTGCGTGTACGGTAGTAGTTGGTGACTTAATTAATGGCGAGTGGCATTACAAAAGTATTAATGCTTGTCTAATGTTAGTAGGTAACTTGCACGGTAAACATTTATTAACCGTTGAAGCATTGACCACTAAAATGAATCCAGCCGTTGAAGATCTGCATCCAGTACAAAGAGCGATGGTTGAATGTCACGGTTCACAATGTGGCTTTTGTACACCTGGTTTTATCATGAGCTTATTCGCTTTATACATGAACTTTGAAACCTACCCAGGTAGAGAAGCAGTACTTCAAGCTTTAGGTGGAAACCTATGTCGTTGCACGGGCTACAACCCTATTTTAAAAGCGGCTGAAAAATGTTTTAGCTATCAAAACCAAACAGCACAAGATATTGCACACAAAGATCATCGCTTTAGTAAACAAGTCCAAGCATTAACTGTTTCCTTAGAGAAAGACTTAGCATTAAATAAAATACCAATGATTGAAAACGCAACAAGCGGAAGTGAAGGGCAGTACTTTTATTTACCGCAAAACTTATCGCAGCTATGTGAATTAAAAGCTTCACATCCCAAAGCACAATTTGTGGCTGGCGCGACGGACCTTTCTGTAGAATTTAGCCAACGACTGAGTTACAACAATCAATTAATTTCAGTACGTTACTGCCCTGAATTGATGCAATTTAATGAAGATGAGCAAGGTTTACACATTGGCGCAGCACTACCATATAGCGAATTCCTTGATAGATTTTCTGAGATTTACCCAGAATCACATGAATTATTCGAACGCTTAGGATCATTACAAATTAGAAATGCGGGTTCATTGGGTGGCAGTATTGCTAACGCTTCACCAATTGGTGACCCCGCGCCATTATTTATTGCCTTGAACGCGGGCCTTGAATTACAAAGCATTCGTGGCAATCGCATTATTCCATTACAAGAATTTTTTCTCGATTACCGTAAAACACAATTAGCTGTCGATGAAGTTATTGTGGCTATTCATATTCCGACACGTAGCGCTGAATTTAATTTAAGTTGTCACAAAATATCAAAACGCATAGAAGATGATATCTCAGCAGTCTGTTTAGTCTTAAGTTATCAGCTTGATGGCGAAAAAATGCAAGATGTTCGATGTGCAATGGGCGGCATGGCGGCAACACCCGCATTAGCTAAAAATGTAGCAAAAGCATTAGAAGGAAAAACCTTCAGTTTAGAAAACTTACAAATAGCAGCATTACAAATAGAAGTCGATTTTCAACCATTGTCTGACGTCAGAGCCTCTTCTGCTTATCGTTTACAAGTCAGTAAAAATTTATTCGACCGTATTTGGTATCAAGGATCTGGGAAGATCCAATTACAACAAGACAGCAATCTTGCCACTCATTCACTTTCAGCTATTCACACAAGGATTAACCATGCGTCACTTTAAAACAGATAAACCAAGTGGAGCTGCAAAGAATGCAATTGGTAGTTCTTTCATACACGAAAGTGCCGTAAAGCAAGTTATCGGTAAAGCCGCCTATATTGACGACAGACCAGAAGAAGTAAATGGTCTGCACGCTTACCCTGTGTTATCGACGATTAGCTGCGGCAAAATAGTATCAATCGATACCAGCGAAGCATTACAAATCGAAGGTGTTGTTGCCATTTATGGCAGAGAAGATGTTCCCGGTAAAAATGATATCGGTCCGGTTTTTTCAGGTGATATCTTATTAACAGATGAAGTCATTGAGTATCATAGCCAACCTATCTTATTAGTCGTGGCAACCAGTTACCAAACCGCGCGTATTGCAGCTCGAAAAGTCGCGATTGAATATCAAGAGACTGCAGCAGTCATTGATATTAAAGAAGCCATCGCCAATAAAAGCTGGGTTCGTCCTCCACACGCGCTAAACCGAGGTGATGCACAACAAGCGATTAAAGACGCAACGCATAAAGTCAGTGGTGAGTTATATGTCGGCGGTCAAGAGCACTTTTATTTAGAAGGGCAGGTGAGTATTGCGACACCAACAGAAGATGGTGGCATGTTTATACAAACTTCAAGTCAGCATCCATCGGAAGTGCAGCATCTCGTTGCTAAAGTGTTAAACCAACCTTTTAATTATGTCACCGTTGAAATGCGCCGTATGGGTGGTGGCTTTGGTGGAAAAGAAACACAAGCCGCACCTTGGGCATGTTTAGCGGCGTTAGCTGCATATTACACAGGTAGAAGCGTAAAAATTCGTTTAGCCCGTAGTGATGACTTTAAAAGCACAGGTAAACGTCATCCTTTTTATAATACCTACCAAGTAGGGTTTGATGATAATGGTTTAATCACGGGGGTTGATATTGATATCAATGGCTACTGTGGTTATTCACCTGATTTATCTGATGCGATTGTTGACCGAGCACTGTTTCATGCTGACAACGCTTACTATTACCCGAATGCCCATATTAATGGTAATCGCTGTAAAACCAATACCGTGAGCAATACTGCCTTCCGTGGCTTTGGTGGCCCGCAAGGGATGATCATGGCGGAGCAGTTAGTGGACGATATTGCTTATTATCTTGGTAAAGATCCATTAGAGATTCGCAAGCTAAACCTGTATACACCGGGACGTGACTTAACGCCTTATAAACAAAAAGTTGAGCAGTTTATATTGCAGGATATGATTGCCCAAATGGAACAAGAAAGCGATTACTGGGGGCGTAAAGCCGCCATTGAAAGCTTTAATAAAACATCGCCTATTATCAAGAAAGGGTTGTCATTAACACCTGTTAAATTCGGTATTTCATTTACAGTTCAACATTTAAACCAAGCCGGCGCATTGGTGGTGATATATTCTGACGGCACGGTCCATGTAAACCATGGCGGCACAGAAATGGGACAAGGCTTAAACACAAAAATCGCACAAATCGTCGCGCAAACCTTGTCTATTGATATGCAACATATCCTAGTGAATGCAACACGTACCGATAAAGTACCCAATACCTCTCCAACTGCCGCATCAAGTGGTACAGACCTAAATGGGATGGCGGCATTAAACGCAGCCAATACTATTAAAGAAAGATTGTTTGAGTTTGCCGTTAAGCACTTTGAAGTGGCCCCTGAAAGTTTGGCATTAGTGGATAACCAACTGATTCACGAAAAAGGACAAATTAGCTTTGCTGAGTTAATTAACCTTGCTTACTTAAACCGTATATCACTGTCTTCTACTGGTTTTTATGCCACGCCTGAAATCTATTACGACCGTGAAAAAGCAGAAGGGCATCCTTTCTTTTATTTCGCTTATGGTATCGCGTTGAGTGAAGTTGAAATCGATGTATTAACCGGTGAAAATACCGTTACGCGTGTTGATATATTGCATGATGTGGGTAACTCAATTAACCCTGCATTGGATATTGGCCAAATCGAAGGCGCGTTTATACAAGGCATGGGCTGGTTAACGACAGAAGAGTTAAGCTGGAATGACAATGGCGTATTAGCAAGTAATGCACCTGCTACCTATAAAATTCCTGCCATCGGCGATACGCCTGCTGAGTTTAACATCACGCTTTATGACTCTAAAAATCCTGCAACCACTGTTTTTAAATCTAAAGCCGTTGGTGAGCCGCCATTTATGCTAGGTATCAGTGTTTGGAGCGCACTACGTAATGCGATTGCGAGTATTACTGACTATCAATTTGCACCAGGCTTGAATACACCAGCCACTGCAGAATGTGTGTTAGGCGCAGTACAAGTTGCAAAAGACTGGTTGCAGGAGCAAAAATCAGGCAAGCAAAGCGCTGATAAAAAGGGCACTGATAAAAAAGGAACTGGCGATGCTTAATATCTCAACGCAAGGCTTACATGCTCATAGTTGGTTGCAAGCCGCTACTGAGCTTGAGCAAGGCACAGAAACCTATGTGATTGTCACGCTACTAGGCACCGCGGGTTCAACGCCACGAGCTAGTGGCACTAAAATGGTGGTCAGTGAAAATAACATTTACGCGACCATTGGTGGTGGGCATTTAGAGTTTAAAGCGATTAAACAAGCTCGCCAATTAATTGAACAAGGTGAGACGTGCCAACAAGTTGAAAACTTTCAGCTAGGCGCGAGTCTCGGACAATGTTGTGGCGGCCAAGTCTTGGTGTTATTTGAAGTGTTTGCTAGTGATAGTATGCAGTTAGATGTGTATGGCGCAGGGCATGTCGCACATGCGTTGATCCCGATTTTAGCGCAACTACCAATCCGCGTTCGTTGGATAGACAGCCGTGCCGATTTATTTCCAGAGCAAGTACCAGCGAATGTAAAAAAAGTGGTTGATGAAGACCCCGTGGATCAAGTTAAAAGCGCCGCAAAAAATACAGCCTCTTTAATCTTAACCCATAATCATCAGTTAGATTTTTCATTAACTAAAGCCATTATCAAACGCGCAGATTCATTGTGGTTAGGTGTGATCGGTTCTGATACAAAAGCCAAGAAGTTCCAATACCGTTTAACACAACGAGGCTTTACTGAGCAGCAAATACAGACCATGATTTGTCCCGTTGGCTTAAAAGAAGTATCAGGAAAATTACCAATGGAAGTTGCTATTTCAATAGCAGGGCAGCTGGTGGATCTTTACCAAAGCTTACAAGTGGAACAACCTAAGCAACAAGGTAAACAATGGAAAGCGTTACAAAGTAACTTGGTTCATTTAAGTGAGTTACAAGGTAAGAAAAGTAAGGTGGGTTAATGGTTTCGTGCTGTTTGTCTTAGGTCAAGCAGCTGATTCGTTGGTAAAACTCAAGGGTGGAATTATCGTCACCGTAGTCATTTGTAAGAGACACTTTTTATTGATTTTAGGCTTAAGGTCGTTAAAGAATTCGAGATGCTAGCTTTTTATAAATTGCATTTTTATCTCGTTTACCAATCGCTAAAACATAAATGACGATTTCATCATCTATTACTTCGTAGGCTAGTCGATAGCCAGCGGTACGGAGTTTTATTTTATAAACCGAGTCGTAGCCCTTTAGCCTTGCTGATGGTATGTGTGGATTAATGAGTCTTTCAGCTAACTTCTTTTTAAATTGTTTTTTAAGTGGTTCAGCTAACTTATCCCACTCTTTTTTAGCGGCAGGTAAGAACTTTAACTTATAAGTCATCTAGACTTACTTCAATGGCTGTTGATAAGTCAGCTCGGCGAGTTTCGACTATTTTAGCTAATTCATAATCATCTAGCGTATCCATCAATAATTCATAGGTTTCTGCAGGAACTAAATAAGCCGTTGGTTTATTATGATTTAAAATAGCGATCGCCGAACCATCAGCCTCATTTAATAAAGCAGTAGGGTTTTTCTTAAGTTCTGAAATACTTGCTGAACAATCAGCTAAAACTTGTCTCATAATAATAACCAATTAAGTGTTTAAATAAGACCTTATTTTAGACCTAAATTTAATTAATAGCTATCTGGTTTTTAATCTTCAAGCTTGCTTATAAATGAAATACCTTATTCATGGGATTGCTTAACTATTACTAAACTCTTTCATCGTACTTTTATTAACCCATATAAATATTCTGAATATTGATTAAAGTTATTGGGGGGCACAATTAGTCTGCCTAAGCTTGTTAAATTCAATCATTGACTCGCAGAACTTAATAGAGCGAATAGACGTAGTCAAAATGGGTGTCGACTTTATTTATTGATTACCAGATATTGTGATTTTAATGTATGAATGCCCCGTACTTTTGTGAGAACTCTTATTAGCTTTGGTTATTATGAACGATAAACCTTGCACGCTCATATAGTTCGTCAAAGGTGATTATTTCAGGATTTGATGTGTTTTTACGTAACAATTCAAACGACCTCAACTTATCTTTATTTACACCATTATCAGATACAAACTCATCCATATTTCCGATTACTAAGTATGATTTTGGTTGATAATTAAAAATTTCCTCACCAGTAGGGTTTCCTTCTTTATCGTTAGGGTTAATTTTACTCGATAAATTTTCAACTGCCGAAGCAACAGTTCCCTGTACTTGTGCAATAGCTCCCGCCAGTTCTTTTGATGGTGCCCAACATCCAGACCTATAAGGTTTTGACTCAAGTAAATCTGTTGCATGGGTCTTAATTTCAATAAAGCAAAGATTAGATATAATACCTTTTGTTTTCATCAACGCGTCAACACGCTTCCCGTGTGATACTACGCTAAACCCTTGGACTACTTGTTCTAATTTCTTATCATCTAAACCAGACAGGAATATGTAGCCTAACCCATAACCAAATATCCATGGGTTTTTCTCAAAGTATTTTTGCCAAAGACCTTCATTGGTGCAGCCTTTTCTTTTTTTTATATTTTCAAAATAATTTTGGTCAATTAGAAGTTGACTATATACACTCAGTTGCTTCTTTCTGAAGCCTACAGCAATCAAGTCCTCTGTTGTTACTTCTGATTTCAAAGCTTCAGCAAATAGCTCTTGGTTTTCAGTGACAAAGGTTTTTGCTTGGTGAGTTGTTAAAGCTATTTTTCTAAGTTCTTCATCCGTAATATTAACTTTAGATCTATTTTTAAAACCTACAGTTTGAATATTTGCTAAGAACTCACAAAAGCGGCCAATCTCTTCATCTCTCTCTTTTACATCTTCGTAACCATCTGCTGATGGAAGTATTTTTGAAGCAATCCTAACTCTACGATCCTTGTTTCCGAATAATTGGAGAGAAGGACTTATATATGTTTTTCCCGGAAGAGGGTTTTGATAATCATCCATTTTCGATTCTACTCCTAAAAGCTAACGCCCGCATAAACGGACTAAAATTGTTGAGGAACGAAACATAGCCAACTGTTTTTGTTCCGATTTAATACATTTGTTAAATAGCAACTCAGCTCAGATCTCGACCAAACATACGAGCAAAGAAACCAACAATAGTTCGTTCTGAATATTCAGCTGAATTATTAAAAAAGTAATTTCTAATACAGAAGAATAAACCGATCAAACCACAAGCAATCCCAGTCCATTTAAACCAATGAATTCTGCGGCCAAAAAATGCTTCTAGCAAGGGATAGAACATATTCTGTGACTCAGTTGCCAACTTGGCTTCTAACCAACTAGGAATAATAAAATAGAAAAGAACAAAGGATAAACTACCAAATATTAGTGCCCCCCACCAAGGAAGACGTGAACCAATGACAACGGTATCGGAAACAATCGAAGTACGTTTTCTATATCTGCGCCCCATGAGTATCCTTGTGTTATTCAACAGTGTAATTAAGTAGAATTATTCCATATTTACGTTGGATACACAGAACACTCTATTTTTATTTAAATTTGATAGTAGAACACCAAAATAAATAAACCAATCAAAATGTTAACAATAAAACTAAAACCTTCATCATTTAGATAGGCAGAATCATTCTGTATTTACGGCGGAAATACAGAAATAAACTTATTCGATGGAAAGTGAACTTAAATTTTTGTTAAACAGATTAAAATTAGCTATAACATTGTTCAATGTGGACGAATAATCCTACCGTCTAGTTTTCCCAAATAATACATTGCTTTTAGCAAAGCCAAACAGGATGTTTGGATTAGGCTCGTTTGGCACATGGATGTGCCGTAAGAGCCGGTGCGTTATAAAAGCCATTTATTATTTGGATTAGAAAACGCTCGGTTGGCCTTTCCTTTGGTTTTTCAGGAAATAGGTTCCTTTTGGCCATTCAAAGGAAAGTAAAGTCGCCGACAGGCCGAAAACACTGATAATAAATATCAAGTTGACTGGATGAGCGTAAACAAATCCAACTCAAAGAATGTATGGATGTCCCGTACTTTGATCATACGTCCAGTGATTGACTTGTTATATACCACTACGTTAACATGTACATTTTAACGTACATGAACAGATTGGAGTTCAACATGGATGCAATAAGTTATACAGCAGCTAGAGCAAATTTAGCAAACACAATGGCGCATGTTTGTAATGATCATGCTCCAATAATTATCACTCGTAAGAGTGAAGCTCCCGTTGTGATGATGTCTTTAGAAGATTATAACGCAATGGAAGAAACAACATATTTACTGAGATCTCCTGCTAATGCAATACATCTACTTGATTCGATTGCCGAACTTGAAGCTGGCAATGGAACAGAACGAGAGCTTATTGAATGAAGCTCACCTTTTCAACTAAAGCTTGGGAACAATATTTATATTGGCAAACAACTGATAAAAGAATATTGAAACGCATAAATTTACTGATTAAAGATATTCAACGAAGTCCAAATGAAGGAATTGGAAAACCAGAACCTTTAAAACATGGACTATCTGGATATTGGTCTCGTCGTATTAATGATGAGCACAGAATCGTTTATAAATACAAAGATGAAACTATTCTAATTGCACAATTACGATACCATTACGGCACATAACGCCAACTGTAATTTAAACCCTTGTTAGGCTGCTTCACCCAGCACAGATACAATATTGAATACTTCTGTCGCATGCTTTACAAATATTATATTTATTACTTTTATTGGGAGCTGGTTGGGGTTTAGCTACACCAACGTCTTTTCCAAAAGTACCCTCAAGTTTTTTTATTTTATCCCAACAATTCTTTAAATAATTTTGTTTTTCATCTAGTTCCTTTTTAAGAGAATAGACTTGAGTATGGTTATTCTTTACTTGGTTTTTTAAGGAATTTACTTCAGCTGCTTGTTTTTCCGTTAAGTCATTTTTTATATCTAATTCTGTAGATAAATATGAGACGCGGTCACTTAGCTCGTTAATTTTATTTAAAAGTTGTGATTTTTCTATTTTAAAATCAACATTTGATTTATCTCGCTTTCTTTCTCTAGCTGGAACAATTTTTAACAAAAAAACAACTACAAATACCGAACATAATATTTGCGTTATTAATAAAGTAAGAGTTTCCAAATTCAAAGAATGATACTCCAAGTTTAATAGGAATGGATGGTAGCTTAACAGTGTAATTAAGTAGAGTTATTCCCTATTTTCGGTGGATAGACAGAACACTCTATTTTATTTAAATTTGATAGTAGAGTACTAAAATAAATAAGAAAATCAAAATATTAAAAATAAAACTAAAACTAAAACCTTCATCACGTGGATAGATAGAATCATTCTTCATTTACCGCGGAAATACAGAAATATGCTTATTCTGTGAAAAGTGAGCTTAATTTTTTGTCAAACAGGCTAAAATTAGCCTATAACATTGTTCAATGTGGACGAACAATCCCGCCGTCTAGTTTTCCCAAATAATACATTGCTTTTAGCAAAGCCAAACAGGATGTTTGGATTAGGCTCGTTTGGCACATGGATGTGCCGTAAGAGCCGGTGCGTTATAAAAGCCATTTATTATTTGGATCAGAAAACGCTCGGTTGGTCTTTCCTTTGCTTACTTTCCTTTTGGCCATTCAAAGGAAAGTAAAGTCGCCGACAGGGCGAAAACACTGATAATAAATATCAAGCCGCTTAGATGAGCGAAGACGAACCCAACTCGAAGTAAATTAAGCTTAAAAAGTATGGTTTCCATGTGAAACATAGGAAAAAAAACACACAAAGGCAAAGAATGCAGACTAAAGTCAGCGCCCCAAAATCAAAAACTTACTATTAACCTATTACAACGAATCTAAAAGGGGCAAGACATAAAAACAAAGCATAAAACATTGCTCAATGTGTCCGAACAATCTCACCGTTTAGTTTTCCCAAATCATCAATTGCTTTTAGCAAAGCCAAACAGGATGTTTGGATTAGGCTCGTTTGGCACATGGATGTGCCGTAAGAGCCGATGCGTTATAAAAGCAATTTATTATTTGGATTAGAAAACGCTCGGTTGGCCTTTCCTTTGCTTACTTTCCTTTTGGCCACTCAAAGGAAAGTAAAGTCGCCGACAGGGCGAAAACACTAACAATAAATATCAAACTGACCGGATAAGCGCAGACGAACCCAACTTAAAGAAAACTAGATTAAACTAAAGTCGTCGACAGGGCGAAAACACTGACAATAAATACCAAGCTGACCGGATAAGCGCAGACGAATCCAACTCAAATAATGTATCGATGCCCGTACTTTTAATGTAAATAATCTAGACGCTAACTGGTGGAGTTATAAAAAGTATTATAGAATTATTCAACTCTATTTCTTCCTAATGATTTGGCTCTATACAGTGCTTCATCCGCATTTTTCAAGGTTGCAGTAATACTTTCATCCTTAGGAGAAAACGCCGCAACCCCAATACTAATGGTATATTTTATGTTGCCTAGATCTGTGGGTATTTCAATTTTTTCAATAGAAATTCTTATCCGTTCAGCTAACTTTTTAGAAGAAATCAAACTTGTTTCAGGCAAAATAATAGCGAACTCTTCACCTCCTAACCTGAATAAACTATCTTGTTGGCGAATTGTTTGTTTGATGACCGATACTGTTTCTATAATTGCTTTATCACCAAGGGCATGCCCGTAAATATCATTAATAACTTTAAAGTGATCAATATCTAGCATCAAGATGGTGTATGGTTTTGCGCCTTCACTACTTCTCGCAAACACTTCATCACCAACTAAATCAAACTGCCTACGGTTAAATGCTCCCGTCAGAGGATCTGTGACAGAAATTAACTGTAATTGTTTATTCTGCTCAGTAATTTTTTTTGCTGCTTCGACTCTTAAACTAATATCTCGAAGAATCCCACAAAAAATACGACCACGCTTACTAACCCAAGTTGAGACTGATAGTGAAAGAGGGAAGGTATCTCCACTTTTTCGTAAGCCTTCAACTTCTACGGTTTTTCCAACTATTTTACTTTGTTCCTCGCTAGAAACATTAGCAACACCATGAAAGTGACTTTTGCGCATATGTTTCGGAATGATGATGCTGACTGACCTATCGCTTCTTCTTCTGTATAGCCAAATAAATGCGTTGCGGCATTGTTCCAGGATAAAATAGTAGAATCAACATCCATAGTGATAATGGCATCTATAGCTGTTTCGGTAATATTTCGTATTTCAGAAAGGTAATCATCAATGCGTGCTTGAGCCTCATGCAGCATCGCATTATCGCGAATAGAAACCAACACTTGAACCTGTTGACCAATACCTTCAAATGGCGATAAGCCAATACTCACTGAAATGTTATTGCCTAATTTGGTTTTTGCGCTTAAATCAACATATTTGCCCATTTCACGTAGGGTTGGATTATTAAAGAAAGATTGACGAAGTGATGCATGTTTATGACGATATTGGTTTGGTACCAAGACCTCTACTGGTTGGCCTATTAGTTCACCAGTAGGATATTCAAATAATTGATCTGCTCTAAGGTTAGTGTGAGTGATGATACCATGCTCACTAATAATGAGAGTTGCATCTATTGCGATCTCTATGAACTCATGTATCCCGCTACTATGCATATGGTTTTTCATATTTTTTAATTAAACCTTATTTGCTGTTGGGTCTACACACTTAAACTATAGACGATGAATGTAACAAGGCTGTAGAGTTACGATAACAACCAAATTCAACTAGAAAATGAACTCATGGAATCAAACCTAATTACTGTTAATCCCTGTTAATTAGCTTGTATCGCATTTGACTGTAGGAATGCTCCATCAATTATTAATAGTTGAACACCACTTTTAGTTATTGACTTATGTGAGCTTAAATCATCAGAGACAATATAAGACATTCCTTTAGTTAAAATTGATTGAGTACCATCTTTAAGCTCATTAATTACTTCACCTTCAAGGCAATAAACAATATGTCCTTTTTCACACCAATGATCAGCGATATAATTTTTAGAATACTCAACAAGTCTAACTCTTAAGCCTGCAAATTCGAGTGTTTGCCAATAAGCGGTTCCTGTTTTACCTTTATGTTCTGTACGAGGAACATCTTTCCAATCAATTGTTTGAAATGGAATACTTAGATTTGCCATGATGACTCCAGTTTAGATGATGCCTAATAGTGTAATTAAGTAGGATAATTCCGTATTTTTAGTTGGTAAACAGAACACTTTAGTTTATTTAAATTTGATAGTAAAACATCAAAATAAATAAACCAATCAAAAAGTTAAAAACAAAACTAAAACTTTAATCAGGAGGATAGGTCGAGTAATTTTTCATCTACGCTGGAAATACAGAAATGTACTTATTCTGTGAAAAAATGAGCTTAAGTTTTTTATAGAATAAAATCATCAGCGCATATTATTCAATGTGACTACAATTCCCCGCCGTCTAGTTTTCCCAAATCATCAATTGCTTTTAGCAAAGCCAAATAGGACGTTTGGATGAGCGCAGACGAACCCAACTCGAAGTAAAAGATATGCACTTCCTTATAGATCATGGGAATGAAAAAATAAACACACAAAGGCAAAGAATGCAGACTAAAGTCAGCGCCCCAAAACCAAAGTTTTTTACTAGGTTGATAATGGTGTTTTTTGAATTCGTATTGCTATTTTTTCATCAACATAAAAAAGAAATGCTTAAAACATTGCTCAATGTGGACGAGCAATCCCGCCGTCTAGTTTTCCCAAATCATCAATTGATTTTAGCAAAGACAAACAGGATGTTTGAATTAGGCTCGTTTGGCACATGGATGTGCCGTAAGAGCCGGTGATTTATAAAAGCGATTTATTATTTGGATTAGAAAACGCTCGGTTGGCCTTTCCTTTGCTTACTTTCCTTTTGGCCACTCAAAGGAAAGTAAAGTCGCCGACAGGGCGAAAATACTGATAGTAAATATCAAACTGACTCGATGAGTGCAGACGAATCCAATTCAAATAATGTATGAATGTCCCGTACTTTAGATCATTGATCAAACTGGGAGTCAGTGAACGTTTAGCTATTTCCTGTGCCAGTGGATTTATAAAAATACCAGTAAAGGACCTTGTCGTAGTTCGAAAACCAAAGGGATCAATATAGCGATCAGTAATGAGTTTTTTAGCCAGATAAAGTTTGATGTCATTAAAGGATTTGTTAATTAATATTAACTATTCATCATAAGATGAACTGCCCTGTGCGAAGCCACATGCATGGTGGTGTGGGGCTGGAGGCTAAACATCACCGGCTACCCGATTGGCTAAAATTGTGAGGCACGAACAATAGCTGACTGTTTTATGTCCGATTTAATTGCCTTGTTATATCTTCTCGATTACAATGTACGACAATACCGTACGTAATAGAGGGGCGTAAATATGAATAGCATAAGCGTAAATAAGTTTAGGGATAATCTTAAATCCTATGTTGAGCAAACAGTTAGTGATCATGAACCCATAAAAGTTACACGTAGAGCAGGAGATGACTTTGTTGTTATGAGCGCTGACGACTGGGAAAGAGAGCAAGAAACATTACACATATTACAAAGTAATGATTTGATGAAACAAATTGCTGATTCAATGGATACTCATCAAAGCACTGAAGGTTATAAACCAACAAAAGAGCAATTAGATGAGATCACTAGTATTTGAAGGTAAAACTTGGCTTATTTATGAGCAATTAAGAGAAAAAGATAAAAAACTTCATAAGGCTCTATGCAAAATTTTAAAGGAGATGTTGCGCTCTGATCCCTCTTCAGGACTTGGGAAACCAGAACCATTAAAACATAACTTAACTGGTCTTTGGTCAAAGAGAATTTCTCAGAAGGACAGATTGATCTACAAGTTTGATGAAAGCCATGTTTATATATTTGCTATAGGCGGACACTACGATCAACACTAGAAATATAACAGCGTAATTAAATATAATCATTCCGTATTTCCGGTGGATAGACAGAACACATTTTTTTATTTAAATTTTACAGTAGAGTACTAAAATAAATAAACTAATCAAAATGTTACTAGATTATTTTTACTGAATAAAATCAGAAGCTAACATTAGTCAACGAGGCTGCAATTCCCCACCGTCTAGTTTTCCCAAATCATTAATTGCTTTTAGCAAAGCCAAATAGGATGTTTGGATTAGGCTCGTTTGGCCTTTCCTTTGCTTACTTTCCTTTTGGCCACTCAAAGGAAAATAAAGTCGCCGACAGGGCGAAAATACTGATAATAAATATCAAACTGACCGGATAAGCGCAGACGAATCTAACTCGAGTAAATTAAGTTTAAAAAAGTATCGTTTCCACGTGAAGCATAGGAAAAAATAAACACACAAAGACAAAGAATGCAGACTAAAGTCAGCGCCCCAAAGGCTAATCACTAATAAAAAAGCATAAAAAAACCGTTGTTATCACT
The DNA here is from genome assembly GCF_947489755.1 of uncultured Psychromonas sp. Taxonomy (GTDB): domain Bacteria; phylum Pseudomonadota; class Gammaproteobacteria; order Enterobacterales; family Psychromonadaceae; genus Psychromonas. The sequence goes on from NZ_CANLFB010000024.1 coordinate 49,308, forward strand.
ATAACAACGGCCCCATATTTACTGCTAAACAAACTAAAAAAGTAAGCGATTACCAACCTCGTGAGGTTAACTGCTCCTATGCCATGGTTTCCCTAATGCCATCGGCTCAAACAACTTCAGGCGTTGTTTATCACGACTTAGCATAACTAACACAACTAGCGTTGCAATGTATGGCATCATCGCTAATAAGTTAGATGAAATGTCCCAGTTTAAGCCCTGTGCAACGAGGTGCATGATGCTAGCGAAACCAAACAGATAAGCACCTAAAATGATGCGTTCAATACGCCAGCTGGCAAATACAACTAAAGTCAGTGCAATCCAACCTTTACCTGACACCATGCCTTCTGTCCACATTGGTGTATAAGCAATCGATAAGTAAGCGCCTGCTAACCCAGCCATCGCCCCACCAAAGGCCACTGATAAATAACGAATCAACATTACAGGTAATCCTAAGTTACTCGCTACGCTTGGGTCTTCTCCCACTGCGCGCACCGATAAACCTTGGCGGTGGTAACGGAAGAATAAATACACAACGACAATTAATACCCAACTTAAATAAACAATGGCATTCTGCGCAAAGATGGCTTTACCTATGATCGGAATGTGCTGTAACTCTGCGATAGAAAGTGAAGGTAATACAGAAATCTGTTTTCCTTCGTAATCATTGCCTAGGAAAGCAGATAAACCGGTTCCAAAGATAGTAAGTGCTAACCCAGCAGCAACTTGATTGGCGTTAAGTTGCAATGCAATGACCGCAAATAAAAGCGACATCGCAACGCCGACTAGCATCGCGAATAAAAAGCCGAGAATATAGCTATCAGTGTGATACATGGCGATAAAACCCGCGACGGCGCCCATCAGCATCATGCCTTCTTGGCCTAGGTTTAACACACCACTTTTTTCACAGACCATTTCACCTAAAGCCACTAATAAAAGTGGGGTGCCTGTCATGATCATGGCGTATAAAATATTCGTTATTAAATCAATATCCATCAGTTAATTTCCTTAATACTGTTTAATTTTTTGCCGTAGCAGTTGAACCTGAACGCTTAAATGTGAAGGCAATTCGGTAGCGAATAAGTACGTCACAAGAGAGTAAGAAGAACAGTATCAATCCTTGTAATATGCCACTTATTGACCTTGGTAAATTCAACATCATTTGTGACATTTCACCGCCCATAAACAGTAATGCGATTAGTAAGCCTGCTAAGGTTATTCCGATAGGATGTAGTCGACCCAGAAAGGCAACAATGATCGCTGAGTAACCGTAGCCTGGCGAAATAGCAGGTATTAATTGCCCTGTTGAGCCTGTTACGATAACCGCTCCCGCTAAGCCCGCTAATGCACCGGATGCTAAAAACACCATGGCTGCTAATTTTTTCTGTTTGTAACCTGCCATGTGCGCCGCAGGCTTATCTAAACCCAATACTTTGATTTGAAAACCTAAGAAGGTTTTACTCATAAATACCCAAACAATCACTAATGCCAACACTACTAACAACAAGCCAATATGCAAACGTGTGCCTTCGAATAAAATAGGCAACAGGGTACTATCACCAAACAATGCACTTTCTGGGAAGTTATATCCGTTGGGATCTTTTAATGGTCCGTACACTGCCCATAGCAAGGTATTGAGTGCGATGTAGTTCATCATGATCGTCACTAAGGTTTCATTACAATTTAAACGTAAATTTAAAAAAGCAGAGATACCAGAGCAAATCATACCGCCGACCATGCCTGCGATTAACGTTAAAGGCATTGCCCACACGCTACTCGAATCGACAAACTGCAAGGCCATTACGGTACCAACCACGGCACCTGTTAATAATTGACCTTCTGCGCCAATGTTCCATATAGAGGCGCGGTAACATAAGGCTAAACCATAGGCACAAAGCAGGATTGGGATTGCAACGACTAATAACTCGGTGACACCATACCAATTGGCGATAGGGCTAATAAAAAAGGTGTAAAGCGCTTCTACGGGGTCTTTACCTAATGCCATGAATAAAATGGAGCTAGCAATTAAGGTTAAAAAGACAGCCAGTACGGGAGATAAATATCCCCATTTGGCTGACGCTTGAACGCGAGGGACTAATTTAATCATGTTGCAATATTCCTTCATTGTCAGCTGCTGTTGTTGGTATTGATGGGGCGATTATTTCTGAGGTAGCGGTTGCTTCGGTATCAAAATCACCTGCCATCCATTGTCCTAGTTTTACTAAAGGCAGTGCTTCTGGCGCTAGAAAATGTGAAACTTTACCGTCACAAATTGCGCCTAAACGGTCACTGATTTTATACAGTTCGTCCAAGTCTTCAGACACGATTAAGATCGCACAACCACGATCTCTTAATTGTAAAATTGCATCGTGAATCGCCACTTGAGCACCAATATCTACACCCCATGTTGGATGAGACATCAGTAAAAAATTAGGCTCTTGATCTATCTCTCGGCCAACAATGAACTTTTGTAAGTTACCACCCGATAAACTCGCCGCAGAATCATGGTTGCCTGTTGTTTTTACTTTGTATTTTTTAATTATTTTATCTGCGAGTTCAACGATTTTAGTGTGTCGTAAAAAGCCATTTTTAACTAAACCTGAATCAAAACTAGTGAGTAGGGCGTTATCGCATAAATCTAAATCGGGTACGGCACCTCGGCCTAAACGATCTTCTGGCACAAATGCTAAGCCTAAACGGCGACGTTGTAATGGGGTTAATTGGTCTATCGCTGTGCCTGCAAAGGTGATGGATTGTGAATTGGGATGAATATCTTCACCAGACAAAGCTTTAAGCAATTCTTCTTGCCCATTACCTGCGATACCTGCAATACCAACTATCTCACCGCGTTTTACCTGTAAGCTAATATTTTTTAAGGCAACATCAAATTGCCCAGTAGATGTAGTTGATAAGCCTTTAATGTCAGCAAATACTTCTGTTCCTAACGAACGACGGCACTCATTGCTAATCGCTATATCTTCACCGACCATCATCCGTGCGATGGACTCGGATGTTTCATCTTTAGGTTTACAATGTCCTGTCACTTTACCTGCTCGTAGAATAGTCGCACTATCACAAAGCTCTGTGACCTCATGTAATTTATGGCTGATAAACAATACCGAACAACCTTCTTTGGTGAGTTGTCTTAATGTTTTAAATAAATTATCGACTTCTTGCGGCGTTAATACTGAGGTAGGTTCATCTAAAATAAGTAATTGAAGGTTTAATAATAAGCAACGCACAATCTCAACACGTTGACGCTCACCTGTTGATAAACTTGAAATACGGCGGTCTGGATCGAGTGGCATACCATATCGTTCGGATGTCGCTTTGATGCGGTGTGCTAAGGTTTTTGAGTTACCGGCTTGGTCGCCTAATACTAATGCGATATTTTCAGATACGGTGAGTGTTTCAAATAATGAGAAATGTTGAAAAACCATGCCAATACCTAAACCTCGCGCCACTGAAGGTTGGTCAATAGAAACAGGTTTACCATTCCATATAATGCTGCCTGAATCTGGTTTTACGACACCATAAAGCATTTTCATTAAGGTACTTTTACCTGCGCCATTTTCCCCTAATAACGCATGAATTTCACCATGTTCTATATCTAGAAATACCTCATCATTGGCTTTACAGCCAGGGTATTGTTTGGTGATTCCAAGCATCGCTAAACGCTTAACATTACTCATTGAAAAGTCCCTTTTGTTACTGATTATGATGGTCTAATGAATACGATTAACTGCAATGAACGGCATCTATTATGACTGATATAGTCACTGAGAAATATCATCGACATTATGCGATGACACGCTCCTTATTAATGGCGGTTTTACTGTAATCTGTCCAATTGGTCAAAGTTGGTATGATATTAGCAATAAACTTACCAGCTATTTAAAAATTGGATCCGACTTATAAATAAATAAGCGTTATAACAACACTACGTTATTTATTTTCTTTTATTACAGCAAGTTACATTTACTGAAATGAAGTGATGCTATTTTTTAATTATATAAGAATAGAATATAAAATGAGACAAAAAGCACCAAAAATGTACATTTTAAATTATTTTGCACCATATATGGGCTTATTATCCATACAAGAAAATTAAACGGAATATTTAGCGTTTTAACAAACGTTAAATGATGCAAATAATCGAGTAAATTTAAAAAGGAAAGTTGATGAGTTTAAATGAAATAAATACAGCTAATACAGAAGATGCCTATGCTATTTTTGAAAGCTGTTGTTGTGCTCCAAAATGGATTGAAAGCATGGTTAGTGCGCGTCCTTTTACCGATTTAGACGCTTTATTAAGTCAATCTAAACAGGCTTTTTCGGCGTTATCAGCTCAAGATTATTTGGTCGCTTTTACGGGGCATCCGCAAATAGGTAATTTAAAAACCTTACATGAAAAATATGCTAACACCTCGGGTACAGCCAGTAATGAACAAGCGGGTATGTCGGTTGCTGACAGTGAAGTACTTGAAGAGATGATTCAGTTAAACCAAGACTATTTAAAGAAATTTGGTTTCATTTTTATTGTTTGTGCTTCAGGTAAAAGCGCACAGGAAATGTTGGAATTAATTAGAAATAGAATAGGTAATGAACGCTCAGAAGAGTTGAATATTGCAGGTGCTGAACAAGCTAAAATCACTCACATTCGTTTGGAAAAACTATTATGAAAAACAACCCAATTACAACACACATACTAAATACGGCATTAGGAAAACCTGCTGCGAGCATCGCGATTCAATTGTTTGTATTAAAAGAGAATGAATGGTCACTACTGTCTTCTGCTGTGACCAATGAAGATGGACGAATCGATGATTGGCATGAGACGCAATGGTATCAAGATAAAACACCTGAGCAGTTATTTGCTACCTATAAAATAGTCTTTTCACTTGAAGATTACTGGGAAAAACAAAGCATTGATGCTTTTTATCCAAGTGCTGAAATTAGCTTTAAAGTGCAAGACGAAAGGCATCATCATATTCCCTTATTATTAGCGGCTTATGGTTATTCAACTTATCGAGGTAGCTAGTGAACGTCTATCTTCATTGTGTGTAATAGATACAGTGCAAAGCTAAAATAATAATAATAATAATAATAAAGTAGAAAGTAGGTAGGATAAAAAAATATGGAAAATTATTTAATTGAAGTAGCACATTTAATATTACGCTACTTTCATGTTATTACAGGGATTGCATGGATTGGCGCATCGTTTTATTTTGCTTGGTTAGACAATAGTTTAGAAACACCACCGAAAGAAAAAGCCGATAAAGGTATTAGTGGTGATTTATGGGCAATACATGGCGGTGGTTTTTATGAAGTTGCTAAATATAAAAACGGCCCAGAGCATATGCCTACGACGTTACATTGGTTCAAATGGGAAGCTTACACGACTTGGATCACCGGCACATTGTTGTTTAGTTTGCTGTATTACGTGGGTGCAGATGTCAATTTATTGGATGGTAGCAAAAGTGAATTAAGCAAATTAGCGGCTATCGGTACGTCACTTGGTAGTATCGCAGTTGGGTATCTTGTGTATCGTGTGCTTTGTAATTCGGCATTAGTTAAAAATGGCTTTTTATTTGCAGCAGTAAGCATTGTTTTATTAGGGTTATGGGCTTGGGGGTTTGACCAATTATTTGCCGATAAAGCGGTTTATATTCATATTGGTGCGCTCATTGGTACATGTATGGCGGGTAATGTTTATCACATCATCATGCCTGGACAACGTTACCTAGTTAAAGAAGTAGAAGCAGGGCGTATACCTGACCCTTCAGTTGGGTTAAAAGCTAAGCTTTGTTCTATTCATAATAACTATGCAACATTACCGATTATTTTCATCATGTTAAGTAATCACTTTTCGCATACTTATACACATCAATATGGTTGGTTAGTATTAATTGCTTTAATCGTTATTGGGATGTGGATAAGACATTACTTCAACCTTAAGCACCGCCACATTAATAAACCTTCTGTTTTGATAAGTGGTATCGCTGCATTTTTTGTATTGATGTTAGCGATTGCTCCGTGGGAAAGTTTTGCGCCGCGAGTCGTGGCGACGGGTACTGCACAAGAAAATGTTGTAGAAGTGTCTGATGCGCAAGCATGGAATATCGTAGAAAAGCATTGTACCGAATGCCACAGTGCAACACCGACTTCCACTATGTTTGCTAGTGCGCCGTTAGGCTTTACACTTGATTCAATAGAAGTGGTAGAGACGCAACATGAGAAAATTTATACTCGTGCCGTGTTAAATAAAGACATGCCTTTAGCAAACTTAACGAATATGACTGAAGAAGAGCGTGAAACGTTAGGAATTTGGATTGAAAATTATCGTATTAAGAAAGCTGCTAAATAGCTATTTAGCTAAATATTAACTTATTCAGTTAGATAACACTTTAACCATAAAACGACGTTAAAGTTAGCTCTTTAAAGTCGTTTTATGGTTAATATTTAGCTTTACTAATGCTGTTATGAGCAAACCCTATTTCTGCCATTTTCTTTCGCTTTATAGAGTTTTGTGTCCGCTATTTTATAGACATTCTCAAGTGAAATATTGTCTTTATCGACTTCGGATATACCTATGCTGATAGTTGTTTTAATAGACATATCATTATAAATAAACTCTTTATTTTCTATCATAATGCGGATCTTCTCAGCAATAACCTTAGCTTGAACAAGTGAAGTGTTATTAAGCAAAATAGCAAACTCTTCACCACCAACACGTGCAAAAAGGTCGCTACTTCGCATCGTTTCTTTAATCGATTTAACCATCTCTACTAAAACAAAATCGCCTGCTTGATGTCCAAAATTATCATTAATACGCTTAAAGTAATCAACATCTAGCATTAAAAAAGCGGTACTTTTTTGCTCTCTAGATGCGATTAACATTATGTTTTTAGCTATCTCAAAGAAGTAACGTCTATTGTAAATATTAGTGAGTGTATCTGTTATTGATAGTTGTCTAAATTTCTCATTACTTTTCTCTAGTGCTTCATGTGCTTGAATACTAGATATTCGATTATTTAACATTGTTTTAGACAGTAAAATAATTGCCGGAATATAGATTGTTATGAATATAATTAATGCAATATGTTGCTCGTCACCATAATAAAACATAATTAAAATTTGAGGTGTAATAAGACTAAAAATAAAGATCAAATAAGCTTTATAGAGTGATGACATGGATAAGGTCGCTGCAGTAATTATGCCTACAGAGACTAAGAACATAACAAACTCGAATGGTTGAGGTGCGTAAGCTAGCACTAGCAACGAAGCAATGCCCCACATTACCGCTTGGAATATATTCAACATAATAAAACATATTTCCGTTTTATTTACCTTTAGCGAATCTTTATTTTGTAAATGTTTTTGGAACATTTTTACATTCTGTAAACGGTATACCGCTAATATTATTTGAAATAATAACCAAGTAAATATGAGACTCAAGGGTATGAATTGCATAAAGATAAATAGATAAGCAAAAGAGACAACTAACATAGCCGCCATTGCTCTGGGGGTTTGGTCAATTAAAACTTCTATTAATTTAGGGTGAACATTAGACATCTTGTATCCTAGGATAATTAAATTCTATTAGTAGATAACTAATTAATCAGTATTGCAGACCTGTATTTATTTGATAAATTACTAAAAAGTCAATTTTTTATATTAACATTGTAGTCTAATGAAAGTGGTAACAAAAGGCGTATTCTAATGTTCGCAGCAACTAACATATATTTTGATGTGGTTAATGCTATTTATAGTAGATATTTTATGTTGATATTTTTTTAAGTGTTATTGAATATGCCTTTTTCATTGTTTTTATAAACCATTCGTAATAAATCACTTTTGAATTCAATCTTGGATTCAAAGAATAAGTGACTCCATTTATGAAATAAGTTTTGAGTGAAAATAAAAAGTTAATAAATTGAATTTTTTTCATCTTTACCCTGATGAAGTTTCATTATGTTTTTTCTGTGATTATGTTTAAATAAACACATCTTAATTTAGACGTATAGAAGTCCAAAATGAAAAAGTTAATAATATTAGATGGTGGTATGGGACGTGAACTTAAGCGTATTGGCGCTCCGTTCTCACAACCGCTATGGAGTGCTCAGGCTTTAATTGAAGCACCACATTATGTCACTCAAGCGCATCAAGGATTCATTGATGCAGGTGCCGAGATTATTATTGCTAATAGCTATGCTTGTGTACCATTTCATCTTGGGGAGACACTGTATCAACAGCAAGGACATGCTTTAGCTGAGCAAGCGGCAATCATTGCGAAAGAGGTTGTTAGATCGTCGAAAAAAGAGGTTTTAGTCGCAGGATCGTTACCGCCTGCTTTTGGATCTTATCGTCCTGATTTGTTTGAGAGTGAACAAGCTTTTGATATTTTAAGCTCATTATTTACTGCACAAGATAAACACGTCGACTTATGGTTTGCTGAAACTATTTCTAGTGTTGAAGAAGCATTGGTTATAGTCAATGTGCTTAAAGATTCAACAAAACCTTGCCATTATGCATTTACATTGAGTGATCAAGTCGAAGAGTCAGCGCGATTACGTTCTGGTGAGCTGCTTACAACGGCCATTAAAGCGATTTTACAAGTAGGTAATGTTGATGGTATTTTCTTTAACTGCTCTATTCCCGAAGTTATTGAACAAGCGATACGAGATACTAATAAAGTCTTAACTGAATGCGATATAAACGACGTTGACCATGAGAAAAAGACCAGTCCACAAAACAGTACACAAAATAATAAACAAGATAGCAAACAACAGATAAGTATCGGAGCGTTTGCTAACAGCTTTGTACCTATTTCAACGGCTCACAAAGCTAATGAAGCGGTACAAGGTTCACGTGATTTATCACCTGAAGAATACCTGCAATTTGCAAAAAAATGGCACAGTCTTGGCGCCAATATTATTGGTGGATGTTGCGGTATTGGCCCTGTACACATTGAAGCCTTAGTTGACTGGAAAGATAGCCTTTCATAATAAGGATTATTCGTAATATTCGTAATATTCGTAAAAATAAAGCGCTGTTTAACCCCAAGTAAACTATATAGAGAGTTGAGATTATACAGAGCTTTGAGATTGCACAGAGCGTTTAGGTTATACAGAAATTCGACACGTTTATTATTCCAGCGGCTTTTTCAAAACCTTAAAGTTTACCTGATGCTGCTTGTTTTAATTTCTTTCTATTTTCATCATTAGCTTCTGGTTCTGATTGACCAAAAATCCCTGCCATCCAATGACCGTCGGTTGGGTTAGGGAATAGTACGTATTTTTTACCGTATAAATCACGGTCTTCTTCCATCTTAGCTTTACGTCCTGCAACATCACCTTTAACGTAATATTTACGGCGGAAGTCATTGAGACTATCACCTAGAAAAACGGCCACATCATAATCTTTCATTATTTCATTTTGACGCGTTTCTTTGTTTGATGTGTCACGTAAAACAGTAAGGTGGCTTTCATCTTTCAGTGGGAAACCTAAGTGCTTGATATTACCAAGGGCATATTCAAAGGTCTTTTCACCTTGCTCACGACTGGTGATATAAAAAATTTCTACATTATTTTCTGCGCAAAAAGCTAAAAATTCTTTTGAGCCCGGAGATGCGACCATCTTATTTTTTGGGATCCATTCATCCCAGATAGGATCATCAAAAAAGTCGATATCTTTGTCGACTAACATGGCCCAGTAATCAAGCGGTAGCACTAAGGTGTCATCAAAATCAGATACGATAGCAAGCGGCTTATCGCCTTTTTTATGTTTCGCTAATGCCAGCTCTACATGCATACGAGCGACATTAAAGCCTTGGTAATAAAGCGCTTGGTATTCAGCTGCTGTTTGTTTCCATGCGACTGCATACAGCAAAGGGTTTGCTGTTTCGACATGATCATTTGCCAATACTGCTGGTGTTATAAAAGCACTACAAAGTGTGATAGTGAGGAGTGATTTTTTAAAGAAATTAGCCATAACGTTTTAACATCCTTGATTAAGTAATACCATTCCGCCTAATTAGCTGATCAGATTCATCCAATCCCTAGTGCACATTTTTATTACTCTTTTACTATCACTTACAAAGTCATTCCATGCATCACAAACAGCATCCACAATTGATTCATAGCCATTAAAACAACGATTAG
>NZ_CANLFB010000025.1 GCF_947489755.1 uncultured Psychromonas sp.
CCATGACCTTTTGAGTCATAGGATTTTGATCTTCTTCAGCTAAAAATCAACTAATTTTCTTAACTGATCGGCATTAGAATAAATCGGGCTTTTTAATGCAGAACTCAATGAGATTAGCTAAGTTTTTCTAAAGCACTTTTCAATTCACTCGGCTTCATTGGGATTTTACGCAAGCGTACACCGACGGCCTGGTATATTGCATTCGCAATAGCAGGTGCAACCGCTGTAACAGCTGGCTCACCTAATCCAGATGGCGGCATTTTACTGGCGATAAACTCAACCTGTACTTCAGGTGTTTGCCCTAAACGTAAAGGGGTATAAGTATCAAAGTTAGTATCTTTATACTGTCCATCACGTAGCTCTGTACCTTCATACAATGCCATTGATAATCCCCATAATGCGGCACCTTGACATTGTGCTTCAGCTCCATTGGGATCAACGATAATACCCGCATCAATCGCAACCACCAGTTTTTTCACATCTACAAGACCGTTACTTTTATTAACTTGAACTTGTACTGCACAAGAAACCCAAGTTGGCATATCACGCTCTTGACCAAAAGTAGAAGCGATGCCAAGTCCAGTATTTTCTGGTTGTTCAGTGCCCCAACCAATCATATCAGCTGCTTTTTTAAGTACCGCAGCCTGACGTGCAGCACCACCTTCGGCAACGGGTGTAGTACCGGCATTTCGCCCTTCAGCAATCAGCATATCCAGACGGAACTGCAACGGATCTTTACCAGCATGATGCGCGGCTTCATCCATAAAGCTCTCAACAGCCCAACCTGTCCAACCAGGCCCTACTGAACGTAACCAACCAGGTCTAAAAGTAGCCATCGCAAGATCGTTAGAAACAGCACGTACTTTTTGTGCGCCAACGCTATACCAATGATCCGCCCCTGCGATAGCAAATGGGTCATAAGGTTCATCATTCACACCTTTAGGCATAAAGCCAGGTGCTAAGACTTGTGTTGGCCAACCTGCCGTCGCATGATGTTCCATTGCAGTGACAACGTTCTTATCATCAAATGCCATTTTCAATTGTTGAACTGAAGCTGAACGAGCACTATCAAATGCCATATCCTGCGGACGCATCAACACCATTTTGACTGGCTTTCCACCTAAGGCTTTAGACGTTAACGCAGCAGGAATAGTATAGTCACCATTTAATCGACGACCAAACCCGCCACCTAACATATAAGTACGAATCACAATGTTAGCCGCATCTTCGCCTAATGCAGTAGCGAGTACAGGTAAAGTAAGTGATTGCCACTGACAACCAGAATGCACTTCCCACACACCATCTGGATTTTTAAATACCAAGGCATTCAATGGTTCCATTTGAGCATGTAATACCGTACTCGTAATATATTCATGAGAAATCGTGCTACTAGCACCTTCAAATACAGGCTCAGTTTTAGTATTACCCGTATCTAAAATACTACCTTTGCTTGAGTCGCTTAATAGTTTTTTACCATGATCGATAATATTAGCTTCAGATACATTAGTTGTTTCACCAGCATCCCACGTTACTTTAACCAGTTTTGATGCTTTTTGTGCAGCAATAAAACTACTAGCAATGACCATCAACCAACCAGGTACACTGCCACTTGCATCATCTAGTACGATGGTTTTTTGATAACCTTTCACTGCTTTTGCAGCTGAATCATCAAATGTTACCACTTTAGAACCATAGCGAGTCGGTGGTAAAATAGGGTTTGCGTACACCATACCATCAACTTTAGCGTCGATACCGTAGATGGTTTTACCATTCGTTTTATTAGCGACATCAAGCGATGTCACTTGTTGTCCAACCAACTTAAGATCTTCATTAGGTTTAAGGGGTAACGTTTTTAATTCTTCTTCTGTAAATTGACGTGTTAACCCTAAACTTACTAACTCTCCGTAAGATAACTCACCTTTACTTGAGATGATTTTACCGTTCTTCGCTTCACAGTCTTTGGCAGTAATGCCCCATTTTTTAGCCGCCGCTTCGATGAGCGCAGTACGACCTGCAGCACCTGCTTGACGATAAACAGGCCAACTTTGTGAAATAGACCAACTACCACCAGTAACCATGTAACCCCAACGAGGGTCACTATCAACATGGATAATTTCAACATCATCCCAATCCGCTTCTAACTCATCAGCAAGAATACGAGCGATCGCCGTACCCACATGCTGCCCCATTTCTGAGCGCATAATATTGACTTTAATTTTGCCGGCAGTATCAATTGAATACCACAATGACGGTTCATAAATGTCACCTTCACTCGGTAATACTTTACCGTCAGGACTTGCAGGATCCATTGCCGCCATTAAATGACGTGGGAAACCAAAACTGATACCAACCGCAGTCATACCAATTAAAAAACCACGACGGGTTATACCCGGGGAATTACGTTTAGGTAATCTACTCATGATTGCTCTCCTTTGATTTCAATTGCATTTGCAGCTTCATGAATCGCACTTCGGATACGCACATAGGTCATACAACGACATAAATTACCGCCCATTACCGCATCAATATCTTTATCCGTTGGTTTTGGAATATCTTTCAGCAATGCAGCCGCCTGCATAATCTGTCCTGACTGACAGTAACCACATTGCGGCACCTGTAAGTTTTTCCAAGAAATTTGCAAAGGATGATCATCTTTTTCAGATAATCCTTCAATCGTCGTAATCTCAGCACCTTCAACTGATGAAACCGGCGTAATACATGAACGTGTAGCACGTCCGCCTACATGCACAGTACAAGCACCACAAGTACCAATACCACAACCGAATTTAGTCCCCGTCATCTCTAATTCATCACGAATAACCCACAGTAAAGGAGTATCATTTTCTACATCGGCAGTCATCGACTCGCCGTTTAAAATAAATTTTGCCATTGTCACTTCTCCTGTGAATTATTGCTCGAATCGAGGTTGGTTACGGATTTCAGTTACTTTTTGTTGTAATTCCGGCCAAGCACTTTTATCTGCCGCTTGGCGTAAATACGCGGCAATAGCAGAGATATCTTCATCGCTAAGTGCATCACGGAATCCAGGCATCACCACACCACTTATTCCTTGGTCGTTACGCACACCGTCCAGTATGACGTTAACCAAGTTAGTCGGTTGATCAAGGTGAGTTGCCGAACCCAATGTGAGTAATGGACGCCCTTTCACTAACTCATCACTACTGTAATGACATGCTTGGCAAGCCGTTGCATATAAACGAGCACCTTCATCAATACGCAAATCCGTTTGTATATGTTGCGCAGCAATTGCCGTTTGCAAGTTACTATTATCAGCAGGATCATCCGTTTCTTTCGCGCCAGAATGGTCTGCAAAGTAGTGGCTGATGGCTTCAATATCACTCTTAGGTAGCGCAGATAAACCTTTATGCATAACAGGCGCCATCGGACCGGCTGCACTGCCATGATATGGAGAGTTACCAGTTGTTAAATATTCATAAAAATCTTGTGCTCGCCACGGGATAGGAGAGGTACTAGTAGACGTTAATGACGGGGCAATCCAACCATCAATTGCAGCGCCTTGATACATTTGGTCGTATTGCTCACCACCTAATGCATTACGCGGAGTATGACAAGCACCACAATGCGCAACACCTTCAGCTAAATAAGCACCACGATTCCACTGCTTTGATTTATTATCATTATTTTCAAAACGTTGCGTATCTGCAAAAAGTAACTTCCAACCCGCTTGTAACCAACGAATATTAAGCGGGAATGGAATACCATTTTCTTTTTTAGCTTGGTTAACGGCTGGAATTGACGTCATGATATAAGCGTAAATAGCAGCAATATCATCATCACTCATTTTGTTAAAGTGTTCATAAGGAAATGCAGGCAATAAATGATGTCCATCACGGCTTACACCTTCACGCATCGCACGATTAAAGGCCGCTTCAGACCAACTACCAATACCTGTTTCAACATCTGGCGTAATATTACTTGAGTAAATAGTGCCAAACTCAGTATGCATTTCATAGTTACCGGCATAAGCCTCACCACCAGCGGGAGTATGGCAAGTACTACAATAACCTGCTGCAGCAAGCATTTTACCTTGTTCAATCACTTCTGGGGAATAGTTTGAATTTTCTGGAGGCACAATTGGGTCAATAGAGGAATTCCAAGCATAAAAGCTGAATAAACCGAGTCCAATAATAATGACGCCAGATACACCATAAACAATACGTTTTAGCATATTAAATAGCCTTATTTTAAAATTTCGGGGGGAGAAAATGCGTCCAACATTCCCTGTTTGGCTTTGAAGTATAGGTAATATTGATGAAAAATGACGAATCATAAGATGAAAAAATAAAACCTATAAGCCTAGCTAATTTTAATGTTAATAAAATGTGAAAGCAACCTTCGCCAATCATCTGTGGCCGAACAAGTAACATAAATTTTTATAACGTATTTAAAATGAACAATCCTAGTTAAGCAATGCACCAACAGAAAACGGTTGTTTAAAAATTTGTTACCAACGCGGTAATGAAATAAACCCAAAGTCATTATCCTATGCTGGATATCAGCTACTAGGTAAACGCATCGACAAAACTAAATCAGCAACCTTAATCTCAGAGTTAATGATTAAATTTAATGACAATATTAACCTTACTCGCTTTGTGAAAGACTCATCATGCAAAACGTCCTAAAGTACATAATTCAAATGTAATAATTTAACCTAAAATAATTTAGCTTAAAATTGATTCACTTTTTTATATAAAGAACTGAGTAATTAATGCAAAATGAAAGACTTAACCGTATTGATCTGATCGTGCTTAACATTAGAACTAGCCATTACCGTTAAAGGTGCAACATTCAGCAAGCATGGATATAACCTAACGACAGCAACTTACGCCCTTTTATAATCATTAATAAATGAGATATTTCATGTTTTTTGAATCATTACAGTTTTCGTTTTCCATTGTAGGACCGATTTGCCTATTACTTTTTTTAGGATGGTTTTTAAGAAAAACGAATACAATTAATGATGCTTTTATTGAAGTAGGTTCGAAGTTAGTATTTAAAGTGACGCTGCCGGCTTTGCTTTTTCTAGGCATTGTTAAGATGGACCATGAAGCTGTCATAGACTTTGACCTCATCGCTTATGGGCTAGTCGCCAACTTCCTATTCTTTATGTTATGTATCTTAGTCACTAAATATTGGATAAAAGACAAACACCATCATGGTGTCGTTATTCAAGGTGCATTTCGGAGTAATACCGCCATTATTGGCTTGGCTTATATGGCGAATGTATATGGTGAAGCAAGTCTTGGGCTAGCAGCCGTTTATGTAGCTGCGCATACCGTACTTTATAATATTTTATCAGTGATTATATTATCGCCTAAAAAAGAAGGCTTTAATCCAACTATGCTGCTTGGTTTAATTAAGTCTATTCTTAAAAACCCATTAATTATCAGTATTATTTTAGGTTTGCTCTTCTTTGTATTAACGATTCCAGTACCTGATATCGTTATTAATACAGGGCAGTATTTTTCTGATATGACATTACCAGTTGCCCTGTTATGCACGGGTGGAAGTTTGAGCATTAAATCTTTGAAAGATAATAGCCTTAATTGTCGTTTTTCTACTATATTGAAAATTGTTATCGGGCCAATATTTATCACTGGGGGAGCATACTTTTTAGGTTATACCGGTGAAACTCTTGGGTTAGTTTTCTTCATGTCTGCTGCACCAACTGCAGCAGCAAGCTATGTAATGGCGAGAGCAATGGGTCACAGTGCAGCACTAGCAGCAAACATTATTGCCATGACCACGATTGGCTCATTAGTAACTTGTAGCCTTGGCGTGTCATTATTATATTGGCTAAAGTTGATGTAATAAGAGCTTACAAAACAATTTATTCTTTATCATTAAACCATTAAATAAAGTTGTCTTTTGTATAAATAAGTAAATATATAAAAGAGTAAATAGATAAGACAGATAACATCTGTCTTATCGTTCTCAAAGAATATAAAGCCTTTATCCTACAATATTATAATGAAGTTGTTAGATTGACTTCTCAATCAAGCTGTAATCACGACACCCCACTTACATCAACTGCCTATTTACTTATCTCAATCAACTCATTGAATTAAGTTAAGTTGAGTTAAGTTAAGTTAAGTTAAGTTATTTTATTGGCACAGTTTTCTAAAGTGAGGTCAATACGTATAAACATCCCTTTGATCGCTTCTACTTGCGAAGACTCACCCACTTTAGCAATGAGCTCTTGATACAATAAATCCGAAGACTGTTTAAAATTATCATCGCATTTTCCTTTACTGGCCAATAGAAATGCATCTGCTAAACCGTATTGCCATTTTTTTAAATTTTTTAAATTTTTACCCGCTAAATTTTCACAAATTGATTGCACTCGCACCGTAGCATGTCCTAAATTAAGCCCTGTTAAAGCGAGGTCTGTAATCGCACGAGAGTGAGAACCTTGATCATAATTAATTAATCGCAATAACCTGTCAGACATACGGCGGTTGTACCAAATAGCAGGAGACTTTTGACTATCAATTTCTCGTAAGTCTTTATGAGTTGCTTTAAAAACACGACCCACAAGTAATTGAACACTTGGACCTGTGAATAAATGAAAAATCCAAAATAAAATGCTCACACCAGTAAAAATAGCCATAGCGGCACTTAGTGTATAATCAATAGAAAAGGCCAAACTCATATCAGTACTTGGTCTCACTAAAATTGAAAATGGAATACAAAAACCCAAGCCATACGGTAATGTTTCACGACCTGCAATCAATAATAATCCTAAAAAGTAAGGCCCTGCTAATACCAATAATAATATTTCCAGTTGCCCCCCGCTTTGAGCAAGTAAGTTAAGCGCATAAAAAAGAGTAACGACAGAGGCCACCACGACACCAATTAATAAGCGCTTCATCACCACACGTAAAATTGCTAGTGGTATTCGCGCTAACATAATGGAGAAAATAACCGGTAAAATCATAATCATTAACGCCGCTGATGAGCCAGTATTGATCCAAATAAATGCGCCAATGACAAAGACTAATGACGTCCTAAAACCGACAATAATTCCCGCTAATGGGTCACGATACGTCATCATTCTTGGCGCATTCAATAACGTTTTGTCACGCTCTTCTAAGGCTTTATATGCTCTTAATAAAATCGTCAAATCTGCCGCTATATCCAAGCCGACATTAAACATGTGAGATTCAAAGGGTGCTTCACAAGGGTTATTGCTTCGCCATTCAGTTAACTCTTTACGAAATGCTTTTATTTGCTCTGCACAAAATTCATAATTATCAGACTCAGCAATACTTGCTAACACTTCTTTCAACCGATCAAATAATTGCGCTAAAGCAGGTGTAATTAATTCTGAGTGATTACGTTGTAAACGGCCAAATATCTGAATTAATGCCAATAGAGAGAGGACTCTTTGTGCTAGTTGGTTAGCGGCTCGTGAACGCCCTGGCCCCTTTGGTCCTTCGTAACGCACAGCACTTGAATCGTCGTTTATAGTACCTAACGTGGTCATCACACCATCTATTTGAGTATGACGAGTTTCATGTGAGCCTTTAGTATCTAGCTCTGTAACCAGGTAATTCAAAGTTTGATTGATCACCGATCTTGCTTGGGTTTGTAATGCGTGTTTTATTTTTACAGGCCAAAATAAATGACTAACAAGCCCTGCACAAATAGAGCCAATGATAATCTCACTCATACGCGCTTGCGCAATTTCAAATATGCCGACACTACTGACGGTACTCGGACTTACCATCACTAAAAGAACAACAATTTCAGCCGTCACGGCAGCCATTGCAAAGGCATAAACGAAGTTTGCTTGTCGTACCATAGCGGACAATGCGGAGTTTAAACCTAACCAAATAGCTAATACACCTAACGCTAAGTAAGGATATGACATCAACTGGCTTAATAACAATATACCAAATAAACCACCAACAATAGTACCTACTATTTGGCAAAGCGCTTTTTCAATCACTAACCCACTTTCAGGGCGTATCTGTAAAAATATGGCTGATACTAATGCCCAATAAGGACGGTCAAGATTAAGCGCCATGGCAACAGTTAGCGCCATAGCCATTGCAATAACACCTTTTGTCGCAAATATAATTGCCTGTTTTTTAGGAAGGAATAAATTACGTAATACGACCCCCAAGTTATTCTCCTGACTGTTCAGCGAGATGTATTGTGGCTGTCATACCGGCACTGAGCTGAACATCTTCTGAGAATGGTTCTAACTTAATATCAACAGGAATTCGCTGCGATAAACGCACCCAGTTGAACGTTTGCTGAACTTGAGGTAAAAGTTGGGAATTACTTTCTGTGTTGGTATTGGCAATTGCTTTACCCACATTAGTAACATGGCCAGTAAGTTGCTTTCCACCACTGAGCAATGATATTTTAGCCTCTTGATTCGGGTAAATGAGCGGAATTTTAGTTTCTTCAAAATAACCTGTTACGTAGAATGAGTCAGATCTGACAATTGCAAAAACAGATGCCCCCTGCCCTATATAATTACCTTGGCGCAAGTTTAAATTGATGACTTGACCAGCTACAGGCGCAACAACATCAGTTCTATCTAAGTTTAACTGCGCGATAGCTTGCTCTGTTTTAGCGAGGTCATAATTTGCTTTGCTTATATCTTTATTAATACGTGTTAATTCTAAGTCTTCTTCACTAATTGCACTTTGTTTGTTCAATGCTAATCGACGATTATATTTGTGTTTAGCTAGTTCCCAAGAGGATA
The DNA here is from genome assembly GCF_947489755.1 of uncultured Psychromonas sp. Taxonomy (GTDB): domain Bacteria; phylum Pseudomonadota; class Gammaproteobacteria; order Enterobacterales; family Psychromonadaceae; genus Psychromonas. The sequence continues at coordinate 8,762 of NZ_CANLFB010000025.1, forward strand.
ATGCACTTCCAGTATTTGCCTTGCTTTCTTCTAAAGCAGCTTTATAACGTTCATTATCAACACTAAAAAGTAGTTCACCTTTTTTAACCGTTTGACCATCTTTAACATTTAAAGTGGTGACCCAACCAGAAACATCGGCCGCGACTGTTATAATATCAGCACGTATACGACCGTCACGAGTCCATGGTGTATGCATATAGTCATTCCAAACCCAACGGCCTGCGAATATAGCTGTAATAACAATAACGATTGTAAAAATAATACGTAAATACTTTGTCATTAAATTTATCTTCCATTTAGTAAATATACAGTTAAAGCCAGATAGCATATGAAAATAGAGATCTCAAACCATGCAACTTTCCAAATTTTGTCATGCCAATCTAGACGATGTAAAATAACGCGAGTCAGTGCGCTCAACATGAAAGCGATAGGGATATAAACAACTAAAGGACTAAACTCCATCCCACCCAAAACCACAGCTTGAAGCATAAATATCCTATTATTTAATTTGTTAGCAAAAGCTTATCTTAAAATAAATACACAAATATTTTTTCATTAGACAATCGAGATAGTTAATCATTTAGTAATGGAAAAGAACAATAGTAGTGTTTTATTCAGATGACATTGTTTACGCTCAACAACTGTAAACAAGCTTACTAATAAATAGTTTCTTTTTAAAGCCCTGACCGTTTGTTTAATAATGCGAACTCACAACAACCTCAACACTAGCAATCTTTGTTATCAGCAATAACCATACTCAGTAATTTATTTTTATAAATATAAAAATAAATTGAAATTAAAAATGATATTCAAAGGTCTATAACGGAACGGCCTATTTCTCTTTTCAAGTTTCAGGCCGTTTTTCGTTTATTTAAGCACTATAACGTCGTTTATAGGCTTTATTTATAATCTTTACAATTTAACTTTACAGGTATTATTTATAATGATTCGTTTTAAAACTCTTATGATTGGTTTATTAGTGTCAATGAGCTTAATGACCACTACTGCACATTCTCAAGATTCAGACTCAAATGAACAACTAAAACCAAAGGTCATTTTCTTTGATGTTAATGAAACACTATTAAACTTAGATAACGTAGGTAAATCAGTCTCTAAAGCATTAGGTGGACGAGATGAGTTAGTCCCTTATTGGTTTACTACTATGCTACATTATTCATTAGTAGGTAATGTAACAGGTGAATACAATAGTTTTGCTGAAATCGGTATTGCATCATTAGAGATGATTGCAAACCAGCAAAATATAAAACTAACATCAGAAGAAGCGCGCACAGCTGTACTAACGCCATTCAGAGACTTAGCACCGCATAAAGATGTTGTTGAAGGATTGAAAAAAATACGTGCAATGGGATATACCATGATCACGCTAACTAATTCATCTGATGCGGGTATCGCTGCACAACTTAAAAACTCAAACCTAGCACAATACTTTGATGGTTCATTAACTGTTCAAAACTTAGAAACATTTAAACCTGATTTAAGAGTATATGATTGGGCACAAAAAGAAATGAATGTTGCACCTGAAGATGCAATGTTAATCGCAGCACATGCTTGGGATTTAGCAGGTGCAGATAAAGCAGGTTGGAAAACGGCGTTTATTATGCGTCCGGGTAAAGCACTTTACCCACTTGCAGCAAAGCCAGATCTAATTGGAAAAGATCTGATTGAAATAGCAAACCAATTAGAAGCAAACGCTAAATAAGTATTAAGTTAACTATTCACTTTCAATCTGTTATTAAAAATGGAATCAAGAAAAGTGAACTTTCAAAACTGATTTAATACTCTATTGAACACCTTAACCTAATATTAGGTTAAGGTGTTCGTTAATAGCTTATTGAGCTTTAGTGTTATAAGCATTAACCTCTTCCCGTTTTACTCTATAAAAGATGATTTTATAACGCTGAATTCAAGCAATAAATGTAATGTTTCCACTTTACGGAATCAAGTCACTAGTCTAAAAAAATAGATTACAATCGGTCAAACTTTAATCCGTACTTTTACTCAATAAAAAACACTCAATTCCTTTTTCCCATTTTTTATGATTATTTACAGCCTCAGATCACTACCTATAACTTAGTAAACCTAACAACGATTACTTATTACCGCCTACAAATCATCCAACATTCAGAGTAATTAACATTAATTTTCATATTAAATGAAAATTAATAACAATTAATTAACAATTTAACTGAAAAATATTTATACTAGCCTAGAACTCAAAAAGTGTGACGCAGATCCGAAATGGTGATGCTTTTTGTAGAATCAAACAAATTCTCAACCGACCTTAATCTGGAGAAACCATGAAAGCTGTAAAAATCATCGATAGAAAACAAGTTAGACCTACTGACGCTTATATCGAAGACAATATGGAACCAAAAACAATTGCATTCAGTACCATCACGGTGGTTCAACAAATGATGGATGTCGATGCTAACATAGCCGGTAACGTTCATGGTGGTTCAATAATGAAGTTAGTCGACAATACGGCTTGTATGGTTGGTATGCGTCATACTGGTGGTAATGCTGTCACTGCATCTCTTGACCGTTTAGATTTCCACTCTCCTGTTTATGTTGGTGATATTCTAAGAATAAAAACAAGCGTTAATTATGTAGGTTCAACGTCAATGGAAATTGGAGCTCGAATTGAAGCTGAAGCGGTATTAACTGGTGAAGTTCGTCATACAGCATCTGCTTATCTGACCTTTGTTTCTCTTGATCCAGAAGGAAAACCACGCCATATTCCGCAAATTATTTGTGAAACAGATAGAGAGCGAGAACGTTTTGCTGCAGCGTTAAAGCGTAAAGAAAAACGTTTTGAAGCAAGACAAGAAGTAAAAGACAGAGCAGAAGCCAAACACCCACAAACTGAAAAAAGTGCTTAAATAAACAATAATATTGTAAATTATAAAACCAAGAAAGATTAAGCACTAACAGTTAAAAGGTTAAATTGGCCGTTGAGCATTCTCTCAAATTGACATCAGCTAAAATTTAACCTTTTAACCTTTTAACCTTTTAACCTTTTAACCTTTTAACCTTTTAACCTAGCAATAAAACCCCAACCATTTCTGGTCAACAAGCAAGTAACTCCAATTATCTATTAATATTTTTTATCACTTTAATACCTTTATGTTGAAAAACATTGTTCAAAAAAGTGCAGATGAATAAAATATAAACCAAATTGGTGCTAAGTCATTAGCATCGAGATTGTTAAGTTAATGATAAATAAGCATATAAAATCTAAATTTGTTGGCATAGTTCTTTCATCAACTAATTTATACCGTTAACACGCTAAATATTTACACAATAAAGTTAACAATATTTTACAGCCCTATTACATAAAAATATGAATCACATACAAATAATCTTAGTATCGCCATAATGAAAGTGAAAGCTACACAACCACTACATTAAAGCCATCTTTATTGGAGTTATATGTTACGTGCACTAATCCCTATTTCCTCATTACTCATGTCTAATGCCTTTTTATTACTTGGGCACGGCTTATTATTAACATTATTACCTATTGCGGCTAGTGAAGCAGGCTTTTCTGACACGCAAGTAGCATTAACAGGGTCAGCTTATTTTTTAGGGTTTGTATCGGGATGTTTAGCAACCCCTTACATGTTAAAAAGAGTGGGTCACATCCGAAGCTTTGCAGTATTGGCCACCTCTTATTCTGTCGTCATTTTAATTTTCCCTCTATTACCAGAGTTTTATAGTTGGATGTTACTTCGATTCATTATAGGTATCGTCATTTCAGGCTTATATATGATTATCGAAAGTTGGTTAAATGGTAATGCAACGCCTCAAAATCGCGGTTCAATACTTTCTATTTATACAACGCTCAATTTAATCATGGTGATGTGTGGGCAACAGTTATTTAACTTAGGGGCAATAGTAGAAGATATTATGTTATTTAGTTTAGCGGCTATATTAGTATCCATTGCCATCATTCCCGTTTCATTAACACGTTCTGCGGCACCCGCTGTAGTACATCAAGTAAAATTAAATATGTTTAAGGTTTGGCGGCACTCTCACATCGCACTGATTGGAGCAGTCGTTGCTGGTTTAGTGACTGGCTCTTTTTGGTCCTTAGCCCCGATATATGCAAAAGATAATGGCTTTGATAGCAGCCAATTAGGCCTATTTTTATCTGCGACTGTATTAGGAGGAGCTTGCTTTCAATTACCATTAGGGAAACTATCTGATAAGTTTGATAGAAGAACAGTATTGATGTATGCCGCTTTAATGGGCTCTGCGGTCTCTCTATCATTTGTTTATTTACCTCATTTTGTCCCTCTCTTTGCAGGTTGGCCAGCTTTTGTTTCTGCTTTTTTCTGGGGTGGGAGTTGTATGACCTTATATGCAATATGTTTAGCGCATGCAAACGATAACGCAACCTCCGATGATTTTGTAGAAATCAGCAGTGCGATGCTTATTACTCTAGGATTATCATCAGCTATTGGCGCCCCGTTAGCATCATTAACCATGGGGTTAATAGGAGCTGATGGACTTTATGCTTTTACTAGTGGATCACTTATTATCTTTTTTATCATCGTTTTATTTAGACGTCGAAGTCATATTCCACCGTCAACATTAGAAGAAAAAGAAGAGTTTCGTACCGTTACTGATATGGCAGGCCCTGCGGCCTATGAAATGGACCCTCGGACAGAAGTAGATGCAATCGAAGAGAATAAAAAGTGAAGATTAAACGGTTATCACATTCAGTGATAGCCGTTTAATTGGAATAGAAAGTTGAAAGATACAGTGAGAGTGGACGTATTAATGGCAGCTTAAAATGTTATCTGACATAACCATTATAAGATGTTAGGTAAAGCGTTATAAAAACCTAACCTCATTTTTAAAGTCATTACTTGTATTGTCACTCGTTTGAACATCACTATTACTCAAGCTAACGACGTCGCCTGTTTGTTCTAAAATAGCTTGCTCAATCTTTTCATTTGTTACTTCACCGTCGACGTACACAATATTCACATCATCTTCATTAGCAGAAGCAGAACCTCCTGGTAAATAGATAGTGCCATTATTAAAATCTACAGCGAAGGCGATCACACCAGGCACAAGAAAAAACAACAAACCAATCGCATTTAATGCCACAATTCCCACATCAAGTTGACCAGCACTTTGGCCTTTCCTCTCTGGTTTCAAAATAGTGCCGCAACCTGATAGCTGAATGCACAGCGCGACTGCTAATGGTATCGCAATAGATTTTTTAAATTTAATATTCATTGTATTTCCCTTAAATTATAAGATTTATCGTGCCGTAAACGGGTGTGGTTAAATTGATTTTTCATCCTAGCTCAATGAGTCAAAGCCAGTCGATTAGGTGTTTCATTGCTGTAAATAATGACTGAATAATCTTGATTATCTTTTGTTGTGTTAATACAGCCTAAAAAATTCAACACGTTATTCAATAGTCGTGCAACCATGTGCTTTTAACACTCGTTTAGTTGATGCAGGATTATTTATTAGAGCTGATACAGGTCGGATTGGACGTTGTACCAAATTCCCTGAGCAATTAGGACAAGTAAAATCTAATATTGTTTCCGTACAAGTGTTACAAAACGTACATTCAAAAGTACATATAAAGGCTTCAGTAGAGTCAGGAGGTAAATTTTTATCGCAGCATTCGCAATTAGGTCGTAGTGTTAACATTTAAAACTCCATTATAGATAAATGTATAAAGCATAGTTGAACCTGGTTAAATGGTTTCTCCAGATTAAGATGGGTAATGTAATTAAATAAAAAATCAGATGATGAAAGTAGTAACTAATTACTATGCTCTAAATATAACACCTCAATTATACGCTTTCAGCCTTTCAGAAGATCACTTTAACTCAATCCCCAAAATACCAGACGTTAAAGCAGCCTTATCAACCAAGAAAACCAATTATTGGTGTGCTTTCCTTATTTTCTTTTTACCAAAAGTGACTTTATTCATTTTCATTTTCATTTTTTGTAAAAAATTATCGTCCGATATCGACACGTTCATCTGCATAAGTGATAATAGCGCCGAATTAAGATCCACAATATTTACCATAAAGTTCATCACTAAATTTGTCTGGCTATTGTTCATCTTGTTTCGTTCAATAGAACGATTAGTAAAGCAAAGTTAAAATTAAATACTAAACACTGCTAAAACCAAAAGAGTAAAAAATGACAGAAAAACACACGATAAATGTAAGCAGTACAAACGAAACAAACGATTTAAAGATACAAATGAGCAAAGAAGATCTTAGACAAAACAAACCAACCCGTGACGAATACTTAGATAAACCAAAAACCCCATTAATAGTGGTATTAGACAATGTCACTAACAGCTATAACATCGGGGCTTTTATTCGTTTAGCCGATGCCTTTGCTATCGAAAAAGTGATTATATGTGGTGCCGGTGCATTAAGTATTTCAGATAAAAAAATGAAAAAAGCGTCTCGAAATGAAGCAAAATGGGTGATCGTTGAATATAGTGATAGCACAACAGCGAGCCTACAAACCCTAATCGATGAAGGTTATACCATACACAGTGTGGAACTATGCCATGAATCGATTGATTACAGTGATGTTAATTACCCCGCAAAAACGGTGCTAGTGTTAGGTAATGAACGTAAAGGTGTGAGTGAAGCAGCATTAAAACTTAGCCATCAACAGATACATATTCCTATGTTTGGCATGGGCAACTCGCTTAACGTGTCAACAGCAGGTGCAATTGTGTTAGCTGAATGCGCTAACCAAATTAGAAAGCAGTGAGTTATGCCATTATGATCTGAATCCAGTATAGGTTAAAAGACAATAGTGGCGTAAAAACAGGTATCAATCCATTGAGATTAAAAAATAGCCTATAAAGGGTCAAAGCATTATCTATTGAAAGGCGTTGGGTTTAATTAATTAGTAGCAGCATTGGTTTGAATGGCAATATATTAATCGTTTAGACTGGTATTTCATATTCTGTAATTGATCTTCGCATTAGAAGCTTTTGTAAAAGTTAAAAGCGAGACTAGTAAAACTTTTTTGTACAAAAGAAGTGCATGTTGACATAGTTCAAACCAAATCAGTGCACAGTAATAATTTAATCTTAATTAAAAAAGTTAACCCTCTGATTTAAAACAAAAAAAATCACTCCCACAATTGGCATAATTCTTCCATGTTTTAACTTGTTACTAGCGATATGTATTAGAGATAAGGATCCACACATGGAACATAAAACATTAGCTTTTAGTCTGAATGCATTAAAGGAGCAAGTGACTTTATTGGATCAAAAAATGGCCCATCCAAAAAACCGACTTCCTAAAGTGATAAATTCATTTTATCACTTCCAGATAGAGCATAAGGCAAATAAACTCCACAATAAATTGAAATCAGTTAGTTCAACTTCACACTGTAAAAATAACAGTCTTTTACACTGTATTAATTAGTTATTTAGCATAATAAACTTTTACAAGGTGTTTAAATGAAAAAATACAGTCAATCAAACTACTCCCTAACATCTATACTATTTATACAAGGGATAGCTTGTTTAAAAATTAAATAACATACAAGGAAGTAAATATGAAAAATATAAGAGATATATTATCTGTCTTTTTATTAGCCTTTAGCACCAGTGCTTTTGCAGAAGAAACAAGTTCGTTTGGTCAGACAATTGCCGCATTCAGTGAAACTGTCGACGGATTTTTTAATGACTATACAGGGTGGTTCGTTGCTTTAATTTTTAAAAGTGTGCCAATTGGTGAAGCTAACTTTCCTCTTATCGTAGGTTGGTTATTATTAGCAGCGTTAATCTTTACTCTTTATTTTGGCTTTATTCAATTTAGACGCGCAGGTATGGCGATTGATATTGTTAAAGGTAAATACACAGATCCTAACTCTAAAGACGAAGGTGAAGTATCTCACTTCCAAGCATTAACTACTGCGCTTTCAGGGACTGTTGGCCTAGGTAATATTGCGGGTGTAGGTGCGGCTCTTGCGATTGGTGGTCCTGGTGCAACATTCTGGATGATTCTATGTGGTTTATTAGGCATGGCATCTAAATTTTGTGAATGTACATTAGGCGTTAAATACAGAACAATTTTACCGTCAGGTGTTGTTTCTGGTGGTCCAATGTACTACTTAAGCCAAGGTTTAGGTGAAAAAGGGCTAGGCGGTCTAGGTAAAGCATTAGCAATTGGTTTTGCACTAATGTGTATCTTAGGTTCGTTGGGCGGCGGTAACATGTTCCAAGCTAACCAAGCACATGCCATGTTAACTTATGCATTTGATGTTCCAAGTGAGTACGGCATTATTACCGGTGTAGTAATGGCTGCGATGGTTTTTTCAGTTATTGTTGGCGGTATGCCTTCAATTGCTTCTGTAACAGAGAAAGTAGTTCCTTGGATGGCTGCTCTGTATGTGGGTATGGCAGTGATTGTTATTGTAGTTAATATCAGTCAAGTTGGTCCTGCATTTGCTGCTATCTTCGAAGGTGCATTCACAGGTGCTGGTGTTGTAGGTGGTTTTGTTGGTGCATTAATTCAAGGTTTAAAACGTGCAACCTTCTCCAATGAAGCAGGTGTTGGTTCTGCCGCAATTGCTCACTCAGCAGTAAAAACAAAAGAGCCTATCACTGAAGGTTTAGTCTCATTACTAGAACCATTTATTGATACGGTTGTGATTTGTACAATGACAGCATTAGTTATCACTATTGCAGGGTTAAACGTTGCACCATACGATGGTAGCGGTTTAACAGGTGTAACACTTACTGCGGCTTCATTTACAGAAACAGCTGGTGTGTTTAAATACTTACTTGCATTAGCAGTGGTTATGTTTGCATTCTCAACTATGATTTCTTGGTCTTACTACGGCCTAAAAGCGTGGACTTACCTATTTGGTGAAGGTAAAGGTAAAGAATTAGTCTTTAAACTAATGTTCTGTGTATTTGTGGTTATCGGTGCGACGATTCAGTTTGGTGCGGTAATCGACTTCTCTGATGCAGCCATCTTTGCAATGTCTATTTTCAATATCATTGGTTTATATTTCTTAATGCCAGTTGTGAAGAAAGAACTACAATCTTTCATTGCACGTGTTAAATCAGGTGAAATAAAAACCTACGAAAAGCATTCTAAATAAGCATTTAAACAAGGTTATGATTGTTAATGTCCAACATTAACAATCAATTCATTAAACATGCGAATACCTACATGTTTAAAATGAATGTTTAACTTATCCTAAGGCTATCGCAGTAAAATGTGATGGCCTTTTTTTATGCATTATTTTCGCCTTTGCATGTGTTATTTGTACACATAACAACCTATACTCATGTTTTTTAAAATATGACATCAGCCTAAAAAGTAAACCATACGGATCATGGTTAACCAAGCTCTCTATAATGAGTGAAAATACGGTATAAAAGGAGCAATATGCAAAATACGGCCAAATTAACCATTGATTTAAACCGCCCTTTACTCAAGGATGGTCCGAACTTCTTATCCCATACGGTTATTATTACAGATGACTTAGCGTACTTAAAACCCACGATCACTGCGATGCTATTTTGCATGGTATACATTGTGGTAGGCAGTTTTCTGTTGTTCCTCGCGACTTACTTGCTCATCGTGACAACAATGTATGACCTGGTTATTTTTGTTGGCGGTTTTGGCATTGCCATTGCGACTTTTGGTTTGTCATTAATTCGACCTTTTTTAAAACGAGCCAGCTTCAATAAAACATCGGGTCTTTTTGATAACCATAGAGATAGAGACGTAAAATTGCATCACATTACTTCTTTGCAAATTAACAACAAAATTATCCAATCTAAACATGCTTTAAATTATCATTGCTATGAACTTAATTTATTAACAGAACATGGGCGAAGAATTAATATTTTAAATCACAATAATCAACAACAACTGTTACAAGATGCGCAATTGTTAGGCACATTCCTACAGGTTGAAATAAATGACTGCCGCAGAGAAATAATTTTATAAACTCAATGAGGTAAATGTAAACGTAATGTCACTTTAGATTCATTAGCCGTAACTTGAAAAGTTATCGTATTTATTAAAGCATTTATTGAGAATCAACTGATTTAAAAGAACATAAAGCAATAACTAGGTTATTAACTTCTTCGTAAAAAAAGCTTATTTTATCCTCTGTAAATCAGATAACTTATTACTTGAGTTCAATATAAAATATCTAGATGATTCTATTAATTATCACTTTTATATTAAGTGCCTATTGTTATATTATTGACTGTATTCTTTCAATCGTTACTCACAACTAATCTCACCATAAACGATTTAAATAATGACAAAATACGCCAAAAACACGCTTAGTAATGTTCATTAAGACTCTATTTTATTCATACACCACAATATAAAGAATTTACAATATGACCACTTATTTTATTCAAGCTGCTCTTTACCTTTTAGTCGCAGTAATATGCGTTCTTTTTGCTAAAAGATTTGGGTTAGGCTCCGTGCTTGGTTACCTCAGCGCAGGTGTGATCATTGGCCCTATTACCGGATTAGCAGGTGAAGAAACAAATACCATTCAGCACTTTGCAGAGTTTGGTGTGGTCATGATGTTATTTATTGTTGGCTTAGAATTATCGCCTAAAGCCTTATGGAACATGAAAAGTAGGTTGATTGGTTTAGGTGGTTTACAGATTGGATTAACAACCCTGATTATTACCTCTCTTGGTATCGCATTGGACTTTCCATGGCAACCATCACTGGTGGTCGCGCTTATATTCTCACTGTCATCAACTGCGATTGTAATGCAAAGTTTTGCAGAAAAGTCTCTCAATAAAACCGATGGCGGGCAGGCAGCATTCTCTATTTTGTTATCTCAAGATATCGCAGTGATCCCGATGCTTGCGGTGATTCCATTGTTGGCAATTCCAGCTTATTTTGGGATACCTGAGGCCAGTTCATTAGTGACAGAACACAATAGTGTTTCATTGGTTGAAAACTTATCGGGTTGGCAATATGCAGGGGCTATTGTGATCGTTATTGGCTTGATAATAGCTGCTGGTCATTATATTTCTAAACCCTTATTTACACTGGTTGCAAAATCTGGTCTACGAGAGCTTTATACGGCCACAGCATTATTACTCGTTATTTCTATTTCAGCGTTAATGAGCGTAGTTGGCTTATCACCCGCATTAGGCACTTTTTTAGCGGGTGTTGTACTCGCCAATAGTGAATTTCGTCATGAATTAGAAAGTAATATTCAACCTTTTAAAGGGCTATTATTAGGTTTGTTTTTTATCACAGTAGGCGCTGGTATTAGCTTCGCAGTGATAAATGATCACTTCTTCTTAATCACTGGTTTAACCATTGCAGTCATTGTTATAAAAGCCGCCGTACTCTTAACTTTGGCAGTTATTTTTAAGATTAAAAAGTCAGATGGTTGGTTACTGACGTTAAGCTTAGCGCAGGCAGGTGAATTTGGTTTTGTGGTGTTAAGCTTTTCATCACAAAGTCAGGCGTTACCACCAGAATGGGTTGCTATCCTATCTCCGGTCATTACACTTTCTATGTTCTTAACCCCCCTATTATTCATCTTCTATGACAAAGTGATCACCAAAAAATACCTCGTCGTTCAACCGAAAAAAGAAGCTGATAGTATTGATAAAAAAAGCCAAGTCGTTATTGCAGGCATTGGCCGTTTCGGACAAGTAATTAATCGTTTATTAATGGCTAATGGCTTTGAAACAACCGTGATTGATCGCTCAACTGATATGATTGACCGTGTTAGAAAAGTTGATATTCATGCTTATTACGGTGATGCAACAGATTCAAGTTTGCTATATACAGCGGGCCTTGGAGAAGCATCGTTATTGGTGATTGCAATCGATGGCCCAGAAAACATATTACATCTAGTAAAACATGTGAAACAGTTCCACCCTGATTTACCTATCGTCGCTAGAGCGTATGACCGTGGTCATGCCTATCTTCTTGAAGAAGCCGGTGCCGATCATGTATTTATTGAATCTTACTTTACCGCATTAGAAATGAGTAAAAGCGCGTTAACCGTCTTAGGATTTGATGAGCAAAAAGCTGAAAAAGCCAAAGCACTTTATTATCAAACCGAACTATACCACCATGAAGAGCTGCATAAAGCTTGGAATGATGCGAATAAAGAAAGCTATCTATTTAACGACTTTATTGAATTGTTTGTTTCCTTAGAAAAAGAGATGAGAGCAGCAATGAAAGATCAGATAAGTACTGATAGCCATCAAAATAATGAGGTTGAGTCTCCTAACAATAGCGATATAGGTACAGTATCAGATGTAAATGTAGATACAGGTAACGATAAAAAATAATATTAACTGTATCGCGCCCCTCCCTTACTTTGAAAGTAATTTGAGGTAAGAAGAGTGAAGAACGTTTTACTAAGCGTTAATAAGGCTTAGTAAAACTTCGTTAATGACTGTTAGTACAAACGTTAAAAGCATAAATTAAACTAACACCTTAATTATCTAATTAGGTAGAAATATCGACAATAGGTAACAAACATCGCATCTTTAAAATAATCTCTAACCTAATGTATTTTTAGGCTATTAAATCAATCCTGAGCATTGGATAATTAAGCGATTCATTAGTCTTTAATTAGTCAGTCACCATTAAGGAAGATCATGCTTAATCAAGTTGTTAGTATTCTGTTCCCTATCTTAGGGTTAGCCTTGGTTGGATTATGCATTGGGCATTTTATAAAGCCTGATTTTCGCCCTATTAACCGCCTAAACATTGATGCTTTTGTCCCTGCTTTGGTCTTTTCATCGTTAGTTGTAATGCCGCTGGATATTGAGCAAATCCCCCTATTAACAGCCTCATTGTTTGCCGTGCTTATTCCTGCTTTGTTAATGCTGCCTATTTGTTATTTCTTCAAACTTAATTATAAAGTATGGACGCCACCACAGATGTTTCGAAACAGTGGCAACCTGGCTATTCCTTTATTTACGTATGCCTTTGGTGAAACAGCAATTGCACCCGCTGTATTGTTATTTGTCATGTCCTCTTGCCTTCATTTTAGTGTTGGTTTAGCACTTATCAGTAAGGGAAACCCTTTATTACAAGTCGCACGTATGCCGATATTTCTATCCGCTGCGTTAGCATTAACCTTAAACTTGGTCGGTATTGGTGTTTGGGAACCTTTATATAATGCAACGTCTTTACTTGGGCAGGCTGCGATTCCGATTATGCTTGTCTCATTAGGCGCTCAGATGTGTAATATTAAAATGAGTGGTTTAAAAACTGGTTTATGGTGTACTGGATTATCAATACTGACAGGTGGGATTGCTTTTCTATTCATTTATCTATTGATACCTTTATCGACACTACACCTACAAATGATGTTGCTGTTTGCGATGTTTCCACCTGCAGTAATGAATTATATGTTCGCAGAACGTTTCGACTTAGCGCCAGAGAAAGTCGCTTCAATGGTATTATTTAGTAATTTTTTATGCATCATTACCTTACCGATCATGTTGACAGTTGCACTCTCATTTAGTGAAACATGACGAAAAAACAACATGAACAAAAAAGAGTGGCTACACTTTTATCTAATTGAATAATCATTAGAAAAAGATAACCACTCTTTTATTACAAACGCTACTTATTCAAAGTAAACGTTATTGAAAGGCAGATTCAACCTAGATTCGCATATTAAGTAAAGCTCATAAGTTAAAACTTACCATCTAAAACACCAATAAAAGCCTTATCCCACTAAGCTTCATCAGGTGTTCCTAATACAAAATGTTTCGCTTCAATAATGACATCAACGATAGAATAAATCAGCATAATCATCGATGAAACTGGAATACATGAATACAGTATCCACTGTTTAATTTGAAATGCAGTGGTCACCTGATTCGTTCTTAAAGTTAGTTTTAACGAATACCAAAATAACACTGCCATAAAGGTTGCAGAGATGATTAAGATTAATAGTCTATAAAAGTGTTTCAAACGTGCATTTTTAATACGAGGGCTTATCCAATCCCCGACTGAAAAGTGTAACTTTGCACACCATAATGCCGCTGCGCCATAAAAAACAAGGGCTGCGAAACTAAGCTCAATGATCTCATCAAACCAATAAAACGAGTTAATAGTCACCACACTTTGAATTAAATTAGCGGTACCGTCTAAACCATTCTCAAGTAAGAATTGAATGAAATCATTAATCAAACGTAATGATATATTAGCAATCAGTAAAAGTGCCAGTACGGCAAACATAGCCATTGCAATATATTGAAGGATCCTTTGAACCCAAATATCAATGGTTTTTAATAGCGGAATCATTACATTTCTCCCATGATAAGGTTAGGTAAAAACAGCGAAATACTAGGAACAAAGGCAATTAATACGGTGATTAAAAAAATCATTAATAAATAAGGCCATACTCTTTTAGCTAATGCAGGCATCCCCACTTTTGCATAACTATCAACGGCAAATAAACACATGCCAACGGGTGGCGTTAAGTTACCGATCATAATCAAGAGCACCATTACCACCCCAAAATTCACTAAGTCGATATCAAACATAGTGGCGATAGGCATGAACAAAGGTAGTGTGATTAAGAAGATCGCATTGCCCTCCAAAAATAACCCCATGGTTAATACGATGCCAATAACAATCCACATCACAATAGATTGAGTCGCACCATAACCCACCAGCGTCTCGATAATACTATCTGGTAATTTTTGGTGAATGATTAACCATCCAAAAAAGTTTGCCGAAGAAATGATAAATAAGAGACTAACCGATTGGGTAATTGATTTGTAAACAATCCCAGGAAGTGCTTTTAGTTTTAAATCTTTATAGAAAAAACCCAACATAGCGGCGTACACACATACGACAACTGATGCTTCAGTTGGCGTGAAAAAGCCACTCATAATACCGCCAACAATAATAACCGGCGCCATCAAAGGCCAAAATGCACCATTGAAGGCAGATAATCGAGCTTTAAAGGATTCTTTATGTTCAGCACGAGGATAGTTTTTACGTTTCGCTAAAATACCCAACGCAATCATCATTCCAAGCGCCATCATCACACCAGGAATAAACCCAGCTAAAAATAAACGGGCGACAGAAACACTAGTAATAGAACCGTAAAGTACAAACGGAATACTAGGAGGAATAACAGGTCCAATAACTGAAGAGGCCGCCACTAATGTGGCAGAATCTGCGGGGTCATAACCTTGGTCAACCATTGCTTTGTGCTCTATCTGCCCTAACCCAGCAGCATCCGCTACGGCAGAGCCAGACATGCCAGAAAAAATAACACTGGCAACAATATTAACTTGGCCAATACCACCAGCTATATGCCCAACCATCGATTGTGCAAACCGGAAAATACGATCAGTTATCCCCCCCGTATTCATTAGGTTTCCGGCCAAAATAAAAAATGGAATAGCCAACAACGTAAACCCCGTTGTACCGTAATACATACGATGAGGGAGCATGGCTAATAAGCGAGCATCGCCGAGACCAATAAAAAAAGCTACCGATGTAAGTCCAATTGCAACAACCACTGGAACATTAATCAATAGTAGGAAAATAAGAGCGCCAAATATAGCTAAGGTCAACATACAGGAGTCACCTATTAGTAGTACTAAACCAACTAAAAAGGTGATCATTGTTACTGATTAAAATTATTTCTTACTGTGTTATGAGGCAAGAATAATAAGTCAAAAACATAATTATTCTTTAATTTAAGTAGCTAGTAGAGGACCCGTCAGGAAACCTCTCAATAAACTACCACTCACGTTTTGTTAGTAATTATTTTACTGGGTAACGTCTGATCACATCATTAATTGAATGAATATAGTAACGAAAAATTTCGCCTCCATAAATAAGGCGAAATCAAAGGCCATAAAGAATATTAATATCTGAATGTTAAATGACTTATTTAACTGACTTAGTCATTTCCATCCATTTATCAAAATTAGCAGCACCTACTTTTTTCTTTATTTGCTCGTAAGCTGGCCCCATCATTGCTTGGAATGGAGCAAGTTCAGGCTCATCAATCACGATACCTTTTGAACGCATATCAGCAATTTGTTTCAACTCTTCTGCTCGTGTTAGCTTACGCATCAACAAACGTGCTGAATCAGATTCTTCACGAACAATCGTTTGTTGCTCAGGCGTTAAACGTGCCCAAGCATCTTTAGAAACCACATGTACCATCGAACTGTATAAATAGTTAATGATTGAAATGTATTTTTGAGACTCATACAGTTTCAAGTTATAAATTACACCAATTGGGTTTTCTTGACCGTCAACCACGCCTTGACGCATTGCCATGACTAACTCACTAAATGAGATAGTCTGTACATTGGCACCTATCGCTTGCATCGCTGCTTGATATGTCATCGCTGGTGGCGTACGAATTTTTAAGCCCTTAATATCTGCAGGTGTTAAAATTGGACGAACAGAGTTTGTTAACTGACGAAATCCCCAATCCCAACTTGAAAGGTAAACCAGCCCTACTTTATCAAGCTCAGGGGCAGCCCACTCTTTAAACGGACCATCTAAAACACGATCGGCATGTTCTGCGTTACTCAATGAGAAAGGAATACTCACCGTATCAAATAAAGGAACATGTTTGGCAAGTTGATCTTGCCCAGAAAGGCTCATATCAACGACCCCCATAATCACTTGTTCAAGGACTTCAGGTGGACTCCCTAACGCATTATTAGGATATAGCTCAACCGTCACCTCTCCTTTGGTACGTGCTTCAACCTGTTTAGCAAACTGCATAGCAGCAATGTGAGAAGGATGATTTTCAGATCCGAAGTGGCCAAGCTTAAACTCAACAGCAGAAAACGCTGAAGATGCCCAAGCAATACAAATTGCCGACACTAATCCTTTTTTAAAACTCGAACGCATAGTTAACTCCTAATATATGATAAGTTTTATTGCCTTGTTTTGAATGCTCATAAAATGACAAACATTCACTATTAACATTTATTTCAATTGAAAAAATGCCCTTTTTTGCAGTGATTTCTCCATACAAATGATTGATGGAGACCCAATCTTCGCTATCGATAAACCTAATTAAAGTACTCAAACAATAAAGTACTAAAAAGCTAGATCTATGGATTAAGCTTTTTGAAATTGCTTATTAAAACTAAACAAAAAACACTTCAAATATACTTCCATGTAAAAATATTCTGCTAAGCATTAAACACTTAAAGGTAATATATTAATGAAGCTAACAAGTGGCTTTACACATCAATAAAAAGCAATTGAAATAACTAAATGATTAAGCGTTAATTTTATAAACCTTCAATGTTTACAAACATCACTGACTCGATTTAACCTAAATAAATCATCTAATTAAAGCATTACGCCCTTCTTGTCTTACAATAACATAACAATAAAGCAACCCTCAAAGCTTGGTGTCATGTCTCACTTTGGGTTTAAGTTATATTGCACAGTTATCAAAAAATCACATTACGAGGCAAAAACAGAGAGAAAAGAACATAAAGAGAAGAAATTAAAAATTCATATTATGCGAATCTAGGTATTCATTGAGTAAGACACAAATAAAAATAAAGAGAGTATTTATTTGAAGGAAACTATCAGATTTTTTAACTATCGTTTTTTAAACATAGATTTTTAAACATAGATTTTTAAACATAGATTTTTAAACATAGATTTTTAAACATAGATTTTTAAACATAACTTTATGCTTTCCATTAACATTCAGCCTCATTCTGACTATTTCCATAAAAAACGAACCGCTAAAAAAGAGACTTGAATCACACTTTTTGTTGTTTTATCATTAAATAAGCAATACAATGTAGATACAAGTCACATTAAATAGAGGTTCTTATGAAACAGAAAATTATTCAAACTAGTCGTGAAGTAGCAGGATTGTTTATGATGTTTGCTGCAGGTGCTACTTTTGTTTTACTACAAATGACAGCATGGTTATAACCGAGTCATCGCTCGGTTATTTTTCTTCTTATCTACAAGAAATTCACCTTATTAAGGACTTTAAATAGCATTCCGCACAGAGAATAAAACAGCTATTAACCTGAACAGTTAAGATATCCGCTTTAACGCTATTTTAGCGCTACTGAGTAATATACTCACCTATCTGACTTTAAATTAATATATTGCTCTTTCTCTTTTAAACATCCCTTATCTCGATAAAACTACAATACACACCAGAAAATACAACATGTCTGAAATTTGTTATACGTCTCTCCGTTCTCCTTTACCATCACTAGGAGAATACAATGACAAAAAATTCATGGATAAAACTATTAATCGCTGGATGTTCAATGACCTCTTTTCATCTCAATGCTGAAAATCAATATTATGATTTTGGTTTTGTTGGTGTGGATGGTCAATATGGTCAGTCTGTATTTTCTGATGAAAGCAAAGGTAGTTTCGATCTTGTACCCGATATATTTTATAATGGTGAATATGGGTTCGTAGATGGTGGTCTTATTAATGTTTCAGTGCTGCCTTATGTCGGTATATCAGGACAGTGGCGATTCTCAGAAGTATCTGATGATATTCCCGATGGCATCAATGACAGAGATGGAAACGGGGAACTAGGTATTACGCTAGGTACTGTTGGAGCAAGACTGACTTATCTACAAGATATTACCAACGAGCATAATGGTTATGAGTTACAACTTCATTTGGGTTACACATTTGAGTCTTTGTTCCAAGATTTCACGCTAACGCCCTTTGCTGAAGTTGATTATCGAGACAAGCGTTTATCACAACACCTTTATGGCATTTCAAGTACTGAAGCTGCCAATTCAGGGCTTAACAGTTTTAAAGCCAACAGCTCATTTGTTTATAAAATAGGCCTTATTGGGATTTACTCATTAACGCCTGATTGGTTGGGTTTAGCTAAAGTGAATGTTGAACATCATGATAGCGATAGCCCACTTATTCAACGAGATCTAGGATGGAGTGTCAGTTTAGGCATTACTTATAAATTCACTCATTAGTCTTTATTAAAAGTAGGTGAAGATAATGTATAACCTGATAGAAACAAAATGACTCATTTATCATGTTATGCATTTACCATCTGAATCTAAGACGCTATAAAAGTCTGTTTTATTAAACAACGAATATCAATATAAAAACCAATATGACTCACGATCATCAATATCATTAATCGCTTCATATCAGTGCAATCATATAAACAATGCTAAATATCTTCTCTTTTACTTCCCTATTAGTACTTAATTAAATGTCTATCTATCTCATCATCAGTTAAAATAACCCATTACTAAAATAGAATGTAAAAACTACTCTATGATGAACTAGTTAATGTTTAATCAATATTTTGGAGTATGTTAATAGTACATATCAGTCATGATATAAAAATACCAAAGGCAGTAAAATCAAATGAGTAAAGCGAATATCCAGTGGTTTCCTGGGCACATGCACAAAGCACACAAACAAATTCAAGAAGTCCTTCCGCAAGTTGATATTATTATTGAAGTTGTTGATGCTCGTATCCCTTACAGCAGTGAAAACCCACTGATTGCAGCTATTCGTCAAAAAACACCTTGTATTAAAGTATTAAACAAAGCTGATCTTGCTGATCCTGAGATCACTGCGAGATGGATTGAGTATTTAGAGCAAGACCAAGATATCAAAGCGATTGCCATCACCACCAGTAAACCAGAGCAAGTACATCAAATCACTAAACTTTGTGAGCAGTTATTACCACACCGTTTAGGTCAAGATAAACAAATTCGTGCGATGATCATGGGTATTCCAAATGTTGGTAAATCAACCATCATTAATATTTTAGCGGATCGTATTATTGCTAAAACAGGCAATGAACCAGCAGTAACCAAAAATCAACAACGTATTCGTCTTCCAAGTGGCATCATGCTATCTGATACGCCTGGATTTTTATGGCCTAAAATTGAAAATGCTAACTCCGGTTATCGTTTAGCAGTAACAGGTGCGATTAAAGATACGGCTATTGAATATGAAGATATCGCTTATTATGCTGCTGAATATTTAATCAAACATTATTTACCACGTTTACAAGCACGTTATGATTTTGAAGAAACACCACAATCAGACCATGAATTAATGGAATTGATTGCGAAACGTCGTGGCGCATTACGTGCTGGTGGCCATTTTGATATTTATAAAGTATCAACTATTCTGCTCAATGAATTACGTTCAGGTGCATTAGGCCCGTTAAGTATTGAAATACCAGAAATGGTTGCAGTTGAAAAACTTGAAGTGGCTGAAATCATGAAAAATAAATTAGCCAAAAAGATTGAAGTCAAAGCTGCAAGAAGAAAAAGATACAAGAAAAACAGGTAAATAGGCCTAGTTTATTAAATTTAACTTAATAAGAACTATTCTACTTACACGAAAAAGAGTCACTCATTGAATTGAATGACTCTTTTTTATTTCTACTGGCCTTTTAATTATTCCTCACTAGCTTTTAAACATCGCTTCGCCATACAAATGAACTTGATTGTTTACCCATAATAGTGACATGCTCATCACAAGCCCTCTCAGCTAAGCCATAACAATGATTTAACGGCAACAAGTATTCTTCTCGTGGATGAAAATAGCGTGCATGTAGTGCTTTCTACCATTCAGTTAGTCGTTGATAACGTTCACTTTCTAATAAGCCTTTATCAGTTAAATTCGTCTTTAATTAATCATCAAATTGTCGATTTTTAAGTTGATCGCCTTTAAATACTTTCATATTGTGGAAAGAAAAACCTAAGGCCATCACTAATAAGTTTTCATAATCAAGTGATTGTAGGACGTAACCAATCGTTAAATGCTGCTTGGCATCGAGGTGATGAACTAATGAAAGTTGGATGCTTGAAATATCGGCATCTGGATACATTAATGTTAAAGGTACATACAAGCCATGATCATAACCTCGGTAATAATCCATTATTACTGGGAACTCCGCTTCTTTTAAGGCTTGTTGAATTTGTTCAGCAAGCACAGGTTCAGCAGCACTGATAAACTAACCCAGGAAAACCATCATAATCATAAATCATCTTTGGCTTTGCATTAGCTGTCATGTGTACTTCTTTTTCTTCTCAATGAGCACTTATCGCCAGAATAGCACTGGATTAAGGCAATGTAGCCGCTAATGATTTTAAATAACGGCTCATATCTCGATGTGCAGCATGTTACTAATATCGAATCCTTAATACGAAATGAAAAAACGACTAAATAGTTTTAAAAAGATCATTATCACTAGCTCATAGTAATAACGATCAAAACAGAACGATAAGATGAACTAAGTTAATTATTCAATTTTTTGCTTAAAACATTATCTAAACTAAAACTACCGCCACCTTGTACTGCTAATACAATCAATGCGACTAATAGCGTTAATGCATATTCGTAACCATTATTAGCCATAAATAAGCCATTGCTTATATGTACTGAGAGTATCGCCACTACCATAGTAAACGCTGCGACTACTGCCGCTGGACGTGTTAATAAGCCTAACAATAATGCTAAACCACCAAAGAATTCTGCACTACCCGCGAGTAAAGCCATTAAATATCCCGGAGTCATACCGATGCTAGCCATCCACTGTCCAGTACCTTCTAAACCGTAACCACCAAACCAAGAAAATAATTTTTGAGCGCCATGGGCAGCTAAAATTAAACCAATCGGCGCACGAAGAATGAATGAAGCGACACCTGCTTTTGATGACAGTAGTTTGTTTAATAATGGTGAGTTCATAGGTTGTTCCTTTATAAAATAGTCATTAATAGTATTGCCCCTACTTATTGGGATGCAGATACTTTACTATCAACAATATAAAAGAGTAATATTAAAAATATAGAATAATTAACAACAGTATGTTGATAGTTTACTTTCAATAATCGTTTTTAATAAAAACCTTTTAATGAAGGTGTTAGTGAATAGCCATAACAGTTAATACAGAATAGAGGTAATAATGGATAGAATTGATGCAATGCGTGCCTTTGTCGCTGTCGTCATTGAAGGTAGCTTTAGTAATGCAGCCTCTTCCCTGCAATTGTCACCTCAACTGGTGAGTAAATATGTATCGAAATTAGAAGAGCAACTTGATGTGCGATTGTTACACCGTACAACACGTAAAGTCAGTTTGACTGAAGCGGGAACGCATTATTATCAGCATGCCCAACAAATATTATTGAGTATTGATGAAATGGACTCACAACTTGGAGGTTTGCAACAAAACCCCAAAGGAACTTTACGCATTAGCGCACCCGTTTCATTTGCATTAAAGCACATGGCTCAGTTAGTAGCAGAGTTCCAGTTGCGTTATCCGTTAGTTAATGTAGATCTACAACTCAATGACCGAAAAGTTGATATTGTGGATGAAGGGTTTGATATAGCGATTCGTATTGGTCAACTTAAAAGCTCATCATTAATTGCTAAACATATTGCACCAATTCGCATTATTTTATGTGCTTCCCCAGATTACCTTAAGAAATACGGCACACCTATTAAACCTGAAGATCTTAAAACACATCGTTACTTACACTATAGTTACATGGAAATAGATGGTAAGGATGAAGTCTTTCGATGGTTAAGAACACAAAACACAAGTAGTACATTGCGCAGCAATAATGGAGATATCTTAGTTGAAGCAGCAATTGCTGGTGCAGGTATCGTATTACAACCCACTTTTATTGCCAGTAATGCATTACAAAGTGGAGCACTAGTTCAGGTATTACCTGACTTTGAACTTGATCCAATCGGTTTATATGCAGTGTATGCCAACAGAAAATTATTACCCAATAAAGTCAGATGTTTTATTGATTTCATTGAAGGATATTACGGTTCACCGCCCTATTGGGATAAGGCCTAAAGGGTAAGAGATAAGCAATAAAAAAATAGCGACTTAGTAACGAGTTGCTAGTGATAAGCACTGATAGTGATATAAGAAATATCGATGAATATTAGCTATTTTATGAAAATATTCCCTGTTTTAACTTAAAGCTTAAATAACTACAATTCATTAAATCACTTCAATAAACATACTGTTTCAATATGTCTAATTTATTTAAAAGTCATTTTATTCAATAACTTAATTGAGTAATATAAATGGGTTTATTAACAACCCTTATTTTTAACGAGAATACAAAAATCGATTTAGCCTCATTAAAAACCAAAGTTGTACAAGCGCTAGAATCTCACCCGTTTAAGTAAACAAAAGTATCTTTAAATTAGCATTTAAATTGTAATAATTAACCTCATCATCAGCCGCTCTCCTCTGTATATATGACGATACTGTTTCAATATCAATTTGAGGTGTTGAATAACATACAGTGGTAAAAATACAGTTAACAGTATTAAATAGTTTTTCATCAGTTTCTATGAAAGCGACCAGCCACTCTACATTAGTAAGTAATGCGATTAAAACGGTAGATCATTTAATCAATTGATAATGTTCATATAAAAATCGTACTTATTAATAAAATAAAATTTCATCCAATCTCTAGTTTGCACATTTTTTACTCATTTTAACGTTAGATTAAAAGTCTTAACGCTATATTTTCGCCTGTCATCAATAAACGGCTATAAAAGGAACCCATATCATGTTTAATCGGCACACTACTCAAAGAGCGAATCAAAATATTAGCCACGGCATAAAGATCATATTAATTGTACTTTCTCTATTATCTGTTTTTGGCTGTACTGAATCAGATGATTCAGATACAACCACCACTAGCTCAAGCTCAACAGACGAGTCAGATATTGTTTACAGTGAACTTGAGAATACCGATGATTGGTCAGAATCAACACATGAAAAACTAACGACAGATGAAATTATTGACAATCTAGATGTTATTTTCGATACCTCAACAGTACAGAAAATTCGTATTGTTATCGAGTCTGAAAACTGGACTGTCATGAATGACGATCTTGATGATCTAACTACTGAACTGAATGGTTCAACGGATTTTAGTTCGCTTGATAATCCAATCTTTGTTCCATCAGAGTTTTTTTACTATTCGGAAGAAGATGGTACATGGACAGAATGGTACAAAGTCGGTATCAGGTTTAAAGGTAATTCAAGTCTTTATAACGCCAATAGCAGCAAATTACCGTTTAAGTTAGATTTTGATGAGTTTGAAGATGAATACCCTGAAATAGATAATCAACGTTTTTATGGGTTTAAGCAACTCAACTTAAAAAATAACTATGACGACGAGTCAGAAATGCATGAAGTGGTTGCGAATGAATTATTTCGAGATTTTGGTTTAGTCAGTGCGCATTCAAGTTTTTACGCTCTTTATATAAATGTAGATGGTAGTGGCGATGAAGAGAATGATATTTATTATGGGTTGTATACCTTAGTTGAAGAAGTGGATGATACCGTAATAGAAACACAATATTACGATAACGATGATGGTAACTTATATAAACCAGAAGACGACGCAGCGACTTTTTCCAGTGGTACCTACGATGAAGATGAGTATGGTTTAAAAACAGATGATGACGAAACATATACTGATATCACAGAGTTATATGACGTTATAAATGACTCCACACGTACCAGCAGTGATGACGCAGATTGGCAAGCAGACCTAGAAGCTATATTTGATGTTGATACATTTTTAAAATGGCTTGCTGCAAATAGCGTGATGCAAAACTGGGATACCTATGGCGTTATGCCACATAACTTCTTTTTATATAACAACCCAGAAACCGGGGCATTTGAATGGATCCCTTGGGATAATAACGAAGCATTAGTTGATAATGAAAAAGCCTTATCATTGACTATGTCATCTTTAGATGCTGATGAGTGGCCTTTAATTGGATATATTCTCGACCAAACAGAATATCAAACACAATATGAAACTTATATCGAAGAATTTGCTAAAGGTTATTTTAATGAGAGTAGCTCAACCGAATACAATTTAAATGATGAATTTACTGAATACCAAACCTTGATAGAGGATTATGTAGAAAGTGAAGGCAGCGATTATACATTTACATCAGAAAGTGAATTTTCAGATGCTGTAGATGAGCTAATTGAGCATACAGCTGATCGATATGACTCAGCTCAACGATATATCGGCTGGTAAAATAACATAGTAGTATTAGCGTCGGATTTATCCTGCGCTAATACTACTATCAATACACTTCCAACAATCGCCTTAATTAAGTTCAACATTACAAATTAGTGGTTCCCCATCAAGTTATATGCCTGCTACACAAATAAATACCACTAACTTCATAAATAATACGATAAATAATATAAACCTCTATGTCGCTTTAAATAAGGCTTAGATTCAAACAATAAAGCGTATTAGATAAAAATATTCATAAGTGCTGAAGAATGTAGAGGGACGTAGAGAAGTATTAGAAAATTAATGAGCAAAAATAAATAACTTTAGTTCCGGATAAGTAAAGCGATACAACACGGACTATCAAACAACATAACTAATTGATTTTAAATTAAATAACGTTTTCATTAATCAGAATAGAAGACAAATAATAAAACTACCTTTTAAAGCAAAAAGCATTGCCAAAAGGTAGTTTAATCATTCGTTCATATCATTGTGATACTTTTAATCACTATTATAAATAAATTTAACGTTTATCAATATTTAATCCAAGTGAGTAATAATCAGCAATAAATAAATTTAACGTTTAACTTTAACTTCAGGACTATTGAGGATTGCTAATAATGGATTGCTAGCAAATACTTGTTTTTTAAATAATAAACCAATGACAAGACCTGCAATAAACCCACCAATATGAGCCCAGTAAGCAACACCACCGCCACTTTCATCAGCAAAATAAAGGCCAACAACATTAATAGCTAACCAAATAGCAAAGAAAACTAACGGGCTCACTTTCTTCTGATAGATAACAATCATGAATGTCAGGCTAGCATGCCTAAACCACAGTAAGTACATTCCAAATAAACCAGCAATAGCACCACTTGCCCCTACCATTGGAACAAATGAATCAGGTTCAGCAAGAATCTGCGCAGCGGCAGCAGCAAGACCGCAAAGCGTGTAATATAAAATAAACTTACCACGACCTAATATATCTTCAAGGTTGTCACCGATAATATACAAGAAGTACATATTACCAATCAAATGCATCACGCCACCGTGCATATACATATGTGTTAAGAGAGTCCATAACTGATGCCCATGACTTACTTGATCAGAATGTAATGCAAAATTATTATAAGCAAAAGACTCATCAACCAACCCGATCGAATAACTAATAAAAATCAATAAATTTAATAACAATAGAGAATACGTAGCCCACGGAGTCGTTTTAGGTTTGAGGTTATATTCTACTGGCATTTGAGATAAAAGTTGAAATAACCATGTACGTTTATGAATAGGTTTATCTAATTCCAATAATGCTTTAGCAATAACCGGAGATTGGGTGACTTTTTCAAGTTCATCATGATCAAGCCAGACACCAAAACAACTAGAGCAAGTATCAACCTCAACCTCAAAACCCGACATTAAATGATAACGCGTTAACCCTTGATCACAAACATGACAATGGCGCTTTGATTCGCCAAGTTTATCCCCTAACCTTTCTTCTAAATAGACTTGGTCATTATCATTATCTGCAATTGATAATGCGCCGTCTAATTCGCCCAGCTCAAGCCATATCCCATGACACTCATCGCATTTATCAACTTCTTGTTGGTGAAATTCATGCTTCCCCATTGAACTACTCGCGCAGTTTGGACAATTTTTCATTGTTATCTTTCCTTGATAAGTTCTATAGCGGGTTAACATCAATGCCTGCTTCAGTAAGCTCATGATGAAGCTTGGTATAATTGTTAATAAGCTCTTCTAGCGCACCATCTTTCGTTTTTTGATTAAGCGCTACAAGCAAATCGGCTCCATATTTAGCACCAAATTGACGATTCTCAATTTTTTTAATAATTAATGCTGTTTCAGAGTTATAACGACGTATTGCCGAGAGGATTTGACTTGGTGTTTCTAATGCATTAGGCGAGAACTTCATGTTATCCCATACAAAAGAATCAATCATAGGATGATATGCTTTAATATCGTAAGGCGATTTATCTTTGAGTAATTTAGCATAACCATCAAGTGTAATAACATTATCCCCAAGTTCATCGGCTAACGCATGTTGTAGATAGAAGTTCTTTTCTTTGCTGTTTAAATTTTCAAATAAAAGCGCTTGAGACAAACCTTCTTGTGCAGCTAAATAGACACCCGCGACCGTCGCAATCACTAAAAATATTTGTCCGACCCAAAAGCCACTTTTAATTAAATCAGAGTTATCAAATCGTATGGCTTGACGCTGTTTCTTATTGTCTTGTTCAGGAGGCTCGGCTTGGTTTGACGTTTCATCTATTTCTGGGGGTTCAGCTTGCATAATCTCTATCTTCCATTGTCATTTTTGGATGATAATATCACAATTTTATATTTTTTTTACAATTAAACCTGAAATGAAAATACTTTTATATGCTGTAAAGTATTTAAAAATAAGAACTTTCGTATTAACAAAGGAGATTTGGAATATATTTAAAATTCAAAATATAAAATTTAAGGTTCAGTCAACATTCTTTTAAAGAATGTTAACTAAACCTTAAATTTTTAATCATGTATATGACCCACTCCCTTATTCTTCATTATCAACTTTTGTAATTAATGCGAATAGACCATCCTTATGCGTAAAACCCCAGACAGAATGATTATTATAGTTATAACCCCATAAATAAGTCCCACAATCACTTTTTACGTCACTGGGTACACTGCCTGCTCCTGATTTAAACATAACACTGAAATCATCAGAGTATGACGTAGCAGTGAAACACTCCTCGTCTAAAAATGTTTCCCAAATACCTAACGCTTGATTATATCTACCAATAGTTAGTGTAGATAACTCAACACTTTTAGGCGCTGTTATTGCAATTGTCATCGCATCAGCTTCGTCTTCATCAGTTACAATACCATCCCGAACAACATTCGTTGGGTTATCAGTTTCAACAGCATCTTTATCAAAATAAAGCTCAGAAGGCGACGTTGTTTGTACAAATCCATTAGTATTTTTATATGAACCGTCTTGATTTAAATTACCATTAATATACAAAATATCAGAAACTGACCTTATATCATCGTCAGTAAACCAACTCAGCGAGAGTAACTCATCCATAGCTTGTTCTTGTCGAGGGATATTATAAGCATCGGCAAAACTTGTATATTCACCTTTACCCGTCCCTAAATCATCTTGATAGTTAGCATCAATCCCAACTTGTTTCTTGTCTTGCGTATCGGTTGTTAATACTTCAACACTGTTATAAGTTAAATTAAAACCATCTAAAATAGCGGCTTCAGTACCTATATACCCTTCTTCATCTGGTGTTTTTGTAGTTGTCCAATAAGACTCGTAAGGTGACACTACACGCTGTAAAGCATCGTTTGTATAACTTGCACTATCTCCTAGGGACCATTCGATAGGGATTATGCTTTCAAAAGTTGTACCTGTTGAATCAATATCATATTGTACCCATGCATTTTGATTTTCATCCCAGTACGTTCCCATATTCATATCAGCTTCTGAGAAGTTAACTGGAGCATAATAGTTTTTAAAAGTAATTTGACGGCCATTAACTTCGACAATAACAAATGAAATTTTATTAGATTTTTCATACTTAGTTAAATCTTTTGTATATTGACTATTAGATCCTTCATAATCCCCTACTTGTGCAAAATTATCCTGTGATAAACCCGTTTCGTATTTATCATTGATACCATAGCGATTGTTGTAAGCCTTCCAAGAAGCATTCCCAGCAACTATTTGCGTAAAACCAACAGATGGATTTGAATTATCAGGATGGATTAAGCTACGTGAGTATTGATGGTCGTGACCTGCAATATAATTAACTTTATACTCACTCAATAAATTAAGTACGTTATCCATTAAGCCAGGTGACGATTCATCTTGTAGTTGTAAGTAACCTAGTTGACCAGTATCCAGCCCTAAAATACCAGGTTCTGTTTGATCTTCGTTTTCTTCGCCAGTACTTAACGAACTGATGTAATCAAAATACTCATCATAGTTATAAACTGAAGGACGTTTTTTGGTTGATAAAGCTTCATGACCAAACATAACAATATGATCTACTGTTGAACCTTTAGTTTCTAATACATTTTTCAACCAATCATATATAAGCAGCCATGTACCTTCATAGCTAACAGACACCAAATCACTTGCATAGAAATCAACAGCAATGAACAAAGTATTGTTTTGAACCGTATAGTACATCAGGTCTTCAATCTCTTCGTAACCAACGATTTCGCCACTTTCTAAACCACTCGTTAATAATGTACCTGGATATTTTTGATACAAGTTATAACCTTGATCGTATTCTTTAGAATCGGCATCAGTATAGGCATCTATACCATTATCCATATTATTCACAGACCGACTATCCGTTGTATCAACTTCTGTCGTAAACCAACTTAGCCAATCATAACCGTCTACGATCTCATGATTACCACGAACAGGTAATACAGTCATACCCGCTTCAGTTAAAGGATTTGCAACTTTAACCATCCATTCTATATATTCATTTTCAGTCCGGACATCAGTCATATCTCCCACAGCAAGAACGATGGAAACGCCTTCAGCTTTTATTTTAGAAACAATGGGATCGACTAATAAAGCAGGGAGATGTTTAAAATCATAAGGTGTATCAAAACGTTCACGACTTGCTATTTCAACTGGCGGTTCACCATCAACAAGCGGTTCACCATCTTCATTAACAAATATAGCGTTATAAGGATCTGATACATCTATTTTCCATCCTTCACCATCAAAAATATTGTCATTGTTAACATCATAACCAATATCAATAGATAAAGTGATGCCATCATAACTATGCGTGATCGTTTGTTTGTAATCATCATCATCGCGGCCTTGCGTGTCAGGGATCACGGCAAAACGCCAAACATTATCAGTATTATTTTCTGAAAGTTTATTTGCCCCTTGAGTCATTGTGGAGCTATCACTGACCGTCTTTGTTGATTCGCTATCAATAGATTTTTCAGTATCAGAATTACAAGCTGAAAGAGAGCTTGTAATCGCAATAATTAAAGCTGTTTTTTTTAAAACCTTCATTGGCATCCTTACCTATACTTGAACGTTATAGTTGTAATGACGCTTGATCGTCATTACTTTCCATAAAAATAAAGGAGGTAAGGTAAAGAATAAGTATTACAAATATATGATAGAAATATGTCATATTTATTGTAAGTTATATTTGAAGTAACAATGACACTTGGATTCAGATAAGAAACGTATGGCAGAAGCGTATGGTTTTAAATTATCTCAGAAACACTTATATTAATTTATGGAGAAAACGACTTAACCTCAATGCTGGTTAATGAAAGTGGAATTGTATCGCTTTGCTTATCCAGAACAGAGGTTAATTAAGCATATAAATAAAAACCAATACAAAAACAACACGCACAAAAAAGGCCAATCATTTCTGATTGGCCTTTTCATTTTTAAAGCGGTGTGAGAACTAAACGTTCACTAGCGCTAATGTATCTTGAGCGATAACCCACTCTTCGTTGGTTTGAACGACCATTGCGATAGTGCTGTCATTTTCAGTGATAATGCCTTGGTTAGAAGACTTACCGAAACGGTTTGCTAAGTTTTCTTGTTCGTTAACTTTAAAGCCTAATAAACCTAAACGCTCTAATGTTAGTTGACGAATTGGCGCTGAGTTTTCACCGATACCACCAGTGAAGATAACTGCATCTAAACGCCCATCTAAGGCAGCGGTGTAGCTTCCGATGTATTTAGCTAGACGGTAGCAGTATAAATCCATTGCGCGTTTCGCAGCTTCATCTGTATCGTAGTTATCTTCAACAAAACGACAATCTGATGTTTTTTCTGTTAATCCTAATAAACCAGACTCTTTTGTTAGCATATCATTGATTTCTGCCATGCTATAACCTAGCTCATCGTGTAAATGGAAGATAATTGCTGGGTCAACATCACCACAACGAGTTCCCATGACAAGCCCTTCTAATGGTGTCATACCCATTGAAGTATCTACAGAGACGCCATTTTTAATTGCACAAACAGAACCACCGTTACCTAAGTGACAGTTAATAATGTTTAACTCTGTCACTGGTTTTTGCAATACATCAGCTACTTGTAGGCTGATGTAGTAATGGCTTGTTCCGTGCATACCGTAACGACGAATACCATTATCACGGTAAAGTTTATATGGTAGAGCATATAAGAATGCTTCTTCTGGCATAGTTTGGTGGAATGCCGTATCGAATACCGCTACATTTGATAATGCAGGCAATGCTTTTTGAGCGGCACGAATACCGATAAGATGTGCTGGGTTGTGTAATGGCGCTAATGAAATACAGTCTTCAATGCCTTTCATTACTTCGTCAGAGATAACCGCTGATTTAGTAAACTGCTCACCACCGTGAACAACACGATGTCCGATTGCAAATAGATTTGCTTTTAATACTGGATTTAAAGAAAGAATTTCATCTACGATATACGTTAATGCTTCTTCATGTGCAGCGCCTGCGCCTAAATCAGCTTTCCCTTTAACGCCTTCTAAGTTCCATTTAATACTTGCATTATCTAACTGCAAACATTCAGAAAGACCTGAAAGTTTTTCATCGCCATTAACAGCATCAATGATGGCAAACTTCAAAGAAGAACTACCACAGTTAAGTACAAGAATCAGTTTGCTATCCATTTTTAAATCCTATTTATCACAAAAACAAAGAGTTAGATCAATAAACAAGCCCAACTCTATAAAAGTTATATTCTTTGGCATTGTAAAGAAACAATAATCGATATAGCCCCTATGAACACTATCGCCAAATTAGAAGTGCGCAAGCATACACGTGAACGACAGAGATCACAAAACAGTTTTAAAAAGCTTATCTACCTTTATTGATTAAAGATTATAAAGGGTATGTTAAAAAAAAGTGACGAAATGCACTTTTATAACATTTTCACTAGTTGTTGAGCATTATTTCACCAACAAAATAGCAACATTTAATTCACATTTGGTATTTATAATCACCTAAAAATCTAATCAAAAGAATGACTTGTCAAGCTATATAAGCTCATTGATAAACAGTATTAATAGAAGTGGGTCACTTAATGTTATTAAAATAAGATCACTAATAAAGTCTGTCACGATGACATAGCCGATGAGTATCAATCGATGCGTTAACTTAATGAGACAGTAATTTGAAGAGTTAATAATATAACGTTCTAATTAGCTAGAAATTGAGTCACTTAAAGGTCAGCTTCTTAAGGATTTCATTACTTGGAAATCTAGTGAGGTAGAGGTTTACTTAATCTGTAATCGTGCTGTGTGGAAATAATGAAGTGTTGTAATAGTAGCATGGAGACTGTAATAACACGGTGATTTTGGCCTCTAGACTTATAGCTTTAATCGCTGAGTAACTTAATGACTTAGCGGCTTGATGAATTAGCAGCTTAGTCATTTAATAAGCCGCTAGATTAGTGATATCACCCAACTCACTTATGTTATTAAAAAGACTCCCCTATTGCTAAATAACTTTCTCGAATATGATCAATCAACAAACGAATCTTAAGTGGGGCCTGACGTGTAAATGGATACACGGCATAAATACCTAGTTTCTTACCGACCTGCTCAGGGAAAATATCAATTAAGTCACCTTTCAGAATATCTTGGTACACTAAACAACGTGGTACATAAGCGATACCATTACCACCTAATGCAATTTTTCGTAATGATCCCGCATTATTGGTGGTGAAGTTACCAGCCACTTTAATAATATAATTGCCGTGCTTCCCTCTAAATTCCCACTCAGAAGCCCCTGTCGTTTGATACGCGTATTGTAGGCAATTATGGTTCACTAACGACTCTGGTGTCATTGGTCTTCCAAAACGTTCGATATAAGCAGGTGCAGTACAAATAACCCAATGAGAATCAATTAAGTGGCGAGCAATTAGGTTTGAGTCGTCCATATCGCCTGTTCTAATCACTAAATCGTAGCCACCTTCCACCAAATCCACAAAGGAATTTCGCATGGACATGTCGACCGTGAGTCCAGGGTGCATATTGCAAAACTCAGCGACGGTATTGGCTAATAAAAGGTCACCAGAAATGGTTGGCACTGACATTTTGATATTACCCACCATGCTTTCAGCATATCCATATACTGCGTCAATCGCTTCTACTGCGGCCTGCTTCACATTTTTAGCGCCTTGATAAAGCACTTTTCCAGCTTCGCTCAGTGTTAATTTTCGTGTCGTTCTATATAAAAGCTGTACACCGAGATCTTCTTCTAATCTAGCGATATGTTTGCTAACCACTGAATTTGTAAGGGAATTAATTTCAGCTACTTTGCTAAATGAACCGTGTTCTACCACTTGAACAAATAGAATTAAATCGTCTGCTTTTGTCATTATTATGTCGATTTGGGAAACAATGTTTATCATTATCTCTATATATACATAAAAAGCAAAGGAGTATCGTCACAATCCATTAACAAATGAGCAACAACAAAAACAAAGAAAGGCGAGTCAATGTCACTCTGTTTTTAACCATGGTTATGGGACATAACAATCGTATAGAAAAGGAAAAATAGATGAACAGTACGTTACTTGCAATAATTGCATTTTTACCAATAGTGATGGCGGCAATCTTATTAGTTGGGCTAAATTGGCCGGCCAAAAAAGCAATGCCAGTCGCCTTTGTGTTAACAGCAGTCATCGCTTTCTTTGTTTGGGATATGTCTTCAACACGTATTATTGCCTCGTCCTTACAAGGCTTGCTTATCACAGTGTCAGTTTTATGGATTGTATTCGGTGCTATTTTCTTACTCAATACGTTAAAGCATACCGGAGCCATTAATGTTATTCGTACAGGTTTCATCAATATCTCGCCTGACCGCCGTATTCAAGCGATCATCATCGCTTGGTGTTTTGGCTCATTCATTGAAGGCGCATCAGGATTCGGTACTCCGGCGGCAATCGCAGCTCCTCTACTTGTCGCCATTGGTTTTCCTGCATTAGCAGCGGTGGTTATTGGCATGATGATTCAATCAACACCAGTTTCATTTGGTGCTGTTGGCACGCCGATCATCGTTGGCGTGAATAAAGGTCTCGATACTCATAACATTTCAGAGGCATTAGTCTCTGGTGGATCAACATGGGATATTTACTTACAAGAAATAACCAATAATGTCGCTATCATTCATGCAATTGTTGGCACCTTCATACCAGTATTAATGGCAATGATGCTAACCCGCTTTTTTGGCAAGAACAAAAGCTGGACTGAAGCATTAAACATATTACCTTTTGCCATTTTTGCGGGCTTAGCATTTACAGTGCCTTATGCATTAACAGGTGTTTTTCTTGGTCCTGAATTTCCATCGTTAATGGGTGGTTTAATCAGTCTTACTATTGTTGTTGCTGCCGCTAAAAAAGGATTCCTTGTACCTAAAAAGACATGGGATTTTGAAGATGAAGCGAAGTGGCCGAGTGAATGGTTAGGTTCACTTAAAATGGAGCTAAAGGACAGCCTTTCCAAAGTAGCTCAGAAAAAAGAGATGAGCCTTGCATTAGCTTGGGTACCTTATTTGTTGCTTGCTATTATTTTAGTGATTAGCCGTGTGAGTGCTGAATTTAAAGACTTCTTAAAAAGCATAAGTTTATCATTTAGCAACATTTTAGGAGAAACAGGGATCAGCTCTGCTATTGAGCCGCTTTATTTACCCGGTGGTATTTTGGTCTTTGTTGCGCTACTGGCTGTTTTATTACAATCACGCAGTTTCAAACCGTTAAGCAGTGCCTTTAAAGAATCAAGCAAGACATTGATAGGAGCAGGTTTTGTATTAATATTTGCCATTCCTATGGTGCGAATCTTTATTAACTCCGGTATTAACAGTGCTGATTTAGCCAGTATGCCTGTCACTACTGCTAATTTTGCTGCAGACCTTGTCGGTGATCTATTTCCAGCACTCAGTGCCTCTATCGGTGCATTAGGCGCGTTTATTGCCGGATCAAACACCATTTCAAACATGATGTTTAGCCAATTTCAATTTGAAGTGGCACAAACGTTAGCGGTTTCAAGTACAGCAATGGTCTCACTTCAGGCGGTTGGCGCAGCGGCAGGTAATATGATTGCTATTCATAATGTCGTTGCAGCATCCGCGACTGTGGGTTTATTAGGTAGAGAAGGAATCGTTCTACGTAAAACCATCATCCCTACTTTCTACTATGTCGCTGTTACCGGCATTATTGGTTTAATTCTTATTTATGGTTTTAATATTAGCGATAGCTTGATGCTTGCTCAAGGAAAATAATAACAAGAAAAAAGTAATTTAAACAATAGCTTACGAAATAACAAAGTGAGCGAAAGCATATAATTGTACTGCTTTAGGTAATAAAACTAAGTCAGTACATTTTAACGAATGGCCATTAATGATTAATAATTTGCAATAGACCATTCAATTTTAATCATTGAACCTAAGCAAACCACAAAATATAAAATAACATACAACGAATATTGTCTTAATTTTTAATCTGTTTAACGCCATCGACATTCATATTTATGGCATACACCTTATGAGTCAATTCGTTGCAATTAACATTGAGGATCTATAATGAAAAACAGTGAACAACCTTACCAACAATTAAAAGAAATGTTGTTGCAACATATCGATGAAAATAGAATTTTTACCGACCAAGCATTACGACTTGCTTACGGTACGGATGCAAGCTTTTACCGTTTAATTCCTAAGATGGTATTACGTTTAAAAAATCTTGATGAAGTCATTTTTACTATTAAAGCCTGTGGCCAACTGAACATCCCTTGTACCTTCCGGGCGGCGGGCACCAGCCTTTCAGGACAAGCAGTATCAGACTCAGTATTAATTACCTTAACTGATGATTGGCGAGGGCATGAAATCCACGATGATGGGCATAAAATAACACTGCAACCTGGCGTTATTGGCGCAGATGCAAATAAATACCTTGCTTCATTTGGGCGTAAAATCGGACCAGATCCTGCTTCTATTAATGCCTGTAAAATTGGCGGTATTGCGGCTAATAATGCGAGTGGTATGTGTTGTGGGACCGCACAAAACTCTTACCGTACGATTGATAGTATGAAGTTGGTTTTTTCAGATGGTACATTACTTAATACCGCAGATAAATACAGCATAGCCGCTTTCTCGTTGAAGCAACCAGAATTAATTTCAGGCATTGAAGCACTATGTGCAGACGTTGCCAATAACACTGAATTAACAGAACGTATTAATCATAAATATCGTCTTAAAAATACCACTGGATATTCACTTAATTCATTAGTTGATTACTCAGACCCGATTGAAGTGATCAAACATTTAATGATTGGTTCAGAAGGCACACTCGGCTTTATTGCTGAGATAACTTATAACACTGTCATTGAACACCCTCACAAAGCGTCTGCATTAATCGTGTTTAATAATATTGAAGAAGCGAGTAAAGCGGTTACTGCGTTAACAAAAGAGCCAGTGTCAGCAGTAGAAATGATGGATGGCCGAGCAATGCGCTCAGTTGCAGATAAACCAGGCATGCCTAGTTTCCTTGAAACGTTGGATTTACAGGCTGGCACCCTCTTAATAGAGTCTCGTGCAAGTGATACGGCGCAATTAGATCAACAATGTCAGGCCATAATGCAAACGGTCGCTCAATTTAACGTCATAGAGTCCGTCTCTTTTACCACCGATGCGACTATGGTGGCTACATTATGGGGCATTCGCAAAGGTATGTTCCCAGCCGTTGGCGCAGTAAGAGAAGTCGGCACAACTGTGATTATTGAAGATGTCGCTTTTCCTGTTGAGCATTTAGCCGCGGGAGTACTTGATTTACAAGCGCTATTTGAACAATTCAATTACCACGAAGCCATTATTTTTGGTCATGCGCTTGAAGGTAATTTACATTTTGTATTCACGCAAAGTTTCGACACGCCAGCAGAAATAAAACGTTATGGCAATTTCATGGATGCCGTAGCGCAGTTAGTCGCGGTTAAATATCAAGGTTCATTAAAAGCAGAGCATGGAACAGGCCGTAATATGACGCCCTATGTTGAACTAGAATGGGGTAAAGACGGCTATGCTTTAATGCAAAAAATTAAAGCATTGTTTGACCCGCGTGGCATATTAAATCCAGGGGTAATTATTAATGATGACCCTATCGCACACCTTAAAAACCTAAAACCAATGCCTAAAGCAGATGACTTGATTGACCGCTGTATTGAGTGTGGTTTTTGTGAGCCGGTATGTCCTTCAAGAACGCTCAGCTTGTCACCTCGTCAACGTATAGTGTTGTATCGAGAACTACAGCGTAGAGAACATAATAACGAGACTGAAGATGCAAAAGCATTACGAGATGTTTTTGAATATCAAGGCATAGACACTTGCGCGGCAACAGGATTATGTTCAGAACGTTGCCCAGTAGGTATCAACACGGGTGATTTAGTTAAAAAATTACGCACCAGTAAATATAAAAAATTCACACCTATTGCCCGTTGGACAGCAGACCATTTTACTGCCACTACCAAAATGGCATCAATGGGGCTTAAAGTCAGCAGTGTCGCTCAAAAAACCTTAGGCAATAAAACCGTCGCGAAAGTCACGAATAAAGTACGTAGTTTAAGCGCAGGAAAAACACCAATGTGGATGCCTGAAATGCCTACGGCTAATACGCATAAAGTGAGCAGCACTTTTGGGCAAAATGAAGCAAATAAAGACAGCAAAAAAGTTGTTTATTTCCCATCGTGTGCAGCTCGCACCATGGGACAACAAGCTAATAATAGTGATAGTCGTCCATTAACTGAAGTGACAGAATCATTAATTAAAAAAGCAGGCTTTGATATTATCATTCCAGATGCTTTAACAGATCAATGTTGCGGAATGCCATACGACAGTAAAGGAATGAGTGAACTTGCATTGCAAAAATCTCAGCAATTAGAAGCCGCACTATGGGAAGCCAGCGAGCAAGGTAAATGGCCTATCTTAATGGATACCAGCCCTTGTGCAAAACAAAGCATTGATAAATTTACACATTCTATGGAAGTGTTAGAGCCTACAGGATTTGTCCTTAAATACTTACAGTCACACCTACAATTTTCGCCTATCAAAGAAACGGTGATGTTGCATATTACTTGTAGTGCTCAACGAATGGGATTAGAAAATAGCATGCTGACATTAGCTAAATCCTGTGCAAGTGATGTGATTGTACCAGAGCATATCCAATGTTGTGGATGGGCAGGCGATAAAGGCTTTACCACGCCTGAATTAAACGCTGCCGCCGTACATACACTAAAAGATCAAGTGCCTGACCATTGTACACGAGGGTTTAGTAATAGCCGTACCTGTGAAATTGGTCTTTCACATCATAGTGGTATCCCTTATCAATCTATTTTATATCTAGTTGATGAAGCAACGCATTACACTGCTACTATGAAATAGCTGATTTGATTAATAGATAAAAACAACTCACTGGATGCTGTCTAACTTTTGATGAATGATAGTAAAAAGTGAGAATTTAAAAAAAGTGAGTTGTTATTTTTCTATGGAGATTATATTGAGTAACTGACTATTTATGTGGACTATAGACTGTCAATGCATTCTCCAAATAGCACGAATGAGATGATAAAAATGAGCTAGTGACATACACAAACTTAATATACTTTGCCAGTAATACCGATTATCCAAAAAGTTTATTGTTTGTCTGAGGTGTTTATATGAAGTATTTATATAGTGTGTTTACGTAATGCATTCGAATAGTGTATTCAATTAATTGATTCATCAATAGTTTCAACCTTATTAAAACGATTGATGAGCCATAACAACCATCTCCTTACATGTGTCATCACGTAACTAAACTGTATAATTGTCGTCCGCAACTATCAAAAAACACCTTTTTTCAGTCAGTTTTATTGAAACTAACCTTCACTGTGCATCACTCTATCTAATTTTTCCATGCTTTGTTCAAAATAAGGATTATAAGTTAAGCGAGCAAGTGTTTTACCTTTCTCTGCCCAACCGTAAGAAGAAAACCACACATCATCATCCTGTTCACAAGACGCTTCTTGTTCTTTAGTCTGTCCGTTATTACATATAATGATATTGCCTTCTACGCCATATTCAACATTATCAGGAGAAAACAATAATCCCATGTGAGAGCTATTAACAATGTTTAGATCGGGGCGATCCATACTGAACCGAGTGGCATTAGGGATTAACAAATCATTCTCACCTAACCATATCAGTTGGTTGTTTTCATTGGTAAATTGTTTTTGAAATACGTTAGTGGGAAATGCAGTATCAATAACACTATCGCCTTCACTCATCATCATGAAAACAGGCTTATTGTAAGTGACGTCTTCCAAATCAGCTTGGACCGTTTTTACAGTATCGTAATAAACAGCAGCACCATGCATTGGCAAAGAATTATAACGCGTATAATTCGTTTCAGGATCTTGATCCGCCCATGTCACCAAATAACTAGCGAGGCTAGCCCACTTTACAACGGATGAATCCGGTTTAAACGCAGGAGAAAAGAGCAACAACCCTGCTATATCGTCATCATTTAATGCCTCAGATGTCACCAAGTTTGCGCCTGTCGAGTAGCCACCTAACCAAAGCTTATTTGAATTCGATTTTAATAGTGCAATATGGTGATTCACTACCGCTTGCCAATCTTCCTCTGTGGGCAACATTAAATCCCCTGGTTTACTACCATGCCCGGGCAGCAGCACTGTTCTGACGAGGTAACCTTGTGCAACTAGATGTTGTGCTACGTCTGTAAACGAATAAGGTGAATCACCCAAACCATGCACTAACAGTACTGCGTCTCCATTTGGGTTTTCAGGTATTAATTCAAAAGGAAGGTTCGCTTGTAATTCTTTTTCAATATCATTGCTTTTAAAGACTCGATTATCCAATAACCACAGTTTTGTTTCTTCAATGTATTGTTGAAAATTGTGCTGAGAATAATTGGGTAGTGATTCAGACACTTGATAATTAGGATCAATAGTTGATTGACTACAAGCAGTTAATAAAACAACAGTACTAATGAGAGTGTAACGGAAGAAAGATGAAATCAAATTGGTGTCCTATTAAAATTCAGTGAGTAAAAAAAACAAAGTAAAATTGATCATGAATAATTCTGGTGAGCAAACATTTTAGACATATCAGCAAACTATTCCCTTTTTAATACTTAATCATATTGAGTTTAAAGTAGGAAAATATTAGCAAAATCAATAATAAAACACTTAACTGACCTTGTGACAATTTCTATTTTTAAATACGAACTGAAAGATTTAAGGGATCAAAAGTAGATAATAAAGTATCAAGTAAATAGGAAACCGTACTTACATTTTCCAAATAATGAATAATCACACTTATCCAACTATGCGCAGTTCATAATACACATTAAATCAAAAGCTAATCCTACTGATTATTCATTTGCTCATTCAAATAAACTGAACATTAAATTTTTAAACAATGCTAATTTCAAAACTAGATAATTTAACTGGCTCCATTATAAGTATGTATTGGAACTAAAGTAATGATGACTGAATACGCTATGGTAGGTATTCGAACTGTCATCTTTTCAGATGAATAAATAGTTATTTCAAGGAGCTTTATATCATGTCTTTTCTAAAATCCTTCACTCAACAGGAAGCAATTCCTGATGAAGGTATCCAAGCGGCAATAGAGGTAATGAAGTCAGGAAGATTACATCGATATAATGTAAACCCTGGAGAAAAGAGCCTAACTGATCAACTTGAGCTTGAATTCAGCCAATACATGGAAGTTGATAATTGTTTAGCTTGTGCTTCCTGTGGTTATGCTTTGCATATCGCATTAAAAGCACTAGGTATAAAAGATGGCGATAAAGTACTTTGTAATGCTTTTACACTAGCGCCTGTTCCAGGGGCGATAGATAATGCCGGTGGTATACCTGTGTTGGTCGATATCGATCAAAAACTTTGTATTGATTTAGGTGACTTAGAAAATAAAGCACGTATTAGCGGTGCCAAATACCTATTACTTTCACACATGCGTGGGCATATTTCTGATATGGATCTTGTTATGCAGATCTGTAAAGACTTTAATTTATTACTCATTGAAGATTGTGCTCATACTATGGGTGCCAAATGGAATGGAAAAATGAGTGGTAGCTTTGGGGATGTCGCCTGTTTCAGTACACAAACTTATAAGCATATTAATTCAGGTGAAGGCGGATTGCTAATTACTCCTCATAGCGAGGTTATAACTAAAGCTATTATATATTCAGGATCTTACATGCTTTATGAAAAACACTATGCCGCGCCTGATAAAAAAGAGTTTGACGCTATTAAGTATACAACCCCAAATTATAGCGGTCGTATGGATAACTTGAGAGCGGCAATATTGTTACCACAATTGAAATCACTCAATCAAAAATGTATTAGCTGGAATGAGAGATATCATTCTATGCATCAAATTTTCCAATTAAGTCCCCATATTGAGTTAATAGTACGAGATGCCAAAGAGCAGTTTGTTGCTAGCTCTATACAATTTTTTGTCCCCACTCTATTGCCAAGTGGTTTTCAATCGCTTATTGACCAATGTGAAGCGAAAGGAGTTACTATTAAGTGGTTTGGTGACAGTGAGCCGAGCGGTTATACCAGTAAGTATGATAGTTGGCATTACCTTAAAGACCAAACCCGCCTAGAATCTACAGAGCATATTTTAGGAAAATTAATTGATATCCGTATTCCCCTTACCTTCACTATTGATGATTGTATGACCGTAGCAGAGATTGTTAGCAAAGAGGTTGAAATTATACTCGGCAGCGCAGACTCAGAACCTCAATCGACTTAAAAAACATTAAACGAGTGGCACTATATATTCATTATTTTAAGGTCGGTTATTAATCAAATAGTATTTAAACCAGAGATGATATCGCTAATAACAAAAATGAAAAATAAGAATATCCATACGAATCTGATGGTGTCATCTCACTCTAAATTTAGTCACTAATTATGGGGCAATCAAGTAAGTGTCTAGCAAAGCCAACCTTTTCCTATGAACCTGCTAGCCATTAACTGCCGGAGTTAATAGTGTTAGTTTAAATCGATGCTTGGTTTACTTTTTTAGAACCTCACACAGATTCATAATGATGGTAGCAGTATTTTATGAACCCTACTTTTTAATACTGTTATTACCTCTGCTTCAAACCAAGGATTCTTTTTTAACCAGATATTATTACGCGGGCTTGGGTGCGGAAGAGGCATAACGTCCTCTCCATAAGCGGCCCAATTTCTGACTGTTTCGGTAAGATTTTTTTCTCGGCTCGGTAAATGCCATGCCAAAGCATATTGCCCAATGATAAGTGTAAGCTGAATCTCTGGCATCGCTTCAAGTAACTTTTTACGCCAAGTCTCTGCACATATCGGTTGAGGCGGTAAATCACCTGACTTCCCCTTTCCTGGATAACAAAAAGCCATGGGTAATATTGCGATTTTTTGTGAGTTATAAAAAGTGTCTTTATCAATCCCCATCCATTCTCTTAATCGGTCGCCACTCGGATCATCAAACGGAATCCCTGTCGCGTGGACTTTTGAACCAGGTGCTTGCCCTGCAATAAGAATTTTTGCATGTTGATTAACTTGTAACACAGGGCGAACACCCTCTTTCAAGTTAGGTTCGCAAATGGCACAAGCACGCACCTCTGTTAATAATTGATTGAAATCTTTTATTTTCATAGTTTGCTACAAATCCGTTTATAAAATAAGTAAGCGATTAAAAATTTTGGCTTTGAAAGGATGAGCCACAATAAAGATTTTCTAACCTGAATCTCTTATCGTTAATAAAAAATCTAGTCAATTAAACATTCTTTTTGTTAAAAAAGTAAACCATTAAAACTTGTCAGTCTTAATGACAAAATTCGAACCGTGATTGTGTTTTACTTAACCCTTTTGTCACTATTTTAGCATGATGAATTATTTGTTCTGTAACATCAAAAGCAGCACCGACACCCGCAAAATATAAATCATTTCCAGACTGACAAAAAGCAATTAAAATGGGCTGACCAACCTTACCAAGAGATTCTTCAATATCCATCACAGCGATAAAAGTAATTAACTCAGGAAGTTCACCTCTTATTGGCGTGTTTACTTGTGCTTGAATAGTAACAATAGATTCATGATTTTCTGCTTTCACTATTTTTGAATATTTTATCGGTGTCACCACCGCAGAATAAGGCGTCTCAGACAGCGCCTCTGAAAGACCTTCTAATAAGGTTGAGGCATGAGCATTAAAGCCAAGAACTGCCATCAAAAAAACAAAAATTAATACTTTCATTTGCACCAGACCATTGGAAACTGACGATACGATAACTCATTACTCAGCCAGTTTATTTTAATAAAGAGTCACAATAATTTACATTTAATAGACATTCAATAAGTTATTATATTTTTCATTAACTGATTGATTAATTTGAATCATAAGTAACTTTTTGAAAGTAATAGGCAAGAAAATTTATGGAGAAATAAGATATTCATCAACTGGATTATTGTTCGAGTTTTATCTGCATGGAGAACAAGCAGGTAATGATTAGACATAATAATGTCAACACAAATATTGATGTTAAAGGTTGAGGAATGTTAATGCATTGGTTCAAAGACAAATGACGTCGATGTTCAAAGGACTTTTCTGTGTATTTAACTTCACCGCACAAATAAGAACGTCAAATATAATGATAAACTTGATACTTGGGGCGTTCGAGATTGAGCCATAATAAACGATCTGTGAGCATGTAAAACGGCATCATAATAAGCGTGGTTGATGATGAAGATCGTTCAAAGTTGATGAAAGCTCCTAATGACTAGTTAGCTTTCAATTCAGTCAATAAATAACTAAT
The DNA here is from genome assembly GCF_947489755.1 of uncultured Psychromonas sp. Taxonomy (GTDB): domain Bacteria; phylum Pseudomonadota; class Gammaproteobacteria; order Enterobacterales; family Psychromonadaceae; genus Psychromonas. Next base: position 52,708 of record NZ_CANLFB010000025.1, read on the forward strand.
TACAAACTATTGTTGCGTTTATCAATTATCTGTTGAGCATGGGCAACAACAGATTCCATAGAGAGCTCAGTCGCTAGGTATCTAATACGGTATAGTGAGATAGTAGGTAAGTCTTCAATAGGTTGTTCGAGCAAAGCTTTAAGTTGATTTTTATCACTGTTTGGATTGCTATCTTGGTTGTTTAAACCCGTCATATAGAATTAGTTCCTTGTATTATTAAAGTAGTTCCCTTAAAAGGGTATGGGTAGTTTCCTTGAAAACGACATAAAGAGCAATATTAATAATACTCTTTTAAATAATATATTTATTGCTTGAACTAAAAACCTAAAAAGCCACATCGATGCGAAGACCGCTAGATGTACTTAATATTAGCCCAACATATTGATATTCCTTATCCAACTACAAATATCCGTCACAAAATATTGCATATTCAGACACCTCTTTAGTCACATTTACCCTTGTTATTTTTTAATGGTTAATACCGTTACATTCTATCCATTGACACGTTATGATAAATGAATAGCACTCCCAAGCTTGCTAATTTCCTTACTTTACTTTCAATTTCATCAAAAAATCCGAGGTTAACCCGCTTTGACTAATCCTTTAAGTGATCATAACAATCAACCTTCTACGACTTTACCATCATTAAAACCGAATAATTTATTAGTCTATGTCATGGCCATTGCTTGCGGGTTGGCTGTGGCTAACCTTTATTACGCACAACCTTTACTGCACACATTAGCAAATGTGTTTGGCACGTCTATCGGCACCACAGGGCTGATTATCACCATGACGCAGCTTGGATATGTATTGGGCTTAGTATTAATAGTCCCACTTGGCGATCTACTTGAACGACGTCGTTTAATTACCATTGTCACAGCCGGTACTGCGATTGGATTAGCTGGTGCAGCGATGTCGACTAGCATTGGTATGTTTCTGTTTTCCTGTTTAGCGATTGGTTTAACGGCTGTTGCAGCACAAGTATTAGTCCCCTTTGCTGCAGTGTTGGCAGAAGAAGGGCAACGTGGAGCAGTGATTGGCCGAGTTATGTCTGGCTTGTTATTAGGTATTTTATTAGCAAGAACAGTATCAGGAGTCATTGCTGATAATTATGGTTGGCAATCTGTGTTTTGGTTTGCAACATTTAGCATGCTAGTTCAAACGGCCGTTCTATGGAAAATATTACCCCAAAGTCGCGGTGAAATGCGTTTATCTTACCCGGCGTTAATTGGTTCAATATTTCATTTATTACGTGATGAACCTTTATTAAGACGACGAATTGTTTATGGAACGCTAGGGTTTGCATCCTTTAGTGTATTTTGGACTTCTTTAGCCTTTTTGCTTGCTCGTCCTCCTTATAATTACAGTGATTCATTAATTGGGTTGTTTGGTTTACTTGGCGCAGCAGGTGCTTTGAGTGCAAGTTTTGCAGGCAAACTTCATGACAAAGGACATACCCGCATGGGAACCGGATTATTGTTGTCATTAATCATAATTGCTTTTACGGTCATGGGCTTATTCAGCACCCATCTTATAGTAATCATGATTGGGGTAGTGCTACTGGATGTAGGACAGCAAGGTTCACATATCTTAAATCAAAGTGTCATTTATACATTAAACCCTGCCGCAAGAAGCCGCATTACCACAGCCTATATGACCAGCTTTTTCTTCGGTGGCGTAGTAGGTTCAGCCTCTGCGGGATATGTGTTTGAGTTTGGTGGTTGGTCTGGTGTCTCGTTACTAGGTGGCTCTTTTGGTGTCGTTGCTTTTTTATATTGGTTAACCGAATTTAGAACCAAAACGGAGTAACTCACTAACAGCTTTATTACGATAATAATAAAATGTATCCAAAAATCGAGATTAGCGTGATGCGTTAACATATCTACCTATTAGTAGCTAAAGCAACATGAGCAACAGGTAAATGATCCATTAAGAGTCATCAATGTTTATAGGAGCACCCTTTCATTATTAACTAACTAGTTAATTTATTAAGCATTTTTGTAAACTTATTTTGCCTTTTTTTTAAAAAGCTGTCTAAATGGTCAAGTAAAGTATTACTGTAATAATAAAATTACATAATATGGTTTACACCCACCATTCATAAATAAACTACAAAATATAGATATTGGAAGGTAAAAATGGAACTTTTAAAAACCGCGGCAGCTGCTGCTATTTCTGTTGCTTTATTAGCAGGTTGTAATGATGACAGCAATACCACAACATCAACTGATGTAAGAGTCGCTACTTACAATTTATCATTTGATCGTAATAGTTATGAAGATCTTGTTGAAGAAATGCAAATAACCAAAGCCGAACAAGATGCATTAATGACAAAATGGTTTGCAGGTGAACTGACCGATGAAGAACTTGCAACTACTGAAAAAGTGATTCAAATTAAAAATGTCGCCGCTATTATCCAAACTGAACGCCCAGCAGTATTAATGATGGGGGAATTTAACAATGATGGATTAGGTGAAAATGAAGAAGCTATTGAAGGCTTTAAAAATAACTATTTAGCCGTTTCTCAAAATGGATTAGGTGCAACTTCTTCAGAAGAAGATTTATTAGCACCTATCAGCTTTGATTATGCTGAAAGCTTCTCAACGAATACCGGTTTACTAAGTGAATTTGACCTTGATAGAAGTGGCACTGTTGCATTACCTGGTGATGCTTGGGGATTTGGGTTTTATCACGGGCAATATGCTTTTGGTCTATTATCTCAATACCCTATCGACACCGATAATATTCGAACATTCCAAACCTTTAAATGGAAGGATATGTCTGGAGAATCTAATCCAACAATTACTAACTGTGATGATGAGAACAACCCAATTCCTGAAGGATTAGCCTGTGGCGATGAATGGTATACAGAAGCCGCTTGGGCAGCTAAACCTTTATCATCTAAAAACCATGTAGATGCGCCTATTATCATCCCTACCGCATCCGGCGATAAAACGATTCATTTATTATTATCGCATCCAACACCACCAGTATTTGATACGGTGACTGAAAATAATAAATTGTTAAATAGCGCTGAAATTAAGTTTTGGGATGATTATATAAGCAATGCAGATTATATTTATGATGATCAAGGCATAATCGGCGGACTTGCTGACGATGCTTCATTTATTATCATGGGCGATCTTAACGCTGATCCTGAAAATGGAGACGGTTACCTTGAATCCATTCAAAACTTATTAAGCCATCAACGAGTTAATACGGAGGCAACAACAGGTACTTATGTACCTACTAGTGTAGGTGCGACTGAATGTGTGGACACTGGAGATTGCAATGAAAATACATACCCTGAACGTATCACAAGTACCTTCAGTTTACGCGTTGATCATATTATTCCGTCGACAGAATTATCCGTTATTGGTTCTGGTGTTTTCTGGCCAGCCTCTTATGAAGATGGCCGTTTATTAGTTAATGATGAACGAGTTGGTAACTACGGTGATGGTAAAGATCTCTCTTCAGATCATAGATTAGTGTGGATAGATGTAGCGCTTTAATTCATTACAGTTAATGTACGCGTAATGCAATAAAACAGATTAGGTAATAAACATAAAGGTAAACAAGCAGGACAGCCAGTAATTTTTATGTCACCTAAAGCACTAAACGATTTTAATAAATACTCCCAATTGGCAGTATTTATTAAATTTCCTGTTTGACTTGTTTCAGAACGTCAATTTTATTGGCATTCAAACTCTTTCCACCAATCATTAATATCGTTATAACTGCCTAAAAATGCAGACATCCATCGATTTAAACCATCAAAAACAATCCTATTTTCATTATTAAAACGGTAACCTAAAAATTTTGATAGTAGAAAATCATAAATTAAGAGAGGTTTTACGCAAATAATGGTTTTTTCAGGTGCGCAAAAAGGCGGACATCCATCGATTTAAAACATTAAAAATAATCCTATTTCTATTATCAAAACGGTAACCTAAAAATTTTTGATAATAGAAAATCATAAATTAAGAGAGGTTTTACGCAAATAGTGGCTTTTCAGGTATGTCTGATTTTAGCCACTGCTAATAATGTGTTTATTTTGTTTTAAACAAAAAATACGCGACTTAATGTAGCCGTAATTGATTTTTACTGGCTATCCAACGTTTGCCTGTGTTACCTGCATAAGCAGCTAATGCTTCTAACGAGCCCACCGCTCCGTGATAATCTTTTCCAAAACTACTCGCCAGTGATAACCAAATATCATTTTCTAATCCTAGTTTTGATAATAACCTAGGCCGTTGGCTTGAAATAGCCCCTCGTTTATCCTCTCGAATAATACGGCCACTCCAATCGACAAGCTCGATGTAATCTAATAGTGAAAATGGAATACCCTGCATATCATTTTGATTTTCATCACCAATAAAGCCAAACAGTGGTTTCTGATGATATAAATCTGACGATTTTTCTTGTTGTTGAGCAACACCAACTTTTTTGCAAGGTAATAGGCGTTCATAAGCTGATGTGTATTCTGAGCTTTCAACGCTAGCAGCCATTTTGGCGCGGATTGGATTTAGGTCGACATAAGCCATGCAGGTTAATAGTGCATCTTCATCTAATAGCGCTTGCCTCATGATTTATAAGAAAGTAAAGCGTCCTTCCCACTAATTTGTAGGGAAAAAATTAGAACAGCTTTAGCTGGCCTAAAGGGTGAGTGCCATGGATGGCAGCGAATAAAATCGCCCTGAGCAGTTATCTTCTTTATTGGCTTTACGCGCAATAAATTCATTTAAGCAGCGCATAAACCATGAGATATCAGCTAATCGCCCTCTCCACCCATTAATAATAGTTAATGCTGCTTTATTTTCTGCTTCTGAGGTTGTTTGCTCGGATTGCCAACGCTCAACTAATACAGGTTTTGAATAGAGCTGACACCAACGCTCACAAACTTCTTCATCAGTTAAGCTTTCATTTTGTTGCTCATCGATGTGCAATACGAGGTGATAATGGTTGGACATGATAGCGTAAGCACAGATATTGATATTAAAAAGAGAAGCGAGGTAATGCATTCGCTCAACAACCCACTGACGTCGATGCTCAAAAGACTTTTCTGTGTATTTATCTTCCCCGCACAAATAGGCCCGGCGAACACAACGCGAAATACAGTGGTAATAAGGTGTATCAGATAATGATACTTGTGATTGGCGAGATTGAGTCATAATAAACTACCTCTTAAATACAAAAATATGCATTTATAAAAGATAGTTTAACGATGGCAATTATTCAAATAGATGGCTGTCCAAATCTTTTGATTGTCCGTTTAAAGAAAGTTCGAGTAACATCGAGAATTGTTGACACATTTCCGAACGACCAAACAAATTTTCATCTACCAATGAAGCGATTTTGATGGAAGTTTACGCACTCCAGATAACTTTTGTTTCCGTATTACATTGACGATATCTTGTTGCATAGGATTAGCAACTTGTAAAAATTCATCTGCCGACATGTTTTCAGCTGGGGATATCTCTCTCATTAGAACTCCTACCTACGAATAGCAATATAACGCCGCAATAAGCGGACTAAAAAAGTGGGTTATAATGTGTAGCGAAGCGAAACGTAACCCACTGTTTTAGTTCCGTTTAATTGCCTTGTTGAACGAAGCCGCTGTGCGGCAGAAAAATAAAATACCAATAACGTTCATACTTATATTTATATCACTTTTCGGTGATATCTAATAGGAGTATAAGACATGAACACTTCAGAGCAACAACACTT
>NZ_CANLFB010000026.1 GCF_947489755.1 uncultured Psychromonas sp.
GTGATAGTCAAAGAGTAATAAAAATGTGCACTAGGGATTGGATGAATCTGATCAGCTAATTAGGCGGAATGGTATTAGGTACGAGTGGTAGAGGGCTATGACGGCTTTCCATTGCTAAACACTTAATACGAACATCTCTGTTGACTGACGTCAGCAGTTTTTCATTTAGCGTGTTCAATAATGACTGATGAGTTACGTTGATAGTCTGACGAGTTGACGGACAGGCAAGGTTGACGAGTCGTAGAGCTCTACGACGTATTTCCATTGCCAAGCTTGCTACACTTTAAATACACTAATAATCCCTATTGACTATGAAAGCAGAGATTTTTCGTTTTATCATTTCATTTTATTAGAAGAGCGTTTTTTGACCTTGGGGCGCAGGCTTTAGCCTGCCAGTATGCGAGCCATCGCATACAACGATTAGCAACACTGAGCAAAGCGAAATAATATGATTTTGAATACGTCAAAAGACCAACCTCAAAAAGTCGGCTAACAAGGAATTGTAGAACCCCTCCGCTCAGACTATTAGGCGGCGCCTAATACGGCAACCAGTAATATTAAGCTAAAGCTAAAGCATCATTGTCGTCACTACTTATTAGCGTTCATCATTGAAAGGTATTAAGTAGGTATTGAACTCCATTTACTTCGTTGGCCATAGTTAATACTTTTAAGCATACTGTCAGTTTGAAAAAGGATGTGCACAGAGCTTATTTGCTGATCATATTAACTTACTGGTTAATTTGTCTAGCGCTCCTAATCGTAAGCTCTGCTTAATTACTATCACTACTTATTAATACATTGAAATACTAAAAAGTGTACCAAAGCTTATCACCTGATAAGACTAAACAGTGGTTAACTCTCACTGAATCCTTAATGCGAAGCTTTTACTTAATTGCTGTCGTTTGATTGTATCGACTCTCTATTAGTTTACTTCGCTCACCATGTTTTATCGTTATATACACCGAGGAGGATATTTGTAAGCTCAATAGAGGTTTTCATTGATGTTATTAATATCTCCTATAAAAAGACGCTTAATCCTATTCGTGTGCTTTAGTGATTTATAACATGAGGAACTAAGGGAAGTGTTTAGATATAAAAAAACCGCAATTAAGCGGCTTTTTTATTATTATATTTAGAGACGACTAACGCGTACCAAATACAACGATTGTTTTACCATGAGCAGAGATAAGACCTTGCTCTTCTAACATTTTCAAAATACGTCCAACAGTCTCACGTGAACAACCTACGATTTGACCAATTTCTTGACGAGTAATTTTGATTTGCATTCCGTCTGGATGAGTCATTGCATCAGGTTGTTTAGCTAAATCTAGTAAAGTATTAGCAATGCGGCCTGTTACGTCTAGAAACGCTAAGTTACCTACTTTTTGACTTGTCACTTGCAGTCTATTTGCCATTTGGCGTGAAAGACGCATTAATATCTCTGGATTTACAGTAATTAGCTGAGTAAATTTTTTGTAAGATATTTCTGCAACTTCACATGCTGATTTTGCTTTTACAGATGCGCTACGAATTGGGTTTTCTTCTTTATCAAATAAGCCTAATTCACCGATGAAATCACCTTGGTTAAGATAAGATAGAATCATTTCTTTTCCATCTTCATCTTTAATCACAACAGCAACAGATCCTTTAACAATAAAGTATAAAGTATCAGCTTTTTCACCTGCGTGGATTAGCATGCTTTTTGCTGGGTATTTATGTGTATGACAGTGTGATAAAAACCATTCTAACGTTGGATCGGTTTGAGGTTTGGTAATGATCATAAACTTCCCTTTGTCTGTAGTGAATAGCTAAGCGCTATTTCTTTTAATTTGTTGCACTAAAAAATAGTTATGTATGAATTGTATCGTTTTTTTTTCAAACTCTGTAATATTTATGAGTATTAGTTGTGCAATAAATTAGATCTTTGTCATAAATAAGGTTTAATTATAACTATGATTTTTAATTCTGTACTAGAGCACACTGATTTTAGCTAAAAACTCGATAAAATCATTTTATTTGTGTTTGTTGGAACTCTTGTTTACTAATTAAAGTAACGCTCTCATTTAGCTCTGAATACATGATATAAATATCTTCATTTTTTATTTGCTGGGTAATTTGTGCAGTCTTTTCTTGCAATGAAAATTCAACTTCACCGTAATCTGTACCTTCCCGTAAAATATATTGTTCAATTAAATTATTTAATGTTGTTTGATCAAGTTGTTGATAAGGTATTTTCATAGAGGCTCATTTAGTCTTTTATTTAACAATACATGAATTTACTCGTTAAGTAAGGGGTTGTCAGGGGATTGATTAAAAAAACAATAAGTAATAACTTAATACCCTATTATAATGAGATCCTTTTTTATTATTGAGCGAAACTTAATGGTATAAAATGAATTAACGTTTATTTTAAAAAAATTTAATTGTATTAATATTGATGCATTAATGATTTATATCATATCAATTAATTTGTAAGTGATTAGATTAGCAAAGTATAAAGTGATTGTTTTTATGAGGGATTAAAATGAACAAAAAGTTACTTGGGTTATTATTTGTAGGTCTTCCTTTTTTTGCTCATGCTGCTGATATTGATGCAGGCAAAGCTAAATCTGCTGTTTGTGCTGCATGTCATGGTGCAGAAGGTATCTCTGCTATACCGATTTATCCTAATCTTAAAGGTCAAAAAGAAGCTTATCTTGTTTCTGCATTGAAAGCGTATAAAGCGAATCAACGTCAAGGTGGTATGGCTGCCGTGATGACAGGGCAAGCGACTTTATTAAGTGATGATGATATAGCTAACCTTGCTGCTTATTATTCATCGTTAAAATAATCTAGTGACGATTACTGTCATAAAATCTATTAGATAGTAAGTTGCACGATCAAAAATGGCCTCAAAGAGGCCATTTTATTAATAATCAAACACAATGTTGATTATAGGTCGTCTGAGTGACCAGATAAGTATTTTGCTACGCCTTCTGGAGAAGCTTCCATACCAGCTTTGTCTTTTGCCCATTGTGCAGGACAAACTTCACCGTGCTCTTCATGGAATTGTAATGCGTCAACCATACGTAACATTTCATCGATGTTACGACCTAAAGGTAGGTCATTAACTACTTGATGACGAACAACACCGTTTTTGTCGATTAAGAAAGAACCACGTAATGCAACGCCTGCTTCTTCTAATTCAACATCGTATGCTTTACATATTTCGTGCTTAACATCAGCAACTAGTGGGTATTGAACTGCGCCGATACCGCCATCATTGATAGCAGTGTTACGCCATGCATTATGAGAAAATTGTGAATCGATTGATACACCAATAACTTCAACACCACGAGCCTGAAAATCTCCAAAGCGCTTGTCAAAAGCAATTAGTTCAGAAGGGCATACGAAAGTGAAATCTAATGGGTAAAAGAAGATGACTGTTTCTTTACCATTTGAAAATTCTTTTAGGTTGAAACTATCTACAATTTCACCATTACCTAATACTGCTGCTGCTGTAAAGTCTGGAGCTTGTTTGCCTACTAATACCATGGGATTTTCCTATATATTAATTAAAATGTTGTTATGGTTTTGTTAATGACCATAACGGCCTATGATGCTTTAAATTAATGCTTTATGGAATTGTTTTATCAATTAACTTGATAGGGGTTAGCTATTATAATGTTTTTAATTATATGTATTTAAAAACAGAACAAGTACTGTCCGCACAATGAATGTGCGGATTTACTGGTTGAATATAGATGAAGAGTGTTAAATATTTATTAAGACATCAATTATGGATTTCTGGAGTATTTACTAAAGTCTGGTTTACGCTTTTCATTAAAGGCATTTCGTCCTTCTTGCCCTTCTTCGCTCATATAGAAAAGCATGGTTGCATTACCGGCTAGCTCTTGTAATCCTGCTTGACCATCACAGTCTGCATTGAGTGCCGCTTTTAGGCAGCGTAATGCCATTGGACTATTTTGTAATATTTCACGGCACCATTTCACGGTTTCTTGCTCAAGTTCATTTAATGGGACAACGGTATTCACTAACCCCATGTCGACCGCTTCTTGAGCATCATACATGCGGCAAAGAAACCAGATCTCACGTGCTTTCTTTTGACCCACAATACGTGCCATATAACTAGCCCCCCAACCCCCATCAAAAGATCCTACTTTAGGGCCTGTTTGACCGAACTGAGCATTATCAGCGGCAATGGTTAAATCGCACATCATATGCAAAACATGTCCTCCACCTACTGCGTAACCTGCCACCATTGCAATAACTGGTTTAGGACAAGTACGAATTTGGCGTTGAAAATCTAACACATTTAAATGATGACCACCTTGTTCATCTTTATAACCTGAATCACCACGAACACTTTGATCGCCACCTGAACAGAATGCTAAATCGCCTTCTCCAGTCAGAATAATGACACCTATATCTTGGTCGTAACGCGCATCATTCAAAGCTTGCATCATTTCATTAACCGTATGTGGTCGAAACGCATTACGAACTTGTGGGCGATTGATAGTTATTTTGGCGATACCCTCTGCTTTATGATAATAAATATCTTCAAATGCTAAAGGGCTAGCTTGCCATTGTATCTTTGCATATAAGTCTGATTCGTTCATCGCGGATCCCATCATTAAATTAGGTAAAATTATTAATCATCTAAAAGAATATGTTTAATGTTGTTCGCGTAGTTTATTGGGTCTTGTTGATGCGTGTTATGACCTAGACCATTAAAACATTGAATTTTTATATTTTTTGTTTGTGGAATGAGTGCTGCTATACCTGTAAATTTGGTATCTTTTTGTCCATAAAAATAAGAAATAGGTAAGGTTGTTTTATTTAAAAAGGGCAGTGAGCATTGTTGATTGGCAAGGCTGGTTGAAAGCAACATATTAGCTAAAAAAACACCATAATTATGATTTCTTTTTTCAATGGTGTCGTCTTTTTGCTGATCGCTTAAATCATCAAAAATAGGTTGCTCATACCATTGATATAAACTTTCTTCGATTGACTGTGTAGAGAATCGTTCTGCCCAATTATGATCAAATTGATAACGCTTTTTTTTATCTTGGTCGTTATCTAATCCTACATGACAAGACTCTAACATTAAGTGCTTCAATCGAGGATCGTTCTGAGTACGCGCATAATCTAATGCAATGCGGCCACCTAATGAGTAACCAATTAAAGTAAAAGACTTAATATCAAGTGCATCTAAGGCAAACCGAATGAGCCTATGGCAACTACCAAAACCATCTTCTAATGCCACCGCACTACTCACTGAACGACCGTGACCAGGTAAATCAATGGTGACACAATGAAAATCATTTTTAAGTTCTTCAATAGTACTTTGCCAATCCTTCCGGTTACCTAAAAATCCATGTAAGAAAACTAAAGTAGGGTGTTGATTTGAACCTTGTTGTTCACTATATAATGGCATGTTGTAACTGCTCCTTGATAGCTTGTAACTGAGTTGCGGTTAATTGATTGCTGACACACACTTCAATTAACGTTGTTTTATTATCTTTAGTAATAAGTGCATCTTGATAATGGGTTTTAAATTCAGAGAACGTTGTTGGTTGTTGATAGTTAATTGAAAATTGAGCACAGGTATTTTTGAAGGTTAAACCGTGTGGTAATTGATAAAATACCTGTTTCTCAGATTCAGGGACGGGTAATAAATTAAAAATACCGCCACCATCATTGTTCAATAGCACAATCACAAAAGGTTGTTGTAATTGTGTTAGTAAAGTTAAAGAATTTAAATCATATAAAAAAGAAGTATCGCCAATCACTAGACTCGTAGAGGTCTTCTTATTTTTAGCAATACCGATAGCAGTTGCAACTAATCCATCAATACCGCTTGCTCCTCGATTACTATAAATATGCGCTTTTGTTTGTGCGAACATATCGGCTAAACGAATGGCCATACTGTTTGCTAATACTATGTTGTTAGTACTTTGATTGAGCATATAAGTTGCACAGTTAATTTCACTCATTTGCTCGCCTGTTACATATTCATTAGTGATGGTTGCTAATGCGCTTTTATAACGAGTTACTTTGTTAAACCAATTGCTATCTATGCTTTTATTATTCGTCACTTGTTGAACAAAACAACTTGGATAGGCAACAAAACGTTGTCCTACACAATGGCTAGGATCAAGGCGTTGTGTATGCTCTGAGATTTCCCAAATAGTGGCGGTAGATGAACTGATTAGTTGATTTAAACGCTTACTGATTAAGTGATCGGAAAATTGCAAAATAAGATCGGTTTGTTGCACTAGTTGCTTAAAGTTTTCATTCTCTAATAATAAATCATAGCCATTTATATTATGAGATGAGCCTTGTAGTTGCGATTGAATATCTGAAAATAATATTAAGTTAAATCGAATACAAAACTGTTCAATTGCCAATGCTTGTTTCTTATCTTTAATACGACCGACAACAACCAATATTTTTTGTGCATTCAAATCTATTTTTTGGTTTTCTGGAAATACATTGCTTGAAAGTGATCGGTTCTGCGCAGCGCTATTCGCATGATGATAGATGGTAAAGGGAGATTGATGAGTGTCCCATCCCTTTAAGCTGCTTAAATAAGCTTTGAAATCTATTGTTTCATTGTGAGGATAGAAAGGTTCCGTAAACGCGATATTAAAATGAATTGGGCCTAATTTCATTTGTTGTTGAAATAAACCTTGGTCAATCGTTGTTAATAGAAAGTTGCTTTTAATAGACGTTGTTGGGCTTGGTATTTGGCAAAAAAACACCGGGTAATCAGCAAAGATTTTATGTTGATCAATTGCTTGATTAGCAGTGCAGTCGATCAGCTCAGGTGGCCTGTCGGCAGAAATGATAATCAGTGGAACATGGCTTTGTTTAGCTTCGATCACTGCTGGGTATAAATTGGCAACGGCGGTGCCCGATGTGACGATAACGACAACAGGTTTGGCTGATGCTTGGCTTAACCCTAAGGCAAAAAAACCTAAACCGCGCTCGTCAAAATGTACATGTGTTTTAGCATTAGGATGTTTAGCCGCTGCTAAGGTTAAAGGGGTTGAGCGTGAACCTGGCGCAATACAAAAGTCGTTAATACCATGGCGTACTAATTCTTCAATAAATAAACTAGCCCATAATAAATTAATATTATGATACTTATGAGTGAAGGTATTTTCTTTCTCTACCTGCGCCATCGAGAGTCCTCTAATGTGTACCTAGTATTGTTAAAATAGTTTGTATTTTATTATCGAGTTCTTGCCACTCTTGTTCTGCAATAGAGCCTGTGACGATACCTGCGCCTGCGAATAATTTAATACAATTTTTACTGATTAAAGCGCTTCGTATTGCGACACTAAAATCGCTTTCATGTTCACTTATACAACCAACCGCACCAGCATACCAACCTCTATTATAAGGTTCGTTATCATTAATAAATTGCAATGCAGGTAATTTAGGAATACCACCTACAGCAGGTGTTGGGTGTAATTTATGTAATAAGTGACTATCTTGCGTGTCTTTTGTTAACTGTGCTTTGATCGGGACACATAAATGCTGCACATTTTGTAATTGCATGACATGAGTGGGTAAACAAGTGACTTGGGCTTTTAATTGTTTTAAATTAGCAATAATAAATTCTTGAACGATGTGATTTTCTCGATCTATTTTTTTATCATTTAATAAACTTTGTAATAGCAGTTCGTCTTCGCGCTGATTACGCCCTCTATTAATTGTTCCTGCTAAAGCTTCCGTAGTAATTTGTTGGTGTTGACGTAAAAACAAACGTTCGGGTGAACAGCTAATGAAACTGCGCTGATTAGAAAATTGTAACAGATAGTGAAAACTATTGGGGTTTGCTTGTTGCCATAGCGCCATCATATCCCATGAATCAATAGGCGTTTCGAAGCATATTTCAGTTTGTCGTGATAACACTACTTTGGGTAATAAGGCCTTGTATTCTATTGCTAGCTCGACTAAATCAGCCCATTGTTCTTTAGTCGGGGTATCTTGGCGTTTGAATAACTGTGGTGAAAATGAGATCAAAGGTTGTGGGATATTAAGTGATTTAAGGGTGTTAATTGAGTCCTGGACAGCGTTCCGGCCATTAAACTGAAATATCACTTTGTATTCTTTTTGTGGTGCTTGCTGTAGTACTTGAAATACAATTAAGGGGCGAATAAACAGAGTGGCAGGAAAGTCTGGCCATTGTTCGCCTTGTTGTTGGAATGCTAATCCGCCTATATAGAGTTCATCGTTAGTTGCTTTAGGTATATGATCTAGTTTCTCAATGGCCCCGAAGCTGGCGAGTGTTTTATTTTGTTCTTTATTTTGCCAGTAAATACGCGGTAATAAGTTAGGGTTTTGCTCAATGGCTATGTTTTGTCCTTTTAATAAAGGCAGTAAAGCAATAGCATCAATAATTACATTTAAGTTTTTGTCAGGATATTGACCATTAGCAATACTAAATGATTGTAATTTCTGTATTAATTCTTGTTGGATTAGTTGAAATTGGTACGTGTCTTGATTCATAAGTCAGCGGTATATTTATCCATTTATGTTTGATAATGTAACGCGATATTAACCTCATTCATAGCACTCTTAATAAAATAGTACCGATAACAAATAGTACTGATAATAAAAAGTGTCGTTAAAAAATAGTATAGTTAACCAAAATTATAACCCTCATTTTATAGGATTTTTTAGTGAAGCGACTTCAAGTCTGGATCCAAGCGTGTCGATTACGTACTTTACCTTTAGCAGCAGCATCTATTATTGTGGCTGGTGGGTTAGCACAACAACATCAAGTATTTAACCTTGGGATATTTTTGTTGTCCTTGTTAACAGCGTTGTTATTACAAATATTATCTAACTTAGCGAACGATTATGGGGATGCGTTAACGGGAGCGGATGATCAAAGAGTTGGCCCAGAAAGAGCAATGCAAACTGGGCTTATCACTGCAGGCGCGATGAAAAAAGCAATTATTATTGTGACGGTTGCATGCTTAATCTCAGGTTTATCACTACTTAATCTCTCTTTTGCTGATGACCTTCATCATTGGTTAATTTTTCTGGGGTTAGGTGTTGCTGCTATTACCGCTGCGATCACCTACACCATGGGTAAGTTACCTTATGGATATAGAGCAATGGGAGATATTGCTGTCTTTATGTTTTTTGGATTATTAGGCGTTTTAGGGAGCTTTTATTTACAAGCTCTTTCATTGTCGGCTTCTATTCTTTTACCCGCGTTTAGTGTGGGCTTGTTAAGTGCGGCTGTTTTAAATGTTAATAATATGCGTGATTTTTACAGTGATAAAGTCGCTAATAAAATTACTCTCGTCGTTTTATTAGGGCGTAAAAAAGCATTTATTTATCATTTATTACTTATCTTCACGGCTATGTTATGCAGTGCGATATACATTTATAACTTGCCTGGTAGTCAATTTTGGCAATACTTGTTTTTATTAATTGCGAGTCCATTAATTAAAAGCTGTATTGAGCTTACCGAAGCGATTAATAAAGACGAGCATAGTGGGGATGTTTTTAATGAGCAACTTAAAAATACCGCGATCAGTACCTTTGTCTTTTCAGTCTTATTTGCAATTGCTTTGATCACTTAATATTGTTTGATTATTCGACAAACAACTGGTGTTATAGCCAGTTATTCTGTTTTTTTTTGCTATTTTCATAAAACATGACAAAATAAAGTCGAAAAAAACAACATATTTCCGCTTTTTTCTAAATACTGTGTTCTGTTTAACTACAAAGATTGTATAATGCCGCGGGAATATAGCCTCCAATTTTTTACATACAGAGTATAAAAAATGACAGATTTAAGTAAATACAGAAACATTGGTATTTTCGCGCACGTTGATGCGGGTAAAACTACTACTACAGAGCGTATCTTGAAACTTACTGGACAGATCCACAAAACTGGTGAAGTACATGATGGCGAATCTACAACTGACTTCATGGAACAGGAAGCTGAGCGCGGTATTACTATCCAGTCTGCTGCTGTAACTTGTTTCTGGGATGATCATCGTTTTAACGTTATCGATACTCCTGGACACGTTGACTTCACAGTTGAAGTTTACCGTTCACTTAAAGTATTGGATGGCGGCATCGGTGTATTCTGTGGTTCTGGTGGTGTTGAACCACAATCAGAAACTAACTGGCGTTACGCGAATGACTCAAAAGTTGCACGTATTATCTTCGTAAACAAATTAGACCGTATGGGTGCTGATTTTTACCGTGTAGTTAAGCAAACGCAAGACGTATTAGGTGCTAACCCACTAGTTATGGTTCTACCAATCGGTATAGAAGACGACTTCTCTGGTGTTGTAGATCTATTAACTCGTAAAGCATATGTTTGGGATGACTCAGGTCTTCCTGAAAACTTCGAAATCACTGATGTGCCTGCGGACATGGTTGATAAAGTAGAAGAATACCGTGAAATGTTGCTTGAAGAAGCACTAGGTCAAGATGATGAGCTACTTGAAGCTTACCTTGAAGGCGAAGAGCCATCTTTAGAAGACATTAAACGTTGTATCCGTAAAGGTACTCGTACAATGGAATTCTTCCCTACTTACTGTGGTTCTGCATTTAAAAACAAAGGTGTTCAAAACATTCTTGACGCTGTTGTTGATTACCTACCTTCACCTACAGAAGTTGATCCACAACCTCTTACAGATGAAGAAGGCGAGCCAAACGGTAAATTCGCACTTGTTTCTGCTGAAGAAAGCTTTAAAGCACTAGCATTTAAAATCACAGATGACCGTTTTGGTTCATTAACTTTCGTACGTATCTACTCTGGTACGTTGAAGAAAGGCGATACCATCATGAACGCTGCTACAGGTAAAACTGAGCGTGTTGGTCGTATGTGTGAAATGCAAGCTGATGATCGTAACGAACTTACTTCAGCACAAGCGGGCGATATCATCGCTATCGTTGGTATGAAAGGTAACGTTCAAACTGGTCACACATTATGTGATCCAAAAGATCCAATCATTCTAGAAGCAATGGTTTTCCCTAACCCAGTAATCTCTATCTCTGTTACACCAAAAGATAAAGGTTCTACTGAGAAAATGGGTATTGCTATCGGTAAAATGGTTGCAGAAGATCCTACATTTAAAGTTGAAACTGATATCGACTCTGGTGAAACAATCCTGTCTGGTATGGGTGAGCTTCACTTAGATATCAAAGTTGATATCCTTAAACGTACATACGGTGTTGATTTAATTGTTGGTGAACCTCAAGTTGCTTACCGTGAAACAATCACACAAGCAATCGAAGATTCTTACACACATAAGAAACAATCTGGTGGTTCTGGTCAATTCGGTAAAATTGATTACCGTATCAAGCCTGGCGAACCTGGTTCTGGTTTTGCGTTTAAATCAATTGTTGTTGGTGGTAACGTACCTAAAGAATTCTTCCCAGCTATCGAGAAAGGCTTTAAAAGCATGATGGATACTGGTGTACTTGCTGGTTTCCCTGTACTTGATGTTGAAGTTGAACTTTTTGATGGTGGTTTCCATGCCGTGGATTCATCTGCAGTAGCATTTGAATTAGCAGCTCGTGGTGCATTCCGTCAGTCTATCCCTAAAGCAGGCGCACAACTTCTTGAGCCTATGATGGCTGTAGACGTGTTCACTCCAGACGACCATGTTGGTGATGTTATCGGTGACCTTAGTCGTCGTCGTGGTATGATCGCTGGTCAAGAGCCTGGTGCTTCTGGTGTTCGTATTAAAGCTGACGTACCTCTTTCAGAAATGTTTGGTTACATCGGTTCACTACGTACAATGACTTCAGGCCGTGGTCAGTTCTCTATGGAGTTCAAAAACTACATGCCTTGTCCTTCATCAGTATCTGATGCTGTGATCGAGAAAGTTAAAGCTGAAAAAGCTGCAGCTAAAAAATAATCTTTTTCCTAAATTAGGATAAAGAAATATTTTTAAGTTGATAAACCCTGATAATGAATGTTATCAGGGTTTTTTTATGTCTAATTCTAAATAATAAAAATGTTTGAGCATTAACTTCAGTTCACTAAGTATAATGCTGCAGGGCGAATTAGGCGACAGCCTAATGTTATGAGCGAAGGAACTCTGCGACTCCTTTGGTGGTCAGTTCTCTATGGCATTCAAAACACCATGCCTTACCCTTCATCAGTATCTGATGCGCTTTATGAAGTAATACTCGAGAAAGTTAAAGCTGAAAAAGCGGCAGCTAAAAAATAATCTTTTTCCTAAATTAGGATAAAGAAATATTTTTAAGTTGATAAACCCTGATAATGAATGTTATCAGGGTTTTTTTATGTCTAATTCTAAATAATAAAAGTGTTTGAGCATTAACTTCAGTTCACTACGTGCAATGCTGCAATGCTGCAGGGCGAATTAGGCGACAGTCTAATGTTATGAGCGGAGGAGCTCTGCGACTCCTTTGGTAGTCAGTTCTCTATGGAGTTCAAAAGCCACATGCCTTGTCCTGTTCAGTTTCTGATGCGTTTATGAAGTAATAGTCGAGAAAGTTAAAGCTGAAAAAGCTGCAGCTAAAAAGTAATTCTTAACTCGTCACACTTTTTCTTAAGCTCCGATCATGAAAATGATCAGGGCTTTTTGTCACTGTATATTTCTTAATGTATAGGTGTTTAATTCGGCTAGTTATTCTTTCCTACCAAAGCCTTTAGTCATAAAGCGAGCATTACTTTTTGCCATTAAGATTCCATTTACATATAGCTCTGCTTCTACTTTATGCAGAGGGTGTCGAGAAGAGATAACTCTACCTACCATTAATATTTCACTGTTTACGTTTACTTCATGTAAGAAACGAATATTCATATCACCTGTGACACCTTCGATCTCTTGATTAAAAAGTGCCTGACACATACTGCTGTCCAACAAAGCTGATAAAAATCCTCCATGTAAGATCCCTTCGTAGCCTTGCTGGTGGATTGAACTTTTAAAGTATGCGAATACTTGCTGAATGTGATCGCTATAAAAATTTAGCTTTAAGCCTAAAACAGGGTGACTTCCACATAATACGCAATGTTGATGACTTGGATGTTTGCAGATTAATGTTAAAGAAGGCGTTGATTTATCTTGCGAAAGTAAGTGTAGTTGTTTTATTAATTGCTCTTTTTCTGCTTGGTGAGTAGACGACATTATTGGCCTCTAAGGTGTATCTTACTTAAGTAATTGGCATATGCTAATTACTTAAGTAAGATAGCATGCGTAAGCCTAATTGAGAACCTAAAATAAAATCGTTGAGAGTGTAAATGAGACCGAAAATAAAACGCCATATTTGTACTGATAGTTTTGCTAAGTGCAGTTTATTTAAACCAAATGGGATTCCGGCTTCTGAACTTATCAAAATAAATATTGAAATGGACGAATTTGAAGCCATTCGTTTAGTTGATCTTGAAGGCCTTTCTCAACAGGACGCTGCTAAAAAAATGCAAGTTTCTCGTCAAACTTTTGCCAATATCTTGAAAAAATCACGTTTTAAAATAAGTAATGCATTGATTAATGGTCATGCACTAGTGTTACCCGATGAATTAGTTACTGTTGATAATTAAGGACAAATACCATGATTTACGCTATCGCAATGATCAATAATAAATTGTCTCACCAGTTTTCAAAATCTGAGAGCTTCGCCTTTTATAATGAAAAAAATCAGATCATAGCAGTGCATGATAATCCAGCTTTAGACATCACTGGTTGTTCTGCAAAGTTATTAATTATTCAACTCTTACAAGAAATGCACTGCGACGTTGTGATTGTTAGAAAAGTAGGTGAAAAAACCTTAGCAAAACTACTGAATGCAGGTTTAAAAATAGAGCAAGGTAATACAAGGGATGATATTGAAACATTATTAGAAAGTGCTAAATTACATCGTCGATCTTTAAATGCACCTGAGCAAGGGGTATTAAAAAAAGCATCACATAAAAATGCTGGTGGTCGATGCTGTAGTCATCATTAAACAATATATCCGGTGCTCATCAACTTTATGACTCGGATCTCTTTATTTCTTATCTGGATGATTTTTGCATCTGAATATTAATAATTTTTATTTAATTTCAAATAATAAGTGGTTTAGGTTATTGGTTTAAATCACTTAACTATTTCCTTGTCCAATCCTTAAATGATAATCATCATTTAAGGGTTAAGAACTTTTTTACTTAATTCTCTTCTCCTGTTTAACTTGATTTCTTTTTCTTCTATACTGCCTGCTTCTTGTCGGAGTGCTAATGGGAATTCCCCAAAGGCTGAGACCACACAAAATAATTACTTAATTTTAAAAAGTAATTATGTGGGATCCGTGGAACCTGATTGGGTTAATACCTACGAAGGGAACAAGTAGAAAATACTAAGATCTTAGTATTTCTAACTTCCACACCTATTCGACAAGCACTCTTCTTATTTTTTATAAGTTTTTTATAATAAACCAGGTAAAGAATGCTATGTCTAAAGAAATAAATTCAACATTAAAAACAACTGACCGTAAAGGTTTATCTCGTCGCGAATCACGTCAAGCTGCACAGGACTATATTCAAAATTTGAATAATGAGTCTTACCCTAACTCTGAAAAAATATTTATCGACGGTGACATTCACCCAATTAAAGTCGCAATGCGTCAGATCCACCAAACTGATACCTTTGTTGGTGGCAGTGAAGAAAATCCAGTCTATGAAAAAAATGAGCCCATTCCCGTTTACGATACATCAGGTCCTTATACTGATCCGAATACTAGAATAGATGTTCATGCCGGATTACCAAAATTACGCCAAAGTTGGATAGAAGCGCGTGATGACGTTGAAACACTCGAGGGAGTAACGTCAGAGTTTGCACAAACGCGTTTAGCGGATGATTCATTAGATGAATTACGCTTCTCAAATTTACCTAAGCCTTTACGAGCACAAAAAGGTAAGTGCGTGACACAAATGCATTACGCTCGTCAGGGTATTATCACGCCTGAAATGGAATATATTGCCATTCGAGAGAACCAAGGTCGTGAGCGTATTAAATGTGAAGCATTACACTCACAGCATCTAGGACAAAGCTACGGAGCAAATTTACAGGAATCGATTACGCCTGAATTTGTGCGCTCAGAAGTGGCGAGAGGCCGTGCGATTATCCCATCAAATATTAACCACCCAGAATTAGAACCGATGATCATTGGCCGTAACTTTTTAGTGAAAGTGAATTCTAATATCGGTAACTCTTCTGTCAGTTCTTCAATTGAAGAAGAAGTGGAAAAATTAGTATGGTCAACGCTATGGGGCGGAGATACAGTAATGGATTTATCAACGGGTCGTAACATTCATGAAACACGTGAATGGATTTTACGTAACGCACCAGTACCAATCGGTACCGTACCAATTTATCAAGCCTTAGAAAAAGTAAATGGTGTCGTAGAGGATTTAAGTTGGGAAGTATTTCGCGATACGTTAATCGAGCAAGCTGAGCAGGGGGTGGATTATTTCACTATTCATGCAGGCGTATTGTTACGTTTTGTTCCTATGACGGCAAAACGTGTCACGGGTATTGTTTCTCGCGGTGGCTCTATCATGGCGAAGTGGTGTTTGACTTACCATAAAGAAAATTTTGCTTACGAATACTTCCGTGAGATTTGTGAAATTTGTCAGCAATATGATGTGTCATTATCACTAGGTGATGGATTGCGTCCGGGGTCAGTGGCTGATGCAAATGATGAAGCACAGTTCTCTGAGTTAGAGGTATTAGGAGAACTGACTAAAGTTGCATGGGAATATGATGTGCAAGTGATCATCGAAGGCCCCGGTCATATACCAATGCAGATGATCAAAGAAAACATGGATAAGCAATTAACAGAATGTTTTGAAGCGCCTTTCTATACATTAGGTCCATTAACCACTGATATTGCACCGGGTTACGACCATATCACCTCTGGTATTGGTGCTGCACAAATCGGTTGGTATGGCTGTGCCATGTTGTGTTATGTGACACCTAAAGAGCATTTAGGGCTGCCGAATAAAGATGATGTAAAAGTGGGGTTGATTACTTATAAAATTGCTGCACATGCTGCTGATTTAGCAAAAGGTCATCCTGGCGCACAAATTCGTGACAACGCTTTATCTAAGTCTCGTTTTGAATTCCGTTGGGAAGATCAGTTTAATCTTGGCTTAGATCCGGTTACCTCACGTGAATACCATGATGAAACGTTACCCCAAGAGTCGGGTAAAGTAGCGCATTTCTGTTCTATGTGTGGTCCTAAATTTTGTTCCATGAAAATAACTCAAGATGTACGTGACTTTACTGCTAAATTGGATTCTGGTGAGATATCTATCAAGATATTAGATGAAACTATTGTGATGGCTGCAGGTATGACAGCGGAACAAGGCATGGCCATTAAAGCCAAAGAGTTTACTGATAGTGGTGCTGAAATATATCAACCGCCAGTGCTCGATAAAGCTTAATCGTAGCGAGATTTACCTTAACTCATTATTTAAAGTGATCATTTTTCTTATTCATTGAGCACTTTCTAAGTGAATTAAAGTAAACCTCTTGGTGCTAATTTCCGTACAATATTCAATAAATATAAATGGTTAGTTGTCAGTCAACCACTGGCGACTAACCACAAATAACTAAGATAAGTTAAAGGTAAAATATGAATAATATAGTGTGGACAATCGCAGGCTCAGATTCTAGCGCAGGCGCTGGTATTCAAGCCGATCTTTGTACTTTTCACGACTTAGGGGCAGATGGTTGTTCAGTGATCACCGCGGTCACGGCACAAAACTCAAAAGCAGTTCAATTAGTTGAAAGTGTTTCTGAAAAAATGTTCACACAACAGTTAGCTAGCCTAGCGGAAGATATGCCAGCTAAAGTCATTAAAATTGGTCTTGTTGCGAGCGTTGAACATGTAAAAATCCTTGCGCAACAACTCGCTTTATATAAACAAACTTGGATAAATAAACCCTTTGTTATTTACGATCCTGTCGCAGTTGCTTCCACGGGTGATGACATGGCAGAAGAAGGTATTCTAGAGGTCATCAAAACTGCATTATTACCGCAAATCGATTTATTAACACCCAATGCAAACGAAGTATTAACACTCTCCGGCCATGCGCTTATTTCAGGTGAATCTTTTAAACCAGCCGTCGATAAGTTGATCGATATGGGCTGTGGCAGCGTGTTAATAAAAGGCGGTCACTTTGAGCTGGTGGAGGAAGTCGCATTAGATTATTGGAGTGATGGTAAAAGAGAAATCGCATTAACCAGTCCTCGTTTAAACAATGTTCATACGCATGGAACAGGCTGTACGTTAGCCAGTGCAATAGCGGGAGCAATGGCGCTTGATTATTTTATTGAAGATGCATTAGTGATTGCTAAAGCTTATTTAAACCAAGGTTTAAAAGCGTCTAAAGCACTCGGTGCTGGTGAAGGATCTGTCGCTCATTGTGGTTGGCCAACAGAGCGTGCGGATTTTCCTGAAGTCGTTTTACCTGAATCATCTATTGGTTATGAATTAGATTTACCGGGTCATTTAGAAGCTGGGCCTGGCTTTGAATCTTGTGATACTAACAAGCTTGGTTTATATCCTGTTGTCGATTCTGTTGAATGGGTCGAGCGAGTTTTAAAAATGGGTGTCAAAACATTACAACTGCGTATTAAAGACAAACAACCAGATCAAGTTGAACAGCAAATTATCGACGCAATAGCATTAGGTAAACAATATGATGCACGCTTGTTTATTAATGATTATTGGCAGTTAGCGATTAAACATAACGCTTATGGTGTACATCTTGGTCAAGAAGATATGGATGTGGCTGATTTGCCTTTAATTGCTGATGCAGGTTTACGTTTAGGGTTAAGTACTCACGGTTATTACGAGATGCTACGCGCTAAGCAACTTAAACCAAGTTATATCGCCTTAGGACATATATTCCCAACACAAACGAAAGACATGCCATCGGATCCACAAGGGTTAACGCGTTTAGCTAAATATGCCAATTTAGCGTCAGATATCGCGACGGTAGCCATTGGTGGAATCAACTTAGAACGCGCTCCTGCAGTATGGCAATGTGGTGTTGGTAGTATTGCCGTGGTGACTGCGATCACCTTGGCGGACGATCCACAACAAGTGATTAATCGTTTTAACGACATAATGAAATAAAGGTAATAGAGCATGTTAAGTGATGATGAATTATTGCGTTATAGCCGCCATCTTTTATTAGAAGATGTGGGGAAAACTGGACAAGAAGCTTTAAAAAAAGCCAACGTATTGATCATTGGTATGGGCGGATTAGGCTCGCCAGCTTCTTTATATTTGGCCGCTGCTGGTATCGGTCATTTAGTGTTAAGTGACTTTGACAACATTGAAGTGAGTAATTTACAACGCCAAATAACTTATCAAAGTGATGATATCGGTGAGTCAAAAGTAGAAGTGACTAAACGTAAATTACAACAAATTAATCCAGATATTAAAGTGCGTAGTATTAATAAAGCCATGCCAGAAGAGCAATTAACCATGGAATTAACCATGGCAGATCTGGTGTTAGATTGCACAGATAATATGGCCGCTCGCCAGATGATTAATAAAGCCTGTGTTAATGCAAAAGTACCGTTAATTGTCGGTGCAGCAATCCGTTTAGAAGGGCAGTTAATGTTTTTTGACCACAGCCATGCAGACTCATCTTGTTATCACTGCTTATTTCCAGACTCAGAAGAGCAAACATTAAATTGCAGTAACTCAGGCATTATAGGTCCAGTAGTCGGTACTATCGGTACATTACAAGCATTGGAAGCGATTAAATACTTTGTAGGTTTACCGTCGGGTATTAAAAATAAATTAAAGTTATTCGATGGAAAATCGCTAGATTGGCAAACTTTTGCGATTAACAAAGATCCAAAATGCACAGTATGTGGACAACATTAATCGGACACACTCATTAAATTGCACTGATAAAAAAGGTTAATTGGGCGGTACACAATGAAAATACACGTTAATGAACAAATAGTAGAGCTCGCAGATAATAGTAATATCGAGCAATTATTAACATATTTAGATAAGCCGTTAATGGGAAGCGCTATTGCGGTCAATCAAGAAATTATCAGTCGTTCTCATTGGGCGGACACAATTCTTAATGAGGGTGACAATATCTCTCTATTTCAAGCGATTGCGGGTGGATAAATCATGTTATTTGACGAAATGAACAAAAACGATCAATTGGTTATTGGTGATAAAGCATTTTCTTCTCGTTTGTTTACAGGGACAGGTAAATTTAACGACCAAAAAACCATGGTGGCAGCTTTAAAAGCATCACAATCAGAATTAGTAACCATGGCGTTGAAGCGTGTTGATATGCAACATCGTGATGATGATATTCTTGCACCACTCATTAAAAATGGCATGAATCTATTACCCAATACGTCAGGTGCTCGTAATGCCAAAGAAGCAGTGTTTGCCGCAGAATTAGCACGTGAAGCATTGCAAACGAATTGGATTAAATTAGAAATTCATCCCGATCCTAAGTATTTACTACCAGACCCAATTGAAACATTAAAAGCGGCCGAAATGTTAGCGAGTAAAGGTTTTGTGGTTTTGCCTTACGTTCATGCTGACCCTGTGTTGTGTAAACATTTAGAGGCTGCCGGTTGTGCAGCGGTGATGCCATTAGGTGCACCCATTGGCTCGAACAAAGGTATTAAAACAGCTGATTTTTTAGAAATTATCATTGAACAAGCCAATATTCCTGTGATTGTTGATGCTGGGTTGGGTAGTCCATCTCACGCAGCATTCGCAATGGAAATGGGCGCTGACGCTGTATTAGTCAATACTGCGATTGCTGTTGCCGGTAACCCCGTTGCTATGAGTGAAGCATTTGCAAAAGCCGTACAAGCTGGTCGACAAGGTTATTTGGCTGGTTTAGGCGGACAAAGCTCACAAGCCATCGCATCCAGTCCATTAACTGTATTTTTGGAGGCAGCCTGTGAATTTCAGCGATAAAATAAAAGAATATCAATGGGATGATATTCGCCTATCTATCTATGCAAAAACAGATGCAGATGTACAACGTGCTTTATCAAAACCTCGATTAGACTTAGAAGATTTTAAAGCGTTAATCAGTCCAGCTGCCGAACCTTATTTAGAGCAGATGGCACAAAAATCACAACAATTAACGTTACAACGTTTTGGTAAAACGCAGCAATTTTATATTCCACTGTATTTATCGAACATGTGCAGTAATATTTGTACTTATTGTGGTTTCTCAATGCACAACGCATTACGTCGTAAAACCTTAGATATGCAAGAAATTGAAAATGAATGCCTAGCCATTAAAAAAATGGGATTCGATCATATCTTAATTGTGACGGGGGAATCTGAACGTAAAGTGGGTATGGACTATTTTAAACAAGCTTTACCTGTTATCAAAAAACACTTTGCGAATATCACCATCGAAGTACAGCCACTTGATCAAGATGAATACAGTGAATTGATTGAATATGGGGTCAACGCAGTATTAGTCTATCAAGAAACTTATAATCCAGTGACCTACGCAGAGCACCATTTAAAAGGTAAGAAGTCAGATTTTATTTATCGATTAAATACCCATGACCGACTAGGTGAAGCGGGTATTCATAAAATGGGCTTAGGCAGTTTAATTGGCTTAGAAGAATGGCGAACAGATTGCTTTTATGTGGCTGCACATTTAAATTATCTTGAGAAAAAATATTGGCAAACACGTTATACTATCTCCTTTCCGCGTTTACGACCTTGTGAAGGTGGTATGGAAATTAAATCAGTGATGGATGATAAACAACTAGTACAATTAATTTGTGCTTATCGATTGTTTAATCCTGAGGTTGAGTTATCGTTGTCGACACGTGAATCTGAACACTTCAGAAACAATGTGTTACCGTTAGGCATTACCTCACTCAGCGCTGGTTCAAGTACCCAACCAGGTGGCTATGCAGAACAAGCCGATGTCGCGCTTGAACAGTTTGAAATAAGCGATGAACGCTCGCCTGCTACCATGGCCAATCTTGTAAAAGCACAAGGTTATGAAGTAGTTTGGAAAGATTGGGATCACAGCTTAACGGGTAAATAAAACGATTAAGCCAGTTAAATAGAATTCAAGATTGAATTAGTCATTATAAATGAGAATAAAACATGTCCGATGAACAAGAGATCTACGCGACTTTAATCGAGATCCGCGAAGAGCCCACTGCGTTATATAAAATACTAAAAATCGCCAATCTAGTATCAGGCGGCGGCGAAGCAAAACAAGCCATCGCAGAAGGATATGTTTCATTAAACGGCGAAGTAGAAACGCAAAAACGTAAAAAAATCTACGCAGGTGATTTAATCTACTTCAACGAACAATACTTACAAATAGCTATTGCAGGTGAAACGGAAGGTTATGAAGTTGTAGACGAAACACAACTGAAGACAGAATATGAAGTATCGACTCAGCCTGATGTAAGCAATACCGCGCCAGCAACTAAAGCGAAAAAACCACGTAAGCCGATTAGTTTTTAATATTGTAAAAGTTTAATTTTATGAAAAATATTAATTAAAAATTCGATACGTTAAGTACTTCTCTATTCTCCTTATAAGCCCTATCTATTCGATAGGGCTAACACCTATTATAATAAATTATGCTGATAATATTGGTAAAATGTCAGCACTTTAGACACATACTTTTGAGTCTCAGGGTAAGGCGGTATTTTTCGTTTATAACGCCTGACTGCTCCTTCTCCTGCATTGTAAGCGGCTGCGGCTAACGATCTTGTTTTAAATTCTTTTAATAATATTCTTAAATACTGTGCACCTGCATAGATATTTTGAGTCGGATCAAAAGCATCATTCACACCAAAACGTTTAGCCGTTTCAGGCATTAATTGCATTAACCCTTGTGCACCTGCTGATGAGATTGCATTACGCTGATAAGCAGATTCTGCAGTGATCACTGCATGTAAAAAAGCGGGATCTAACTGGTTCTTTTTCGCTGCTTTAAGAATAATAGGATGGTATTTTTTTTGTAATGTTTTATCGCGCGGTACGGCTATGTTGGTATAGCTTTTAGCTTTCCAGTTTTTAAAACTAACAGGTGCTCGATTAGTATCGCTACGTAATAAGAGTTTATAGTCTTTACTTTCTTTGCGCTCCGAAAAGAACTTATTACCACTTTTATCTATATACATATAAATATCAGCATTTGCGATCTGAGATAGGCTACTTATTAATAAAGCACTAAGGCAAAAAAATAAACGAATTAATGAGAGGTTCATTTTATTCACTAACCTCTTTCCATAACCCTAAACCGATAAGTAGAGAGAATAATATCCAAACAACATTATTAAAAGCTAACTGTAAACCCCTACCTCCTTGGTTGTGCTGGAAGTAGGGCGCGCCTAAGCCCATTAAAAGTGCAAAACTAATAAAGAAGGCACGTGTTAGCTTTTGTTGTAAGTCCATTTATCTCTCATGCTTTTTAACATTTTATTGTTGGTTTTTTATGTGAGTATTTCTTACGATTTACTGTTTTTTTTACTGTTCTTATCTAAAATCGTTTTTAAGAATTGCCCAGTATAACTACCTTTTACTTTTATTACCTCTTCTGGTGTGCCAGCTGCGATGATCTCACCACCACCATTACCACCTTCGGGACCTAGATCAATGATCCAGTCAGCTGTTTTAATCACATCTAAGTTATGTTCAATGATCACTAATGTATTACCTTTATCACGTAACGTATGAATAACTTTTAATAGCTGAGCAATATCGTGGAAGTGAAGCCCTGTCGTCGGTTCATCTAAAATATACAGTGTTTTACCCGTATCTCTTTTAGACAGCTCTTTTGCAAGTTTCACGCGTTGTGCTTCACCACCTGACAGTGTGGTTGCCGCTTGACCTAAACGAATATAAGAAAGACCTACATCCATTAAGGTTTGTAATTTTCTAGCGATAACAGGGACTGGTTCGAAGAATTTAAAGGCATCTTCTACAGTCATATCTAATGTTTCGTGAATATTCTTCCCTTTGTATTTGACCGATAAGGTTTCACGGTTATAGCGTTGGCCTTTACACACATCACATGGCACGTAGACATCAGGCAAAAAGTGCATTTCTACTTTGATCATCCCATCACCTTGGCAGGCTTCACAACGTCCACCTTTAACATTAAAGCTGAAACGACCTGGCTTATAACCACGTGAACGAGACTCTGGTGTTGCTGCAAATAACTCTCGAATCGGGGTGAAAATACCCGTGTAAGTGGCTGGATTAGAGCGAGGTGTTCTACCTATCGGGCTTTGGTTAATATCAACGACTTTATCAAGTTGTGATAAACCACTTATGCTTTTATGTGCGGATGCTTCTACTGTGGTGGCTTTGTTAAGCTTAGTCTGTGCTAGTGGAAATAAGGTATCGTTAATTAGGGTTGATTTACCTGAACCAGATACACCAGTCACACAGGTTAATACACCCAATGGTAAGTCTAAATTTACCGATTTTAAGTTGTTCGCACTGGCCGCTTTAAGTTTCACCCATTTATTGGTGAGTGGTGTACGTTGTGCTGGTATTGCTATCTCTTTACGCCCACTTAAATAGTCTGCGGTCAGTGAGTTTTTAGATTTTAAGATTTTTTGGTAGTTACCTTCTGCAATGATTTCACCACCGTGAATACCTGCACCCGGGCCAATATCAATAATATGATCGGCTTGGCGTATTGCATCTTCATCGTGCTCTACCACGATAACGGTATTACCTAGATCGCGTAGATGGGTTAATGTTTTTAATAAGCGTTCATTATCACGTTGATGTAAACCGATAGAAGGTTCATCTAAAACATACATAACACCCATCAAGCCAGCACCGATTTGGCTTGCTAGACGAATACGTTGTGCTTCACCGCCCGACAATGTTTCAGCACTACGCTCTAAGCTTAGGTAATTCAAACCCACGTTAACTAAGAAGCTAAGTCGCTCTAAAATTTCTTTTAGTATTTTTTCAGCTATTTGAGCTTTTTGCCCGACTAATTTAATGTCTTTGAAAAATTGTTCAGCATCAGCAATAGACAATTCAGAAACATAAGCAAGATTGACGTCATTAATGAAAACATTGCGAGACGATTCTTTTAAACGTGAGCCTCCACAGCTAGAACAAGACTGACGATTCATGTATTTACTTAAATATTCACGCATCGCAGGTGATTCTGTTTCTTTATAACGGCGTGCGCGATTAGGAATAACCCCTTCAAAAGCATGTAAACGTGAAACCTGATCGCCTCTGTCATTACTGTAAGTAAAAGATATTTTTTCTGAACCTGTACCATTTAGCACATACTGTTGGTGTTTTTTAGTTAACGATTTAAATGGCTTAGTGAGTGAAAAGTCGTAATGTGCAGCGACGGCTCTTAATATTTGGTAATAATAATTCGATTTACTGCTCCAACCTTCAATAGCGCCATCGGCTAAACTGAGTGAACTATCGGTGACAACACGTGCTTCATCGAAATATTGTTCAACGCCTAAGCCATCACAGGTTTCACAAGCACCGGCAGGACTATTGAAAGAAAATATACGTGGCTCTAATTCTGAAATACTGTAACCACAGTGCGGACAAGAGAAGTTTGCTGAAAATAATTGCTCTGGTTGGCTATCATCCATATACGCTAAAATAGCAGAACCATTACTGAGATCTAATGTGGTTTCTACGGATTCAGCAAGGCGTTGCTTTAAATCATCTCGTACCTTAAAACGATCGACAACGACTTCAATATTGTGTTTTTTATGAAGCTCTAACTTTGGTGGATCGCTTAAGTCGCAAATATCTCCATCAATTCGTGCACGTAAAAAACCTTGTGCTGCCAGGCTTTCGAATGTTTTAACATGCTCACCTTTACGGCCTTTTACAATCGGCGCAAGTAACATCATTTTGCTACCTTCAGGGCTCTCTAAGATCGCATCTACCATTTGGCTGACGGTTTGTGCATGTAATGTTACGCCGTGTGTTGGACAGCGAGGATCACCAATACGAGCAAAAAGAAGACGTAAGTAATCGTAAATTTCAGTAATAGTGCCCACGGTTGAACGCGGGTTATGAGATGTCGATTTTTGCTCAATAGAAATAGCGGGGGATAAACCTTCTATATGTTCTACATCGGGTTTTTCCATCAATGATAAAAATTGACGAGCATAAGCTGATAATGATTCAACATAACGACGTTGGCCTTCTGCATATAAAGTATCAAATGCTAATGAAGATTTTCCTGAACCAGAGAGGCCTGTGATCACCACTAATTTATCACGTGGGATAGTTAAGCTAATATTTTTTAAGTTATGTGTTTTTGCACCGCGTATTTCAATATTGTTCATTATTTCTCACTCATTAATACATTTGAATTGTCGTATTTGATGTCTGAAAGTCTTTTTATAATCATCATGTTGTATTGTGCATATAGTACACTGTAAATTATTACAGTGGTAGCATCGACATCATTGCTTTATTGGATTTTAATTCATGTCATTTTATGATTATCATGCCTGCTGTTACCCACTCTTGCTTAATTATTAATAATCATTTATCAATAGTTAGTTATCAATAATTAAGATGACTAGGTGATTAGCGTTTTTTAGCAAAATGACATTTCAGATAAATAGGGTAGCCGGAATTGAGTCACTATTGAGATTCAATAGTAAGTAGATACTGGGCCAATTTACTGTAACAAACTAATTACGTGTAAATAAGCTTAAAAGATCATTATTCTGATAGCGTTAAGACTGCATTTTTACCGCCGTCATTCATGCCATTATCAACGTAATCATAAGTACTCTCAGGTAATATAGTGAATTCCTGACCAGCTTCTGACGTGACTTTGTAGATAAATTGAAAGCGTTGAAAATCTTCTGTAGATATATTCTCTACTACTTTAAATTTACCGTTTTTAAATTTTTTAAATTCAATGGGTTGCCAGTGGTTATGCTCAGAGAGTAAATTAATGCTAGCCGCATTATTCGCGAGATCTTTACTAATTTCAAAAGTCACTTTAACAATCGGCTTATTTTTTAAAAATTGCTTTTTAATACTCATGTTAGATCCTCATAAAATATTACTTCACATTTAATCTACTGCAAAAATTGTACAAATTCTAGTCACATAATCAATGAAACTTAATTTAAATTAAATTGTTGGTTAATAATGTCTTGAGTGAATGCTTTTTTTAGGTAGAAACCACGAGGGCGGACTTTAATTAACTCACCATCTTCACCATAGGCATCGGTCACTACTTGTCCGTTGGCAGCCTTTGGGCGTAATTGTAAAACTTGTCCATCACGGGCACTAACTTGCTCTATTTTGCCTAGCGCAATTTTTTCCATTAGCTCATCCCAGTCTTGTTGCATTAATTGTTCTTGTCTTGATGAAGCTGTCCATAAAAAGCCATTGCCAACAATGCGTTCTGAAAGAGGGATTGTGCGTTCTCCTTGGACGGGTAACCACAACACTTTACTTAATTTATTGCGAATATTGCTATTGTGCCACGTTAGATGTGTTGTATGTAATATTGGGGTGCTACACACAAAAGTGGTTTCCAGTACTTTACCTTTGCTATCAATAGGGATGGTTTTTAATTCAATGCCTAAATGCTTAAAGTCTTGCTCTGGTTTGCTGCCAGCTGTTGCCCCTAAGTGCCATTCTATAAGTTGTCCAACCCAGCCTTTATTCTTCCGGAGATTCTCTGGTGTTTCGATATTCGCTATATCAGCAAGTTCCGATAAAGAATAACCTGCAATCGCTTCACAATAGGCTAATAATTGAGCTTCAGATTGTGGTGTAGCCTGCATGATAGCTTCCTTTCGTCAGTTAATAATAAATAGAGGTTTTTATTGTACGCATTTTTCTTATTTGAGGTTATTCATAGTTGTAAAATGAACTTACACAGAGTTATGCACAATTTTAGTGGATAAGTGAATAGATCGTAAGATCTTAATGTTAGTTTTTAAAAATGTGCATAAATATCTTAAAAATCAGTTTTTGTGTTTGTTTTTTGTACAAAAAATGCGGTCGAAGTTAACAATGACTATTTTTTAAACGCAGAAGATATTCACATTCGATTGTGAATTAAAAACACTGGATCTAATGACAGGGTGAAATGAAAATTTATTATATTTTAAGTTCAACTTATTGTTTTTTAATGTGATAATCATAGTATAAATAACATTATAAAGATCTTGTAGTTTGTGTTGTTTCCGTATTTTTTTATTTATGCTTAATTGTGCACATAGTTATGCACAGATTTAGTGGATATATTTTGTTAGCAATTTTCTGTAAACGTGATGTAGGTACTATCGTTTAACCTTTTTATAGTTTATCGGTTTGATGGTAAAGGGGTTCTGTGAAAGAATGCATTAATAATTATAATTTCATTTATTCTATTTTGTCGCTGATTTACTTGTGTATAAATAAGAATAGATCTTAACCTGACTAAGGTTTTTAATGATTGATGCTGACGGCTATCGTTCCAATGTAGGTATCATCATTTGTAATAAAAATGGTCAAGTTTTATGGGCTAAACGCTTCGGTCAGCATTCATGGCAATTTCCACAAGGTGGAATTAAAGAAGGCGAAACGCCTGAAAAAGCAATGTATCGTGAACTGTATGAAGAAGTAGGTCTGAAACCTGAACATGTAAAAATAGTTGCGAGTAGCCGTCAATGGTTACGATATAAATTACCTAAACGTTTAGTGCGTTGGGAATCTCCCGCTCCTATTTGTATTGGCCAAAAACAACGCTGGTTTTTATTACAATTGACTGCAGAAGAAGAGCAAATTGGATTTGAGACTTGTGGACATCCTGAGTTTGATGATTGGCGCTGGGTAACGTTTTGGTACCCTGTTCGTCAAGTGGTGTCATTTAAACGTGATGTCTATAGAAGAGCATTGGCTGAATTTTGCCATGCTGCGTTTTCACTAATGCACAAATCAGATAAAAAAAGAAATAAACGACCTCGCCGAGGTTCTTTTAAACAATAGGTATTGCCTTCCCTCATTAACAGGAGTGTTTTATGTTCAGCCAACTTCGTCAGATTGTAGAGCAATTCGGTGAGGCCAATACTCTTTCTGATGCGATGAATCTATTGGTAGAGCAAACTAAAAGCACAATGATCTTAGATTGTTGCTCTATTTTTGTGACGAATAAAGATACTAAAAAATTATCATTGATGGCGAGTGAGGGCCTAGACAGTCAAGTTGTTGGCGCAACACATTTTAACCTCGATGAAGGTATTGTTGGGTTGGTTTATCAAAAAGGTGAACCAATTAATTTAGCTAATGTTTCTGAACATCCTCAATTCAAATACCTTCCTTCAAGTAACGAAGAGCAATTTAAATCATTTCTAGGTGTACCGATTATTCACAAACGTGAAGTTCTTGGTGTACTGGTTGCACAACAAAGATTACCCCGTCTATTCAATGAACTTGAAGAATCATTCCTCGTTACGTTAGCTGTGCATCTAGGCAGTGTGTTAGGTGGCACGTTATTAGATCTCCCCGATGAGAAAGCACCTAAAAAGCATTCACTCCATCTGCAAGGTAGTCCGGCGAGTTCTGGGATCTCTATTAATAAAGCCCATGTTTTACAAGCTCATCTTTTATTAAGTGATGTTGGCATTGAGTTAAGTGATCAACCTAATAGTGAAATGGAATCCTTTGCTAATGCCGTTCAAGCCTGTGCAGACGAGTTTTCTAAAGTATCAATAACATTAAAAGAACAAGTCTCTAAAGACGCTTTTATGTTATTTGATGTGTATGGGCATTTGTTAAAAGATAAAGCGCTATTGTCTGCGATTGAACTACAAATTAGAGAAGATAAGTTAACCGCTAAAAGTGCCGTCAAACGCGTTGCTGAACGTTATATTGAACAGTTTGAAAGCATGAGTGACCCATATTTGAGGGAACGAGCTGTCGAAATTCGCGATGTAGGTCAGCGTCTTTTATATCATCTTTCAAATCGTGATGATGAAAAACAAGATTTTCCTGATGAGATTATTTTAGTCGCAGAAGAAGTGACTATTTCGATGTTGGCGATGATTCCGCCTGATAAATTAAAAGGCATCGTATCGGTACGTGGTGGGCTAAGCTCTCATGTGGCGATCTTATCTCGAGCACTTGGGATCCCTGCTGTATTAGGTGTGCCTTTAAGGTTAAAAAATGTAGCCCATAAAAATATCATCATCAATGGTTACGCGGGCACCATTATTATTGAGCCTGAAGCTTCTCTGATTGCGGAATATCAAATTCTGCTTGATGAAGAAAATGAGATGAAGGCTTTAGTTGAGTTAGAAGCGAATCAAGCAGCGATCACTAAAGATGGTTGTGAAATTGAAGTGTTACTCAATACTGGTTTAAATACCACACCCGACGTGTTTAAAGAGCAGAACTTCTCAGGGATTGGTTTATACCGTAGTGAACTCCCTTTTATGCTTAACAGTGCCTTTCCGACTGAGCAAGAACAGGTCAGTTCATATCAGCATTTATTGGAAGAATATAAAGATTTACCTGTCACTATGCGGACATTGGATATTGGTGGCGATAAACAACTAAGTTACTTCCCTATTACTGAAGAAAATCCATTTTTAGGTTGGCGTGGTATTCGTTTAACGTTGGATCATCCAGAAATTTTTATTGTGCAGATACGTGCGATGTTACGTGCAAATATTCAGACTCAGAACTTACGTATTATGTTACCTATGGTCGGCTCTGTTGGCGAAGTAGAGGAATCTAAACGATTAATTGTTCAAGCATGGGAAGAAATTTGCTGGGAACAAAAAATGACAGCAGAACAATTTCCATTACCGGATATTGGGGTAATGATCGAAGTACCTTCTGCTATTTTTATTATTGATCAATTAGCGCCGCTGGTGGACTTTCTATCAATTGGTACCAATGATTTAACCCAATATTTATTAGCCGTAGATCGCAATAATAGCCGCGTAGCAGATCTATTTGATAGTTACCATCCTGCTGTATTACAAGCGATGCGCTTAATCTTAGATCAAAGTAAAAAGAATAATATTGAAGTGAGTATTTGTGGTGAATTAGCGGGTGATCCTATCGGGTTACTGATGTTGCTTGGCCTGGGTTATCGAAAACTCAGTATGAATGCGTTTAATATTAATAAAGTTAAATATTTGCTGAATAAAGTCACTATCCCAGAATTAGAAGCTTGTACTCAAGTCGCTTTAAAAGGGCATGATGGCAACTTTATTAAACAAACTTTTATTAACTATTTAGATGAAAAAGGCTTAGGTGGATTTGTACGTGCTGGTAAGAAGTAGGACTTTAATCCTTATTGCTTAGCTAACTTTACTTCGCTAATACTATTTAAATTAATCTTATTTTTACCTATAAAAAAACCGATCAATTGATCGGTTTTTTTGTTTTAAATTAATGGCTAATGCGTTAGCTTTTCGCGGCTAAACTCTTAGCTTCTTCTGCACGACAAGCAGCAGTGGTGAAGATAACATCCGTTGAACTGTTTAACGCTGTTTCAGCAGAGTCTTGTACAACACCAATAATGAAACCAATGGCAACAACTTGCATTGCGATTTCATTTGGCACACCAAATAAACTACAGGCTAATGGAATCAATAATAATGATCCACCAGCTACACCAGAAGCACCACAAGCAGATACTGCAGCAACGACACTGAGTAAAATGGCAGTGAAAATATCAAACTCAATACCTAAGGTATGAACAGCTGCAAGCGTTAAGACTGTAATAGTGATTGCTGCGCCAGCCATATTGATGGTTGCACCTAATGGAATAGATACAGAATAAGTATCTTCATGTAAGTCTAATTTCTCACATAATGCCATGTTCACAGGAATGTTAGCTGCAGAGCTACGTGTGAAGAACGCGGTAACACCTGATTCACGTAAACATTGGAATATTAATGGGTAAGGGTTAGTACCTAGCTTGACATAAACAATGATTGGATTAACAACCAATGCAATAAATAGCATTGAGCCAACTAATACCGCTAATAAGTGAGAGTAGCCAATTAATGAATCAAAGCCCGTTTGTGCAAACGTCGTTGCTACTAAACCGAAAATACCGATAGGTGCTAATCGAATCACTAGTTGTACGATTTTAGAGACGCCATGAGATAGGTCATGTAGCATATTTTTTGTCGATTCATTGGCATGTTGAAGTGCTAAACCTAAACCAACAGCCCACGCTAAAATACCAATGAAGTTACCAGTTACTAAGGCATTGACTGGATTATCTACAATTTTAAATAATAGTGTGTTTAATACTTCTAAAATACCTTCAGGCGGTGATGCCACAATATCGGTTGTTATTAAGACAAGTTCTGTAGGGAATACATAACTAAATAGAACGGCAGTAATAGAAGCTAATAAAGTACCGATTAAATATAAATGAATAACTGGTTTAAGGTTAGTGTGTGTGCCTTTACTCTGGTTTGCTATCGACGATGCCACTAAGATGAAAACAAGAATCGGTGCAACGGCTTTTAACGCACTAACAAAAAATCCACCAAGAAATGAAACGGATGTAGCCGTGCTTGGTGAGTAGGTGGCAAGACAAACGCCTGCAATAATACCAACAACAATTTGTAATACTAAGCTACCGTTCATCATTCGCTGAATAAGGGTGGGGCTTGAACTCATAAGTATGTCCTATCTTTTTATTATTAACAGTGTGTATAAAACGTCTTATGGACACTGTGATTAATGGTTTAACGCTTAGTAGAAGCAAACGCTATTTTGGTATGGTGACTACAAGGTGATTGTAGTGACTAATCTCATATTAGAATTAATACAGATCATAATTTGGCGCAGAAAATAGCATATTTAACAGTAAATTAATTCAGTAATTGCTATTTTTTACTATTAAAAATAAAAGTCCTTTGAAAGTGTACTATATTGACTCTTTTTTCTGGTATTTTTAGTCTAAAAATTTTAATCCTTAAGCTGTATTTAAATATGTATACAAATTACGTTATGATACCGCCATTAAACTCATCAATTAGAGCAAAATATGTCCTCATCTCCTTATGTATTACCCCAGATTGACCCGATTGCGATTAGCCTCGGTCCGATAGATATTCGTTGGTATGGATTAATGTACCTTATTGGTTTTGCTTGTGCGTTTTGGATGGCAAATCGCGCTTGTGATAAATCTAATGGTGTATGGACACGTGAACAAGCAAGTGACCTTTTATTTGCTGGTTTTATGGGCGTAATTTTAGGCGGACGTATTGGTTACGTATTCTTCTATCAATTCCCTACTTTCATCGATAACCCAATGTACCTATTTAGAATTTGGGAAGGTGGAATGTCATTCCATGGTGGGGTGCTAGGTGTACTGACTGCCATTATTATTTATGCAAAACGCCATCAACGCTCTATCTTATCGGTCGGTGATTTTATTGTGCCATTATTACCGGTTGGCTTAGGGGCTGGACGTATTGGTAATTTTATTAACTCTGAATTATGGGGAAGAGTGACTGACTCTCCATTCGGTGTGATTTTCCACAATGCAGGCCCACTTCCTCGCCATCCTTCACAGTTGTATGAGTTTGCATTAGAAGGTGTGGTGTTATTTATTATCTTAATTCTATTTATCCGTAAACCTAAACCAGCGGGTTCAGTCGCAGGTTTATTCTTACTGGGTTACGGTACATTCCGATTCATTATTGAATTTGCTCGCGAGCCTGATGCTCAACTCGGTTTATTAACATTTAATATGAGTATGGGGCAAATTCTGTCCCTGCCAATGGTCATCATAGGAGCTGCTTTAATGTTTTATGCTTATAAAAACAATCCTGTTGAAGCCGTTGCTAGTAAAGCAAAAAATAATAAAGGTAAGCAATAATGAAACAGTATTTACAGCTATGCCAACGTATTATTGATGAAGGTACTTGGATTGAGAATGAACGCACTGGTAAACGTTGCTTAACGGTTATCAATGCTGATTTAGAATACGATGTTGGTAATAATCAATTCCCGATGATAACCACGCGTAAAAGCTTTTATAAGTCAGCGATTGCTGAGTTTTTAGGTTATATCCGTGGTTACGATAATGCAGCTGACTTCCGTGCTTTAGGCACTAAAACATGGGACGCTAATGCTAACTTAAATGACGTTTGGTTGAACAGTTCGCACCGTAAAGGTGAAGATGATATGGGCCGTGTTTACGGTGTTCAAGGTCGCTCATGGGCAAAACCGGATGGCACAACCTTAGATCAATTAAAGAAGATTGTTGATAACTTGAAAAACGGTATTGATGATCGCGCAGAGATTCTGACCTTTTACAATCCAGGTGAGTTTGAGATGGGATGCTTGCGTCCTTGCATGCATACACATACTTTTTCTCTATTAGGTGACACATTGCACTTAACCAGCTATCAACGTTCATGTGATGTGCCATTAGGATTGAATTTTAATCAAGTTCAAGTATTTGCTTTCTTGGCATTGATGGCGCAGATCACTGGTAAAAAAGCAGGTAAGGCGTACCATAAAATTGTTAATGCACATATTTATGAAGACCAATTAGAGTTAATGCGAGGTGTGCAATTGAAGCGTGAACCTTTTGCTTCACCACAATTAAAAATTAATCCTAAAATCACGTCATTAGAAGACTTAGAAACGTGGGTGACAATGGATGATTTTGAAGTCGTTGGTTATCAATGTCATGATCCCATTAAGTATCCATTTTCAGTGTAAGTTATTAATATTATAGTTTGTTATTAACTGACCTGTTATTGGGATTAGCGCTGATTATTATTAAGATATTATTAATGTAAAAAGGCCATTAGCTTAACTCGCTGGTGGCCTTTTTACATTTAGTACAACTATAAACTGAACCCGACAGACACGATTAACAAGACTGCCATCGAATAATTGAAATACATCAATCGTTGTGGGTTCGATAATATATCCCGACTTTTTTTACCTGCCAATGTCCAAGCACAAGCAGAGGGGACATTGACGACTGCAAACACCGCCATAATCATTAATATCGCCGTAATATAGTCAATGTCCGCGCTATAAACTGTAATCGCAGAGAAAGCCATAGACCAAGCTTTAGGGTTAATCCATTGAAAGCTTGCAGCAGAAAGAAGAGACATCGGTTTAAATTGAGATTGCGTTTGATGGCTCACTTTACTCGTTGCTATTTTATAAGCTAAGTAGACTAAATAAATCAAACATACTATTTGTAATGTATTTTGTAGTACAGGGTACTGTAACAAGAATTGCATCAAGCCAAATCCTATCAACAATAACATCACGCTATAACCGGTAATGATTCCGAGCATATGTGGGATAGTACGATAGAACCCCACATTCGCACCTGACGTCATTAGCATAATATTGTTTGGGCCAGGAGAAAAACTACTTACAATTGCAAAACTAAATAACGCCAATAATTGTGTATATTCCATGTACAGTACTCTTTAATGAATTTATGCTTGTATATTAAAGGGAATATTAGTAAATTTTGTGTCTATATTTGTTTGAAAATCATTAATTTCACAAGAAAAGTTGGCTATGGATAGATTTGACGAAAGAATATTGCAAGAGTTAAAGTTGAATGGGCGTTTATCGAATGTTGAGTTAGCAACGCGAATTGGTTTATCACCCTCTGCAACCTTAAGGCGCGTGCAAGAGCTAGAACACAATAAAACCATTGTCGGTTATAGAGCAATATTAAATTCAGTGAAACAGGGTATTGAGTTTATTGCGTATGTTGAAATCGGTTTGTCAGACCATAGTAATGCCACACAAAAGCACTTTGAGTTATCTATTGAAGGAGCGAAAGAAGTGGTCGAATGTCATAATATTACTGGTGCTAAAGAATATTTGTTAAGAGTAGAGACCACTAGCTTATCCGCCTATAAGCAGTTTCATTCAGAAGTGTTAGGTTCTATTAAACAAGTACAGTCTATATCCACATCGGTGGTGATGGATAGTCCAAAGGACTTAAGAGCCTGATGTCTATTTATTCAGAAAAATTGAGGATTAAAAAATAGCTTATTTGCTCAGTAAGCTAACTCTCTCTACTTTAACTAATCTTCTACTAATGCATTAAACTCTTGCTCTTTAGCATCGTACCAAGCTTGGATTGCTGCTGGATCTTTCATTAACGCTTGGATTTTTTGCATTGCTTCAAGGTGTCCTTCATCTTGTTGCATAAACATTTCCATAGCATGTAACTTACTTTGCTCTACTAATTCTTCAAATGTTTTTGCTTGGAAAGATTGTTCACAAGCCCCACCTAATTGTTTACATGACATTGTTTTCATTATGATCCCTTATACGATGATGGTCGCTAACCTTTAGGTAGTGGTTTATATTTATATAAAACCAATATTCATGACTGACTGACTGATTTATTCTGCTGGTGGAAACGATTCACTTTTTTAGTATAAACTTCATAAATAAACTCAGTTCTGAATAAGCAAAGTGATACAACACGACTATTTCCGCGTTAAATTACCTCTCAATAACCCGTTATTGAGAGGTAATTTGCCTTGAACTACGTAAAACTAACTGCACTGACTAGTAAAAAATATAACCTTATGATTTTAAATGTAATTCCGTTTTCATTAACTTGCATTGAGGTTATATAGAACAACCATTGATATTAATGTATATCTGAGGTCTATTTATTTTTGCATGAAATTTAGATCGTATGATTAAC
Organism: uncultured Psychromonas sp.; assembly: GCF_947489755.1. Taxonomy (GTDB): domain Bacteria; phylum Pseudomonadota; class Gammaproteobacteria; order Enterobacterales; family Psychromonadaceae; genus Psychromonas. Next base: position 35,696 of record NZ_CANLFB010000026.1, read on the forward strand.
ACAACCAGTATAGCTCAATGTAAGTGTTTTCTATGTGAACAAATATTATACTATAACCGATAGGGCTACAAAAACTATCATTGGCGAAGCCTCTTTTTTATGCCTAATATGATTGGGTATTAGTTCACATATAATACAAAAGAACACTATTATTTTCCTATGTAAATCACAGAAGATAAAGAGGCATGGTTGATCGTATATCAAACCCACTTTATTTGTATTACTATTAATTCAATATAATAAAGATAAGGGTCCTTATGCAGAATGCATTTGTAGAAATAGCTGGAGTAAAACGTAGCTTACATGTGCAAGTAGCACGTGAAATCGCTCGTAAAATACTGTCAGGAGAAGTTGCTCAAAATGAGATTATTCCTGGTGAAATGACACTATGTGAGCAATTTAAAGTTAGCAGAACCTCATTAAGAGAGGCGATTAAATTACTGACGTCAAAAGGGTTGTTAGAGTCAAAGCCAAAGGTTGGAACACGTGTTACTGATCGAGAAAATTGGAATTTTTTGGACTCTCAATTATTAGATTGGTTAATTGATATTGGTGATAACAATGCTGTTTATCGAGACTTTCTCTCTTTACGTAACGCATTAGAGCCAGAAGCCGCTGCACTTGCTGCAGAAAATGCCACTGCGCAACAACGTATTTTATTATCTGCTACTTTTCAACGAATGGATGATATCTCTAAAGATTTTGAACTGGAAAGCTGGACTGAAGCTGACATGGAGTTTCACCGTTTGATTTTTTTATCTACCGGTAATAGCTTCTATCTACCTTTTGCGAATGTCTTGTGCACGATGTTTAAAAGCTTTATTACACATTCATCGGTTAGAGGTAGTACTTGCATCAATGAGCATCGCGCTATTTACTCAGCGATTATGGCGGGTGATTCCGATAAAGCACGACAAGCAAATATTGATTTGTTAAGTAAAAGTAAGCGCCGTTTACCTGGTAGTAATTAATAATAATGAATGTCTGTTCACTCCTCGCGGTTTAGAGGGAGTTGGCAGTTAAGAAATAGCCGTATTAATAATTATAAAACGTGTTTAAACCACTAGGCCTTAATCTTATATTTGTACTCAAACTAACAGTCAATTTCTAATGTTTTTATCTTTTTATATATGAAAGTACTGCTAGTGTTTATTGTATTACAAATTTTCTAAACCTATTATATTGTTGTGCTTAAACTTAACTTAAATAATATTCATGTGACCCTTTTAGAGCAGAGTAAGCCAGCTTTGAATAGGGCAATGTAATATCAGATCTTAGAAAACTAAGCGCTTGTTATTGAAGCTGTTAGATTCTGTTTATCGCTCTCTAGACTAAGGCAATATGCTAACCATTCTCTAATAATAGAGAATGGCTTTTGCATTAAATGGCTATATTTTTAAAGGATTATTTATGCCTCAAACATTAATTCCCAATATTCACGACTTCCTATCTAAAATTGATCCTTTTGATAAGTTGCCTCAAGAACTACAACGAAAAATTGCCTGCTGTATTAAAATTTCTTATTTAGCGAAAGGCGAACAGGTTCACTTTGGTGGAGAGCATGAATTACGTTATTTATATGTGATTCGCACCGGATCGATGGAACAACGCAAACATAACGGTATGTTACGTGCGAAATTAGGGGCAGAAGACTTATTCGGTTTTACTTTCCTTGACGAGCATAAAGAATCCCAAGAAGACTACAGCGCCATCGCCATAGAAAATACTTTATTATATTTAGTGCCCCACTCTGACTTATTAAACTTGTTAGATGAATACCCAGACTTTGCTGAGCATTTTGCAAGTAATGTGCAGGTGCGTTTACATTCTGCTTTAGATGTTGTGTGGTCAGACAGTGAAAAAGGGGTGTTTGTAAAAAAAGTCTCTGAAGTATCAAGTGATAAAATTGTTGTTGTTGATTCTAGTACACCGATTAGAAAAGTGGCTGAAGAGATAATGGCGGTTTGTTCTCCGACTGCTGTGATTACAGAGAATGGTAAGATCATTGGTTTAGTGACTGACCGAGATATGACTAAACGTGTGATCGTAGCTGGGTTGGATTATAACCGACCAGTTAAAGAGATCATGACGCCTAATCCATTAACTGTTGGGCCTAATGACTTAGTGTTAAAAGCATCATCTATTATGATGCAAAATAACGTACGTAGTTTACCCGTTGTTGAAGGTAATAATGTTTTAGGTGTTTTAACAACAACACATTTAGTGCGTAACAATAGAATCCAAGCGGTTTTCTTAATTGAAAAAATTAAATACGCAAACACCGTTGCCGATCTCACAAAATTAACCCCTGAACGCCAGGCAATATTTGAAGCATTAGTAGAAGGTAAGGTCAGTGGTGACATTATTGGCCATGTAATGACCATGATAATGGATGCATATAACCGCAGATTATTACAAATGGCTGAAGGACACTTTGGCAAACCGCCTTGTGAATTTGCTTGGATTGTAGCGGGATCGCATGCTCGAAATGAAGTGCATATGTTATCGGATCAAGATAATGCCATTATTTTAGCGGATACCGCCACTGCTGCAGATCGTATTTACTTTCAAGGTTTGGCAATGTGGGTGTGTAACTCATTAGATGCTTGTGCTTATCCATTATGTAGCGGTAAATTCATGGCCGTTAATCCTAAATGGTGTATGCCTTTAAAAGTGTGGAAAGCCTCTTACAGTAAATGGGTGGCAAATCCAGAATATGAAAGCTTACTAAATGTAACGGTGTTTTTAGAAACACGCTGGTTATACGGTAATGAAAGCTTTAACAAAGAACTTCAAGCTCATCTATTTTCAAGTATCAAAGATTCACATGTGTTTTTATCTTCTATGGTGCGAGATTCTGTATCGGTTAACCCTCCATTGGGTATTTTTAACTCGCTTGTATTGGAAAAAAGTGGTGAGAACTCTAAAACACTAAATATTAAAAAGTTTGCTATCAATTTATTAGTCGATTTAGCTCGTATTTACGGCTTATCTTCGGGTTCTGAAAAAGCAGAAACAATGGCTCGTTTCACTCATGCTTATGAAAACAACTTATTAAGTGAAGAGATGTTGAAAAACGTACAAGGGTCATTCCAGTTCCTAACACAAGTACGCTTATCTCATCAATTAAGTGCATTAAAAGAAGGAAAAGTACCTGATAATAATATTATTCCAGATACTTTTGGTAGCTTTGAAAGAAAGCATTTAAAAGACGCATTTAGAATTATTGCTGATCTACAAGAATATACAAAATTGAAGTTTGATCGTCAGTAATCAATTACTTTGAGTGAAAGAGAGAATTTATGCGTGCCATTTTAAATCATTTCCACCCATTAAATAAATTAAAGCGCGAACGTGAGCGATATTTAGCTAACCATGAAGTGCCTGATAATATTAAAGCACTATTATCAGCTCCTTTGCCCAGTTTAGATGATGATATTTTTGCTTTGGATTATCTCTCAGTAGATTTTGAAACCTCCGGTTTTGATCCTAAAAGTGATTCATTGTTAAGTGTGGGATATTTACCTTTAATAAAACAGCAGTTGTTACTCAGTGAGGCGGTAGAAACATTGATTCAATCGGCTGAAAATATCAAAGCTGAAACCGCTGTTATTAATCACATTGTCCCAGAGATGCTTGAACAAGGTAAACCGTGGGTGGAAGTGATGGATACTTTGTTAGCGGAATCTGTCGGCAAGGTACTTATTGTACATGGCAGCGTCGTTGAAAAGCGTTTTTTAAATCATTATATTGCTATCAATTATAAATTACCTCCGCTACCTTTATTGTGGGCTGATACACTTCAGATGGAAAAGTCATTGCACATGTATAAAGATGATTCTGCAACGGATGATTTCCGTTTAGGATCTATCCGTGCTCGCCATAATCTCCCTGAATACTCTGCTCATGGTGCTTTAGTGGATTCGTTAGCAACAGGTGAGCTTTTTCTGGCACTACTCAAAATACATTTTGAAGGAACAGATTCAAGCGTACGACACATGAAGTTTGATTATACAAGAGCGCTATAAACCTTATCACTTGTCTTAAAGTCGCCTCCAATAGTTAAAATACTGATTATTGAGAGGTTTTTTGACTTCCGCGTATATAGACCTCTATTTAAACTTAAAGTTTTAAAATAACTTCATAAAGTCACTTTATAAAGTAATACAAATAGATATGTAAGCATCAAAAACCCTTGCATAACATTGATAAAATCTATTTCTTCTAATCATTTATATTAGATTATTGTTCATAAATTTATTTTTGTATTTTATGTTTACTTGACTTTTGTGTCGGTATTTATATTGTTGAAATAGAGATTAGCATTAGTTGGTATTCGATAGGAGTCACTGCTTAAATTGACTATTAATATAAGCTTCTTAAGTGGCTAACATTGTTTGAGGCAGTAAAATTAAATAACCTCAATTCTGGTTAACGGAAGCGAAAGGTTATTTTAAATCATACAGTTATAAAAAATTATTATACAATACTGCTAGTTGTGCGTAGTTCAAGGCAAATTGTTGAAGCAATAACTGGTTATTGGGAAATAATTTAACGAAGAAATTCGCTCAAATAGTGGTGTTGTATCGCTTTTCTTATCCGGAACTGAGGTTAAATACATTGTAGTGTGGATTTATAGATACAAAAAAAGCCACTTAGTTTCGTAAGCGGCTTTTATGATTAGACTCAATTAATCATTTTAAGGTTTAGAATTTGTATTTAATACCTGCACGGTAACGAGCTTGTCTTTTACTTGAACTTGAACTTTCATCTACAGTCCAGAGCTCTGCAAATGGACGCCAGTCACCAAATTGGTAACCCACAACTAGACCTGCGTCATATTCCCAATCTTTACCGTCAAATTGTCTTACTTTATCCCATGATTTAACATAGTTTACTTCGTAACTTAGTTTAAGGTTAGGTAGGTCGTCAATTTTGTAAGAGCCTGTTAATGTTACTTTAGATTTAGTAGGGCGGTTTACTTTCTTACCAGTTTCAACATTTGTATCGCCATCAGTTGGATCTGAGTAATTTGCAAATTCATGACGGTAACGTAATGCAGTTTGTAAACCAAAATCTGATTTATAAACAATACGAATTTGAGGTTTAAAGGTTCTTTTACGGTCTGTTAACGCAATTGGCATACCTGGTTTTATTTGCCATTTACCCATTTTGTAGGTTAAACCCAAGTCTAACTCTGTTTCTGTAAGGTAAGTATTTTCAAGCGTTTTTGTTTTATCGAAGCTTTTAAACTTCATTTCAAGACCAATGTTGGATTTCAAATTGTCAACATTTTCAAATTTAAAGCCCGTGCCTAATTTGATACGGCTAGCTTCTTCATAGTTGTCTGCTTTCCACTCATGGCGGAAATCAATTTGTGCAGCAAAAGCGGCACTTGACAATACTGTTGTTGCAACAGCAAAAATTAATTTGTTTTGTAATTTCATTTTTATCGTCCAATTTGATGTTAGTTTTACATTTTAGTTCTATCACTGCATCTTTTAGAGTGTTGTGTTTATTGTTAAACAATCAATCTTCTCTGTTGCTAGTATTAAAACCGAAAGACTTTTTATGCCACACCTGATTTATATTGGCATTTCATAATACAAATAGGATACATAATTTTTGCTGGTTTGTTCTGTGAGTTCCCTCTAACTTTTTTGTGCCAAATTTTATGGAATTAATTTAATAAAATGTTTTTTGTTAAATATCAGTTGCTTACGATTATTTTATTGCTTTTGATCACATGTTTTTTAGTCCGTATAGAGAGCTGGGTAACATATTTGTTTTTTTTGTGACTTTATTTTTAAACACTTTGTTGTTTTTCTATTTGCTCTGTGGCACAGCGATAATTGACATACAAGTTACAAACTTAAAAGTTAAGAATTAACTGTTAAAATTAATTTCTTGATTTCTTACTTCATTCATAGCCATTTAAAAAAAGTAAGTGTTGTTGAGTATATTAAATCGTCTTATCTATTGTTTTTATTAGTTATAGTGATTTTTTATCTTTACGCTTATCAACCTGTTTTATGTGCTTCTTTATACTTTTTAAGCCTTACTGATGGCATCGCTATTACTTGTTAAATCTGATCTAGATTAAGTTCTTTGCCATCACTGCTCATTAAATATGATTTCAATCACATACTTTTATTATTGTAATACAATTAATCTCTTCTCTGGGATAAGGTCATGTCAATCTTAATAACACAAAGGGTCTTGATATGGATTTTAATATATTAGTGGTAGGGGTTTATTTTCTATTCCTTATTGCCATCGGTTGGATGTTCAGAACATTCACCACAAATACAAGTGATTACTTTCGTGGGGGCGGTAACATGCTCTGGTGGATGGTAGGTTCAACTGCCTTCATGACCCAATTTAGTGCTTGGACCTTTACTGGTGCTGCCGGTAAAGCTTACAACGACGGTTTTACTGTTGCGATTATCTTTATTGCTAACGCATTCGGTTACTTGATGAACTTCTTGTACTTCGCTCCTAAATTCCGCCAACTACGTGTTGTAACGGTAATTCAGGCGGTACGCCAACGCTTTGGTAGTAAAAACGAACAAGTATTTACTTGGACGGGTATGCCAAACAGTGTTATCAACGCAGGTATCTGGTTGAATGGTCTTGCTATCATTGCTTCTGGTATCTTTGGTGTTGATATTGAAACAACTATCTGGGCAACAGGTATTGTTGTATTAGTTATGTCGGTAACTGGCGGGTCATGGGCGGTAATCGCATCTGACTTTATGCAGATGGTTATCATCATGTCTGTAACGATTACTTGTGCGATTGTAGCGCTTAACCAAGGTGGTGGTATTTCAAACATCATTGAAGGTTTTGAGCAAACAAGAGAAGTTACTTTCCTTGTTGGTACACAAATTAACTACTTCAGTATCTTTGCTTTATGGTCTTTCTTCATCTTTGTTAAGCAGTTCAGTATTACTAATAACATGCTTAACTCATACCGTTACCTTGCGGCTAAAGATTCAAAAAATGCACGTAAAGCTGCGTTACTAGCTTGTATCTTAATGACGATTGGTCCAATCATTTGGTTCCTACCAAGTTGGTTCTTAGCATCTACTGGTGTTGATTTAACAGCTATGTACCCTGAAGCTGGTAAAAAAGCAGCCGATTACGCTTACCTTTACTTCGTAGATGAATACATGCCTGTAGGTATGGTTGGTTTACTTATCTCTGCAATGTTTGCGGCGACTATGTCTTCAATGGATTCAGGTCTAAACCGTAACTCAGGTATCTTTGTTAAAAACTTCTACCAAGTTGTTTTACGTCCAAAGGCAACTGAAAAAGAGTTAGTAACTTGTTCTAAAATTACGTCAACGGTATTTGGTATTATCATTATTTTAGTGGCGTTATTTATTAACTCATTAAAAGGTCTGAGCTTATTCGATACAATGATGTACGTAGGTGCGTTAATCAGCTTCCCTATGACTGTTCCAGCGTTCTGTGGATTCTTTATCCGTAAAACACCTGATTGGGCAGCTTGGGCAACATTGATTGTTGGTGCTGTTGTATCTTACTACGTAGGTTTAGTTATCTCTGCAGCTGATATCCAAAACTGGTTCAACTTAGATACAGCGTTAACGGGTCGTGAGTGGAAAGATCTTAAAGTTGGTCTGGGTCTACTAGGTCACATCGTTATTACCGGCGGTTTCTTCTGTAGTACTATGTTGTTCTACAAAAAACTATCACCTGAACGTGAAAAAGATGTTGATACTTTCTTCAATAACTTAGCGACTCCTCTACACAACGAGTCTAACGCTCAACAACGTCTTGATAACAAACAACGTAAAATGCTTGGTCTATTAATTAGCTTCGCTGGTGTTGGTATTATGACAATGTTCTTCTTACCAAACGCATTCATGCAAAGCTTAATCTTTGTATTATGTGGCGGTATTGTACTAGCTATCGGTTTACTGTTAGTTAATGCGGTTGATAGCAACGTAAGTAATGATGACGATGATGAAGATAAAGATAGATTACCTGAAGTAAATTAATTTACTTTGGCAGTCTCTTTACTCTGATTAACATCAGTTAACAAAAACGGTTAGTTTATCTAACCGTTTTTTTTTGCTTTTTATTTATGATTAAACAGAGAGCAATAACCATATAAATGACTATTCTATTTTTCGATGTGTCGATTAGATACTTAATTTGATCGCCATTAATTAAAAGAGTCGTTAGTAAATTTAGTGGTGAGTAGTAGGAAGATTAGTAGTAGATAGGTGAGTAGCAAAGAGGTGAGTAGTAAAGAGGTAAATAATATAAGACGATGGGGCTAAGCTTTTTGTTTATAGTGCCCAGATTGCTCTCTGGAGTTAGTTATATAAACAACTAACAAAGTAGACAGGTTAATCGTTATGGTCATCTAGACTCTCTCATTGACGTTATATTGGCCATTTTTTGTCTAGTCTATTGTCTGTAGTGGCACAGTCCTCTAATACCCTTCAATCGGTGTAAAAACATAAACTTCCTAGTCTGGTTTATTTCAATGATGTTAAGTTTCACTGCAGGCTCTTTGAAATTAATGATTATTCTCATTAAACGATGATCCGTAATAGAGCCAATTATCTCATCATTAACCTTATATATTATTCATCGCTTTTAAAATCAAATGGCTTGTTCATGACTATTTAAAGTATTTGTCGTACTTTAAAATCATATCCCCGTTACCAATCGAGATACTTTATTCAGCCGTTAACCCGGACAGTAAGGGAAGGTGCAACATGATGGTAATAGTGAATCCTTATTGAATGTTGTAACGCTGAATTGCTTTTCGAGTTAACGATTTACTCGGCAAGTTGTGAGGTAAGCATCTTCGTTGTTAGAAAGTATTGATTGAACTCGTTAGATCTTCAACCAACATGATGTGTAGTTGATTGAATATAGAAAGCCGTGAAAACTAAGGAGATTTTAATGTTATGGAAACTTATTGGTTAAGTTTAGTCGTTCACCTCAGTTCTGGATAAGCCAAGCGATACAACATTTCTATTTCCGGGTGTTTCTACGTTAAATTACCTCTCAATAACCTTTATTACTTCAATGATTTACCTTTAATTTCGTAAAACTAACAATACTGACTAGTAAAAAATATAATCCCATGATTTTAAATATAATTCTGATTTCACTTACTACTGAACTCAAGGCAGAATTGAGATTAGTTAATATTGGAAGTGCTTTTTTGTAAGGGGTGATGATATAAAAAAGCCTATTATTAATTGCTTAATAATAGGCTAAATAAGTTGATTTAACGATATGACTGAAAAGGATAATGTCTATACACTATTTTCAGGGCATTATTTGTTAATGTGTTTTACTTAAAGCATAGAAAGTGACTTGTACATAATCAGAGGTCTCACCTGAATTGTTTTGGTTGTAAGCACCCGCTTTAAAGTACATGTAATCTTCGAGTGTTTCTCCATCTTTGACATAGTATCCATCATAACCACTGTTTTCCATATCGACGGTTTGAGTGATCGTATCTTTCCCATCACGTATAATGCTAACGTTAAGAGTTGTGCCAACCACATCAATTTCATAGCTGAATTTTTCGTCCAGTGCGATGCCATCTTCAGGATCACTTGCACTATTACTTCTTGAACCAATCATGGTGTACCACTGTTCACTGTTACCATTACTTGGTTCGTGAGCAATATAAATTGAACCTTTAGTATGTCCATCTAATAAACGGTAATATAGGCGAACTGGCTCATCACTTGCTGCATGGATTTGACCAATAATGACACGACCCTGATGAGAGCTATCACCTGTACTTGTTACATGATTAACGGCTAGCGTCGCCACCATATTGCCATCTACGCCACCTGCATCGTTTTGTTGATCTTCTGGTGCATTGCTAAATACCCAGTTGTTTTCATTAACACCTTGAGTACTGATACTGGTATCTTCCCCTCGCAACATTTCACGGAGTTCTGTGCGAGTATATGACGTGCCTGATGATGTGCGAGCTCCACCGATATAATCTCTAAAGACCATGCCACCGTCAGTTGTATCGGTCCAAAAGTAATTGTCTAGTTCATAGCCATTATTTAATTGCTCTACTGTGATTGTCGTTGCTTTTGCATAACCATCACCTTCGCCATTATCAATTGGTACACTTAAGTTCCAGGTAGAAAGATCGAAGTTATCAGACGGTGGAAGATCTGGGTCTAGTGCATTCATTTCTAGTGACGTTGTTTCATCACTATAATCACTTTCACTATAAGTCACTGTCTTGAACTGGACGACACTATTACCATCCGTATATTGGTTATAAACACCCGCTTTAAAATAGCTGTATAAACTTGCCCAGTAATCGATACTAATATTAACTTTATTGTCATCATCGACATTAATAATTAATGTTTCATTACCGACTATAATTTCAAAATTAGTTGGGTTATTTGCATCGTAATTAGTCAAATAATAGAAGTCGTATGAGTCTGGGCAATTATCATTGTAGTTAGGGTTACTTTCATTCTTACACTCATAAGCATTTGTTTTAATGATTGCCCAATAAGCATTGCTATATGAAGCACCAGTGGCATCGTCTGTTCGGCTTTCCCCATCCCAGACAACACGTAATAAAGGATGTGATAAAACAGTGTCATCAGTGACACCGTTCTCACCTTTATTATGTACTTGTAATAATGTTATCTCTTCACCATCGCTACTATTTTTAACTGATTCAGAAGGAAAAATAGGTAATATATCCGCAGTTAACGTATATTTTGTCTCTGCCGAGTCAGTTAAAAAGTTTTCTTTGAAGCGAAGTTCAGTACGATTACTATCACCTTCCATTTCAAAGGTTAGCCAACCAGAATCCGCATCAATATAAAAATATTCGCTGTCGTAATTTTCATATTCTCCTGCATCTACAACATCAGACTTTGAACAACTATTGTTGATGTCATTATCAGTACAATCAGATAGATCAGTTTGTTGTAAATTTGCATTATCAAGTGCATTTACATATTGAGAATAATCATAAGGTACACCCGTATACTCAATGCTAGATTCTGAATCTGTTGAGTCAGAGTTAGTTGAGCTTGTTTCTGTTGAAGTCGAGTCAGAAGAGCTACTACCTCCACCGCCACAAGCGCTGAGCAATAATGTTAATAAAAGAGTGCTTGTTAATTTATATTTCACAGTAAAAATTCCATTTAATAAAGGTTAATGAGCGCATTGTCAGATTAGCGTTGTATCTTTATTTTAAGTCTGTAATGACAGTAAGGTTCAATTATAATACAAATAAAAAATGGGCAAATTATAATGTTTAAAAAGTGATAAGTTGGTAGTCAATCTTAATGTAAAGATGATTAATGCCAGAGATATGTTTTTTGTATTAGTAGAAGAAAATATGGGGTATTTTAATGGGGTATAAAAAAGGCCAACTAGATAGTTGGCCTCAATGATTATTTAATAGTTCAAATAATTAAAATAAATCTGAATCTAAGTTATCAAAGTATGCACTATTAACGAAACTGCTTGAGTCACCAGTATAGACAGTAAATTGCGTTGGCGTATCTGAGCTTAAGCCGAGCAATGTTTGGTCAATATCTGTTGCTACTTCAGTACCATCTAGTGATACAGTTACTAAGTCTGCATCTGTCCATGCAATCGTGACTGTATGCCAGTTATCTTTCGAGAAATCAGTCTCTAGTGTTACATCACCATCGGTAGAGTTTTCATATCCCAGAGAGCTGCTTAATCTAACTTCAAAGTATCTATCTGAGTTATTTTTGCCAGTACCGACATTAATGTAGGTTGTTTTAGTATTATCTGAAGGAGTATATACATCTACAGATACTGAACCTGCTGTTGATGTACCTGCAAATGATCTATAAGCATAAGGCTTACTATCATCATTATCTGCTAAGTATAAAGATTGTGTACCACCATTTGCTTGGTCTTCGCTTACTTCTGCAACACTACCTGCATCAATATTTGCAGTAGACCAATCTGAGCTGGCATCACTAATTGCATCACCTACAGTATAAGATTCAAAGTCATCTGTAACTGAATCAGTTTCTTCTTCAGTTTCATCGGAGTCTGTTGCGCTATCAAAATCCATTAGTTCTGATGTTGCTTCTGAAGAGCTACTGTTATACGGAGGAACAAGAGTTGTACCTTCAGTATCATCATCAAAACTATCTGTGAATACTTCAACACCTTCATCTTCAATAGTAATATCATCAACATTAAATTCATATGAAGACTGCCCTGAAGTATCACCAAGTTTAAACGAAATGACGGTTACTGCTGTTTCATCTCTACTAGCATAAGGGCCAAAGAAAGTTGTTCCACCATCTACAGAAAATGAGTATGTAGCCTCATCCCAGGTCGCTACAAATTCTATTGCTTCACCTTCGGTGTAAGTTGCACCATCAACTTCTATTTGACTTCCTGTTTCATCACGTTGTTTAATAATGCCATCACTTGCAAATATTATATCACCATGTAGGTTTGATGATGAAGTACCATCAGAATATAACGATACGTAAGCTGTATTTTTACTGCCATCAGATGCAATTGTTGAGTCTGTATCTTCTTGTAATTGAATAGTTGCACTAACTTGTCCAGTTACAATCTCACTAACAGAAGCTTGGTCGCTAAGTTTGATTCTTAGTTCACCGCCGTCGTCTGTAAGCGTGTCTAATATTTGAGCGCCTAGATTTATACTAGTTGTATCGTCAGTACTGCTATCACCTGTATCTGTTTCTTCACTACCGCTATCTGTATCAGTAGATGTCGTTTCTTTAAATTCTAAATCATCACAACCAAAAATTAATGCTGCACTCAGCGTAACTGCCGCTATTTTAGTTAACTGCATTTTTTTTCCCTTTTTAATTTTGCTCATGTATTGCTCCTTAATGAATTATTTTTGTGTTTGCCAGATGATTGTTAAGGAATAGCTAAAAAGGGTCAAACTCGATGGCACTATAAAATGATCTTGCTCTCATTAGTTTTTTTATATGTATCATAAAGTAGATCTAGACATCACTTTTCAGAGTATTTTGAAATTTATTTGTATGTTTATTTGATGGATTTTGACATGTAAAATCTATTTTATCTTTTTAAACTATATTGTTTTTTATTTTAAAAAAGTAAATTACGAAGCCAATATTTATATTAATCATATATATATCAATTACTTGTGGGTGTTTTTGTTTTTTATTTTCAAGAGTACTTTAACTTTAGTATATAAATACTAATATTTCAGTCATGTAATGCTATTTATAGTTTTGTATGAACAATGAGTTTGGGACTGTTTATTAAAGTTATAAATTTTTAATACAGATCAGTGACTTATAATATGTTCTTATTGTCACTTTCACTGTTGACAATAAACGTAGGCTTGCTGGTTTTATAGGTGCGACTTAGTCATTATTAATTGAGTCTTTAAAGAAAAGCTCAGCTTGGAAATTATTATGCGAATCTAGGATCTGATTGAATTAAGTCAGTGCGTATTATCCAAGTTATTAACGATGAATAGATTAATGAATCATTCTTTTGAGTAAATGATGGTGCCGTGAAGTAAGAAAATATGAATATAGCGATAAGGAAAAGTATCGCTTCTAAGGGACATAGAAGTTAAAAACGTAAGCTGAAAGATGATAGTTAAAAAGCAATAGTTAAAAGTAACGCATCAGAGCAACATAAAGCCCATCAGCGTTACTTTTGAATACGGTAACTATATAAAGTTTACCGTCATAAGTGCGCTTATCGCATAGTAACGAACTCTTCAGAACCCGTTGGATGTATTGCTACAACACTATCGAAGTCTGCTTTCGTTGCGCCCATTTTCATTGCGATACTAAAGCCTTGGATCATTTCATCAACGGCGAAACCAATTCCATGCAAACCAACAACAACTTCATTTTCACCAGCACAAACCAATTTCATTTTACAAGGTTGACGATGCTGAGTGATGGCTGTGTACATTGCTGTGAAACCTGATTGATATACTTTTACGCTTTTTTCACCGTACTGCTCAATGGCTTGTTGTTCCGTTAAGCCGATAGTACCAATAGGTGGGTGGCTGAATACAACGGTAGGGATTAAATCATAATCCATTTTTGCATCCGGTTTGTTATTAAATAAACGTTCAGAAAGTTGACGTCCTGCTTTAACCGCAACAGGTGTCAATTCAACACCGCCTTCCATAATGTCGCCTACACAATAAATACCCGGAATATTAGTTTCTTGGTACTCATCGACTTTTATGTAGCCTCTATCGTTCGTTTCAACACCCGTCACTGCTAGGTTAATTGAATCGGTTGCTGGGTGACGCCCAATAGCCCAAATCAGTGTATCAACATTTTGGCTATTACCATTTTCAAGGTGTAGCGTAATACTGCCGTCATCTTCTTTAACGACTTCTTTAGGTGTTGAATTCGTATGTAATGTTGGGCCTTCTGCTGCCATTACTTCAACTAATGTATCGATGATTAATGGATCAAAACTACGTAAAGGTGATTCTTTACGCACGAATAGATGTGTTTCTGTTCCTAGTGCGCTTAATACGCCTGCGATTTCAACTGCGATATAACCCGCACCAACAATCGCAACACGTTTAGGTTGTTCAACAATGTCGAAGAAACCATTAGAATCAATACCAAGTTCTGCGCCCGGTACGTTAGGGATAGTAGGGCGGCCACCTGTTGCAATAGTAATATGTTGAGCTGTGATCTGTTTACCATTCACTTCTATTGTATTTTTATCAACAAAAGTGGCAAAACCTTTAATAACTTCAATGTTATTATTACCTAAAACACGATCATAAGATTCATGGATGCGTCCGATATAAGCTTGGCGATTTTCAACCATTTTTGCCCAGTTGAATCCTTTAACATCTAAATCAAAACCATAATCTTCAGCATAAAGGTTAATTGCTTCAGCAACTTGTGCACCATGCCACATCACTTTTTTAGGAACACAACCAACATTGACACAAGTGCCACCTAGATCTTTAGCTTCAATTATTGCTACTTTTGCACCGTACATTGACGCTCGGTTAGCTGATGCAATACCGCCACTGCCGCCACCGATACAAATGTAATCAAAATCGAATTGTTTGTTGCTCATGGTGCACCTCATTTTTCTAGTGTTGTATGTTAGGTCGTAAGACTGATTTAATTATTTTTATGAAGAGTAAGTTACAGCATTGCAGTAAAAAACTATAGGACTTGTAATTAATTTTGTGTTTTATGGAGACAAATTTTTTGTATGTTAAATGTGTATTTTCAGTATTCGTGGTTAAATTGTGTTTGGCTTAAAAGCTAATAATGAAAAAACTATTTTATGGTTTTTAGCTTTTGACCTTAACTTCTTCACCCTTCGTGGTTAAACGGTTTTGATTTAAAAACCAAACGACCACGAAGCGCTTCGCTTCACGAAGGACACGAAGAAAACCTAATAATGAAAAAGCTATTTTATGGTTTCTAGTTTTTTGATCTTAACTTCTTTACCTTTGTTGTCTTCGTGGTCAATGCTTTTGACTTAAAAGCCAAACGACCACGAAGCGCTTCACTTCACGAAGGACACGAAGAAAAGCTAATAATGAAAAAGCTATTTTATGGTTTTTAGGTTTTGACCTTCACTTCTTTATTCTTCGTGTCTTCGTGGTTAAATTGCTTTTGAGTTAAAAACTAAGCGTCAGTAACCGTTTGATAAGCCCATGTTAACCATGGCATTAGCGCTTCTAAATCACTTTGTTCAACAGTACTACCACACCATATACGTAAACCACTTGGTGCATCTTTGTAAGCGCCAATATCAAATGCAGTTTCATTATCTCCAAGTAACTTAATAAATGCTTTTAACTGTTGTTCGCTTAAGTCTGCAGATAAACAAACGCTTGTGTTAGATCGGGTACTTGGTGTTTCTGCTAAGAAATTAATCCAATCATTATTAGCAACGTAATTAGTTAATACCGCTAGGTTTGCTTGTGATTTCGCAATACACGCATCAACTCCGCCTAAAGACCGAACCCAATCTAATGCATCTTGATAATCTGCAACACAAAGCATAGAAGGGGTGTTGATCGTCGCACCAGTAAAGATACCGTCAATTAATTTTCCGCCAGCAGTTAAACGAAATATTTTTGGTAGAGGCCAACTCGGAGTGTAACTCTCTAAACGTTCAACAGCGCGAGGGCTTAAAATAATTACACCGTGCCCACCTTCACCGCCTAATACTTTCTGCCAGCTAAACGTAGTGACATCTAATTTTTCCCATGGCATGTCCATCGCAAATACCGCAGATGTTGCATCACAAATGGTTAAACCTTCTCGGTTATCACTAATAAAGTCTGCATTCTCTACTTTTACGCCAGAGGTCGTACCGTTCCAGGTAAAGATACAATCATTCTCTGGTTTTACTTGTGTTAAATCTGGTAGCAGACCGTAATCTGCTTTAATTTCATTTACGTTGGGTAGTTTTAATTGTTTAGTGATATCTGCATACCAACCTTGACCAAACGATTCCCAATAACAAATATCAATAGCGCGTGGACCTAACATTGACCACATGATCATTTCCATTGCACCGGTATCTGAAGCGGGAACAATACCAACACGATAACCTTCTGGTAAGCCTAATAATTCAGCGGTATCTGTGATCACCTGTTGCAGTGCATTTTTACCGATATTAGAGCGATGTGAGCGGCCTAACGTACTTAAATCTAATTTGTTAATATCGTAACCAGGACGTTTAGCGCAAGGGCCAGATGAGAAATTAGGTGTCGTTGGTTTAATCGTAGGTTGTGGGCTGCTCATTCGTTCAGATCCTTTTAAAGAAACAATTGCATGATATTGATTAATAACTAAGTGTATTACTAAGCTGATAGAGGGGGAAGTTAAAAAATAATTTTATTTAACGATATTGTACTGCATATTAGGTTCAGATTATGAGGGAATAACAAACGGTGCTTATTGTTATTTATTATTATTTATTATTATTTATTGTTATTTATGATTATTTATGATTATTTATGATTATTTATGATTATTTTGAATCGTTTCTTGATTATCTCTTTTTTGTTAATGTTTAAGATAACCCTTCCACAATCTAAGCTCGGTCCATTAAGGTCATTATTGATATCAGGTGATTATCAAATTTGTTTGTTTTACAAGCAGTCATTTAAGTTTGGAAAAAAAGCGCTTTACTTTAAAATTGGCTTAGGTATTATCCGTTCGGTCTGCAGGGGTGTAGTTCCAACGGCAGAACGACGGATTCCAAATCCGTATGTTG
Source organism: uncultured Psychromonas sp. (assembly GCF_947489755.1). Taxonomy (GTDB): domain Bacteria; phylum Pseudomonadota; class Gammaproteobacteria; order Enterobacterales; family Psychromonadaceae; genus Psychromonas. The sequence continues at coordinate 52,976 of NZ_CANLFB010000026.1, forward strand.
GGAGTTCGAATCTCTCCACCCCTGCCACATTCAGATGAAGCCCTAGTGAGAAATCTCTAGGGCTTTTTCGTTTCTAGCTTATCTATTTCTAAACTATTCACTCATAAACGACCAATACGTCAACATCTAATCGACTCGTAATATTTCTATTTGTTTCAGCCTGTTTACTATCATATTGCCAGTGCCCCTCCAGTGGTTTTCTCTATCTCTTTATTGAACTCGTCACCTTGTATTTGCATTCTTGTGGCTATGCGTGTTTAAACTGATTGGTATAAATAATGGTTTTATTTAGCGGGTTAAAATAACTAATTTATACTTGTAATAAAGCCGTTCCATAATGCAATATTAAGGCGGTATAGTAGATTATTAATAATGAAGAATTGTTCAAAATAGATGTAACGATGGAAATTAACCCTTACTAAGATGGAACCGATATGATTGATTACGTTGCTACTTTTATTTTTTTGTTTGCGGTTATAGACCCTATCGGCACTATCCCTGTTTTTATTGCAGTGACAAGTCGTTTTAATAAAAAAGAGAAAAGGAAGGTCGCGATAAAAGCCTCATTATACGCGGCGATTATCTTGCTTTTTTTCTTGGCCGCAGGGGAATATATTTTAACGTCAATTGAGATACCTTTATCGGCATTTCAAATAGCGGGGGGCATTATTTTATTCCTATTTGCGCTTTCAATGATTTTTGGAGAAAGTAAACCAGATACTGAGCTTAAGATCGCACCTAAAGAAACTGAAACAGCGATCTTTCCATTAGCGACACCTTCAATCGCAAGCCCTGGTGCGATGTTAGCCGTTGTTTTGTTAACGGAAAATGCGAGTTACTCCTTTTGGGAACAAACACAAACTGCTTTAGTGATGATCTTAGTGTTAATTATTACACTTATATTAATGTTACTAGCGAGTCATATTCACCGTGTTATTGGTAATGCGGGAGCAAGTTTGATTAGTCGTGTCATGGGGATGATATTAGCTTCTGTGGCAGTGGCGAATGTATTGGCAGGTATTAAAGAATATTTTTTCATGTGATGTTTAAATAAATTCACTGTAAATATTTGGTTTAGTTATTAATAAGTGTCATTAATAGCTAAACATTGATCGCTAAACATTAATAACTGAAGCAGAGGGCAGGTAAGTCATTACTCTTTAAAAGCTTGTTCTTGCTTCTATTCCACTTCATAACTATACCAATTCCACTTGATAGTGATTGTTGATTCCACTTAATAATTTATTAATTTTCTTTTTAAATAAACAATTACTATGTTGGTCTTTTCATAAAAAAGAACCATTATTTATATAATATGTTGCTTTGCCTTTACTCACTTTTAAATTTGATTCGTTATCTTTCATAAAAAGCGCGTTATTAAATGATTCAAATCAAACCATTGCAGCGTACTAAAAAGGTAAATTACACACCATTGTTATTTGTGATCGATGTAACAAACAGTTTGGTTTATAATGCGCTCGGTATTAAAGAACAGTTCGACAATGTTGCACTTCAGACTGTGTGATAGCTGAGCCTGCTAATTGGCAGGTAAGAAATAAGAATTCTATAGTTTTCAAATAAAATGAGAGGACACATCATGTCAGTAAAAAAAATGGTTGATCTAGATTTAGCCGGTAAACGTGTATTTATCCGTCAAGATCTTAATGTTCCAATTAAGGACGGCAAAGTTACATCTGATGCGCGTATTCGTGCTTCTATCCCAACAATCAAGTTAGCACTAGAAAAAGGTGCGAAACTAATGATTACTTCTCACCTAGGTCGTCCTACTGAAGGTGCTTCAGCTGAAGAAAATGCAGCATTCTCTCTACAACCTGTTGTTGATTACTTAAATGAAGCTTTAGATGTACCTGTACGTCTAGCGACAGATTACTTAAACGGCTTAGAATTAAATGCTGGTGAAGTCGTTGTACTTGAAAATGTTCGCTTTAATAAAGGCGAGAAGAAAAACGATGAAACATTATCTAAGCAACTTGCTGCGTTATGTGATGTTTACGTAATGGATGCATTTGGTACGGCTCACCGTGCTCAATCTTCTACTAACGGTGCTGGTCTATTTGCTCCTATCGCTTGTGCTGGCCCTTTATTGGCTGCAGAACTTGAAGCACTAGGTAAAGCAATGGATAACCCTGCTCGCCCATTAGTTGCGATTGTTGGTGGTTCTAAAGTATCAACTAAACTAACTGTTTTAGAATCTTTATCTAAAATTGCTGACCAATTGGTTGTTGGTGGTGGTATTGCGAATACATTTATCGCAGCACAAGGTCATAATGTTGGTAAATCATTATACGAAGCGGATTTAGTAGAAACAGCTAAAAAATTAATGGTTGATTGTGCAATCCCTGTTGCCACTGACGTTGCCTGCGCAAAAGCATTTGACGAAAACGCTGAAGCAGAAATCAAAAATGTTGCTGACGTGCAAGATGACGATATGATTTTTGACTTAGGTCCTGACTCAACAGCTGTATTAGCAGGTATCTTAAAAGATGCAAAAACAATTCTTTGGAATGGCCCAGTAGGTGTTTTTGAGTTTAAAAACTTTGAAGCAGGTACGGCAGGCATCGCTAAAGCAATCGCTGAATCAGATGCCTTCTCTGTTGCTGGTGGTGGTGATACATTGGCTGCAATTGATAAATTTAACATCACAGCTGACGTATCTTACATTTCAACGGGTGGCGGTGCTTTCCTTGAGTTTGTTGAAGGTAAAGAGTTACCAGCGGTGGCAATGTTAGAATTACGTGCCAACGATTAATCAAATGTTTATAGCGAGGTTTTTATCTCGCTTTTTTATACGAATTCTTTGTGACATAATTAACTAAGAATTAGAAAAAATTAGACTCAATTTAATTTTTAACAATAGATAGGATATATCTCATGACTAAGATTTTAGACGTTGTACAACCTGGTGTTATCACTGGTGATGATCTTCAAAAAGTATTTGCAGTTGCAAAAGAACATAAATTTGCACTTCCAGCGGTAAACGTTGTTGGTTCTGATTCAATCAATGCTGTACTTGAAGCTGCTGCTAAAGTTAAAGCACCGGTTGTAATCCAGTTCTCTAACGGTGGCGCTGTATTTAACGCTGGTAAAGGCCTTAAACTTGACGGTCAAGAAGCTGCTGTTCTTGGTGCTGTTTCTGGTGCTAAGCACGTACACGCAATGGCTGCTGCTTACGGTGTTCCAGTTATTCTACATACTGACCACGCTGCTAAAAAATTACTACCATGGATTGACGGATTACTAGACGCTTCTGAAGCACACTTTGCAGAAACTGGTAAGCCATTATTCTCTTCTCACATGATCGATCTTTCTGAAGAGCCTCTAGAAGAAAACATCGAAATCTGTGGTCGCTACCTAGCGCGTATGGCTAAAATGGGCATGACGTTAGAAATCGAACTAGGTTGTACTGGTGGTGAAGAAGACGGCGTTGATAACTCTGATATGGATGAGTCTTTACTTTACACTCAACCATCTGAAGTTGATTATGCATACGTTGAATTATCAAAAATCAGCCCTCGTTTCACTATCGCTGCTTCTTTTGGTAACGTACACGGTGTATACAAGCCAGGTAACGTTAAATTAACGCCTACTATTTTACGTGATTCTCAAAAATTCGTTTCTGAAAAACACGGTCTTGTTGATAACTCATTAAACTTCGTATTCCACGGTGGTTCTGGTTCTTCTGAAGCAGAAATCCAAGAGTCTATCGGTTACGGTGTTATCAAAATGAACATCGATACAGATACACAGTGGGCATGTTGGGATGGCGTTCGTGTTTACGAAGCTGCTAACCGTGACTTCCTACAAGGTCAAATCGGTAACCCAACGGGGCCTGATGCGCCTAACAAAAAATACTACGATCCACGTGTATGGTTACGCGCAGGTCAAGCATCAATGGTTACTCGTTTAGAGAAAGCATTCTCTGATCTTAACGCAGTAGACGTACTATAATTTAACCTTTTATCAGGTTTCATTATAAGTAAATAGAGCCAGCTTAATTGCTGGCTTTTTTTTACCATTTTTTCGACTTCATTTTCTTATTCTAGATTCACATAAGAAGCTTAAGTTTTTGAAGCAATATAAATGGGTTCAATTGTCGCAGATAATTCTGCGTTAAAATCGTCGTCTGCTTGCCCTGAAAATAAATTGTTAGTGAGTACTCTTGAGAAACTAGCAATCACGCCATTATTATCAGTTAATCGACGATTTGCTTCTTCAATTGGATAACCACCAGACAAAGCAACGACTTTAACCACATTAGGATGAGCAATACACTCTTGATAGAAGTTTGCTGACTCAGGTAAAGATATCTTGAGCATCACCAATTCATCGCTATTCAAAAGCTCTAATTGTTTTAAAATTTCTGTTTTTAATAGCGCTTCAGCGGCTGCTTTTTCTGGACTGTTGATATCAATTTCTGGTTCAATAATAGGGACTAAACCTGCTGCACAAATTTGTTTAGCGACTTCAAATTGTTGCTCAACTAATTTCTGTATACCCACTGGATCAGCTAATTTGATAACTGAACGCATTTTGGTACCAAATACATCTTTCGCTTTTGCTTTTTTTAATAACGCCTCTAAGCCAGGAATGGCCTTCATAAGTTGTACACCGTTAACTTGTTCTTCTAAGCCTTTATCAACCTTAAGGAAGGGCACTATATTTTTTTCTTCCCATAAATAAAGTGAAGAGGCTTTGCCTTCAATCTCACGATCTAATGTATTTTCAAATAAAATAGAACCAATCACTTTATCTCCATTAAATGAAGGGCTAGTAATAATGCGAGAGCGCATTGCATGGACTAAATCAAACATCTCTTCATCAGTACTATAGGCATCTTCGTTTACACCGTAAGTTTTAAGTGCGGTAGGGGTGCTACCGCCACTTTGATCCAATGCTGCAATAAATCCGATTTCTGTTTTAAATCTATTAAGTTGTTTTTCAAATGTTCGCATGGCTAAATCTCAGAAGGCTAATTGACGAATATTCAATATATATATTCTCAATCTTAATTGCAAATGATTATCATTAAGCTTAGTGGCAAGTCTCTTATTAAACTCAATATATATTAATTAATATTCATAGGTTGGATCTTAAGAAAAAAATACATTGAAAACATGCTCTGAATTTGATCTGATAGTAATCGCCAAACC
>NZ_CANLFB010000027.1 GCF_947489755.1 uncultured Psychromonas sp.
GTGTTTAAAATCATCTAAAAATAGATATCCAGTAGCTAAAAGCAAATATGCCGTTCACCTTAAGTGAACGGCATTAAGCTTTTAGCTTGGCTTTTTTGTGTCTGCTATTTACGAATGAAACGACGTTTATGCCAACAAGGCCTAAAAATTCATTACATCTTTTGACTTTGGGGCGCTGGCTTTAGCCTGCAGAATTTGTGTGTTGAATTTAAAAAGTAACATGAACAAGATAATTTTAAGATTAGAAAGAAAACACATACAAGCAAAAATATGCAAGCTGAAGCATGCGCCCCAAGTCAAAACATACAGCGTTACAACAGAAGTCGTAGAGCTCATAGTACCAAAGAGCGCCTAATTCAGCATATCCATCCGAATTTAAAACATAATACTTTTATACTTCAGAGTTAGTTTTCCACGGCACAGTCTTTAGTCTACTATTTATGAGTGAAGCGACGTTTATGCCAACAAAGCCTAAAAAATCATTACATCTTTTGACTTTGGGGCGCTGGCTTTAGCCTGCAGAATTTGTGTGTTGAATTTAAAAAGTAACATGAACAAGATAATTTTAAGATTAGAAAGAAAACGCATACAAGTAAAAATATGCAAGCTGAAGCATGCGCCCCAAGTCAAAACATACAGAAGTCGTAGAACTCATCACACCAAAGAGCGCCTAATTCACCATATCCATCTGAATTTAAAACATAATATTTTTATACATCAGAGTTAGTTTTTCAGGGTACAGGCTTTAGTCTGCTATTTATGAATACAACGACGTTTATGCCTACAAGGCCTAAAAAATCATTACATCTTTTGACTGTGAGCCGCTGGCTTTAGCCTACAGATTTTATGCCTGCTATTTATGAATGAAGCGACGTTTATGCCTACAAGGCCTAAAAAATCATTACATCTTTTGACTTTGGGGCGCTGGCTTCAGCCTGCAGATTTTGTGTGTTGAAGTTAAGAAAATAAAGCAAAGAAAAAAGCTTAGTGCTCAAGAATATATAAATAAAAATCCGCAGCTAAAGCATATACCTCAAGATCAAAAGATAACTCGGTTTATGAAATATTTTAAGCAACATGTAAAGCTTAAAACAGAAATCACTGATCAGCTCTGATAATGATCTAAAGCTAACCTAATACTCCATCGTACCAAAGCAGAAACTCAAACAAAAATAACGACATGAGTTAATTAACCTATCCTCAAACCAAAGTCGGTAATAACGAACGAATGCCATCAATAAACATTTGTACTGACATAATAAGCAATAACATCCCCATCAACCTTTCTAATGCAGTTAAGCCTTTTTCTTTTAATAACTTATATAAATAAGGAGAGCAAAGTAAAACAACAGCTGACATAGTCCATGCCAGTAAAAGAGAAAGAAACAACGCCCCTGAATGTTCCGCATTAGTTTTTGCTAAGACGAGTAATGTTGCTAAAGCAGCAGGTCCTGCAATCATGGGGACTGCAATGGGAACAATTAACGGTTCATCTCCTTTTTTCATCACAAATAAATCTCCCCCATCAGCACTAGGAAAAATCATTTTTAAAGAAATAACAAAAAAGATAATCCCACCGGCAATCGTAATAGCCTGAGTTTGTAAGTGAAATAAACTTAAAAATTGTTCTCCAAAAAACAGAAAAATAATTAAAATTAATAAACCGATTAACATTTCACGAATAATTATTTTCGAATGCTTCTCCTTATCAATATTTTTTAAAATACTTAATAATAAAGGCACATTACCAAGCGGATCTAAAATAAAAAAGAGTAAAAAAGCAGTTGAAAATATTGGAAATGTTGCATCCATGGAAGTAAGCCTTAACAGTTAACGTACTGAGTTCAAAAGTACTTTACATTGTAGGCAGTAAAATAAAGAGAGCAATGGGTTTCTACTTTATCCTTTTTAAATATAGACGAGGAAGGCAAAGATAAGCTTTCGTTTACTATTATGAGGGCTAGGAAGACAAACAAGTAAGTTAGTTTAAAGGTGCTCAAATAAAACGATAAGAAGAAAATCAAAATATAAATAGAAAACAAAAGATAAAAAGCAGCCAAACAGTAAGTCACTTATAAATTAATATAAACACTTACTATCTGACTGTAAAAACGAACAAATCGTAATAAAATATGATAAGAAAACTCGAGAAAAATTAACTTAATATTAGCTAACCTTAATGTAGTTAATCTTAAACTAGCGAACCTTAGTTAAGTGGAAGTTAAAAGATGTCCCCTTACCTATTTTACTTTTAACATTAATATCTGATTGCAATAAACACAGTAACTTTTGAGTAATCGCTAACCCTAAACCGCCATGCTCTTTACTATCAAAAATAGCGTTACTGGCACGATAGCGCGCATCAAAAATATACGCTAACTCATTTTCGTGAATCCCGGTTCCGTTGTCGCTAACAGAAATATTCAATCTATTATTTTCTTTCTCATCAACTTGTATCGTGATATTGCCACCAACATCAGTATGTCGAATCGCATTATCAATCAGGTTACTTAAGACACGCTCTAACTTACCAATGTCGGTATAAACCATAAACTCACATTGTTCAGGTAAGATATTTAAAAGCAGTTTCTTTTCTTGCAGTCTATGCTGAAATTTAGCCACAATATCATGCAGTAGTTCTGCAAGCGGAAATGTTTCAAGATCCAATGTCACTTGTCCACCATCGAGATGTGCTAACTCGAAGATTTGGTCGACTAACTTTTTAAGCTGATTGGCATTTTTAAAAGCAATATCAATAAAACGCTGATGCTGTTCATCACTCAACGTATTACCTTTAAGTTGGATTGTCTCAAGATAACCTTGCAGTGCAGCAAGTGGTGTTCGCAAGTCATGGGACAAGTCAGTTAACATTTCACGTCTGGTTTTGTCTATTGATTGAAGTTGCACTAATTGATAGTTAATCTGTTCAGCCATGTCATTAAATGCCTGCCCTAACTCATGAATTTCATTGTTTTTAGCCGCAGGCCAATCATGCAATTGTACTTTGTTTTTTTCAAATCCTGCTTTTTTAAAAGCACGTATATTTTGAGTTAATTGCTTTAAAGGATGTGTAAAAATTCGTAATAGTGCAATCAACACTAAGAAAAAAGCAACAACAACGCCTAGTAAAAACACTAATGATTGTGAAAGGTGTTGATCTGACTGAACCGCTTCAAAAATCGAGTCATAAGTTTCACCACCAATAATCACATAAAGGTAACCTTGAAGGTTTTCACCGTTATAAATAGGCGCGGCAGAAAATATTTTTTGCTCATTATTATCACGCGGATCATCGCCATAAATAGGCAATGCTTTTTTTAAATGAATAAAATTAACTAATGGTGCAATATTTACTTTTTCACGTTTAACTTTGCCAGGCTCAGCTGAATAACTAAGAATATTGCCATTGGGGGCAACAAAATAGAATTCAAAACTAGGGCCTAATATCATTAAACTATGGAAAAGATTTTTGAGTGCACTTTGGTCGTAGACGCCTTCTTTTAGTAAAGGATTATCTCTCCCTAAATGTTCGGCTAAATTAAGGTGTAAACGTTGTTCAGCTTCGTGTCGAGATTCAACCTCTAACTTTGCAGACCACCATGAAAAGGTACAAGCGATGGCAATAAAAAGTAACACTAATGCGATTGTCATTCGCTGATATAAAGACACTCTCATTAAACAACACCTTCAGGGCTAAATTTATAACCCACACCAAATACGGTTTGAATAATATTCGGAAAAACTTTATGCGTTGAATCAGGCTGCCCTGCCACTAATTTGTTACGCAAACGATTGATATGAGAGTTCACAGTATGTTCATAACCACTATGTTGATAGCCCCACACTTTATCTAATAATTGTGTACGTGAAAAAACTTGGCTAGGGTGTTGAGCCATAAAGCACAATAAATCGAATTCTGTTGAGGTAAGTTCCAAACTTTGATCGCGTAATACCACTTCATGCGTGCGTTTATTTATCATCAATTGACCATGACAAATAATGCCTGTATCTATTTCTGTTGTTTCTTGTTTATTGTTTTTTAATAAATGAACACGACGAAGCAATGCATGTATACGCGCTTGTAACTCTCTAACACTAAACGGCTTAGCCATGTAGTCATCAGCACCTAATTCAAGCCCGACAACACGATCAATTTCTGATGTTCTCGCTGTTAGCATTAGAATAGCTTGTTCCGGTTTCACTTCTCTTACTTTACGGCAAACTTCCAAACCGCTACATCCTGGTAAATTAATATCCAGCAATAATAGAGAAAAATCGTTTTCTAAACCTTGTTTAATCGCATCTTCACCATTATCGCAATGGGTGACTTCAAGTCCAAGATCTTGCATATTTACTTTTATTAATTCTGCAATGTCTTGGTCATCTTCAACAATTAAAATACTATCTGGCATCTTTCAGCTTCCTAAAAGGTGACCCGTTAATGATTGTGAGCTAAGGGGGTGTCACAAAAAATAACAGGTCATAATGGTTTATCTGATACGGGTAATAGTAACAGACATAACTGGGTTATCGAATTTTTGTTGGTACGTTAACGCAGACGTCGTTAAGCCATCATCAGCACTGACAATACCTGGGTGCATAGTCACCATATCGATATCATCACGAATTGGATTACTTGCTTCACCACCAGCCGCTGGGCCTGGCACTGTCTCTGCACTTTCAGTATTCGCTTCAGTACCTGCATCATAAGCAACCGTGTTAAATGTTAATGTATCATTAACCGCTAAATCGCTTAAATCAACTTTGTTAAGCCCTGTAAATGCATCATTACTGTTACCTAGCATACTCGCAAATGACAAGTAATTTGCTTGAGCCGTATGCCTAACCGTAACGGTTGTAGATTCACCGTATGTAATACCCGCATCAGCACTAGCAGAACTTAATAGAAAACTAGTTTCATCCAATAGACGACTCGCATCGCCAGACTCAGCTAATAATTCTAGGGCATCAGAAGCAGACTCACCAACTTCAAACAGCTCACCAGTATCATGTAATATTAGCAATGGAGCAGAAATTGGTTGTCCATTAGTTAAGTTTTTTAATAACACTTCATATTCAACAGGTGTTTCAATTATAGTCACAGTATCTGTATCGGAGTCATCGTCTCCACATGCAGCTAATGTTAGCGCTGCAGCCGTAGCAATAGCGACTTTAGAAAATTTAATCATAAAGCCTCCTTATTCAACAACAACTGTCAATTTCGCAACAGGGTTTAACCAACGGTGAACACTGCTATCTAAATCACTGATACCACCTTGTTCGTCATCATCACCTAATACACCCGGGTGAATATGAACATTCGCATTGCTAATTTCTTCTGTCACACCAGAAGCACCAGTGGCTGTAATGCCAATTGGATTTGGTATATTAGCAATGATTTCATCATTCGCTTCTGTACCTGCATCATAGGCATTTAGGTAAACAGTATAAGTGCCCGCTTCAGTCGGAATTTCCCAGCTATCTAAACCAATGAAGCCATCATTAGTTGGTAGCATCATTGCTGCAACAGAAAGGTAATCGTTACCGCTGTTAGTACTTAGCGAAAAAGCAGTCGATGAAGCAGGTGCTAACAAACCACCAGCAGGATTTTCATCAATATCTGCATTAGCAACTGATAACAAACCACTAACACCAGAAATATCACCGCCTTCAGCTAATGCTTCTAGCTCTGCGCTTGCTGCTTCTGTTGTTTTGAATATAGCAGTATCGCCATCATGGGCAGCGGTAATAACTGGAGTGAAGTAAATACCATGGGTTAGATTCGTTACTGTTATCGTTAGGTCTTGCGCTTGGCTAGTGGCAGAAAATAAACCGAATAGGCTTGCAGCAATAAGATGTTTTTTTAACATGAAGAAACTCCCTTTAATTCTAATAAATGATAGTTGTGAATAAGTGTTATCGAAATTATTTGACAGGAAAGAGTATGAACGGGAGATCTCACGAACTTATCACGGAATATTCACTATTTGGTTGTGATGACTTCGCTTTTTCATGTTTTAGCTGGAATAGAAGTTTTTTGACCGTATGTAAGCTCGCCAATGATCTTATTAAGACAGCTAAACTAAAAATAATATTAAATATCGAAGCCCCAAAAAAAGAGATAGCCAAAGACAAGGCCAAAATAACAATATAAAAATCAATCAAGTAAACGATGGAATGATTAAGCAATACAGATTGTTTTTATATTTCCTAGATTCACTTAATAACAGCAAGTATAATCGCGCCTTTCAAAATGAATAAGAGCAAAACCATGAACGAACAATACGAAAACCGCTTTGGTGGTATCAAACGCTTATATGGCACGACAGCATTACAAAAATTTAAAGATAGCCATGTCTGTGTTGTCGGTATTGGTGGTGTTGGTTCTTGGGTTGTTGAATCATTAGCACGTTCAGGCATTGGCCAAATCACCTTAATTGATATGGATGATCTTTGTGTAACGAACACAAATCGTCAAGTCCATGCGCTAGCAGACACCATAGGCAAGCAAAAAATAGAAGTGATGGCCGCTCGTTGTAAGCAAATAAATCCAGATATTATTGTTAACTGTATTGATGACTTCATCGATAAAGAAAACTGTTTTGAGTACCTTTCAAGTGATATGGATTACATCTTTGATGCCATTGATAGCATTCATGCAAAAGTCGCGTTAGTCGCACATTGTAAACGTAACAAGTACCCATTATTGACCTGTGGCGGCGCTGGTGGGCAACTTGATCCAACTCGCATACAAGTGACAGATCTAGCTAAAACCATTCAAGATCCACTAGCAGCGAAAGTGCGCTCAGAGCTACGTCGTCATTTTAATTTCAGTAAAAACCCTAAACGAAGGTTCCATGTTTACTGTGTTTTCTCAACTGAGCAGTTAAGTTATCCAGATTTAAATGGCGAAGTGTGTAGAGAAAAAGCGGAATCAGACGGTAATATGAAGATGGATTGTGCAAGTGGTTTTGGCGCATCGACTATGGTAACCGCAAGCTTTGCTTTCATCGGCAGCGCATTTATCCTTAATAAAATAGCCGAAAAAGCTAAAGCAGCGAGCAGTAAAGCATAAGATCTACAAGTTGATGTTTGATGTTTGATGTTTGATGTTTGATGTTTGATGTTTGATGTTTGATGTTTGATGTTTGATGTTTGATCAGCGAATTCAAAACATAATAACTTTACGCCTCAAGGTTAGTTTTTTGTTTAGGGGCGCTGGCTTTAGCCTGCAGGAGTTTGTGTGTTGAATTTAAGAAATGTAATTAATAGAATCAAGTTTAGTATTAAAAACACACAAACCATAACAAACTGAAAATAGGACTCGCAGAGCTCTTATGCATACAAGCAACACAAAAAATCTGCAAGCTAAAAACAGGACTCGCAGAGCTCCTCCGTTCATAACACTAGGCTTTGCCTAATTCGCCATGCGCCCCGAGGTCAAAACATACAAACTATATGAGTTTCTCCACTCATAATGCTAGGTTTGCCTAATTCGCCATGCAATCGAGGGCAAAACATAAAACCTATACGCTTCGAGATTAGTTTTTAGGGGCGCTGGCTTTAGCCTGCAGAGGTTTGTGTGTTGAATTTTGGGATATGTAATTAATTGAACCAAGTTTAGTATTAAAAAAGAAAACATACACAAACAAAAATCTGCAAGCTGAAGCATGCTCCCCAAGAGCAAAACATAAAACCTATACGCTTCGAGATTAGTTTTTAGGGGCGCTGGCTTTAGCCTGCAGGAGTTTGTGTGTTGAATTTAAGAAAATAGAATGGGTAAAATCAAGATTCGTATCAAAACTCACAAATAAAAATCAGTAAACTAAAAATAGGACTCGCAGAGCTACTCTGCATACAAACAACACAAAAAATCTGCAAGCTGAAAACAGGACTCGCAGAGCTACTCTGCATGCAAACAACACAAAAAATCTGCAAGCTAAAGCATGCGCCCCAAGATCAAAACACAAACCATAACAAGCTGAAAACAGGGCTCGCAGCGCTCCTCCGCTCATAACACTAGGCTTTGCCTAATTCGCCATGCTCCCCAAGAGAAAAACATAAAAGCTATACGCTTCGAGATTAGTTTCAAGGTGTGCTGGCTTTAGCCTGCAGGAGTTTGTGTGTTGAATTTTGGGATATGTAATTAATTGAACCAAGTTTAGTATTAAAAAAGAAAACACACACAAAAAATCTGCAAGCTAAAAACAGGACTCGCAGAGCTCCTCCGCTCATAACACTAGGCTTTGCCTAATTCGCCATGCAATCGAGAGCAAAACATAAAAGCTATACGCTTCGAGATTAGTTTTTAGGGGCGCTGGCTTTAGCCTGCAGGAGTTTGTGTGTTGAATTTTGGGATATGTAATTAATTGAACCAAGTTTAGTATTAAAAAAGAAAACACACACAAACAAAAATCTGCAAGCTAAAGCATGCGCCCCGAAGTCAAAACACAAACCATAACAAACTAAAAACAGGGCTCGCAGAGCTCCTCCGTTCATAACACTAGGCTTTGCCTAATTCGCCATGCGCCTCGAGGTCAAAACATAAAAAACCAAAAAAATAGCGATGTTGATATCAACATCGCTATTTAAAATCGAGCTTTACGTTAGGTTTATTTAGCTTTTAGACAAATCCAACAGCTCTCTTAATGCCACCTGACACATACTAAACTCAGGTAAACTTACGGCAGATAATGCCTCTGTCATTTTGTGCCAGCGATCCGCTAGGCTCTGATGTTGACCTTGCCAATCTAAATACGCTTTTTCGACGTCTTTATCATGTAAGGTTAATAACACCGCTCTAGTGATGCGTTTTTGCTGCCACTCTAAATCATCACGCATTGCTTCACGTGCTAATGACTGCCAATGGCTATCAACCGGTAGCAAGTTTAACTGCGCGGCAATATCAGCTAATTTCAGTTTCTCTTCAGAGTGGAAATAAACATGTGCCGTTAATTGAGGATCGACCTTCAATTTACTCGCTACATCGATAATATTTAATAAGGCATAAGACTGCTCAGTATTACTGAGTTTTTCAGCAAGCGCGATCGGGACGCCCTCTTCTTTTGCATTATCTAGTTCTAATTGACGTTGCTGTAAACTACGCTCACTCAACAATTTAGATAGATTTGCTTTCACAGCATGTAATGACGTTTTGTATTTCTTAATTAACGTAGCGCAATCTAACTGATCACGATGACTTCTAATAAACCAACGTGTTGCATGACGCACCATTCTCATTAGCTTAGTCATCAACTCAGTCTGAACCGCGCTATTAATTTTATTATCTAATGATTCAATTTCAGCCAATAACTCAGGTAAATTGAAAATATCACGTGCAGCTACCCAGCCTTTAGCGAGCTCTAAAAATGAGCAACCCGTGCTAGACATAATGCGATGAGCAAAAGTAGCTCCCATGACATTGAATAAGTCATTACTCACCTGTGTCGCAACGATTTCGGATAATAACGGGTGCTCATGAATTTCAGTTTTGTAAGATTTAACTAGCTCACCAGGGAATATTTTCTCAGCTTCTTTTGCTAAGTAACCATCTTCGGCAATTCGCGCTTTAGCCAACTCTTCTTTCATTTCATTTTTAGCATAAGAAATCATCACCGAAATAACAGGTCGTGTTACGCCTAACTCAGCATTTTTACGCTCAGTGATCTCTTCATCACTTGGAATAAACTCTAAACTTCTGTTTAACTTGCCTTTCTCTTCTTGGCTATTGATTAAACCACGGAACGCTTCAATGCCTTTATGGCCTTGCAAGTAAGATAAACTAATACTCTGTGCTTGACGGTAATTATTATGCAGTACCAACTCAGAGACCTGTCCTGTCATATTTTGTAACCAAACATTACGCTGTTTAACGGTTAAATCCCCTTTCGACACTAACTTATCTAATAGGATTTTAATATTCACTTCCAAATCTGAACAATTCACACCCGCTGCATTATCAATCGCATCAGTAAAACATTGTCCGCCATGCACAGAGAACTCAATACGAGCACTTTGCGTCATACCTAAATTACCGCCTTCACCGATAACTTTACAGCGTAATTCTGAACCGTTAACGCGTAAGCTGTCATTCGCTTTATCGCCTACATCAGCATGGCTTTCTTTTTCACTTTTAACGTAGGTGCCGATTCCGCCATTCCATAACAAATCAACAGAGGATTTCAATAGTAACGAAATAAGATCGGTCGGTGTGACCTTAGCTTGCTTGATGCCAAATGCTTTAGCCATTTGAGGTGTCACCGCAATGGATTTTGCAGAACGTTCAAAAATACCACCACCAGCAGAAATCAACTTAGCATCGTAATCCTTCCAACTGGTTCTTGGTGTATCAAATAAACGCTGACGTTCTTCAAAACACGCCTCTAAATTTTCAGGATTCGGGTCGATGAAAATATGCAGATGATTAAACGCAGCCAACAGTTTGATTTTTTTAGAACATAGCATGCCATTACCAAATACATCGCCCGCCATGTCGCCAATTCCAATCACTGAAATAGGTTGCTCTTGGACATCAATGCCTAACTCTCTAAAGTGACGCTGTACACTAATCCATGCGCCTTTCGCAGTGATCCCCATTTTCTTATGGTCATAACCATTACTGCCGCCTGATGCAAATGCATCGTTCAACCAGAAGTTACGATCTGTCGCTAATTCATTTGCAATATCAGAGAACGTCGCCGTGCCTTTATCGGCAGCAACTACTAGATACGGGTCATCATTATCGTAACGCACCACTTGTTGAGGTGGAATTAAATTACCTGCATCAAGGTTGTCGGTAATATCTAATAGCGCACTGATAAACATTTTGTAACAAGCAATCCCTTCTTGCATAAAGGCATCGCGATCCATTGTCGGATTAAGGTACTTAGCAACAAACCCACCTTTAGCGCCAACAGGCACAATCACTGAGTTTTTAACTTGCTGTGCTTTCACCAATCCAAGGACTTCCGTACGGTAATCTTCGCCGCGGTCAGACCAACGTAACCCACCACGCGCAACACTGCCGCCACGTAAATGCACACCTTCAAAACGAGGAGAATAAACAAATACTTCGTAACTTAAGCGCGGCAATGGTATCTCGCCGATTTTTTTGTGATCGAACTTAAAGCTAATGTAGTCTTTAAATTCACCCTCTTGCTGTTGAAAATAGTTGCTACGAATCGTCGCCATAATCAACTCAACGTATTTACGTAACACTCTATCTTCATTGAGGTTACTGACATCGTTAAGTGATTCTAAAATAGCGTTTTCTAGTTCAGCTTGTTTCTCTAGACTCACCTGCTTTTCAGGGTTAAAACGAGCATGGAATAAATTAACAATCTGTTTTACAAATCCACTGTGGTCTAACAAGGTTTTAGCAATTGAGAAATGACTGAAACCAAAACGAATTTGTTTTAAATATTTTGCATAAGCACGCAACATGGTAATATCACGCCACGCAATACCAGCCCCTAAAATCAATTTATTGAATGGGTCGTTATCGGCCTGTGCGTACCAAATAGCGAGAAACGCATCAGAGAATAAATGACGGTAATTCTCAGGATCAAAACCATCATCGTTAACGTATAACAACGTGAAATCGTATAACCAAAATACACTTTCACCAGAAGGCGATACTTGGAAAGGATATTCCTGCGCTACTTTTAAACCTAAGTTTTCTAAAATAGGAATTAAGTCAGATAACAATAAAGCGCCATCTTGGTGGAATAACTTTAATTTCAATCCGCTATTATTGGCTTCAATAGAACGATAAAAACGTAACGCCATTGAACGGTCTGGTGACGTCAATAATGACTCAATGCGGTCAATATCAGTGACTGCAACACGAGAACTAAAGCTGTCTTGGTAACTTGTTGGGAAAGCGGATTCATACTTACGTGCTAACTTAACTGCGGTTTCTTCACCGTGGTTTTCAATTAATGAATCTTGTAAATCCTCATGCCAAGCTTTAGTAATTTGCTGCATGCGCAATTGAATAGCATCAAGCTCTAACTCGCCTTCTAAGGGTTTATCAAGATGAATCACCAAACGTAAACGCGCAAGGTTAGACTCACTTAAATAGGTTTGGAAATCACTGTCTACAATATCCATTGTGCGCGATAACAACTCAACGAATTTTAGCCTTACCTTAGTATTATAAAGATCACGTGGTACATACAACAAAGCCGTCACAAAGCGACGATTACCATCAGTTCTTAAAAATAACTTAAGCTGCTTTCTTTCTTGTGCATGTAATACTTCGATGACATTATTCAGTAAGGTTTTTTCATCACACAGTAATAAATCTTCAACCGCATAAGTTGATAAAATCTGCGTTAATTCTTTGTAATAATGTCCACCTAAACTCAGACCAGACTGCGCTAAAATATTATTGATTTTTTGTCGAACAACCGGAATGCCTAATGGGCTGCCACTGTAAACAGAAGAAGTATAAAGGCCGATAAAACGCATGCCGCCAATCAATTTACCTTGTTTATTAAACTGCTTAACATACACCACATCAGGATAAGCAACTCGATGTACCATCGCACGTTGCGAGGCTTTACTGAAATGTAATAAACATGGCTCTTGTAACTCATGTAAACAATCGAATTGGGTTTTATCATGCATAAATTCTTTATGCTTTAATAAACCTAATTGGCTGTTTTCAACAATACTAATAAAGCCGTCTTTTACAGTAAACTGATCGCAGGCAAGAAACGTAAAGTGATCGTCTGCCATCCAATCTAAATAAGTTTGTTGCTCGGCAAAGTCAGCTTTTGAAGTAATCGCTGTCACTTCTTTTTTACTGACTTTAATTGCAGATTTCACCTTGTCGGCCATGTGAGAATAGTCATCAACTACTAGTGATACATTACTTAACGCCCCCTCTAAACTCTTTTGAATTTTCATTCGTTCTGAAGAAGAACTGGTTTGGTCTATTTCAATATAAAGTAATAGCTCAGTATTCGAATCGTTGGCATTTACAATATCTGAATTAAGCGTTTTTAACTTACCTGAGGCATTACGCTCGCTGTTTATTTCACTGTAGAAAATACGATGAAGCTTAGTATTATGTTTGTTTAGGGTGATTTTGACCGTATCAATAATAAAAGGAATATTACGGCTCAACACACTGATAATTGAATGCGTTGATTGCCATTCATCTTGCTCAACGTCAGGGTTAAATACTTTGACCTTAGCCACTTCCCCTTTCCATTGGTGAACTTCACGCCATAAAGAAACCGTTAGCCCCGCTAAATCATCTGGGGTAATCATCGCGAGATCCACAATACTGACATCACGATAAATGGCATTAATAAAATTTTGTAATAGAGACTGTTCACGCACAGGAAAATGCGCTTTTAATTGAGAAAAGATTTGTTCGAGGATGTCTGATTTCTGGTTCGTTTTTATATTCATGTAATACCTACCTAATGGTAAAAATTAACGGTGCAGTTTAAGGCTAAGTGAAAAAAATAAATAAACAATACAATAGATTAAGAAGCGCTTAATAGCACACAAAAATGTTGAGAAATAAGCTAATTATTTAATTCGTCGATATATGGGCTATATATGGATGACGTTTACTCTGATAAAGAAAGAGAAAGAGAAAGAGAAAGAGAAAGAGAAAGAGAAAGGTTAACTATTTTTTAAATTGCATCTACCTGATTTTTTAAATCATGCTTTTTAATCTGAACCTTAAACATGGCTAATCGAGATAAATTCACATTAGGTTTTATTTGACAAAATATAATTCAACGTCCAATATCACAACAAAGCAAACAGATCTGTACACCACCTATTTACTTATCGTCTTAAATCATCATCAATCAACTCATTAACTAATACTGAGAAAAATAACATGAAAATAATTTATAAGTTTCTTATCTTATTTACCGTATTCGCTAGCCCCTTCACCCTCGCAGAACAAGCCGTTTGGCCAGAAACCACCTACTACCGCACCGTTAACGTCGAAGGAAATGATATTTTTTATCGCGAAGCTGGTAATCCAGACAACCCTACTATTCTGTTTTTACACGGTTACCCTTCTTCTTCACACATGTACCGTCACCTCATCCCGCTTTTATCAGGATCGTTCCATGTTGTCGTGCCAGACAACCTAGGGTCTGGATACAGCGACAAACCTGATCCTAAAGAACATCCCTACACCTTTGATTTATTAGCAAACGTAATGGATGGCTTTGTTAAGGAATTAGGCATTAAAAACTACACCGTTTACATGTAAGACTTTGGTGCACCAGTTGGATTTCGTTTAATGATGCAACAACCCGATCGTGTTACAGCACTGATAACACAAAATGGGAATGCTTATTTAGAAGGGTTAACGCCACCACGCCAAGCATTTTTCAAAAAAGCACATGAAGATACCTCTCCTGAAATGTTTAAAAAACTTTATGACTTTACTGGTGAACAAGGCATTAAAGATAAGCAATATTTACGTGATGTTAAAGGTAAAGAAGAGATCATGAGCCCTGATAGCTGGACTCACGCATTGCACTTTTTAGAGACTGAACAGCAACGCATTATTCAAGTACAGTTACTGCAAGATTATTACAATAACTTATTAGCTTATCCGAAATGGCAAGCATTTTTACGTGAAAAACAACTACCGACGTTATTGGTTTGGGGAAAAAATGATCCCGCCTTTATTTCAGCTGGCGCAGAAGCTTACTTAAAAGATCTACCGAATGCAGAGCTTCATTTAATCGATGCAGGTCATTTTGCAATGGAAGAAAAACCAGTTGAAATTGCAAAATATATTATGCACTTCATGAAGCAACTTAATAAATAATTGCTATTACAAAGTTAATGAAGGCTTTCAATGAAAGAAAGCCCGATCAACGAAGTGAGTTTAAAAGCGCAATATCAGTAAGCTGTTTACTTATAATTAGCAGCTTACTTATAGTTAGTAGCTTACTGATTTTTTATTGCAGTAAAATCGCTTCATCATTCACAAAGCGTAACGCCAAACAATCACTGTCTTTACTAATAATCATCGACGAATCGACACGTAAACAACTACCAGCATACTTACCTGCCGCAGTGAACGTACAAACTTGAACGTAATAACCATCAACCAACGGTAACGGAAATAGCGATTGGTAAATATTGTCTTGATGAGCAAACTGTCCGTCCGTTGCATCCAACACATCTTGTTGATGGTCAACTAACTGAATATTCGCCCCGCAACGTCCCACAATGGGTTTACTAACATAACCGCTTGCTTGTAGGTCTTCATTTAATTCAAAGTCTGCATGCAACAATAATGGATGATTTGGAAATAATGACCACAACACAGGTAGTATCGCTTTATTACTTGGGATTAATGTCCATAGCGGTTCAAAAATCATAATGTTTTTATGCAATAACACATCAGCAAGTCGTGGCGTTTTACCTTTTTTCGATAAAGGCTCAAAGTTATCTGGCGACGCATCATCTGATTCACATTCTAAACGAATCTGATCTAATGCGGTTTCCCATGACCAGGTTTTCCAAACCCAATGCAATACTTCACCTTGCGCATCAACTACGTTACCTGACTCATCCCAAATTAAAGAATCAATTCCTTCAATCAAACGACTATCAATGCCTGCCGCTTGTAATGTCTGTTGAATAAATAAAGCATGGTACTTCTCTTCAGGGTCATCATCATGAAGAATATGCACCAGCCCTTTAACCTGACTTTTTTGCCATGCTTTCACTAATTGATTAAACAGATCTTTACCGGCATCTTCACCTTCATGCACACCATAATGCTCTGCCCATTTCCCCTGAATTTTAGCGCCTTCCATATAACATGACGCAGAGTCACAGTTATATTCATAAACCTTTAACCCTTCCGTTGTCATCGAGAAATCAAAACGACTTGTGATCAACTGATTTAAACGGTTATCCCAGGATTGGCGGATCTTAGGTAATAAAGCGCGTGGTAAATTAAATTTATCTAATAGGTGTTCGTTATCAAGCACATAATCCGTGGCATGCATAAATAAACCATGCAACTCATTGGTCGCACGGCGTAAAGTATCTTCGGCCGTTTCAGACAAGGCATAATAACGATACTCATCAGCAAACGCGGCGCTTAACTTATGCCCCTGTAATGCTTTAACATAAGCAGCTTCATCTTTATTAGCGACATTCAACCAAGACTTCTTTTGCCCTGCAATAGGCTTTGTATGGTGGCTAGATAAAGAAAACAACTGCTTATCAGTTTCTTCGCTTATTTGCGCATCAGTGTCATCGTCAGTTTGACTCATCCACCCTAAGATCAGCGCATCGTTAAATGAACAAGCCACCCAATATTCGCCCTCTTCGCTAATCGTCGCCACTAATTCACGGCTATAGTTTTGCCCTTCAGGCCAAGCAACATGGTCAAGGTTTTGTTCTGCAATACGAATTTTATCGGGAAATACTTCGGTCACAATCGCAACATGCCCTGTTTCTTCAAACTCACCGCCTTGTTCCCAAATTAACAAACAACCCGGTTGCGGATGACGTTGGCTACCATTACTAAAAGCCTGTAATGGTAAACGTGTATTAGAGGCAATATCGCGCACCGAACGTAAATTAAAGATTTCATAAGCCATCGCAACATCATCAAAAATATAACCATTATTCTGATACATCCAACGACGTGCAAACTCAACGCATTGCCACTTATACCCCATGTAAATGCCATCAACATAACTGCGAAAAGCACTACGTTTAGGATACTCAATATCACTAGCACTATCGTAGTCACTAGAATACGCTGCAACACCGCCCGGCGCATAGCCAAGCAAGGCACCAAAAGAACAAGAGATTGATTTATTAGACAAAATTGTCATCCAATTAAAGGGAAAAGAACGATTTCAATATAGACAAGAATATAGCGATTAGCAATGACTGTATTTAATAAAAAAGTAAATAAATGAAGGTTATAAAAGAGGGGCCGGTAGCCATGATTGATAGTTGGCATTAGCATCAGAAATCAGCTAAAAAATATCATATGACTAGGTGATATTAGAGTGATATCAACAGGTCGCCTTTGCCCTAAAAAGAGATAGGATAAAATAGTAAAAAATATAATTGAGTAATATAACGGTTTGGGTTTAGAAATGGTTCTAAACAAGGATCATATATTTACGCTTATAAAGCAGCTGATTAAAGTTATTTTTGATCTAAGGTTTAATGGTTTATATCGAGCAATCAACTAATGAATTTAAGTCGTTTATCTTAATTTCATTATGAAACTGCTCTTTGTATAAGAAAAATAGTCTATTATGCAATAACAATCATTTTACGTAGTCTATTTAAAAGATTATTATTCGCACTTATTTTATCTTTAGTTGGCCAAGGTGGTTACTTTATGCAAGAGTCTATTTTTGTTGTTATTTTTCTATGTGTTTATTTTTTACCAACGATTGTGGGGACTAAACATAAAAATTCAAATAGTATTTTTGTCCTTAATCTATTCCTAGGATGGACTTTACTTGGCTGGGTTATAGCTTTAATTTGGGCTGTTAAAAAAGACTAGTGTAAAGGATATGGAGTTCATATTACCTTAATTCATAAAGGACTTAGAGTATAGAAGAGATTTTCCCCGATCCCCTCGAAATTACCCTTAAGCACTTTTGATAGATGGTTATTATTAACATCACTAAGTATTTTGCATTTACCATAACACCCGATTTTGCTCATTAGTTTAAGGCCACCTAAAAAATAGTGGTCTTTTTTTGTAATTTGCGTTAAAGACTCTAAAGCGAGATGTACCCCATCTCTGATAGATAACTTTGGTTTCAAAATAGAATGACATAACGCGGCGACTGCACTAGTTAATAGGTAGAACATGATAAAAGAATTGAATAAAGGAAAATGAGTCGGTCAGAAAAAAGCGTTTAAATTAGAGGGAATTTGGTAGATTAGTATACGGTTAGCATTAGAAAATAACCTTGAACAGCTAGTTATATTTAAAACACACCAGATAAAATCTGATGTGTTTATTATTTTTAAATAGATTGTTAAAGCAATGCTTTTAACGACAAACTGACACCGGATAATAGTAATAAAACCAATGCAATACGTTTTATTACTTGCGGTGATATATTGGGAGGATAACGCTTAGCTAGCATTGCCACAATAAGCACACAAGGCAGCCCTGCTAAACTGACCAAAAGCATTGGTTCAGTAATTTTTCCGCTCACTCCCATAATCATAATTCGTAATAAACAGGAAAGAAAGAAAACACTGAGTAACGTCGCTCGAATCACACTCAAAGCAACTGGTTGACGATACATTAAATAAGAAATGGGTGGCCCTGAAGTAGAAAATAAACCACCAAAAATCCCAGAAATACCACCAAACACAAAATACACCCAAGGTCGTGAAGGTTTGACGTCTTTCTTAGGCTTCACTAAACTCATTAAACAAGCCAAAATAATGCTTATTCCCAATAATAGTTGTAACCAATGTAAAGCGTTATTCCCAAAAAACGTCAACAGATAAACACCGACGGCAATCATTGGTGTAGAAGCAATAAAATAAACAATGAAGTTCTTTGCATTCACTTGTTTCCATACTCCACCATATAAACTTGTCCCCGCATTTACCATACTCAACACACTGACAGAGAAAGCTGCAACCTCTAATGGTACGAGAGAAAATAACGCCGCAACACTCATCACAATCAAACCAAACGCAAATCCCGTTAGACTCTGAACGTAACTTCCGACTATAAATACGAAAAGAAGCCATATAGAAATATCATGCATAGAAAACTCAACTAAAAAATTATGAATAAAATATTTATTATTACCTGTTTCGGCCAAACCAAATTTAACTACCTTATCATAAGTAATTAAATTATCTTTGTTCGTTATTACTAACTTATCTTTACCCTGTTGTAAAAATAAGTTAGCTAATGAACAACATTTTGAATGTGGTAATGGTGTGTAAAGGAGTTAAATCTAAACCTTTTAATCGTAAGTTAATATTAGAACCTTTTTTATTATTTTTAAGCTGTATCTAGGTATAAAAAAGTTCTTATTGATAGTTAATAATAATCAACGAAGAATCTTAGAAAAAATAAATAACGTACGAGATAGATAAAAAAATTATTTTTTAAAAAAATCAACGAATTCTCATCATAAAACACACCTAAAGGTTGTAAATTATTAATTCCGAGTTAATGTTTATTCAAGATATTTTCATATATTGAATTTCTCTTGTTTTAAATTGTACCGTTCTGAATAAATAAATATTCTATTTAAGCGTTAGGCAAAATGGATGATAGCAAAGCGTTAATTGCAGTAACTAGTTATTCTTATTACAACATTAACAACGAAGCTGGGGTCCATTTTAATAAGCATAAATGACGAGATAATTATTTAAATTGGTATTAACTAATTAAAAACTCTAAATAAGGAATCAACATGGCGTACGTAAGTATTGAAGGACAAAAGTATGAGAAAGAGTTATTAGACTTAGCAAAAGAGCACACAACAGGTAAAGGTGAAGGTAAATTATCAAAAGATGAAGTTGTTGAACTTTTTGCTTCAGCTAAAGATGGTACTGGTGTTACTGATATTGAAAAAGCAACGTTAGTCTATATACGCGCTAACTTTGAATTTACCAACGCAGCAGCAAAAGACTTCGATGAAGCCTTTGATGCACTGTAAAAGTAGTTAATGTTTAATAACCCGTGTAGACCATGCGCGGGTTTTATATTCCTCTCCTGTAAAAACTAACATTCACGATAAAAAATATAAGTAATTTTTAACGAGCAATAAAACCATCAATCTATTTTCACATCTATTGTCTGCAGATTAATTCTCTGTAAATTATAATGTCCAACTCGATTTAACCGCTTTTTATCGTAATGCTAATAATTACCCTCTGTTTTTCTAGTTGTTATTCATATAAAGAAAAACAACTAAGTTAGCCCTTATTTAGAATCATTCTGGATAGCAGAAATAGTTTAATTCAAGGCGCCTTGTTGTAATATTTAGCCTGCGACGTTTAATGTTTCTTAAACGAGTGGTTAAGTAATGATTAAGTAGATTAAATAGCCGTTATATTTATCATTTAACAGATACAAAAAAGCTCACCGAAGTGAGCTTTTTAGATTCTTAGTACGAATCATTCTGGATAGCAGAAATAGTTTAATTCAAGGCGCTTTGCCACGACGTTTAGTGTTTCTTAAACGAGTGGTAAAGCAACGATGAAGTAGACGATTTATGCAGTCAGAATTACATCAAAGTTCCCTCAATACCATGGAAGCATTGAACTCCCTATAAACACTAGACCACAGAACACCTAGCGTGATACATTCCGTGTAACATAGGTCTAAAAAACAAGAACAATGAGCAACAATAACAAACACTTAAAACTACATCATGACACATGGGTATACTGCAGACGAGTACCTAAAGAGTTACAACACTTATACCCTAGCAAAACACATATCACACAAAGTTTAGGGACGAGTTCTGTAAAACTTGCACGTATAAAGCGAGATAGAATAAATGGGGAGCTAGCAGCACAAGCGCAAGGTGCTTACAGTGAAGACAGAGTTCAATTCAAAGCTTACTCTGAGCAAGTTAAACCCTATGCAGAAGCAATAAGGAACTCAAGCATCCCCTTAGATATGGACGATTTTCTACCTCGTAATGACATTGCCAAAGCGGCATACAGACAAGAGGTCTATGGGGAAATGCAACATGCTTATACATATACACTTAAAGAGGCGTTAAACAGCCTATTAGGTCGTAGCAACACAAGCAGCCCAGAAACCCTGAGTAAACTACAGAACAGCATAAGCAGATTTCTATTATATTTAAAAATTCCTGATATTCCACTAAGAGAAATACATAAAAAGCAAGTGGTTGAATATATCGAATACCTAGGGCATGAATACGCGCACGGCACCATTTCGGGACACCTAAGCCGCCTACGTTCTGTATGGGGACATGCTTATAAACTAGGTGAAATTGAAACTAAAATAAGTCCATTTTGTGACCATGACCTTAGTCAATATCGTGGTGAAGGAAGCAAACAGAAACAGTTATTTAGTAGTGATCAGCTTAAAGTGATTCTCAAAGACAGCCCTGAGCTAGTTAAGAGCCTCGCTAGGCTTGCCTTATTTACAGGAGCACGGATTAGTGAACTGTGTCGTGCGCATGAAGAAACTATTGAAGGTGTGAGATGCATGGTTATAACTAAAGGGAAAACAGCAGCAGCTAAGCGGCTTGTTCCACTTCCTTCTCAAGTACAAGACATACACTTACCACTTGGTCTGGAAGCTAAGACCGCTGGACGTATATTCTCTCATTTCAAAGTAGATAAGATTACTAAAGATTCTAGTCGTTCTTTTCACTCTCTAAGAGCCCACTATTCTACAGCCGCACAGAGAGCAGGAATTAAAGAGTTTGACGCTGCAAAGCTTATAGGGCATCAGTCAGGTCAAACTATGAGTTACGGTTATTACGCAAGGGAAGACGTTAATAAGCTTGCTGAAGCTGCGGCACAGATAGCAAACCAAGTGGAAAAAGAGTGGCTAACCTAGCAATATTTTTATTCAAATAAAATAATTAAAAGATCATAAAGAAAGTAGTGCTTGCAAAGGGCAATAAACTTTATGAAATAAAATGTAACCCCATTGTTTTATTAAGTAAGCTTTGTTGTTTATAATATTTTTATATGTAGACTTCACCATTAACAAACATGTTATATCAATCGAAAAGGAACATTGATGAAAAATAAACTTATAGCAATATTGCTTCCGTTAACTCTGACTGCCTGCTCCAATACTCAAACTAGTGCCCCAGTTCAATTTACTAACATATCAATTCCAGAGCTGAATACTCAGACAACAGCCTATTTGGGTGATAACTTGTTAAAACAAGCAATGGGGTACTATGCAGAATCAATAGAGCTAGGCTTTATGGATGCATATGCTGCAGATATCCAAGGTGGGACATTCTACAAAGTGCCTTCTTCAGGTCAAATGTATAAATCGGATAATGCAAATACAGTCAATATTAACAATGGTTTTGGTACAGTTCTTAGTCAACAAAACTGGGTTAAATATGATGAAGATAATAATGAAATTTGTGTTAGCTATGCCAATTGCTACGAACCACCTCAAATATCAATAACAAAGAATGACGAACCTACGTTTATAATTAAACCAAATACATTCCAACAGATTATCGAATACAACGGGAAAACTGGAGATATTCTTAGGTTTACTTATAGAGAGTTCAGCGATAACTCAATTAGACAAGCATACAGTACAGATTTCACTATGGATTTGAATGATGGGGATACAATTGGTTATAAAGGTGCAGTCATAAAAGTTCATAAGGCTAATAATAGCGTCATTGAATACTCTGTAATCAGAAACTTTATCAAAAGCTAATCGTTTATTGCTTATCAAAAACCAGCTAAATGACACAATAATTGTTTAGTTGGTTTCATTGATATCAATAAAAGCAATAAACTATTCAACCTTCTTTATTGCCAGATGGTAATCAATCCTCCAAAGCAACTCCTAGCTCAAAACCATTCGTTTATAGACCTACCTCAATGAACCAAATATAGGATAGCTCAAAAATAGGGGCTTGACACATTTAAGCCTAGCTTATAAGATCCCCCTACTTTTAACGCAGAGAATCATTACCAATGAGCCAACGTATCTATTTCTATTGCCGAGTATCAACCACAGAACAAACTACAGCTAATCAGATTCAAGCTTTTATAGGTAAAGGGTACAAGGTGGATAACGATTTTATCATAGAAGAAACGGTATCTGGCTCAGTCTGCGCTATGGAACGTAAAGGCTTTAAGGCAATGGTTGAACATAAGTTAATGAAAGGAGATACCTTAGTAGTCCTTAAATTAGACCGTTTAGGTCGTGACAACATTGACGTACAACAGACCATTAAACTACTCATGGCTAAAGGAATTACAATCAACTGCCTAGACCTACCACACAATGATTTAAGCAGTTCAGAAGGTCAGTTAATGCTTAAGATGTTTCTGGCATTCGCTGAGTTTGAAAGAGACCGTATCAGGGAACGAACCATAGAAGGACAAGCAAGAGCAAGAGTAGAAGGTAAGATCATCGGGAGGCCAGCTAAAGCAAGCACTAAGAAGATAGCAGAATTACGTAGTAGTGGTTTATCCATAGCTAAGACAGCAGAGAAATTAAACGTATCACAGGCTACGGTTAAGCGCCTGACAGCAGAAGCAAAGAAACAAGGGATACTTTAAGAGTAGTAACAACTGATAATGACAATAGTAATCAAGAAACGTAAATGTAGTGAGTGCGGTATGCGTAGAATGCCGGCTAAGAGGTCTAATGGACGTACAAGCACCAAATGTAATGACTGTTTCAGTGGAGTATTCTGGAAGTCTGAATTTGGTATGTGGTTTGCAGATGCAACTACGCGTCAATCACCTGAATCAATGCCTTTAGACGATGAAGACATAAAGAATATCCATAGCCTATGGAAAGACTGTAAGAGCGCTTGTGGGCTTATACTTGAACAAGGTAAGTTTATTAAGCGCTATGATTATCATATGTGTCACAGAGATCCCGCTAAAGGCAATGGATACCAAGGCAGGTTTACATACGGTAATTTAATGATTGCAGAAGCAAGGATAAATCAATCAGCAGGAAACAAGAACCCAATTGATCATGGATATCGAGTCTATACCTCAAAGAAACCTTTCGGGACTACTGAAAAGGTAAAACAATGGTGTGGTGGTCAATACAGGCTAACCAAACTAGTAGATGACTTGAAGCTTAAGAAACACGTTAAGAAAGTGACTACTGAAGTAGAAGACATTGACTTCCTTCCTGAAGGAGTTCCACCTCGCTTAATGATTGAAAAGCAACTAAAGAGATTCGAAGGGGGAAGTACAGCACCTTGGAGATATACCACTGGACCCCCCTCTGAAATCCAGCTAGGGGCTTTGGTCTTCGGGATAGGTATTGATAACAGTAAGGTATTAAAACCCTCTGAGTTACCATTATCGAACCAAAATAAGGATGATTTTTAGCAGCAGTTAACACCCGAAAGCACCACCACGATAAAAAACCAAAATCAGACAAATAACCCCTTTAAAACAACAGCTTAAATAATTTTAGAGGGGTAACACAGGGACGACACCAAGACACTAGAGACGCTCCCATCTAGAAAAGCTCACTCTATTAAATCTCATAACAATTAAAAAAATCCAATAAAAGTTCTCTGCGTAACTATCTAAAATAATGAAAACTCAAGCACACATATTTTGTACAAGGAACTATACGATGCAATCGCAAAGGTAAACTAATAGCCTCCCCCCTCCCCCCTATGTATTCATCAACAGTAATACCAGAAGAAAAATAAAAGTTAACAAGACAGTAGATCAGACTGTTCCATAGGGACACCCTACGAGACGCAAAGTAACAAAGTAATAGTTGTTGTTCAGTGGAGCTCTCTTACGCTAGGAAGACACGATGAGGGCAATAAAAAGGAATAACAGGAGTAAAATAAATGTGAGACCAACCGTGATACATAACGTCACACAGATGGTCTCAAAATAAAATGTAAGCCATTGATTTAAAAGGGTTACATTTAAAGGAAAAAGCTTACATCATACCACCCATTCCGCCCATATCAGGCATCGGTGCAGCTGGTGCATCTACAGGTAGGTCTGTGATCATACATTCAGTTGTGATCATCAAGCCTGCTACTGACGCTGCAAACTGTAGTGCGCTACGCGTTACTTTAGTTGGGTCAAGAATACCCATTTCTAACATATCGCCGTATTCGCCAGTTGTTGCGTTGTAACCGTAGTTTGCAGTGCCTTTTTGGACGTTGCTTGCTACTACTGATGCTTCTTCACCACAGTTAGAAACGATTTGACGTAATGGAGATTCCATCGCACGAAGTGCAACACGAATACCTACGTTTTGGTCGTCATTGTCGCCTTTAAGATCTTTTAATAGACCAGCAACACGTACTAGAGCAACACCACCACCAGCAACTACGCCTTCTTCAACGGCAGCGCGCGTTGCGTGTAATGCATCGTCAACACGGTCTTTTTTCTCTTTCATTTCTACTTCAGTTGATGCACCAACTTTAATGACTGCAACACCGCCTGCTAATTTAGCAGAACGTTCTTGAAGTTTTTCTTTATCGTAATCAGATGAAGAAGCTTCGATTTGTTGTTTGATTTGGCTAACACGTGCTGAAATAGCATCTTGTTGACCTGCACCATCAATGATTGTTGTTTCGTCTTTATTGATCACGATACGTTTAGCTTGACCAAGATCTTCAAGTGTTACTTTCTCAAGGTCTAGACCAATCTCTTCAGAGATAACGGTACCAGCTGTTAGGATGGCAATATCTTGTAGCATTGCTTTACGACGATCACCGAAACCAGGTGCTTTAACAGCCGCTACTTTCACGATGCCACGCATGTTATTAACAACTAATGTTGCTAGCGCTTCGCCTTCAACGTCTTCAGCAATAATTAATAATGGTTTTGATGCTTTAGCCACTGCTTCTAATGTTGGTAATAATTCACGGATGTTACCGATTTTTTTATCAACGATTAGGATGAATGGGCTATCTAGCTCAACAGTACCTGCTTCTTGGTTTGTCATGAAGTAAGGAGATAGGTAACCACGGTCGAATTGCATACCTTCAACCACTTCTAGCTCAGTTTCTAAGCCTTGACCTTCTTCAACAGTGATAACGCCTTCGTTACCTACTTTTTGCATTGCAGTTGCAATGATTTCGCCAATTTCTACATCAGAGTTAGCAGAGATAGTCCCTACTTGTGTGATTGCTTTAGAGTCAGAGCAAGGTGTCGATAGTTTTTTCAATTCAACAACAGCCGCTTTAACTGTTTGGTCGATACCACGTTTTAAGTCCATTGGGTTCATACCCGCTGCAACGGCTTTTAGACCTTCAGTGATGATTGATTGTGCTAATACTGTTGCTGTTGTTGTTCCGTCACCGGCTGCATCATTAGTTTGAGAAGCCACTTCTTTAACCATTTGTGCGCCCATGTTTTCAAACTTGTCAGAAAGTTCGATCTCTTTAGCAACAGTCACACCATCTTTAGTGATTTGAGGAGCACCAAAGCTTTTGTCGATAACTACGTTACGGCCTTTAGGACCTAGTGTTACACGTACAGCATTGGCTAGAATGTTAACGCCATCCAGCATTTTGATTCGAGCATCATTACCAAATTTAACTTCTTTAGCAGACATTATATTTTCCTTTTACTTTTCTTTAATTTTTGTTTTCACAATAAGAGAATAAATAGCAGTTGTTAACGATTATTTAACTACTCAACAATCGCTAAAATGTCATTTTCACTCAAGATCAGGACTTCTTCACCTTCAATCTTTTCTGTTTTCAAACCGTAGCCTTCACTGAAAATAACAGTATCACCTACTTTTACATCTAATGGTCTTACTTCACCATTTTCCAAAATACGACCTTTACCCACGGCGATAACTTCACCACGAGTTGATTTTTCAGCAGCGCTACCAGTTAAAACGATACCACCAGCAGATTTAGTTTCTTTCTCAGTACGCTTTAAAATAACGCGATCATGTAGAGGACGAATAGACATTATGACTTCCTTTGATAGTTAACAGATTAAGTTGCTTATAGTTGGTTATGTGATGGGGTCAAAAAGGCACGATTCAAGTCAGTTTAGAAATAATTATTAAAATAATTTTCTGAGTAAAGTAAAAAACCAGCTCATCTCGACTTTAACTCAGTGAAAAGAAGCTGGTCTTCATTTTTGTATATTGAATAAGAGAAATTAAAACTAAATAGTATTTATACGGTGACAGCTTTTGGGTGAGACAGCTCTAAGACCATTTTATTGATTTCGCTAACGGCCATTAATACTTTTTGTTCTGCAATTAAATGTTTATAAGCGACAACTTTACCATCGACGACTCTGAAGCGACCTAAACCAGCAATAAAAATACGGCCATTGAAAAAACCTTTAGCAAATTTTGCAATTTGACGAGGTTGGTATTTTTTAAATACTCTTAAAGTACTTGGACGAGTAATTTTCATCATTTTACCTTTTATTCTTATTTTGATGTTGTATTGATATTAAATACTAATCGAACCTATTAATAAACAGCGCATTAATAAACGATGCGCATATGTTACGCAACTTATATGACAATTTTATTAATAAATTTTTAGATTCAATCACAATATTTAATCAAGCTTCTTATCTTCTTTATGTTCGAACTCACCTTCTATCACAGAGTCATCATGTCTAGGTGCTTGGCCAAAACCTTGACTAGAAAATCCACCCATTGAAGATTGTGGTGCAAATTTCACATTCGCTAACAGGAATTTAGCAATGCCAGCACGAATAGTCGGTTGCAATAATAATAAGCCACATAAGTCAGTTACAAAGCCTGGGGTAACTAATAAAATCCCAGTGATGATTAACATCATTCCTTCAATTAATTGTTGTCCTGGCATTTCACCAGAGGCCATGCGTTGCTGTAGTTTTTGTACAAGTTGTAAGCCTTGGCTGCGCACTAAAGCAGATCCAATTAACGCAGTGATAATGACTAATAAAATAGTTGGCCATGCACCTAAGAAACCACCTACTTTCACTAATACAAATATTTCTAGCAATGACACACCAGTAAAAATCAAAAACAACCGTGCAAACATAGAGACCTCAATTAACAGAATGAATACACATATTTAATGGGGATTAAATTATCGATTTCAAGGTATTGGATAGTAAAAGGTTTAATAAGTTCATGTTCACCTCTCATATTTGAAGTATAAGAGGTGAACTTATTGCTTGAATTAAAAATTGAAATGAACCTGGGCAGGCTCAATACTTAATAGCCGTTTAGCGAGACTTAATCACATTTCCATCTTTTTAATAAGATAAAGACCGGCAACATAATACATCCCATCCATATAAATAGTGTGCTGTCTTGAGGCGCATATATCCAACCAGAAAGGAAAGTCAGTACCGCCATTATCAACCCTAACCCAACACTTGAATATAGGGTTTGGTAGCCAACCATTAGATGTTCTTCTTGCATCGCAATAAAACGCATTGCCGCTAAGTGAGCTAATGCAAACGTAAAGGCGTGGAAGGTTTGCACTAGTATGAGTAACGCCATATCAGTGGTTTGTGATAATACTCCCCAACGAATTAACCCAGCGATTAACGCTAAAAGACACATTTGTTTAACTGACCAAGAGCCAAATAATTTATCGTTAAAACGCATTAATAGCACTTCAGCAAAGACACTCAACCCCCATAATAAGGCGATATTAAATTCAGAGATCCCCATTGAGGTCCAATACAAAGCACTAAAGGAATAATAAGCCGCGTGACTACCTTGTATTAATCCCATTATTAAAATGAAATAAATTACTTTTGGTTGTTTCATTAGCGACATTAGGTTGTTATTCGTATGTTGCTTTGGCTTTGTTTGCTCTTGTAATTGTGGGTTTAAGTTAATGAGGCTTAGACAATAGTTAAAAAAGACCGCGACAATAATTAACCATAAGATAGTTTCATGACCAAACTCGCCGATTGTCCACCCTACAAAGGTAGAACCGACAATAAAACTAACCGATCCCCATAATCGCACTTTGCCATAATTAATTTGAATTTGTTTAACTAAACGCGTGCCAATGATATCGCCTAAAGGAACCATCGGTGCCAATAAAAAGTTAAGTAATAATGTCGCAGCAGCTAATGCATACCAACCTTGAAAGTAAACGAGTAACAATAAGCACACCAGCGCACTAAAGGTAAGATAGCAGACCATCTTCAATGGCCCTTTAGCTGTTTTTAAACGGGGTAATAAACCAATATTACTCACAAACCGCAGCACGAGCCCTAAGGAAAATAAGGTACCAATTTGTTCTGGGCTAATGCCTTTACTTGCTAACCAAACGCTCCAAAAAGGTAAAAAGATGCCCCAGATAAAAAAGAAGCAAACAAAATAAGCAGTAATCCATGATTTAGCGGCGATATTCAATACGGTGACGTCCTTGTGGGTTAATAACTCCATTGTATCGACTTTTATTAATTAATCAGTATTAAAAAGATAAGGTTTTAATAATATGATGGTATTTAGTTTAATAAAGGTACTTAATGAAGTTTTATATAACGATCTGAAAGTTATAGTAAAAAGAATATGACTCAATCATTTTGGTGATTGTTATTGAACTATTGGTTTTAGTAGGCTGAATTATCGTATTGATTTTCTATTAGGCACGAACTTTAGTCTGCAGAGTTTATATTGCTTTTCTATAAGGCCGTTGAATTTAGAAACGTGGATTGAATAGCAGTAAGCTCAATATTAAAGAGCATACACAAAAACCTGCAAGCTGAAGCATGCGCCCCTAAGTCAAAAGAAAATAACCACAAGCAACTTAAAACAGGACTCGCAGAGTTCCTCTGCTCATTAAGTCAAAACATAATAGTTTGATGTATCGTTATACTTATTTTCGGGGCGCTGGCTTTAGCCTGCAGGAATTTTTGTGTTGAATTGTAAAAGGTACATTGAATGACAGTAAAATCTTCATTAAAAAGACAGCACATACAACCAAAAAACTGCAAGCTAAAAACAAGACTCGCAGAGCTCCTCCGCCCATTAAAGTAGGTTTCGCCTAATTCGCCATGCGCCCCTAAGTCAAAACATAATAGTTTGATGTATCGTTATACTTATTTTCGGGGCGCTGGCTTTAGCCTGCAGGAATTTTTGTGTTGAATTGTAAAAGGTAAATTGAATCGCAATAAAATCTTCATTAAAACAACACATACAACCAAAAACCTGCAAGCTGAAAACAGGACTCGCAGAGTTCCTCCGCTCATGACACTGGGCTTTGCCTAATTCGCCATGCGCCCCTAAGTCAAAATAGAATAGTTTGATGCATCCTTGTGTTTTTCGGGGCGCTGGCTTTAGCCTGCAGGGATTTTTGTGTTGAATTGTAAAAGGTAAATTGAATCGCAATAAAATCTTCATTAAAACAACACATACAACCAAAAACCTGCAAGCTGAAAACAGGACTCGCAGAGCTCCTCCGCTCATGATACTAGGCTTTGCCTAGTTCGCCATGCGCCCCTAAGTCAAAACATAAAACAAGCTAAATAGTCAGATTAATATATGTAAGCTAAAACAGATCTCTTAAATCATCCTATCTATAACAATACTTTATCAATAGCGCAGGCTTAGTGATATTCGCGATTACGTACTTGTATCTGCGTGGCTATTTGATAACTGTATGCACTATTTTCGACAAGTTCTCCGGTAATATTAATGTTAATACTGCGTAATGTAATTTGTGATGTTGGGTTGGTATGAGAGGTTTCAATAAAACTTAATGCCGTAATCTTTAAAAAATTTGGATCAGTTAAGTTCACCCAATAACCTCCATTCAAACAATTACTCGCTTGTGGATCAACGTTTCTACCAAACTGAATGCTTTTAGAATTAGTCGAATAACGAAAGCCCATTACATGTGACGTGGTTGGTGTTGTTGCATCATCATAGTTATAGGAATAAACAATACACTTTTGGTTATTGGTATTGCTTGAGTCAATCACTTTATCTTGCGCTGCTCCGACCATAAACTGATCACCACCATAACCAGCTCGACGAATATCGTTTTCAATCACACCAACCAATGCTTGTAAATCAGTACGTAGGCGTGACATTTGCAGTGTTTTGGTGCTATGGCTAACATTAGTGACATATAAACCGATGACCATACTTAATAGTAAAGAGCCTAATAATAAACAGATTAATACTTCAACCAACGTAAACCCTTTTTGTGGCTGTTTTATTATATTGTGAGGTGCATTGGATGCTGTATTAAATGTTAATTTTGTATCAGGTATTAGCTTCGATTCTGTATAACGTGCAGTATTACGACTAGTACTAGGTTCTGTATTAGATTTTTTAGTAAGTTCTTTGTTGGGCTCCTTACAAAGTATTGCATGGGTTTTTAATTGATTTGTAACTTTAGCAATGTCAGTTAACATTGTTTATACCCCAAGTAGGCTCCATCAGGTGCACAAACTCTTAGCCTCATTGCACTTTGTATGACAGATAGTTTTTTATTATCTCGACTAGTTAAGACAACAGATCCTGTTTCGACAGAAAAACGCAGGGCACCATAAGAAGCCTGATGATTTGTAAAATTGATATCGTTGTCATTGATTAAAACTTTATTACCATCCGCTAAATCTTGTACTTTTTCTATACCATCTAATTGACAAGAATTAGCGGTGAAACAATCACAACCAGAAAAATCACTGAGCCCCATCTTCCAAACAGATTGTTGCTGGCAAAACTGAACGTAAATTTTTTGATTACGTTTAATCGCTTCTGTTTTTGCTAATTGAAGCGAGTAATAAACTTGGCTCGCAGCTTTAGATAAAGCTTGATCTGCAATTAAACTTTGAAAGGATGCCGTTGAGATGGCAATCACAATCCCAAAAATAATAAGTGTGATCATAAGCTCTATGAAGGTGAAACCTCTATGATTTAACATGATCATACCTCTTCCCTAACGTTTAAAATCATCAATAAAGGTAAAATAAAAAGCGTGAAGAAGAAGCATAGGACAAAATATTATTTATAGCCTTAAGACTAATTAGGTAGATAAAGGGTAATTAAAGCAAAACAGAGATGTCATAAAATTGTCATATAGTAACTTTATTGTATTCACAGTAACAAACACACTGGTACGTAAAGTTAAGGATATAACATGCAACAGACTCAGATAAATGAAGCCGACATGAATATAGATAATTTATACGCAGTTCCAGCAAAGCGTAAAGCTAAACCACGTAAATGGCGTGAGATTGAAAATGCTAAAGCGCAACTCTCATTAGCAAAAGAACTAAGAGAGATTGATCCATCCTTTAGTTTTTCTCAATCTGAATTAATGTAAATAGTGACTTACTTTATGAAATATATAATGAAGAAGTAGGTTGTTTTAACGAATAAATAGCTCAACTATTTATTCTGATTGGTATGATACAAAACTAACGTTAACGCAATTCAAACAAAAAACGCATCCATTAGATGCGTTTTTGTTTAATGCTTATTACTTTTTAAAGGTTACATTCAAATATCTTTTAAACGTTCTTTGTTGGCCCTTAAATTAATTAAAGCTGAAATAAAGAATCAATCGATAACCCTTGCTCAGATAACACCTCTCGAAGCGCTTTTAATGCTTCAACTTGAATCTGACGAACACGCTCTCGTGTTAACCCAATCTCTTTACCTACATTTTCTAAGGTATCTGCTTCATAGCCTAATAAGCCAAAACGTCTTGCTAGTACTTCACGTTGCTTTGGATTTAGATCTTCCAGCCAGTCGACAATACGTAACTTCATGTTATTAGTTTGTAAGGTATTCTCAGGTGTCGATTCATTGCTATCAGGAATGATATCTAATAATTCAGTGTTTGAACTTTGCCCTAGCGGAGTATCGACGGAGCTAATACGCTCATTCAATTTTAATATTTTTGATACTTCTTTTGCTGAAACATCTAATTCTTTTGCAATATCTTCCGGGGTGGGCTCATGTGTTAGTTTATGTGCTAGATCTCTTGCCGTACGCAAGTAAATATTTAGCTTTTTAACAATATGGATGGGTAAACGTATAGTGCGGCTTTGGTTCATAATGGCACGTTCAATGGTTTGACGTATCCACCACGTTGCATAAGTTGAAAAGCGGAAGCCTTTTTCAGGGTCAAATTTTTCAACCGCGCGAATTAAGCCTAAATTACCTTCTTCAACTAAATCGAGTAATGACAATCCGCGATTATTATAACGACGAGATATTTTAACAACGAGACGTAAGTTACTTTCTATCATACGTTTACGAGCAACTTCGTCACCACGCTGTGAACGGCGAGAATAGTAGATTTCTTCAGGAGCAGTTAATAAAGGTGTGTAACCTATCTCTCCTAAGTAAAGTTGAGTCGCATCCATGACCTTATGGCCAGTGCTTGCAGAGAATTTTTCAGCTTCTGCGCCTTGGGTACGAGAGTTATTGGCTTTGACAACCTTAAATCCTTGTTGGTTACCATCACTAACGACATGATTACTATATTTTTCTGTGCTCGTTTGATCTCTATTAATTGAGGCTGTTCCTACCATGGTTAACACTCCCTTTATACCGATTAATCTTTTATGAACTATTAAAATGCACTGTATTAATTTTCTAATAGATTTAGACAATTAATTGCTCGCTGCATTTATAGCGTCATTACCTCCTTGGTAAATAACGCAAAGGATCAACAGATTTTCCACGGTAGCGAATGTCAAAATGTAAACGAACGCTATCCGTTCCACTATCCCCCATTACAGCTATTTTTTGTCCTATTTTAACGTGCTCATTTTCTTTTATGAGTAGTTTGTCATTGTGTGCATAAGCACTGAGGTAATCATAATTATGTTTAATAATGATTAAATTTCCATATCCTCTTAACCCACTACCCGCGTAAACAACTTCACCTGAAGCGGCAGCGTAAACTGATGAACCACGAGAATTTGAAATAGATATTCCTTTCATTCCCTGGGTTGAACTAGCAAAGGTTTTAATTAACTTACCTTCACTTGGCCATTGCCAATCAGCTACTTTTGCAATTACCTTCTCAGGTGTCTTTGCAGCTACTTTTTTCTTAGTAACTTGTTGTGTGACTGGTGGCGTAACTTTCGCCTTTTTAGTCACATTTTTATCAACAACATTCTTAGAGTAGACTTTTGGCTTTGCTTTAACAACCCCTAATTGGTTATTTTTTTTACATTTTTGATTTAAGCAGCTTTTAGAGCTCTCTTTTTGTTGACCTTGTGAATTAGGTGTGACTTTAGGAGTAGGTATTACCTTAGCGTTAACGTTACGTAACGTTAGAATTTGTCCACTTCTAATAATATAAGGCTTTTTTAAATGATTGCGTTTAATTAAGGTATTTACATTCATCCCCGCACGCCATGCAATGGAATAAAGGGTATCGCCAGTTTGTACCAAATACTTCTCTTGTCCTTCTTTGATACTCTTACCACTAGCAACATAAGGAGTAGATGTTGATTTAACATCAGAGACGGGAGCTCGACCACCTGGCGAAGAGCAAGCAGTTAAGAAAATTAAAGGTAAGAATAATAAATATTTCACAGTCAATTAATGCTTTAACATAAAATATAAAATAGCAGCGGCTATAATAGTCACCCAACCTAGTGCGTCGATATACTTGCTCAATTTAGCTTCCATTTTTTCTCCACCTAATACCATTAGTCCAGCGACTAAAAAGAAACGTAAACCACGTCCAATGAAGGCAGTTAATATAAATGGCCAAAATACCATTCCCATCACGCCTGCTGTAATAGTAAACACTTTAAATGGGATTGGTGTAAAGCTAGCAATGAAAATAACCATGATCCCCCATTCAATAAACCATGATTGTGCTGTCATCATTTTACCTTGATAGCCCATCGTTTCAATAAACGGTAACACCACAGGGTCATATAAAGCACTACCAAGATAATAACCTGCAGCGCCGCCTAATACGGAAAAGATAGTTGCACCCAATGCAAAGCGCCAAGCTAGGTGACGTTTTGCTAAGGCCATCGGCGCTAACATGATATCAACAGGGATAGGCCAAAAAATAGATTCAACAAAGGCAGTAAGGTACAGATAAAATGGTGCATTTTTATGCTTTGACCAGCACATTACTTTTTCATACAAAGGGGCAAAAATTTTCACAGTATTTCTCTTTGATAGTTTTAAA
Organism: uncultured Psychromonas sp.; assembly: GCF_947489755.1. Classification (GTDB taxonomy): domain Bacteria; phylum Pseudomonadota; class Gammaproteobacteria; order Enterobacterales; family Psychromonadaceae; genus Psychromonas. Next base: position 34,824 of record NZ_CANLFB010000027.1, read on the forward strand.
TGTCTACACTTTTAACAGCCATTTTTAAGCGTTGTATTTAGCCATTGTTCTAAAACAGGTAATTGTTCCGTTGCCGTTAAATCAACTTTAAGTGGTGTTATTGATACGTAACCTTGTTCAACGGCATTAAAGTCCGTTCCTTCGCCTGCATCTGCAATATTACCTGGAGGACCAATCCAAAATATTTCTCGGCCTCTTGGGTCAACACTTTCTATCACTGACTCTGCTTGATGGCGTTTCCCTAAACGGGTTATTTTCACCCCTTTAATTTGATCATAAGGTAAGTCAGGCACATTGATATTAATCACTTGATGTTGCGCTAAAGGCGATGCTAATAAATGTTCCACCAGTTGTTTGGCATAACGAGCTGCACTTTCATAATGTTCTGTTCCGTTTAATGAAACAGCCACTGCCGGTAAACCTAAGAAGCGCCCTTCCATTGCTGCAGCAACCGTACCAGAATATAAAACATCATCGCCCATATTAGCGCCAGCATTAATACCAGAAACAACTAACTTAGGCGGTGTATCACAAAGTTTATATAAGGCTAAATGCACACAATCTGTTGGTGTACCGTTAATTGATATAAAACCATTCTCTAAGGTTTGTCTTCTTAAAGGTTGCTCAAGTGTCAGCGAGTTACTTGCTCCACTATGGTTTCTTTCAGGCGCCACCACCATTGTTTGCACATCTGTTATTTGGCTTAGATGCTGTTGTAATGCCAATAAACCTGGGGCCATGACGCCATCGTCATTACTAATCAATAACATCATCCGCTTATCTCGATCAGTTCACGTATTACACTGGTCGCATAGCAACCTGACGGTAAATAGAACTCAATTTTCACTGTCGAATCATCTAACCATTGATAGTTAAACTGATCTGGTACTAACAACAAAGGGCGTCGTTCTTGTTTTAACCCTTCTTTCGCTAAGCCAGCCTGTAAGTCTTCAAACTCTGCTAAGCAATCTAACTCATATTGTTTAGCGTCATCAGTAGAGGTTAATTCACCCGCACCCCATAATGGCGCTGTTAAACAGACCTCACGGGAGGTTAAACGTTGCAACGTTTGCTCTGATAAATCAGGTAAAGGAAAGAAAGAACGATTAGCCACAAATTGAACACAGTCACCTAACAAGGGAGACGATTGTAAATTATCGTTAATACGCTGAGATATGACTCGATTAAATAAATAGCTTCGTGCTGCACTTAAATACATACCACGTTTGAATCTATCTTTTATTTTTCGACCGTTAAATAACTGTAAAGCAGCATTCACATTATGCCCATCAAAACCAAAGCGTTGGTTACCAAAATAATTAGGTACCCCATTTTGTGCTTTATCTAATGTAATTTGTAAGGCAGTTTTATCTGAGACTTCACGTAATACAATGGCAAATTTATTACCATCAAGACAGCCAGTACGTAGTTTTTTATTATGACGAATCACTTTTAAAATAGTCACACCATCAGACTCGAATGTGCTGAAGTCAGGCGTTATTTTTCCTGGAATATAAAGCGAAAACCATTGATAAGTTTCTGCATGACGATCTTTAAGACCGGCATAACTGACATTCTTAGCGGCAATACCGGTAAACTTAGCAAGTTGTCTGGCTAAATAATCAGTATTTTCACCAATTTTCTTTATCCATAAACAAACGTGTTCGCCTTCACCTGTTAATTCAAAGTCTAGGTGCTCTTCTACTCTAAAGTCTTCACAGTGCTGTTTAAAGCGTGCAGTACAGGTTGGTTTGCCATACAAGTAGTTAAAATCTAATGAATAGATTTTCTTTTCAGGCTGAGTCTCACTCATTGGTCTTCCTTCAATAGGATAACCACTGCATGACTTGCAATACCTTCTTTACGTCCCATTGGACCTAGCTCTTCAGTCGTTGTCGCTTTAACGTTGATATTATTATCATCGGTTTCTAATAAACGTGTTAATTCAGCACACATTTGCCCGATAAATGATGCCATTTTAGGAGCTTGCGCAATAATGGTAATATCCGCATTACCTAATCGGTAACCTTTCTCTTTCGCTTGACGATAGACATCCACCAATAACTCTCTGCTATCAATGCCTTTAAACGCATCATCATTATCAGGAAAGTGGCGACCGATATCACCGAGTGCCAATGCGCCAAGTATTGCATCACAAAGTGCATGAATAGCAACATCGCCATCGGAGTGCGCTAGTAAACCTTTATCATGAGGAATTTTTATACCTGCAATGGTAATTGGGCCTTCACCGCCAAATTTATGCACATCATAACCATGTCCGATACGGATCATATTGTTTCCTTAATTTTAATAGCTAAATTTTGATAGCTAAATTTTAATCGCTAACCTTGAGCACTACATTTTAAACATGAGGCTTTAAACATTAAAATGTCAGTCTCAAGAGCCAAGCTTTGATAGGTAAAATTCTGCTAATAACAAATCTTCAGACTGAGTGACTTTTAAGTTATCACTGCGCCCTTCGAGAATAGTGACAGAACCGCCAGCAAGTTCAATAGCAGAGGCCTCGTCAGTAATCAGATGTTGTTCATCGATATTACTGATAGCGGTAATGAGTTGTTGATTGTGAAACATTTGCGGCGTGAGTGCATGCCATAAGTTTTGTCGTTCAACCGTATGCTCTATTTGATTGCTTTGATTGGTGCGTTTCATTGTATCGCGTACTCGACACGCTAACATCGCCCCCGTTTTAGTGGTACGCGCATGAGAAATTAATTTATCAATATCACTTGTTTGCAAACAAGGACGCGCTGCATCATGGACTAAAACATAATCATTATTGGGTAACGTTTTTAATGCATTAAGGACTGAATCAACACGTTCTTTACCACCTTCAACAATGGTCAACTTTGGGTGTTGAGCAATACTTAACGTTTTAAACCATTGATCATTTTTAGCGACAGAAACAATGACTTTTTTAATATCAGGATGAGCAAGAAAAGGGGCAATACTGTGTTCAATGATGGTTTTATCTAAAATAGCTAAATACTGTTTAGGGATATCAGCACCCACTCGTTTGCCGATGCCTGCCGCGGGTATAACAACAGAAAAAGAAAGTTCACTCATTTAGTTATCTTCCTTTGGCACAATACGGAAAAAGGTTTCACCCTCTTTCACTAACCCTAACTCATTACGAGCTCGTTCTTCTATTGCTTCCGTCCCCGTTTTTAGATTATCGATTTCTGAAAACATCATTTGGTTACGTGTTGTTAATTCTGCATTACCCGCTGTCGCCAATTCTACTTCTTTAGAATATTCTCGATTATCCTGCAGTCCATTCTTTCCAAACCATAAATGGTATTGCAATAATGAAAATATAAAAATAAAGATAGCTAACAGTAAGCGCATGATATTTAAACTCAGTATTTAAAAAGTTAATCATCCCACATTAAACAGAAAATTAAAATCAACTCAAAGACGCTAAATTTAGTTGAATAGCGCTCATTTGAATAAAACTTATTTTTTCCAGAAAAGCAGTTTGCCTTCTAACTGTGGAAATAATGGATGAATAAATAATTTATGAGACATAATACAGGCAACAATAAGTTTAATGACAACCATTTGATCGATGCCTAATAAATAATAAGCATACCCACCAACAAAAGCCGATATCCACATAAACAGCTGGAATAAACGTAATTTTTTAACACTCAATGCGGTTAATATAATGGCAAAGTCCACCCATGTTAATAACAGCCCTAGTGAAGGGTTAGCAAGGTAATCATTGACTGAAAAGTATGTTGCATACAAGAGAAAGGCAATCATAATAACTAAAATTAAACGCGTCATTTTACGAGAAAAATCAGTAAAGTCGCACAAGTAACGATATAAGGTAACGCTGCCTACCACTAGGTTTAATAAAACCTTAGGCATCACTCCAATCATCACGCCCCATGTGACATCATTAATAACAGAAAGAAATGAAGCAAGCCGTACATTTTTCATGCCATTAAAGACCATTAAAAAGACGTAAAAAAAGACACTTGTCCAACCAAGTATATCAATAAGAGAAGGCATCACAGCTCCAAGGGGGATTCATATTATTAAAAGCGCGCATTTTACGCTGAGTTAGTTAAATAAGATATGCCCTAACCCAATGTTAAGTGAATTTTACGTTTCTAAAATTTATGATCTGAATCCAACTGCAGTGGATAGATCATAGAATTAGAGAGCCCTTAATACTCACCTTTATCTTTTTTCTCAACACAAACACAAACACAAAAAAATGCAGGCTAAAGCCAGCGCCCCAAAGTCAAAATAAAACCGATATGAAAAAATAACCTCTGTGTCTATTAAAAATTTATTTATTCTTTCTAAAGCAATCAACCATCATCAAAATTACTAGTGCTTATTCGATCCTCAAACAACAGGCAAAAAAAATCCCCACCGAAGTGAGGATTTATAATCTTAAAGTTTAATACTCAGTAAATATTACTGACCTTTAACTTCTTTAAGACTGAAGTAATGAGGTGCTTTGCACTAAAAGTTCACCATACAACAGGCAAAAAAAATCCCCACCGAAGTGAGGATTTATAAATCAAAGTAGAATATTAACCTTAACCTAAGTTAAGCACTAATATTACTGACCTTTAACTTCTTTAAGACCATTGTATGGTGCAGCAGCGCCAAGAGCTTCTTCAATACGTAGAAGTTGGTTGTACTTAGCAACACGGTCAGAACGGCTCAATGAACCTGTTTTGATTTGGCCAGCAGCAGTACCAACAGCTAGATCAGCAATTGTTGAATCTTCAGTTTCACCTGAACGATGAGAGATAACAACAGTGAAACCAGCGTCTTTAGCCATTTTGATTGCAGCTAAAGTTTCAGTTAAAGAACCGATTTGGTTAAATTTGATCAAGATTGAGTTAGCAATACCGTTGTCGATACCACGCTTAAGAATCTTAGTGTTTGTTACGAATAGATCGTCACCAACTAATTGGATTTTATCACCCATTAGTTTAGTTTGGTGTGCGAAGCCATCCCAATCAGACTCGTCAAGACCGTCTTCGATAGAAACGATTGGGTATTTTTTAGTAAGATCTTGTAAGAAGAAGTTAAATTCTTCTGAAGTGAATTTTTTACCTTCACCTTTAAGGTCGTAGATGTTTGCTTCTTTGTCGTAGAACTCAGATGCAGCACAATCCATCGCTAATGTGATGTCTTTACCTAATACGTAACCAGCATTTGCAACCGCTTTTTCGATTGCAGCAAGTGCAGCTTCGTTAGACTCAAGGTTAGGAGCAAAACCACCTTCATCACCAACAGCCGTTGAGTGATCGTCAGCTTTAAGTACTTTAGCTAGGCTATGGAATACTTCAGCACCCATACGTAGGCCTTCACGGAAGTTAGGCGCGCCAACAGGTTGGATCATGAATTCTTGGATATCTACAGAGTTATCTGCATGCTCACCACCATTGATGATGTTCATCATTGGAAGCGGCATAGAGTAAACACCAGAAGTACCGTTTAAGTCAGCAATGTGAGCGTATAGAGGTACTTTCTTAGAGATAGCAGCGGCTTTAGCAGCAGCTAGAGAAACAGCTAGGATAGCGTTTGCGCCAAATTTAGCTTTGTTTTCAGTACCGTCTAGGTCGATCATGATTTGGTCAAGTTCAGCTTGTGCTGTTGCATCTTTACCAGCTAGTGCTTCAGCGATTGGACCGTTTACAGCTGCAACAGCTTTAAGTACGCCTTTACCTAAGTAACGAGCTTTATCGCCGTCACGTAGTTCAAGAGCTTCACGAGAACCAGTAGATGCACCAGAAGGTGCAGCAGCCATACCGATAGAACCATCTGCTAGATGAACTTCAGCTTCTACCGTTGGGTTACCACGTGAGTCCATGATTTCACGACCAAGTACTTTAACTATGTTTGACATGATTATTCCTTTGTTTTAATAAAAATAAAATTTTAAAAATTCTTCATAACAAGCTGTGATTTGTGACCACAACCTTTTAATGTGTAATTTTTTAACAAACTAATGCGATCGGGTCAACAAAAACTATAAAAAACGACCTTGTTGATGATCTATCGCAGCTTTTATAAACCCTTTAAATAATGGGTGCCCATCACGTGGTGTTGAAGTGAATTCCGGGTGGAATTGCGCTGCAACAAACCAAGGATGATTCGGGTTTTCAATGATCTCAACTAGTTTTTTATCTTCTGATAAACCAGTAATTTTCAAACCCGCTTTTTTAATCGCTGGTAATAAATTGTTATTTACTTCGTAACGATGACGATGACGTTCAAATATTTCTTTACTACCGTACATTTCTAATACTTTAGATTTATCGGCTAAGTGACATTTTTGCGAACCAACACGCATCGTACCACCAAGATCTGAATCTTCAGTACGTTGTTCAACTTCGCCTGATTTATCAATCCATTCAGTGATTAAACCAACCACTGGGTATTTTGTTTCAGTATTAAATTCTGTTGAGTGTGCATTTTCAAGACCTGCAACATTACGTGCAAACTCAATAAGCGCCACTTGCATACCTAAACAAATACCTAAATAAGGAATTTTATTTTCACGTGCATACTGCGCAGCTAAAATTTTACCTTCAACGCCACGTTCACCAAAACCACCAGGAATTAGAATAGCATCAACACCTTCTAATACGCCTAAACCTTTGATTTCAACATCTTGTGAATCAATATATTTAATCTTCACGGTAGCAGCATTTTTTAAGCCGCCATGTTTTAATGCTTCATTAACTGATTTGTAGGCATCAGGTAATTCAGTGTATTTACCTACCATACCAATCACAACTTCACTTGTTGTATTTGCTTCTTCTGCCACTACTTTTGACCATTCACTTAAATCAGCTTCAGGACAATCTAAACCAAAACGTTCAACACAGATTTGATCTAAACCTTGTTGTTTTAACAATGCTGGAATTTTGTAGATTGAATCTACGTCACGCAATGAGATAACTGACTTTTCTTGCACGTTACAGAACAATGCGATTTTTGCACGTTCATTGGCAGGGAAGCTTACTTCACTACGACAAATAAGAATGTCAGGCTGAATACCTAAACTACGCAACTCTTTAACTGAATGTTGTGTTGGTTTAGTTTTAATTTCGCCAGCTGTTTTCAAGTAAGGTAATAGAGTCAAATGCATAAACATTGCATTTTCTTGACCTACTTTTAACCCTAATTGACGAATAGCTTCAATGAAAGGTTGTGATTCAATATCACCAACCGTTCCACCTAATTCAACAATTGCAACATCATGTCCTTCACCGCCAGCGATAACGCGAGCTTGAATTTCATTTGTGATGTGTGGGATAACCTGAATAGTTGCGCCAAGGTAATCACCACGACGCTCTTTAGCGAGTACATCAGAGTAGATACGACCTGTTGTAAAGTTATTACGTTTGGTCATTTTGGTACGAATAAAGCGTTCGTAATGGCCTAAATCAAGATCTGTTTCTGCGCCGTCGTCAGTTACAAATACTTCACCATGCTGAATTGGGCTCATAGTACCCGGGTCAACATTAATATAAGGGTCAAGTTTCAGAATCGTTACGTCTAAACCACGCGCTTCTAAAATTGCCGCTAGAGAGCCTGCAGCAATACCTTTACCAAGTGATGAAACCACACCACCCGTTACGAATATATATTTTGTTGTCATAATAACCCTGAGCCATTAAGAATGAGAAAAAACAATCCTCATTTCACTGCCAAATAAAAACATCACACAGCAAAAAAACTCAACTTATAAATAAGTAAAGTTAGGATCTTAAAGTGTGACCGCTTTATCAAAATGGAGAAAATTGAGCATTTAGATGGGACAATAGTATAACAAGGTGCGCTATTTTCGACAAACGAAAAAGCACTTTATTAGTAATAAAGTGCTTTGGAGATGATTGTTAGACGTTAGATGCGGTCTAGTTTAAGACGGGATTTTCTTTATCTGATTCCAAATTGAATCTAACTCATTCAATGTGCAATCCCCCATCTCTTTACCCAAGGATTTAACATGTTGTTCTACAAGCTTAAATCTTGATGAAAACTTTTGGTTTGCTTGATTTAATACTTGCTCTGGATTGGCTTTTAAATGACGAACAAGATTAACGTTAGCAAATAATAAATCGCCTAATTCATCAACAATTCTTTCTTTTTGTTGCGCTTCAGTTAAGTCTGTTCTTTTCACTTCGACTAAAACCTCGTCAATCTCTTCATGTATTTTAGCAATAACAGGTTCTAACTCAGCCCAATCGAAACCAACACTCGCAGCACGTTTTTGAATTTTATAAGCGCGTGTTAACGAAGGTAATGCCAATGGAATGTTATCTAATACACTTTCTTCTGTGTTTAAAGACTTGGCTTTTTTAAGACGCTCTTTTTCTTTTTCCGCTTCCCAATTCGCATTGATTTCTGCATCGGTTGTAAACTCTGAAGTTGAGAATACATGTGGATGACGGCGAATCAGTTTTTCATTTAACACGTCAAGAATATCGTCAAATTCAAACAGCCCTTGTTCTTTTGCTAACTGAGCATAAAAGACAACTTGGAACAATAAATCCCCAAGTTCTCCTTTTAAATCATCAAAGTCTTTGTTAGCAATAGCATCTGCCACTTCATAAGCTTCTTCAATGGTATGGGGTACCACGCTATCAAAGGTTTGTTTAAGGTCCCATGGGCAACCTGTTTCAGGCGTACGTAGTTGCTGCATGATCGATAATAATTGCGTTAAGTTTGCTGACATAATAGTTCCTAAATAAAGACTGAGAAGAAAACGGGCTTACTTGATGGTTAGTTAAAAGGCTAACTAATCACCTAAAAGCTCAATCACCTTTTGTAATGCATCGATAAACACATTGGCTTCTTGCAATGTGTTATAAACAGAAAAAGACACTCTCACCGTACCGCTACAATTTAATACTGACATTAATGGCATCGCGCAATGCGTACCACTTCTCACAGCAATCCCCTGTGCGTTTAATAACATAGCAATATCAGCACTATGCTCGCCTTTAACAATAAAGCTAATCGCACCTGACTTTGTTACACCTTTGGCAAATAGGCTTATTTCAGGCATATTACTTAAGGCATTTTCAGTATATTCAATTAAACTTTTTTCATGATTTTGGCAATATTCAGTATCTAGAGCATTTACAAAGTCAATCGCTGCGCCCAAGCCAATCGCACCTGCAATATTAGGTGTACCCGCTTCAAATTTGAAAGGCAGTTGGTTATAGGTTGTTTCTTCAAAGGTCACGGTTTGAATCATTTCACCGCCACCCTGCCATGGAGGAAGTTGATTTAATAAATTATATTTCCCATACAAAACGCCAATCCCTGTTGGACCAAATAGTTTATGCCCTGAAAACAGGTAAAAGTCACAATCAAGCTGTTGTACATCGACATCAATATGCGCAACGGCCTGCGCGCCATCAATGATCACTTTAGCGCCTTGTTGATGTGCTAATTTAATCACTTCTTTAATGGGATTGATAACACCCAGTGCATTGGAAACATGTGCAATAGAAACAATTTTAGTCTTTGAAGTGAGTAAAGAGTGAAAGGCAGTTAAATCTAAACCATGCTGTTCTGTTAAAGGAATGACCTTAAGGACGGCACCTGTTTTTTTAGCAAGCATTTGCCAAGGGACGATATTGGCATGATGTTCCAAGGCACTAATAATAATTTCATCACCAGCCTGTAACTGCTCTGCAAATACATTAGCTAATAGATTAATGCCTTCGGTTGTGCCTTTTGTCCAAATGATTTCTTCTGAACGTTGCGCATTAATAAATGTTTGTACTTTGACTCGGCTTTGTTCAAATAATGACGTTGCTTGGTTACTTAACGCATGGCTAGCTCGATGCACATTGGCATTACTAGTTTGGTAATAATGACAAATAGCATCAATGACTGATTGTGGCTTTTGCGTCGTGGCGGCGTTATCGAGGTAAACAAGCTGATGCTCATTTACTTGCTGATCTAAAATAGGAAATTGGGTTCGTAACTGCTCAATATAAAGATCTGAACTCACGTGACACCTCTACAACGGGGAATAAAACAATAAATATATGATTATCAATATAAGTAGACTGTAAGTCGGCTTAAGTACAAAAGCAGAATAATAAGCATTAATCATTCTGTTCGATTAATGCTTATTAATACTTACTTATAGCTTATTTATGGCTTACTTATACATTACTACCTATAAACTATATGGCCTATAAACTATGATTACGACCTTCAATCATCAAACGTTTCATCTCACTCACTGCAACAGAGAAACCATCGACTAATGCACGAGCAACAATAGCATGGCCAATATTAAGCTCGATGATCTCAGGTAACGCGGCGATAGGTTTAACATTGTGATAATTCAAACCATGACCTGCATTAACTTTAATTCCTGCTTTATGACCATAGGTTGCGGCTTTTGCAACACGTGCTAGTTCAGCGTCTTGAATCTCTTCGGTTTCAGCATCAGCATATTGACCCGTATGTAATTCAACATAAGCCGCTTTCATTTTAACGGCCGCATCAATTTGTGCCGCTTCAGGATCAATAAACAAACTAACTTGAATGTTCGCCGCATTTAAACGACTCACAGCCTTCGCTATTTTATCATAATTACCCACGACATCTAAACCACCTTCTGTGGTTAGCTCTTCACGTTTTTCAGGCACTAAACAAACAAATGTTGGTTTAGTTTTTAGTGCGATTTCAACCATTTCATCGGTAACTGCCATTTCAAGGTTCATACGTGTTTGTAAAGTTTGAGCTAACACGTCAACGTCACGATCATGGATATGACGACGATCTTCACGAAGATGGATAGTTATACCATCCGCACCAGACGTTTCTGCGACAGCTGCTAAATGTGCTGGCTCTGGGTAACATGTACCACGTGCATTACGAAGTGTTGCAACATGGTCGATATTTACACCCAATAAAATTTTGCTCATGTTATTTCCTTTATACTGTTGCTATTAATTTTTTCTTTGGCCTGATTGTTAGGGTGTTGAAATAACCCAAAATTTTTATTTAGCGGCGAAAAGTGCGCGGCTATGTAGAGGTCTATCACCTAACAAATTAGCTAATGCTTGGCGGCAAAAACGTTTTGCCATTTTTAAAGTTGCTTCACTATCAAGTTCGCGTTGCGATAAGTTAATAATATCTTGCCCGTCATAAACCTGCTCTGGTTTACAAATAGCTTGTTTAGCAAAAAAACCAAGTTGCTGTTGATATTGATATTGAAAACCTGACTCGATAATTTCATCACTGTAAACATCATGATCGAAGTTAATACCATAACCTAATGTTTCTAATAATGTTAATTCAAATAAACGTAGTGCTTTTTGTGGGTCGTCATCACGAGCAATACTAATAAGCGTACGTTGATAACATTCAAAAAGACCATCGCAAGCCGTCTCAGCTTGCAATAAACGATATAGCAACTCGTTAACGTACATCGCAATATATAAACGTTGTCCATGTAATGGTACAACTTGAGTTTGCGCCTCTAGCGACTTAACCGTTTTTAAACTACCACGGCCAAAATAACTGGCGAGCAATAACGTAAACGGTTGAGCCATGCCACGTTTCATGCGAGTACTACTACGGCCACCTTTAAAAACAAGGCTTACTTTACCTACGTCTTGGCAAAACAGGTCAACCAATTGACTCGTCTCACCATAAGGACGGCGGTGAAGTATAAAAGCATTGTGGCACTCAATAGACATTAAATAGCCTCTATAAGCAGAAAATAACCATTATGAAAGGTCAAAGCTTGTCACTAAAAGTGCTAAGCTAAACCTTATTAATGTCTATTAACCGTTATAATCATCCCCATAACCCAATGAACGTAATGCACGATCGTCATCAGCCCAACCAGATTTAACTTTAACCCAAATTTCTAGGAATACTTTAGAGTCAAATAGCTCTTCCATATCGATTCGTGCTTGCATGCCTATCGCTTTCAGCTTTTCGCCTTTATTACCGATAACCATACGTTTTTGGCCATCACGCTCGACTAAAATCAGGGCATTGATATGCAAAATACCGTTAGCTTTTTGTTTAAATTGTTCAATTTCAACGGTAACTGAATAGGGTAATTCATCACCTAAAAAGCGCATTAGCTTTTCACGTACAATTTCAGACGCCATGAAACGTGAAGAACGATCGGTAATGTAATCTTCTGGGAAATAAAACTCAGATTCAGGTAAAACACCTTTAGCCCATTCACGAATTTTTTCAACGTTATCGCCAGATTTAGCTGACATCGGCAAAATATGTGCGAAGTTATAAAGCTTACCGATCTTCTGTAAATGCGGTAATAATAATTCTTTATCTTCGACGTTATCAATTTTATTAACCGCTAAAATAACCGGACATTTTAGGTATTCAAATTTTCTTAATACCATTTCGTCATCAGCAGTCCAATGCGTTCCTTCAACGACAAATACAATCATTTCTACATCATTGATTGAGCTTGATGCGGCACGATTCATTAAACGGTTAATGGCACGTTTTTCTTCTATATGTAATCCAGGTGTATCAACAAACACAGTTTGATAATCACCATCGGTATCAATACCAAGAATACGGTGACGCGTTGTTTGTGCTTTACGTGAAGTAATACTTACTTTTTGACCAAGCAATGCATTAATAAGCGTTGATTTCCCTACATTAGGACGCCCGACGATTGCGACTAAGCCACATTTTTGTGTCATTATTTAGCTCCTAAATAGATGAAAGTTAAAGTTAATAATACCGGTAAATAATGTGCATTAAGAAGTAACATTATTTGTCACCTAACAATGCAGTTAACATAGTTTGTGCAGCAACTTGCTCTGCTTTACGACGACTTGTGCCTTTGCCCTGGACTTGTTGCATACCTTCAATTTCGCAGCTCATCGTGAATTGTTGATTGTGCGCTTCACCTTTCACATCAAGGACTTCATAAAGCGGCAAAGGTTGTTTACGAGATTGTAAATGCTCTTGTAAACGTGTCTTAGGATCTTTTTGTCCGATACCCGGTTGAATGGTATTCAGACGGCTTTCAAACCAACTTAATACTAATTTATTCACCACATCGATATTAGAGTCTAAGAAAACGGCACCAATGATCGCTTCAACGCCATCAGCGATAATTGAATCACGACGGAAACCGCCACTCTTTAATTCGCCAGGTCCTAATATCAAGCAATCACTCAATACAAATTCACGCCCTACTTCTGACAACATTTTCCCGCAGACTAAGGTCGCACGCATGCGACTTAAGTCACCTTCGTCAACTTTAGGAAAACGTTTATATAAATCAGTTGAGATAGCAAAACTTAAAATAGAATCGCCTAAAAACTCTAAACGCTCATTATGTAAACCAAGTGCACTTCTATGTGTTAACGCTTGTTTTAATAATGAAAAATCTGAAAATTCATAACCAATTCGTTTTTCTAAACGCTTTAATTCTTGTTCTTTCATCTTCATTTGATGCTACCTATACGTTCAAAACGTACATTACTTGGTACCCAGCTAGGTAAAAAGTCACTTGCATCACGGTCAAACTCAAAGCTGATCCACTTAGCAACTGCTTTGCCGACTAAATTACGCTCAGGTACAAATCCCCAGAAACGGCTATCACGACTATTATCACGGTTATCGCCCATTACAAAGTAATTACCTTCAGGTACAACCCACTCGTAAGCTGCAGTTAATGGTGTTTTTTGTTGGTAATAACCTTCCACTTGCTCTCTTCGCAAAGGATTAATCAGTAGCTGATGCTCAACATCACCTAATACTTCAGAATAAACTTTGACAGTATTGCTTTCATGCTTGAAGTCTTGAGCGCCGATAAATGAAGTGTCTAGTTTTTTATAATCGCCACAGTTTGCTTCACCACATGCAGGTACGATATAAAGTGCTTTATCTTTATAAACAATTTTATCACCCGGTAAACCGACAACACGTTTAATAAAGTCAACACGTTGATCTTCAGGGAATTTAAACACCGCAACATCACCACGTTCTGGATGACCCGTTGGGATTAACGTTGTTTGCCAAACAGGCTCTTTGATACCGTATGAGAATTTTTCAACCAAAATAAAATCACCAACTAGCAGCGTTGGCATCATTGAACCCGATGGAATTTGAAACGGTTCATAAATAAAAGAACGCAAAATAAATACCGTTGCTATGACTGGAAACAAGCTACGCGCATTTTCAATAATTGGGTTTTCAGGCACCATTTTTGCCAATGTTTTTTCGTCTAAATCAATATCAGATTGAGCTTGTAAATCGGCATAAGCCTGTTTACGTTTTTTAGCCCATTTAATTTTATCAAGAATCCAAATGAGACCTGTTACTAAGGTTAAAATTACTAAAATTAATGCAAATGAATTTGCCATTTTTTTTCCTATCCATTTATAAATCATATTAATTAATGGATTTTAACTAATATGACTCGTTTAAAATACAAAATGCGCGGGTTAGAAACCAGCGCATTAACATTTTTTAATTACTATTTTCTATCCTAAAACTTAGCATAAAGAGTAATCAAACATTACTTATCTTTACCGATATGTAATACCGCTAGGAAAGCCTCTTGAGGTACATCTACATTACCAACAGACTTCATTCGCTTCTTACCTTCTTTCTGTTTCTTCAACAGTTTTTTCTTACGGCTGATATCACCACCGTAACATTTTGCCAATACGTTTTTAGTTAATTGCTTAACCGTTGAACGGGCAATAATTTTACTACCAATCGCCGCTTGTATTGCAATATTAAACATTTGACGAGGAATCAACTCTTTCATTTTTTCAACTAACTCACGACCGTAAGTTTCTGAGTTATCACGATGTGTAATTAAGGCTAAGGCATCTACACGGTCGCCATTAATCATCACGTCTACACGGACCATGTCCGCTAACTGATAACGAACAAAATTATACTCTAATGATGCATAACCACGACTGGTTGATTTCAAACGGTCAAAGAAGTCCATGACTACTTCACCCATTGGAATTTCGTAAGTTAATGCCACTTGGTTACCGTGATACGCCATCTTGGTTTGTACACCACGTTTATTGATACACAAAGTGATAACATTCCCTAAATAAGCTTGAGGCACTAAAATGTTACATTCAGCAATAGGCTCACGGATTTCATTAATGTCATTCGTTGCTGGCAATTTAGCAGGGCTATCAACGTATTCGACTTCACCATTACTTTTTTCTACTTCAAAAATAACCGTTGGTGCCGTAGTAATAAGGTCAATATCGTATTCACGCTCTAAACGCTCTTGAATGATTTCCATGTGTAGTAAACCTAAGAAACCACAACGGAAGCCAAAACCTAGTGCCGACGAGTTTTCTGGTTCATATAATAATGACGCATCATTAATACTTAATTTACCCAATGCATCACGGAAGTTCTCATAATCATCAGAACTTACAGGAAACAGACCCGCGTAAACCTGTGGTTGAACACGTTTAAAACCAGGTAACGCTTTTGGCGACGGATTATCAGCAAGTGTTAACGTATCGCCTACTGGTGCGCCCAAAATATCTTTAATACCAGAAATAACATAACCAACTTCACCGGCTTTTAAAATTCCTGTTTCTTTTTGTTTCGGCGTGAAGTAGCCCACTTTAGTCACTAAATGAACTTGACCTGTGGTCATTACTTTCATTTTATCGCCGACTTTAATTTGGCCGTGCTTGATACGTACCAATGACACAACGCCTTGGTAATTATCAAACCATGAGTCAATAATTAATGCCTGTAGTGGTCCATCTAGATCCCCTACTGGCGGCGGGATCATACGTACGATCTCTTCTAATACTAAATCAATACCTAACCCAGTTTTAGCAGAACAACGTACGGCGTCTGTCGCATCAATACCTACAATGTCTTCGATCTCTTCAGCCACACGATCGGGTTCTGCAGCCGGTAAATCGATTTTGTTTAAGATTGGAACAACTTCTAGTTCCATTTCTAACGCGGTATAACAGTTTGCTAAGGTTTGCGCTTCAACACCTTGACCCGCATCAACAACTAATAAAGCCCCTTCACAAGCCGCTAAAGAACGTGATACTTCATAAGAAAAATCTACGTGTCCTGGTGTGTCGATAAAGTTTAACTGATAAGTTTCACCGTCTTTTGCTTTATAATCTAACGTGACACTTTGCGCTTTAATAGTAATACCACGCTCACGCTCGATATCCATAGAATCAGTTACTTGCGCGGCCATCTCACGCTCGGTTAAACCACCACAAGTGCTGATTAAACGATCTGACAATGTTGACTTACCATGGTCGATATGGGCAATAATTGAAAAGTTACGAATATTTTTCATGAATACTTTTAATACCTTGTTAGTGACTACATATTGCATTGCGATACAGGTTGATCGTCGCTTGATTACCACTTTATCGCAGCTAACTTAATCGCCATTTTCTGCGCGTTTTAAGTAACTTTAATGCTTATTTTTGATGTCTGGTTTTAATACGCGTAATTTGCGTATCCTAATTGCCGTGCATTCTAGCTAATTTCTGTTTTAATCTCCATCTTTAAACGCCTATCGTCGTAATGCTTTAGCAGTTAACTTCACGTTATATTTTTTCCCAGAATAAAAAGTAAATATTTACCCTTAAAAACATATTGAGGACAAAAAACAAGCGCCAAATGGTCACATTTCACTCACAAACAGCGAGGCTTCCCTCACATTTTTAACTTTTCTTCAATAAGATCAAAGATGATCAAGCAATCTATTAACGCTAATTAGTTTTTTTGACATACAATAGACATTGCTTTTCATGGATTGATAATGGCAGGGATTATGCCACCATTCTCAAAAAAGCATTATGAGCTATTTTCGATATATCGAATCTACGCTTACGTTTCTAGTTCTTTTCTTTTATTATTTTTGAGGTTATTAAATTATGAAGTCAAACACTCCAGTGTTGCTTTCTGTTGCAGTTGCCGTTATTGGTGCAGCTGCCATCACCCTACTTTCAATCAGTGTAAATGGCGCAATATTATTCGCCGCTGGTGCAGTGATAGTAGGTTTTCTGATTCAACTTGCAAATACAAGCAAAAGTACTGCAACAACAGCAACTGCGCCTGAAGCGGATTTTGCAACGACAACACTATATGTTGGTAACTTACCTTATCGCGCAAACGAAATGGCTATTCGCACATTATTTGCAGAACAGGGAAAAGTTATTTCAGTCCGTTTAATGAAAGACAAACATACGGGCAAACGTCGTGGTTTTGGTTTTGTTGAAATGCCAGAAAGCGATGCGGCAAAGGCAATTGAAGCATTAAATGAAAAAGAGTTCCAAGAGCGCTCATTAAAAGTACGTGAAGCAAACGAACGCACGCCACGTGAAGAAGTAGCTGAATAAATTTTTTAGCTAGCGTAAAAAGGCCCGAGCGCAGTAATTGTTCTCGGGCCTTTTTGTTTTTGGGATTGTTCATTATCGATCAGATGTTAATCTGTCCATCAAAACGAATTATCTATCAGTATAAGACTCACCTTTATTAAACAATATTTAATCATCCTCCCTGTTTTACTCTGCTCTCTTTACTTATTGCCGTTTTATATTTAGTAATGAATTTGATGTCAGAAAGTTATTCCATTAATTAGTTAGTGTGTTCTAGAAGCCAAGCCACCAATATTGGTAATGATAAGTTGTTAGATGTTTTTGAACTTGCTAAATAATAACCTTTACCTGATTTCACCTGCAATGAATGCGGCATCATTAGCGCGCCAGAGGCAACATCTAACGAAGCTAATACAAAGTCGCCAATACTAATACCAAACCCCTGCTTCGCGGCACCTACCGCAGCATCTAACGTTGCAAAGTGTTGGTTATGCGTTGACGTTAATGAAGGACTATCCGTCTGTGCTAACCATAAACACCAATCGCTTTGCTGTGGTGTGGAATGCAACCATGGCATATTTTTCATGTCTGTAATGCTGAGCAGAGCCTTTCCGTCAGGTAAAAGCGAGGGAGCGCATACTGGCGTTAATACTTCCTCAAATAATAGATCACTGGTTAAATTTTTATCTTTTATTTCAGTACAATAGTAAATAGCCGCATCGAAAGATTCAGATGAGAAGTTAGTATCGTGTTTAATGGAAGAGGTCAGCTCGACCGTTATATCGGGATAAGCTTGTTGAAAGGCCATAATTTTAGGTAACAGCCAAGTAGTAATACAACTAGGCGCTTTTAATTTAATGATCGGTTTTATAGCAGAGACTTGCTCGACCGCACTTTTCATTTGCTGAAGCACTTGTTTTATTAAAGGTAAAAAATGCAATCCTTTTTCGGTGAGTGTTAGACCTCTCGCATGTCGATGAAATAAAGCGATACCAAGTTTTTTTTCTAAAGCAATAATTTGTCGACTTACGGCTCCTTGTGTCACGTTCAACACTTGCGCTGCAGAAGTAAATTTCAGTTGCTCAGCAGTGACAACAAATGCCTGTATTTCTTTAGTCGAAGGTAAACGATTATTCATTATTATCTCGTACTGGCTTATACAAATAGAACTAACAAGTAACCGATTATGCTGCTTCTACATAACTTGCTATGACTTTTACTCATAGCAAGTATACCTATTTTTCGTTTCATCTTTCAATGAAGATTTGTTTAAATCGAACTAACAAAACAAATGAATAATTATTCTAATTTAAAGCGTAAATATTCAATACTTTATAAAACTGTATTTTACTTAAATTGGAAGTTGGTTAATGCAATCATTAGCATCAAAGTTAGTCCCTAAGGCAGTACAAAAACTTGTTCCTTATCAGTCCGCACGTCGTCTCGGTGGCAATGGCCATTTATGGTTAAATGCCAATGAGCTTGAATCTAGCGCTCAGTACGGCGACTTAAGCCAAGGCAGTAATAGCCATTATAATCGCTACCCTGATTTTTTACCTCATGATACGGCACAAGCTTACCTCCACTATTGCGAGCAACAATCGGGCAAACTAGATTGCGAAATAGTTGCTGTACGCGGTGCAGATGAGGCTATTGATTTATTAGTTCGTACTTTCTGTAGTCCGGGTGATGATCAGATTATTATCTGTTCTCCTACTTATGGGATGTACGAGTTTTGTGCAGATTCGTTTTCTGTCAACACGTGTAAAGTCCCTCTTTTAGAAAACTTTCAGCTTGATGTAGTAAATATTAAAAAACAATTACCAACGAGCTCCTTATTATTTTTATGCTCGCCTAATAACCCAACGGGTAATGCGATTAATGAGGATGATATTGTTGACCTGTTAGAAGCCAGTAAAGATTCAACATTAGTGGTGATTGATGAAGCTTATATTGAATTTTCAACACATAGCAGTGCATTACATTTAATGCATAAATATCCGCATCTGATTGTTATACGCACTTTATCGAAAGCCTTTGGATTGGCCGCTATTCGTTGTGGGTTCTTATTGGCTGATACGTGTGTCATGTCTTATATAAACCGCCTCATTGCACCTTACCCAATTGCGGATCCGACGGCAGAGATTGCGTTAAAAGTACTCTCTCAAAATGGACAGGACCTTATGCAGCAACAAACAAGTCAACTTATACAAGTACGTGAATGGTTTAAAGGACAGCTAATGTTATTAGATTCTGTACAGCATGTATTTGGTAGTGAAACTAATTTTGTTTTGATTCGATTTACTAATAATGTAAACAGTTATCAGTACCTCATTGAACAAGGTATTGTCACGCGAAATCAAATCCATGAACCTGCCTTAAGTAATTGTATTCGCATTACTATTGGCTCTAAAGAAAGTATGCTTGAAACCTTAAACGCCCTAAAAAAATTAAATTAGTCATTTTCATTTATAACAATTAACAATATATCTAAAAGGAACTTACGATGAAATCGTTAAAAATAGCAGTACTATTATCATCAACATTGCTGTCATTAATATTTATGACCCCATTACAAGCAGCAGAGTCAAAGACAGTTCGTTTATCTTCTGATTTTACTTACCCACCATTTAATTACAAAAATTCAGATGGCAAACCTGTCGGCTTTGATATAGAAATTGCAGATGCGTTATGTGCTCAAGCCGAATTAAAATGTGAATGGATAACACTCGCATGGGACGGTTTAATACCTGGATTATTGTCAAGAAAATCAGATGTGATCATGGCTTCTATGCGTATTACAGAAGAACGTCAAAAACGTGTATTGTTTACAGATAAATACTACCAAACACCGGCTCATAGGTTGGACATTAAGAGGTAACCGCGTGCAAACCATATTGCAATCTACCTCTTTTTTTATCTCTGTCTGGGTT
>NZ_CANLFB010000028.1 GCF_947489755.1 uncultured Psychromonas sp.
CAGCGACACACGGATTAACAGTCCGTTGCTCTACCAACTGAGCTAAAGAGGAATTGTAAACTTTCTCACTATTAAATATAAATTAACAGTGTCTCTATTGCTCTATCAACCGAGCTAAAGAGGAATTGTAACTTTCTCACTATTAAATTTAAATACAAATTAACAGTGTCTCTATGGCTCTACTAACTAACCTAAGAGGAATTCTAATTTGCTATAGTTTTATATAGCTAGCCTTCTATCATATCAATTGGTTAAATAATTGATAGTGCAACCAGAACTTATTTGTTTCAGTCACGTTAAAGACGGGCGCAGTATATTTTTTGCGTTTAATCATGTCAACAAAAAAGGCAGATAAAAAAATTGGTTGCTGATAATTCAAGCAACCAATCACAATTATAGGCTAACTAGCCCTTTTATTGTTCAATATTAGAACAGCTTAGATATCCCACTTAATACTTTTATTAATTTTTTCTTTCATCATTTCAAGTGGTTCATCTGGTTCGCCGACAATAACAACACTCGCTTTGCCGACATGTTCGGAAATACCTTTAAGATGTGTGTTACTAAATTCAGCTGAAGGGGTAAAATTTGCATCTTCTGGTACAACAAATACCGTCACTCGCCCTTTTTCACCTTTAAAAATCATGTGTAAAGCAGAAGTACCTTCAAAACTACAGTAATTAACAAACATCACTTCGCCTAAACCTGGCTCGGCAGTACCGCCGTAAACAGCCAATTTAGCATTAACACTTTGCAATGTTGCATTTTCATTTGCTTTTGCAGTTAAGAAGTATTCTTGTTGAACATGCTGTAAAGCAACCGTCCCGATATCGGATGGGCCTTTATTTTCTGTTAGGCTCCCCATCATTGGTAGACTTAAACCAATTACAAATGCAATTGAGGCCGCAATAGCAATATGCCAACGAGCACTCATATTTTTATCACGTTCTAATGCAAAGCTTTGTTCTAGCATTATTTTATCAGTTAAATCATCAGGTACATCTATACGTAAACTATTTTTTAGTAGTTTATCGAATGCTTTTGACTCTTCTATTAAATTTTTTGCACAATCTGATTCAGCAGCGCGCGATAAAAACTCGTCGGATTTATCATTAGGCGTCGCTATTGCAGTATGACGAAATAAAATATCATCCATGCGCTTCTCCATTATTATTCATCTCTACTTTTAAGTTAGTTTTAAGTAAATTTTTCGCTCTAAATAACCGTGTTAACACGGTGTTTTTATTTAGGTCTAGTTGTGTTGCTATTTCTTCAGCGGTAAAACCTGCAATGAGTTGTAATAATAAAGGTTCTTTATATTCAACCGGTAAAGCAGCTATTTTTTGCTGAATAAGTTCTTGATCATATGGGCTCGAATTTTCTTCCGCCGCTATTTCATAATCATCAATATCAACTAATGATAATTGTTTACGTTCAAAGCGTCTGGCATTCTCTCGCCTTAAAATAGTGAACAACCAAGCTTTTGCTGACTTGTCATCTAATAAACTGTCTATGCTTTTCCAAGCACGCAGACAGGTTTCTTGCACCAAATCTTGAGCAACCTCAGGATCACGGCACACCCAGAATGCATAACGGTATAAATCCGCGCTATAAACATTCACTAATGATTCATATCGTTTTTGTTTTCTATTCATATCCTTAAGGACCGCGGATGGCTCAGTTTTATTTCGCTTTAATGTAAAAAAACTCATTATTTTCCTTAATTATTTACTTTACCCCCCTAATTATAAGGGGTGTATTTAACTTTTACTTAAAATAGTCTCACCTGACATTTGTTCAGGCACTCAAAGTTTGAAGCTTTTTAATTTTTTTTGAAATTTTTCTCTAAAAAAAACGGTATCTATTACTGACGGTTAAATGAGTAATATAAAGAAAAGTGTTAATTACCTTTTGGCACCCTAAAATTAATACTATATTGAGATGATTGGTTTGTTGTTACTTTGTTATTTATAGCATTATTTATATGGTTATTTGCCTACTACATCACTTAGTATTGTTAAACAAAATAATAATACGACTCTCATTTAGGATACTGAAAAGTAAAGTGTTCTTAATACTAGATGTAAAGTCACTTAAGGTTATTTATAAAGCGCTTTAACGTTATACAGTTCAATGAAGTCATATAAAATACACTGAAATCAATAATAGCACTTTGCATAACCAGATAAATCACGCTTTTATAACAATTTCAAAAATTGCATGACACAAAGCACTTCCTTTGATCTAACCAAGATAAAATAAGCTACTTTCATAAAAATTCAGATAATAAGTATGATTTAATTAGCTTCATTTGATAATCAGAAAATCATAATGTATATCAATTGACTTCCCTTCAACTTCTATGATCATTTTCAATCGCCACAACATTCTATCTTCAGTACAAACACCAATCATACTTTTAGCGTGAGATTGAAGCTCTCCATCCTTTTTTTCTACAGGAGAAAATTTAATAGGTATTTGTCCCATAAACATTGTTTTACCCACTATTTTAGCACTCTTGACTTGCCAACTTTTAGCATCACTTTTTAGTGTTAAGTTATACCAATGTTCAGGTACAATTTTCCCTTCATCAACCGATAAAACAAAGTTCCCTAAAATTGAGTTAAAAACACAGGGTTGGGCAAGATCACAAATTGTTTCATCAAGCTCCAATCCCTGCTTATCAATTTTAGACTTATCCGTTTCTGTTTCAGATAAATCAATGGTTCTCCAAACGAATAAACCAATTAGTAAACTAAGCATACTAACTAGTTGAATCAATCTACTTTTTGTAAGCATTGCAATTCCTTGTAAAAATAGTGGTTAACGCGCATTTTTTAAAACAAACATTAGTTTTATTAACATTAAATCAATGGAAATCTGTTCATTTTTTTAATTCTCGCGTAAACTTCGGCCCAAATATAAATGTTTTCAGTTTAACTTTAAAACATTTATGTTGAATACTTATTTTTACGTCATAACGAACGTACATTGTAAATACATGCATGGAATCAACACAATGACAACCGCAACCAATATCCAACCTGACTACAACATGAAAGTAGTTCGTCAGTTTACACTTACCACCATTCTTTGGGGTATCGTTGGCATGAGTGTAGGGGTGCTTATTGCAGCTCAACTCGTCTGGCCAGCTTTAAACTTCGATACACCTTGGCTTACTTACAGTCGTTTACGTCCTCTTCATACCAATGCTGTTATTTTTGCATTTGGTACGTCAGCGTTAATGGCCACTTCTTTTTATGTCGTTCAACGTACCTGTCAAACTAGATTGTTTGGTGGCCCGTTAGCCTCTATCGTGTTCTGGGGATGGCAATTAGTAATTTTATCTGCTGCTATTTCATTACCTCTAGGTTACACAACGTCAAAAGAATACGCTGAGTTAGAATGGCCAATTGACTTACTTATTACCGTCATTTGGGTGCTTTATGCGACGGTTTTCTTTGGCACAATGGCGATACGTAAAACGTCACACATTTATGTAGCGAATTGGTTCTTTGGTGCGTTTATTTTGACAGTAGCGGTATTGCATATTGTTAATAGTATGGCGATTCCAGTTTCAATGTCATCGATGAAATCATATTCTGTGTATGCAGGTGCGGTTGATGCGATGGTACAGTGGTGGTACGGCCATAATGCCGTTGGTTTCTTGCTAACAGCCGGCTTCCTTGGAATGATGTATTACTTCGTTCCTAAACAAGCAAACCGCCCAGTTTACTCTTACCGCTTATCTATTATTCATTTTTGGGCGCTAATTGCTGTTTATATCTGGGCTGGCCCACATCACCTTCATTACACTGCATTACCTGATTGGGCTCAATCATTAGGTATGGTGATGTCACTGATCTTATTTGCTCCATCTTGGGGTGGCATGATCAATGGTATTATGACGCTATCTGGCGCGTGGCATAAACTACGTACAGACCCTATCTTACGTTTCTTAGTGGTTTCTCTTTCTTTCTACGGTATGTCTACGTTTGAAGGTCCGATGATGGCGATTAAAACAGTTAATGCTTTATCACATTATACTGACTGGACAATCGGTCACGTACACTCTGGTGCACTAGGTTGGGTAGCAATGGTTTCAATTGGTTCTATTTACCATTTGGTTCCACGTTTATTTGGTCAACAAGGCATGTACAGCACGGCATTAGTTAACTTACATTTCTGGTTAGCAACTGTTGGTACTGTTTTATACATAGTCGCAATGTGGATATCTGGTGTGATGCAAGGGCTAATGTGGAGAGCTGTAAATGCAGACGGTACATTAACGTATACCTTCGTTGAATCATTAGAGAAATCTTACCCGTTCTATGCATTACGTTTCCTAGGCGGTGTTATCTTCTTAACTGGTATGTTTGTAATGGCTTACAATACATTTAAAACAGTGACTGCAGAAGAAGGCTCTATCAAGCCTCAAGAATTAGCTTAGGAAGGAGTTGATAATGAAACATGAATTTATTGAAAAGAATGTTGGTTTATTAGCCATTCTGATTATCATTGCGATTAGCTTTGGTGGATTGGCTCAGATTACGCCGTTAATATTCCAAAAAGAAACCAATACACCGGTTGATACATTACGCCCATACACAGCACTAGAAATGGAAGGTCGTGATATTTATATTCGCGAAGGTTGCCATGTATGTCACAGCCAAATGATCCGCCCTTTCCGTGCTGAAACTGAGCGTTACGGTCACTACAGCATGGCAGGTGAAAGTGTTTGGGAACATCCATTCCTATGGGGCTCTAAACGTACTGGTCCTGATTTAGCACGCGTAGGTGGTCGTTATTCTGACGCATGGCACGAGGTTCATTTAATAAACCCTCGTGATGTTGTATCTCAGTCGAACATGCCGGGCTTCCCATGGTTAGCAACTGATTTGTTAACAGGTGAAGACACTGCTCGCAAGCTAGAAATTTTCAACATGTTGACTAAAAACCAAGGCCATAAAGATGAAAATGGTGTAATGCAGCCAATTTATTCTGAACAGGATATTGCAGGTGCTAAAGCAGCCGTTGAAGGTAAAACTGAGATGCAAGCATTGATTGCATACTTACAATCACTTGGTCATGCGTTTAAATAATTAAAGTTAGTGCCTAGTAATAGGCACGTCAGGCTACTGGAGGCTATATGGATTTTGGAACTTTTAACGGATTATATACATTATTTTTAATTATTATTTTCGTTGGGTTAATTTTATGGGCCTACAGTAAAAAACAAAAAAAGTCATTTGAAGAAATGGGTAATTCTATTTTAGAAGATGACCTGGACTCAACACAGTATGAAAGCACCTCAAGCGAACATACAGGAGCTAAAAAATAATGAGCATTTTTTGGACAATATGGATATCTGTCATCACATTAACCGTCATCATCGGTTGTGCAGTACTTCTAAAAGCAGCAAACACGAATAATACAGGTGTAAAAGAAGGCGAACCAATGCCGCACACCTTTGATGGTATTCAAGAATTGAATAATCCCCTGCCTAAATGGTGGGTTGGTTTATTTTGGTTTACGATTGTTATCGCGTTAATTTACTCTATTGCGTTCCCAAGCTACACAGCAAATTGGAACGGCTTTTTAAATTGGACGAGTGCAGATAAAGACGTTACTGATGTCTCTCAACTAGATGAGCGCGCGGAAACATCAAAATCACAATACCAACGTGAAATAGATGCTGCAGAAATTAAATACGGCGAAGTATTTAAACAACTCGTTTATACCGATGCAGGTGTTTATAAAGACATCGAAGTCATTGCTAAAGACTCAGAAGCAGTAAAAGTAGGTCAGCGTTTATTCCTACAAAACTGTGCTCAATGTCATGGTTCTGATGCTCGTGGTAGTAAAGGTTTTCCAAATCTTACTGATGATGATTGGCTATATGGTGGTGACCCATTAACCATCAAAGAAACGTTAATGAATGGCCGTAATGCAGCAATGCCAGCGTGGAAAGATATTCTAGGCGAAGACGGTATAAAAGAAGTAACAAGCTATGTATTACAACTAAGTGGTCGTCGTGTGAATGACATTGATGCTCAAGCCGGTGCAGAACGATTTGTGGTTTGTGCTGCATGTCATGGTGCTGACGGTAAAGGTTTACATGCATTTGGTGCCCCTAACCTTACGGATAAAGTGTGGTTATACGGTGGTTCACGTAAAGCAGTTGAAGATACATTAAACAATGGCCGAAATGGTGTCATGCCAGCTTGGAAAGATGTGTTAGGCGAAGATAAGATTCAACTAATCTCTGCATTTGTTTATTCTTTATCACAACCAAAATAAGTTAAATTTAATCGCTATTTAGCGTATTGAATCGAACATTTAAAGCCTCGTTAATCGAGGCTTTTTTATAGCTAAAATTCGTCATAAATGCTAGATTATCGCGTATTGCCTCCCCCTACTTTTAATAACAGGAATTGTCATGCAAACAGAAGTAAAAAAGTCTTGGTTTAAACAATTTTGGCCTTGGTTTTTAATTATTTTACCAATGGCTGCTGTTGTTGCTGGTATCAGTACGTTTATTATCGCCTCTGATAATAAACCCGATATGGTTGTTGATGATTACTATAAAACTGGCAAAGCAATTAATGCCGATTTAAGCTTATTAACTAATGCTAAAAAGTTAGGTCTTTCTGCTGAAGTAGTACAACAAGCAGATGGTTTATTAATCAAGATGAAAGGATTAGAAACAAATACTTCAATCAGTTTCTCTTTATTTCATTCAACTCAATCTAAGCGCGATAAGCTTTCTATGCTAACGGCAGATGCAGAGGGTAACTATCATTTTGAAACAGACCAACCATTAGAAGGTAAATGGTCACTTCGACTTGAACCCTTTGATAAAAAATGGCGTTTAGAGAAGAAAGTCATTTTTCCATCTGAAAAAATAACATTATAAATGCAACAGGTAAGCCAATGCTTTCATTGTGGAGAGCCTAATCCAAGCAATTCAACTTTTTATGTCCTGATTAATGGTCAGCAACAAACGATGTGTTGTCCTGGTTGTCAGGCAGTCGCTCAGACAATTGTTGATAGTGGGTTAAGCTCTTATTATGAACACAGAACAGAAGTTGCAGCTAAAGGGGAATCATTAATCCCAGATGAACTACAGCAACTTGAACATTATGATATTGAACAAATACAACTCGATTTTATAAAACAAAATGGCAACACGACAGAAATAACCTTAACTATCGAAGGCATAAGCTGTGCTGCTTGTGCCTGGCTTATTGAAAAGCAGTTACGTTTTTTACCCGGTCTTATTTTTGTTAACGTCAATACCACTTTAAATCGCGCCGTTATTCGTTGGGATAATGAGCAACTTGTATTAAGTAAAATCTTAGAACAAATTCAACGTATTGGTTATAAAGCCTACCCTTTCCAAGTGAATCAACAAGAGCTTTTTTATACTCAACAAGTTAAATCATATTTACGTAGATTAGGATTAGCAGGTCTTGCGACTATGCAGGTAATGATGTTTGCAATCGCGTTATATGCAGACTTCTTTTCGGGCATGCAGCAAGAATTCATTACTTACTTTAGATGGGTTAGTTTTATTCTGGCAACGCCAGTGCTTCTATACAGTGCACAACCATTTTATGTAAATGCATGGCGTAATATCCGCAATAAAACCTTAGGGATGGATATCCCCATATCAATTGCTTTGTTGGGCGCTTATACGGCTTCTAGTTATGCCACTATTGTGGGCGAAGGCGAAGTTTATTTCGAATCCGTATCAATGTTCACTTTTTTACTGCTATTAGGCCGCTTATTAGAACTTCGTGCTCGTCGTAAAGCATCTGAAACCAGCAGTAATTTATTGCGTTTATTGCCTTCGATGGCAACTTTATTAGAAACAAATGATGGTGAAACCACACACCACTTAACCCCGGCAAAAACTCTTATACCAGGTCAAAAAATACTGGTTAAGCCGGGCGAAACCATTGCTATCGACGGTATCATTGTAGACGGTCAAAGTAATATTGAAGAGTCCATGCTCACCGGTGAACATTTACCTGTTTTCAAAAAACCTCAAGATATTGTTTATGCGGGTACCGTGAATATTAGTAGTGTACTCACTATTGAAGTGGTCAATATCGGTAACAACACACTCATTTCAGACATCATACAATTGCAAAATAGTGCACAACAAAATAAACCTCATATTGAAGTGATTGCTGATACGGTATCTCGTTACTTTGTAGCGGCGTTATTATTAGTCGCAACATTCACTTATATTGGTTGGAGCATCATTGATCCTGACCAAGCATTTTGGATCACCTTGTCTGTACTGGTGGCCACTTGCCCATGTGCACTCTCTCTTGCAACCCCTACCGCACTAACTTGTGCTACGGCACAGCTTAATAAACAAGGCATTTTAATTAAACAACATCACGTATTAGAGACCGTGAATAAAATAGATCATGTTGTTTTTGATAAAACTGGCACGTTAACGCAAGGTGACTTTAAATTACTTAATACACATCTACCCACATTAGAAATTACAAAGTCCCAATATAATAAACAACAATGTATTAACCTGGCTGCAAACCTTGAAATGAACTCAGAGCACCCTATTGCAGTTGCTTTCACACAATTAAAAGGTCAAACATTAGTATTAAATAATATTGAAAACATTCCAGGGCAAGGTTTACAAGCTATCTGGGAAGATGGTGGTCAACAATTGCAAGTGAAGTTAGGCCATGCAGCATTCTGCGAAGTAAATAAAACACTTAGTAGTCATGAGTTATTAATCTACCTAACGGTTAACCAGCAACTTGCTGCAACCTTTGAATTAGGTGACGAAATACGTGAATCTGCAATGGATTTAGTGCGTTTTTGTCATAAAAACAACCTAGAAACGACTATGTTAACAGGCGATATTTCAGATAAAAGTGAAGAAGTCGCAAAGCAATTAAACATTAAAAATGTAGTTAAAGGCGTTAGCCCACAACAAAAATTAGCGCATATCGAAATGTTACAACAATCACAACAAGTTATGATGATTGGAGACGGTATCAATGATGCGCCTGTGTTAGCAGGTGCTCACATCTCAGTGGCATTAGCCAGTGGAACCGATATTGCTAAAAATAGTGCAGACGTCATTCTATTAGGTTCTGATTTACGTAAAATAAATCTATTAACTAATAATTCGAAACAAACAACACGTATCATTAAAGAGAATCTAGGTTGGGCAATCGGCTATAATGTGATCATTGTGCCATTAGCCGTGATGGGGTTAGTACCTCCATACGTTGCAGTGTTAGGGATGTCTTTTAGTTCATTAATTGTAGTGAGCAATTCATTAAGGTTATTAAAATGAATATTATCTATGTACTGATTCCAATAGCGATGATCTTTGTCACCATTGCAGTCATCGTGTTTTTTTGGGCAGTTAAGTCAAACCAATATGATGACCTCGATAGAGAAGGTGTTAATATTTTATTCGATGAAGATGTACAGCCATCAAATTCAATAAAAAAAACGCAAAAAAAATCTGAATACTCAGAGATAAAGTCACCTCAAACAACGCCTTTGAAAACAAGTGATATAAAACCAGATGCTCATTAATGACTTTTTAAGTGCTTTTTTAATCGGTTTATTAGGGGCTGGACATTGTATTGGTATGTGTTCAGGCATTGCTAGTGCACTGAGCTTTTCAATCAACCCAGATCAAAAAAATGGATTACTTTCATTACTACTCTATAACTTAGGCCGCATAACAAGTTATTCAGTAGCTGGTTTTATTTTCGCAGCCAGTAGCAGTGTGTTAATTGTCTGGATGGGAGGCAAAGAATCACTTATTTATTTGCGTATCTTCGCTGCCATTATGATGCTGTTATTAGCGTTTTATATTGCTAGATTATGGAATGGTTTAATAATAGTTGAACGAGCAGGTCAATTTTTGTGGCAGTTTATAAAGCCTTTAGCGCAATATTTTTTGCCACTAAAACATCCGGCTTTAGCTTTCCCCCTTGGCTTTTTTTGGGGCTGGTTACCTTGTGGTTTAGTCTACTCCTCTCTCGTCTGGGCAATTAGTACGGCCAATGGCCTTAATGGTTTAGTTATTATGCTTGGTTTTGGTTTAGGCACATTACCTGCCATGATGTTAGTCGGGTCTTTAAGCCATAAATTAAAAAATATCCTCAATAAAAAATGGTTTAGGTATGGCAGTGGATTAATATTAGCGCTATTTGCTTTTCAAACTATTTATATTGCCCTAATACAATTACATTAGCCCTTAATATTGCCATTAAGCCTAATGTTTCGAAAATACTGACCTAGGTGAGCAACTTTGTCATTAACAATTTCAAAGCCACTTTATAAGATGTTAGTATTAACTATAGTCAATATTATTTAAGAGATGAGTATGGATAAAAGTAATTCAAGTCGAGCACAAACCGGTGGCAATTCAATTCATTGTCAAGATTGTAGTATTAGTCAACTATGTATTCCTTACTCTCTTAATGAGACTGAATTAGATCGTTTAGATACGATCATTGAACGTAAAAAACCAGTTCAAAAAGGCAGTGAAATTTTTAAAGCTGGCGATAATATGAAATGTTTATATGCCATTCGTTCAGGTACTTTAAAATCTTATACCATTACAGAGCAAGGCGATGAGCAGATTACTGCTTTCCACCTAGCGGGTGATTTAGTGGGTTTTGATGGTATTAGCACAGGTACACACCCAAGTTTTGCTCAAGCACTTGAAACAGCAATGATTTGTGAAATCCCTTACGATACGCTAGATGAATTATCGACGACTATGCCTAAATTAAGACAGCAAATTTTACGTTTAATGAGTGCTGAAATTGTTGGCGATCAAAATATGATTTTACTCTTATCGAAAAAGAATGCAGAAGAAAGATTGGCGTCATTTATTCATAACTTATCAGTTCGCTTTGCTGCTCGTGGTTTCTCACCAAAAGAGTTTAGGTTATCGATGACACGCGGTGATATCGGTAATTACTTAGGTCTAACAGTTGAAACAATAAGTCGTTTATTAGGACGTTTCCAAAAAAGTGGCATGATTGCTGTTAAAGGTAAATACATCACAGTATTAGATGATGCACAACTATCAGAGTTAGCTGGTTCATTAACTTAAAAATCAAACTCCTGCATAACCCGCCAGAAAATAAATTAATTTCAATTTTCTGGCAGATATCACTATCTGTTTGCCCTTATTTGATCTAAGTTATAGTTATATAGATTATTAGAAATTGGAGGCTAACATGCTTAAATACCGTAATATTTTAGTTTATATAGATCCAACACAGGAAGAGCAGCCCGCTTTGCAACGTGCAATTGAAATAGCGGAAAAAGAAAAAGAGACGAAAATAACTTTATTCTTATCCTGTTACGACCTAACCTACGAAATGACCTCTTTAAGCTCTATGGAAGAACGTCAAGCGATGCAATCTTTAGTTATCCGTGATAACAAAGGGTGGTTAGAAACGCTTGCTGCACCTTATAGAGAGCGTGGACATACTATAAACTGTCAAGTACATTGGCATAACCGTCCTTTTCAAGCTGCCATTCAATTAATATTAAAAGACGGTTATGATTTATTAATAAAATCAACCCATCCTCACCCTCGACTTAGTGCCATTTTATTCACACCAACTGATTGGAATTTATTACGTAAGTGCCCTATTCCATTATTATTGGTTAAAGTTAAATCTTGGCCTGAAAATGGTAATATTTTATGTGCTGTAGATTGTAAAAGTATTGAAGATCCAGACCATCATAATTTGAATGAAGCTATTTTAGCCGAAGCGAATGATATTGCAGGAATGGTGAAATCAAATGTACATGTCGTCAATGCTTATCCTAGCCCACCAATGAATATTATGATGGAACTACCTGAATTTGATCCTATTCATTATGAAGACGGCTTAAAGAAATTCCACCAAAAAACCTTAAATGATTATGCTAATAAATATAATATCGAAACGCAAAATATACATTTACGACAGGGTTTGCCGGAAGATGCTATTAGCGATGTGGCACAAGAAATTAAAGCAGAATTGGTTATTTTAGGAACGGTGGGACGTTCTGGTATAGGTTTAACGCTATTAGGCCACACTGCAGAACAAGTCATTGATAAGCTAGACAGTGATTTGCTTGCCCTAAAACCAGATGGGTTTATAAGTCCAATAAAATTAGAATCATAATTGTTCGCTGTCGCCATAACCTAAAAGTGTGTAAAACATGATCTAACACTTTATTTTTCTGAAAAATATACTGGAAATAACATTGTGAAAATAAAAAGTCCAATACCTTATTTAACGGGTATTGGACTTTTCTCATTTAGATGAAGCAAATTAAACACTTGGCGAATTCAACATTGAAGAGCATAACGAACACGCTCTTTTATTGCTTACAGTTTAAATACTTCAACTGATTTGTTCAAAGCAGCTGCTATATTTAATAGCTCAGTAGCCCTTTGAGTATTATTTTTTGAACTATCAAAGGTCATTTTAGCCACATCATTAATATCAACAATGCTTTGGTTAATGTCAGCTGCAACCAATTTTTGTTGCTCAGCTGAGGAGGCAATTTGATTATTCATCTCTTGAATAATAAAGATGGCTCGACGTATCTCTTCCAGGGCATTATTCGCCTCTTGTGATTTTTTTACCGTTAATTGTGCGTTATCAATGTTAACTTGCATCAGCTCTACCGAGTTTTTTGACTCATTTTGTAAACCCCTGATCATCGTTTGAATTTCAGCAATACTTTCTTGCGTTCTATTAGCAAGCCCTTTTACTTCATCAGCGACCACTGTAAACCCTCGCCCCTGTCCAGCAGCTCGGGCCGCTTCAATCGCCGCATTCAATGCAAGTGAATTAGTTTGCTCTGAGATACCACGGATAACGTCAATGACGCCCCCAATATTCTCAACTTCCTCTTCAAACTTAACCATCACTTGCTGTACATGAGTAATGTCTTCAACGAGTGTCGAAATATTGATATTCACCTCATTGACAACGTTAAGACCTTTAGTCGATTGTTTGTTTGCTTGATCCACTGCCGTTGAAACAGACAAAGCATTACGTGCAACTTCATCGACTGTGACAGCCATTTCATTCATCGCTACAGATGTGTGCTCTAGCTTCTTCATTTGCAACGCAGAGCGACTATTAACACTTGAAGCAGACTCTGACATTTGTGCTGATGAGATATTTAACTGCCCAGTAGAGAGGTTAATATGCTGAATGATACTTTTTAAATTATTAACCATAATAAGAATGGCACTATAAATCCCGGTTTCACTGCCCGTCACTGCAGTAACTGAATTAAGCTTCCCTTGTGAAATTTTATTTACGATCGCTTCTATATCGGCTGGTTCCCCGCCAATAGGGCGATACATTACTTTAATAACAATCAAATAAATAAGATACAGCGATAAAATTATAAATATTGATGCTATCCATAAACTCACTTGTAAGTTTTTATTCGAAGCCGCATTAATGTCATTCCAACTACTCCAACTCCATACGGTCCACTGTAAAGAATCCACGACAATACCCGAAACGGTATACTCGACTCCCTCGAAATAGTAATTATGATTACTGATACTTTTACTTTTGAACTCTTTATAAGAAGGACGTTCATCATATATATTTTTACCAATTAATCCGACCTCTTTGGCTGCAAGTAAAAAACCATCTTGTCGGCTAACAAAAATATTATTTTCAGGGGCGAGTTCTTGAATGAAACCTGTAATCTGATGAATACTAAGATTTAAAGCCAGTACGCCTAACACTTTTCCATTACGTTTAAGCGGTACGGCTAATGCAGTGACTTTATTACCTGCATTACTGATATAAGGTGTAGTGATTATTTTATCTTCACCATTAACTCCGCGTATGTACCATTCACGTTTTTTTTCTTTCGCATTAAAGCCAACCTCTAACCCATTGCTTTGATGTGTATAAGTGCGCGCATCTTTTGTCGTAATGCATGCATTAAAAACGCCTAAATTATCTACTACTATATGTAATAATTTTACGGCTTTATCTATATTTAATAAGCCAGTTTCATCGATTTCAATATCATTTGCGACAACATTTAACACATCAAAATAACGTTCAATTTTCTGCTCAAGTGCTTTAGAAATTAAAAAAGCTTGGTTATCTAACTTTAGCTTTTTATTGACTGTAGATGCAGATTTGAAATTACTAAAACCAACACCCGACACTAGGAATATAGCTGATGAGAACAGTAACCCGATTAATAATAGTATTTTTGCTTTCGCAGTCATATTTACTCTGCCTAAAATGAGCCGTTTTTATTCGAGGGGGCTGTGTATCAAATGGTTATATAAAGAGTATTCTTTTATCGCTTTTTAACGAGACTAGCAGATAGATAACAGATAATTAAGCGTCATAGTAAATAGGTTATGAAATGAATAAATTACGAACCATAATTCATTATCGTTTTTTATTATTTCTTATTAGGAGTTAATAACGCTAAATACATTGAAACGATATTAACCTCCTAAAGAAACTAGCTGCAATATCCCATTCTTAATTCATCGATCATTGAGGCGGTCTATTGCAGATTTTAACTATAAATTTAATCTTCCGATTGTAAATAGTTAAGGACAACTTCATGATGATCTTTGGTTTTAAATTTATTAAAAATATGTTCTAGGTTGCCCTTCTCATCAATTAAGAAAGAAGTTCTCACTACGCCCATATTCTCTTTACCCATAAATTTCTTTAACTGCCAAACACCATAGCTTTCACAAACGCTGTGATCTTCATCGCCGAGTAAAGTAAAATTAAGTGCTTGTTTGTTAATAAAGTTAGTCAATTTTTTAGGGGTATCAGGACTGATCCCTAGTACCACAACATTTAACGCAGCTAGCGCTTCTTTACTATCTCTTAAAGCACAAGCTTGTGTTGTACAGCCTGGAGTTGAGGCTCTTGGGTAAAAATAAACCAATACTTTTTTACCAAGATAATCACTTAATGTAACAGCTGAGTTATTTTCGTCTGGCAAGGTGAAGTTGGGTGCTAAGCTACCGATTTCTAACATAAGATTTATTCCTGTCATTTAATATTTAAAGTGATAATACAACATTTCAAGATCAACTTTACTTAATAGCTAATTGCTTTAACGGCTGAAAGTTAAATTTCTTTATTTTTTATTACTATTATTTTAATAAAAGGTACTATTTTTCAATAAGTTCTATTTCATCTGATTCAGACGGTACCGAAGGCAATGCATTTAAGACCGCTTTAACCAACGTTGCTAATGGGATGGCAAAAAATACGCCCCAAAACCCCCATAACCCACCAAAAATCAATACTGAAATAATAATCACGACGGGGTGTAAATTAACGGCTTCAGAAAATAAAATAGGCACGATTAAGTTACCATCAAGTGTTTGAATGATACCGTAAGCAATCATCAAATAAGCAAACTCAGGCGAGATCCCCCATTGGAATAGCGCGACAACAGCAACAGGGACCGTCACTGCTGCTGCTCCAATATAAGGAATAAGCACCGATAATCCAACCAGCACTGCTAGTAAAGCGGAATAACGTAAATCCATAAAAAAGAAAGTGAAGTAAGTAGCAAACCCGACAATTAAGATCTCCGTTATTTTACCTCGAATATAATTCATAATTTGACCGTTCATTTCTGACCAAACTTGTGCTGCTAACTTTCGATTCTGTGGTAAAAAACGAGTCATACTTGCGATTAATTGGTTTTTGTCTTTGAGCATAAAAACCATCATTAATGGCACTAATACCGCATACACTAATAACGCGGCAATATTCAGTAAAGAGGCAAAAGATTGAGACAATAAAAAACCACCACTGTCGACTAAATAACTTTTTATCGTGCCGATGATGTGGGTAATCGTTACCGGATCAATCGCTTCTGGATAATGGGCAGGCAAAGTCAGAATATAAGCTTGACCTTGATTTAGCATCGTAGGCAAGTCACGGATAAAAGAAGCCGCTTGCTTGAAGATGGTAGGTAATACGCCTAGGAAAGCAAAAATAGAAATAGAGATAAATAACAACATCACAATTAATGTAGCAAACGTTCTATTTATTTTAAAACGCATTAAATAAGTTACCGGCCAATCGAGTAAATAAGCTAATACAATGGCAACAAATAACGGGGCTAAAATATTGCCAAAAAGATAAATAACAATAAAAGAAAATAACAAAAGTAGGAACAAAACACTTAAATTAGGGTCTGAAAAACGTGTCTTATACCATTGAAATAGTTGCATAAACATTGAAGATTAATCCTTCTATTGGTGCACAGTGGTCGTTTTATAGGCCAGAAACACTTATAAACAACAATTTACTTTAGGCAGCTAAAGTTCTTTTTTATCTCGATATTTTTTATATAAGTAATATCTAAGCTTATTGATTATCTAAGGTAATCAATAATGTATTTTGATTACAGCGATAGCAATAGTTTTTTTTATCCAAATACAAGCGAATATCTTGTATTGCGACTTGGTTAGAAAATAACACCTCGAGATGGGTTCCATTATCTAAGCCAAGTAATTGCTGTTTTAATAAAACGAGTGCTAATGGACAACGTATTTGGCGTAAATCTAAACTTTGCATAGATACTATCTTATTGTGCTTAAAGAGGTGATAAATAATTGAATTATAGCATTTCCTTTAATTGAATAGTTCACTATAGCGTAATAAAAACAACCGTATTTCGCAACAAAATCGGAGCAGGAAATGCTATGCTCGTTATTCAATGTCAGCTTACTAGTACAATTAAACATGAATACTGAATTGATCGTTTAAGCAGTATGATTTAAACGTGTTTTATTTTGATCTCTCTGACATATTTTTACGTAATTTGAAGTAACTTACTTTGATGGTCTTATTTAGATCATATTAGGCTAATCATTCACTTGGAGTTAGTAATGCGTTATAAATTAAAGCTATTTACAGCATATTTATTCTTATCTAGCCTATCTCCCGTTAGTTTTGCTAGCAATGATTTACCTGAAATTGGCACAGTAGGTGCTGGTGCATTGACCATTGAAAAAGAAAAACAATATGGTTGGGCATTTAATATGATGGCTAATCAAGCGTTACCTATTATCCGAGATCCGGTATTAAATCATTATATTACAGATCTTGGACAAGACATTGTCAGCCATGCAGATTCAGTAAAATTACCTTTTAAATTCTTTTTAGTCGAAGATGAAGATATTAATGCCGCAGCGTTTTTAGGCGGCAATGTGAAAATTCATACGGGTTTATTTCTATACGCAGCAAGTGAAAGTGAACTTGCCAGTGTCATTGCACATGAAGTCGCTCATATTACACAACGTCATTTAGCGAGAATGTTAGAACAACAATCTCTCAGCAATCCTGCTTCTATGGCTGCATTAGCGGGTTCAATACTATTAACACTTGTCTCTCCCGCTGCAGGATTAGCCGCCTTATCAACAACAGTCGCCGTTAATATACAAAACCAAATTAACTATACTCGCTCACATGAATATGAAGCTGACCGTATTGGCATACAAACCTTAGCCAATGCAGGCTTTGATCCTTATGGCATGGCCAATTTTTTCGGTAAATTAGCAGAAAAGTACAAGTATACAAGCTTACCACCAACAATGTTATCCACCCATCCTTTACCTGAAGCGCGCCTTTCAGAAGCACGTTTACGTGCAAGCCAATTGAAAAAAGGCAATGTAAAGAACAGTCTTGAATACTATCTCAGTAAAGCACGTATTACAGTCAGGTTTTATCGTTTATCCGCTCAAACACTAATTGGAAAATATCAAAGCCAATTACAAAATAATAAATATCAATTCAAAGAAGCAGCGCAATATGGCTTAGCATTAGCTTATTTTAAAAACGATGAGTTTGAAAAAGCAGAAAAGATTAACGACCAATTAATTAAAGATGATCCTAATAATTTGTTTTTTATTGATTTTGCAGCAGACATTTCATTATCGACAAAGAAAACACAACAAGCAATTGACTCACTAACGGCTTATGAAAAACGCTTCCCTGGGAATGAAGTTATTTTATTAAACTTAGTCGTTGCATTAAAACAAGATAAACAATATGCATTGGCCGATAAGAAAATAGAATATTTTTTACGATCTCACCCAGATCATATTCTAGGGCATTTATTAGCGATTGACCTATATAAAAGAATGCATGAGAAAGCGAAAGAGTTTGCAATGAGAGCTGAGTATTTAGCATTATTAGGTCGATTTAAAGAAGCATCAGAAAAAATGAGTAGTGCATTAGCTTATACAGAAAAAAAACTAGACCAAGCTCGCTATAGTGCCAAAATGGCAGAATTCCGACGTGATGATATTCGTCTAAAAGCACTACAAGATGAATAATAGTAGAAAGTATTGTTAGAAATTCATGTTATCAATATGAATGAGTGAGTTAACTCACTCATTCAATACATAACACTTCTTTTGAAGTGATATGTTAATGGCGTTAAACTTGTAATCTTTTTGAAAAATGTAATTCTTTCCCTTCATCTACAGTGAATCCCATTTTAATTAAATAATCACGATGCGTATAATGATTAGCAACCGCTTTTAAAACCCTCACACCTCTTTGCTGTAAAAAATGCTGATTGGTTTTAAAGTAATAAGTACCTAACTTATAGTCACGAAATTTTGGTACAACATAATCCAAATAGATATCGAAACAACCATTCTCATTTAAATCACCAATCAATACACCAGCAATACTGTCATCACGCAACATATAAAAAACACGATTAGCTTGATACAACTGATCTAATGAAATTTGTTTTGTTATTTCTACTTCATCATGACTAATAAAATGTCGAAGATATTCCGAATCAATAGAGGTTGATACAATTTTAAACTCTTCTTTTGTTGAATAAATCTTATATAAGAAATAGACATTAATAACAGCAATACCAAGATTCATGACCATCGTAGGCCATGAGTTAATAAAATAAGCAAAAGCAGCGAATAATAAACAACCTATAAAATTAATTAAGCGTAATTTAATAATTGAACTCATTGTTAATGAAATCAATACAACTAAAGAAGCACAATAACCAAACCATTCAACCCAATTTATTGAGCTTAACTCAACCATATCATTCACTCCGATAAATAAAACATTTCAGCCATCATCCCACAAAAAATGGGTTGCACACTTTAAGCTACCTAGATTCGAATAATAAGTGGAAATTCAAGAGATAATGAGATTAAAATCAAAGTAGCTTAAGAAATTATAAATTTTTCATATAAATAATTAAAAATTAAGTATAACGCCTAACTTTCAGGTTAATTATGAAAATAAAAAGTAAGATAACAATACATTGAGAGTAATGATGCCTTTAGTTTAGTGAATAGAATATACCTTCATACCAAAATATTGTTTAGACGAAGAAATTAGTATTTAATCATCTATTTATCATTATAATGATTTACAACATCCCCAATATAATCGACATGAGAATCTTATGGATCACAACTTATTATTGCTATTTATTCCCACTTTTTTTGCTGTGTCCATTACACCGGGTATGTGTATGACCTTAGCAATGACATTAGGCATGACCATTGGTATTCGACGTAGTTTATGGATGATGCTTGGAGAATTAGTCGGTGTTGGTTTAGTCGCTTTATCAGCACTAATTGGTGTCGCGACTTTACTGCTCGCTCGCCCTAATCTATTTTTATTCTTAAAATATGCAGGTGGAGCGTATTTATTATACCTCGGTATACAAATGTGGCGATCTCGTGGAAAAATGGCCATCCCAGCCACACCAGTAAATCAAGACTCAGTCAAACGTACCGCATTAATTAGCCAAGGCTTTATTACGGCGATTGCTAACCCTAAAGGCTGGGCATTTATGATTTCACTACTGCCGCCTTTTATTAATGCCGATAACGCACTATTACCCCAAGCAACACAGTTAATTGCAGTGATATTGTGCTTCGAGCTAACGTGTATGTTAATTTATGCAACAGGTGGCAAAACATTACGCCATCTCTTACAACAGCAAAGTAGTGTTAAATTGTTAAACCGAATTGCAGGTTCTATGATGATGCTGGTCGCAGTTTGGTTAGTGATCAGTTAAATTACTTTATATAAATACCAAAAGAGTGCCGTTCCCTAGTGGAGCGGAATGCACATCAGAAGTTTTGAAGGCTTCTTAAAAGGAGCTTATTAAAAGGTACTTATTAAAAAATTTCATTTAAAAAAAGAAATACTAGTAATTGTGTCGGAAAGCCAACTTCCTATTCCATATAATGGAAATACTGACACAAGTTGCTACTCTCTCCTTTTAGCATTCAAAAAACACAATAACAAAAATATATAGGAAGACTTTATGACTATCATGCAGAGAGCTGTTTGGTTAATTGCCATATTAGGTAATTTTTCAGCGGTTTACTTTTATGTGCATAACCCAAGTATATTAAGCATCATATTATTAATATCTACATTAGCTTTTACGATCGTTGGTTTTTATGATTTATTTTATAGCCGCCATACTTTGAATCGTCTTTACCCTGTTGTTGCTTACTTACGTTATTTTCTTGAGTCTTATCGAGTCGAAATTCAACAGTACTTTATTGCTAACAATACAGAAGAAATGCCTTTTAGCCGAGAGCAACGTTCTTTGGTATATCAACGCGCTAAAAACGAACGTGACACCATTGCTTTTGGTACACAACGAGACTTAATGGAGAATAATTATTTAAGCTTATGGCACTCTCTATCGCCAATACATCTAACACATCAAACTCAGCGTGTATTGATAGGAGAACAAAACTGCCAACAGCCCTACTCTGCCTCTTATTTAAATATATCTGCGATGAGCTTTGGCGCATTAAGCCCTAATGCCATTGAAGCCCTTAATTTAGGCGCCAAAAAAGCCGGTTGTTTTCATAATACAGGCGAAGGTGCAGCAAGCCCTTACCATTTGAAACATGGTGGTGATTTAGTGTGGCAAATAGGCACAGGCCTTTTCGGTTGCCGCGATGATAATGGTCGTTTTAATCCAGTTAGCTTTAAAAAAACAGCAGAATTACCACAAATAAAAATGATAGAAATAAAGTTATCTCAAGGTGCTAAACCTGGTCATGGTGGCGTGTTACCAAAAGCCAAAATTACAGATGAAATTGCACGTATTAGACATGTATCAAAAGACCGAGATTGTATTTCACCAGCAGTGAACCCTGAATGTACAACGCCAAAAGAACTACTCGCATTTGTACAACAACTTCGAGAGTTAAGCGGCGGTAAACCTGTTGGATTTAAACTTTGTATTGGTAATCCCGCAGAGTTTTTAAGTATCTGTAAGGCAATGGTTGAAACCGGCATAACACCTGACTTCATTACCGTTGATGGTGCCGAAGGTGGCACAGGAGCCGCGCCATTAGAGTTTTCAAATCGTTTAGGATTAATGTGTTTAGAGGGTATCCATATTGTTAACAACGCTCTAATTGGCGTGGGGTTACGTCATAAAGTTAAAATTATTGCAGCAGGAAAAACCGCCTCTAGTTTTGATATATTAACCAAAATTGCAGCGGGTGCCGATGTTGTGAACGCGGCTAGAACAATGATGATGGCATTAGGCTGTATTCAATCAAGACATTGCAATACCAACCTTTGTCCGACGGGGATTGCAACGCAAGATCAAGCTCGCTCAAAAGCATTAGATATCCAAGTTAAAAGCGAACGTGTTAAAAACTTTCATCATAATACATTAACGAGCTTTTTTGAGTTAATCGGTAGTATGGGGTTAGATACGGCAGCGAAGTTGACGCCTCAGATGATCAAAAAACGCACCCCTTGCGGGGGTCAAGTTTCAATGGAAAGTATTACCAAGCCACTTGCGTCTAATGCTTTAATCAATAATTTAAATATTCCAGAACCTTGGCAACAATGGTGGGAAACCAGTAGTGCAGATCAGTTTTATGTGAACGATCTATTTATTCTTAAATTAGCTAATGCAGACTAGCGTGAAGGTTCACTTATGTGAATAATCACGTTAGTAAAAGAGAATATGGAAGTTTCATCATTACTTAGGTTCAGATAAAAATCGTATCTGATAACAAAAAAGCGCCGAAGCGCTTTTAAATCAAAATGGTCACTATTAAGTTTTATTACTTATTAGTGATCGTAATACCTTTATCTGCAATCACGATATCGCCATTTTTGTATAATTGGCCAATGGCTTTTTTAAAATTACCTTTGCTCATTTTTAGAATTTTAGCAATTTGATCTGGTGTGCTTTTATCTGATAACGGTAAAAATCCATCATGTTGTCTAAGCGTTAATAAAATACGATCAGCTAAACCATCCATTTTCGCATAACCTGTTTGCGTTAAGCTTAAATCAATTTTTCCATCTTCACGAATACGTCTAATATAACCTTTACACTTTTTACCAATTCCAAGGTCACCAAAGACATCATTTTCAAAAATAACGCCCCAGTGTTTATGGTTAATAATCGCTTTAAAGCCAATATCAGTACGATCTGCAATGAGTAAATCAACTTTTTCACCGACTTTATATTCAGCAGGTACTTTATCTAAAAATCGATCTAATTTAGATGAAGCAAGTAAACGCTCACTAATATCATCTTGATAGACATAAACGACATAACCAAAGCCTGTTTTCATTGCGACTTTTTGTTGATTAAATGGCACCAATAAATCTTTTGGTAATCCCCAATCTAAAAACGCACCCGCACGGTTAGTATCAATTACTTTTAACGAAGTAAATTCACCAGCAATCGCTTTTGCTTTTTGTGTCGTTGCAATTAAACGGTCTTCAGAATCGAAATATAAAAAGACGGT
The DNA here is from genome assembly GCF_947489755.1 of uncultured Psychromonas sp. Lineage (GTDB taxonomy): Bacteria > Pseudomonadota > Gammaproteobacteria > Enterobacterales > Psychromonadaceae > Psychromonas. Next base: position 22,850 of record NZ_CANLFB010000028.1, read on the forward strand.
AATGCTGTCACCAATATTCATTTCATCAGTCACATAACGCTTTGGTAATAATACCTCTCCAAAATTTTGTCCTCCGTCTAAATAGAGTCCAAAATCCACTTCTTTAACGATCTTAAGTTCGTTATAAGTGCCTACTTTAATCATAATTCTCTCTTTTTAAATAATCCTCATAATATGAAGATTTTAGTGTTTAGTTTTTTATTGCTTAGGCTTATCGATAACGGCAACCGTTAATCTTGAAGTACACACTAATTGCTGACGCTCATTACAGATTTCTATCTGCCAAACTTGCGTACTATAACCAATATGCACTGCGGTTGCTGTTCCCGTTACTGTACCTTTCTTAATACTTCTAATATGGTTAGCGTTCACTTCTAACCCAACACAGACTTTATCGTCTGCTACCGCTAAATTTGCAGCAACACTACCGAGTGTTTCAGCTAAAACAACTGATGCGCCGCCATGTAATAATCCATGAGGTTGATGTGTCCTTTGATCCACAGGCATCGTGCCTTGAATAAAATTATCACCGACCTTAATATATTCGATGCCTAACAGTGCAATAATAGTATTTTCACTGATTGCATTTAAATGACCTAAGTTAGTACTTTTTTTCCAAATACTCATAGCAAGTCCTATTAATTTTAAGCATCAATACTATTTTAGCTCATTACAATAAAGTTAATAATGCTTGTACTGGGTGCTTCAGTGTTTCACCCTCAATACGTTTCACCTGGCTACGACAAGAGTATCCCGTCGCAACACATTGTGCTCTATCACGTTTTGCTATTTCAGCTTCCCAACTCAAACTATAAATCGCTTTTGACTCAGTAAGCTTACCAGCATCATGACCATAGGTTCCAGCCATGCCACAACATCCCACTGCGACTTCAGATAATGAGCCACCAAAATGCTTGAAAATAGATGACCAGTCATTTGCCGAAGTAGGCTCAGCCGTTTTTTCAGTACAGTGTCCTAATAAGAAGAAGTCTGCATTTTCAGATTTTTTATGCTCGCCTGATAATCGCGGTGTTAACCACTCTTGAAATAGTTGAACAGTAAACTGACCACGTTTTTCACCTAACGCTAGCTTATATTCATCACGATAACATAATACCATCGCAGGATCTGTCCCAACCATAGCAATATCTAACGCTGCCATTTGATTCAAAAATTCAGCTGAGTCATTAGCCGTTTTAGCAAACTTACTTAAGAAGCCTTTAATATGCTGTGGCTTGCCATTAGGTTTGAAGGGTAAAACAACTGGCTTATAACCTAACTTTTTAATCGTTAATATCAAGTCACGTACTACGTCTGCATCATAATAAGTAGTGAATGGGTCTTGTACGATCAATACATACTGCTCACGTTGTTCAGCCGTTAATGCTTGTAACTTTTCTAAATCAAACTCTGTAATATCATTGTCTTTCAATGTTGATTTTAGTGTTGGAGATGAAAGCTGCGGAATATCCACCATACCGACTATTTTTTCAGTCAAAACAGACGTCACTTTCAACCCAGTAAAGAAGTTAAAAAAGCGTGGCATTGTTCCCATTATTGGAGCGTATTGTTCAACATAAGCGACAAAGTAATCTTTTACCGGGCGTAAATAACGGTCATGGTATAAATGAATAAACCGAGATCTAAACGTAGGTACATCAACTTGTACAGGACATTGACTACTACAAGCTTTACAAGCTAAACAACCTTGCATGGCTTCCATCACTTCATGTGAGAAGTCATATTCGCCATTACGTTTAGCTAGCGTATTTTTGAATTTAGTAAAAATACTCGCATTTTTGCCTGCGTACAAATCACTTTCTAATTGTAGAACATCAATATCGTTATTCGCTAATTGACGTAACCATTCACGCATTAAGCCAGCACGCCCTTTGGGTGAATGAACACGATCCCGAGTGACTTTAACAGACGGGCACATTGGTGATTTAGTATCATAGTTAAAGCACAAACCATTACCATTACAATCAACGGCCTGTTTGTAACTTTCACGTATCTTTATTGGGATTTGTCGGTCAAAGGTGCCACGCTTAACCGCATCAACACTCACTAACTGATCCGTTGAATCGATTGGAGTACAAATTTTGCCTGGATTAACACGGTTTTTTGGGTCAAACGCCGCTTTAATTTTTCTTAATTCATTGAATAAAACGTCACCGAAAAAATCAGGGCCATATTCACTACGGAAACCTTTACCATGCTCGCCCCACATCAACCCCTTATACTTAGCGGTTAAAGCGACGACTTTGTCTGATACTTCACGCATCAGTTTTTCTTGTTCAGGATCACATAGGTCTAATGCAGGACGTACATGTAAAACACCTGCATCAACATGACCAAACATACCGTAATGTAAGCCTTTATCATCTAACAACTGGCGGAATTCAATAATATATTGTGCTAAATTTTCAGGTGGAACACAGGTATCTTCAGCAAAAGCGATCGGTTTTGCACGACTATCTGCTTTACCTAATAAACCCACTGCTTTTTTACGCATACCATAAATTTTGTTAATATCGCTTAAATCACTGCAAATTTGATAACCAATAACACCTGCTTGTTTATTATTGATCAAACCATCTAGCATGATAATTAATGCATCGATTTTTTGTTGTTGAATCGTTTCATCCGCTTCTGCAAATTCAACGATATTAATGCCGTCTAGTACTTGCCCAGGCACATCACTAATTAAATCTTTTACGCTATGCCAAACGATATCTTGCTTCGCTAGATTTAATACTGTGGAATCGACTGTTTCAACGGATAATGCATTCGCTTCAACTAAAAAAGGGGCATTTTGTAAAGCCGATTGAAAACTATCATATTTAATATTGAACAAAGTACGATACGTTGGAATTTTTTGAACGTGTAACGTCGCTTCAGTGATAAAGGCTAACGAGCCTTCAGCACCACATAAAATACGCGTTAAATCGACAATGCCTGTACTTTGATCATACACATGCTTTAAATCATAACCGGTTAGAAAACGATTTAATTTAGGAAAAGTATCTTCAATATTTTGTTGTTGGCTCTCACAAGTATCAACAACTTGACGGTAGATTGCACCAATAGCGTCATCACGCTCAACTTGTTCTATCAAATCAACGGGTAATAGAGGCTTTGTCTCTAACAAACTACCATCGATTAATACCGAGGTTAATGCAAGAACATGATCACTTGTTTTACCGTAAAGTAACGACCCTTGCCCTGATGCATCATTACTGATCATGCCACCAATAGTTGCACGGTTACTTGTCGATAAATCAGGAGAAAAGAACAGACCATGCGGCTTTAAATAATCATTTAATTGATCTTTAACCACACCGGTTTGAACACGAACCCAACCTTCCGCCGTATTAATTTCAAGAATATTGTTCATGTGTTTCGATAAATCTAGCACAATATCATTGGTCAGAGATTGGCCATTAGTACCTGTACCACCACCACGAGGGGAGAAACGAATATCAATAAATTCAGGCAACTGAGCAAGCTGACAAATGACAATAATATCTTCTGTCGATTTAGGGTAAATAACCGCTTGTGGTAAACATTGATAAACACTGTTATCTGTTGCAACGGCTAAACGGCTTGCATAACTTTTTGCTATTTCACCTGAATAATCACTTTCGCTTAATGCTTTGATAAACGCAAAAGTATCTTGCTTGATATTCTCTTGGTGGTTTAAGTTTGGGATCATGTGTAGAGCGCTCTAATTCAGTAATGGTATTTTGAAGATAAAATAGACGAAGATGATAGCATAATTAACAATAAAATAAGGATTTAGCGCATAAATGATCATCGCTAACGCTAAAATTTTAAATATTATTTAAGGTAGTAATTATCATTAAGGTTTACATGCAATAATTTTAATTGTCTCACTGTAAAGTAGAAGTAAGCAAAGAAGTGAGTTTGTGGCTTTTATTCATTTGGATGGCATTTAGCGAAAGTAATAGTGAATAAAAGATTACAGAAATAATAAGCGAAGAAGTACTCAGCAAAAAAATTATCTAGGCATTGCCTTTAGCAAGGCTACTTCGCCATTATAGATAAACCATTAAAGTGAATTCATGAAGGTAACGTATCCCTTAAATAAATCCACTCATCATAATCAATTAATAAGTATTTAAGACTAAATGATCACATTTAAAAAGCGTAATTAGTCAGCTTACTTGGTGGAAATTCAGGCTCTTTCACAATCACTGGAGCGACAGATTTAGGTACTTTAACAGCAGGTGTCGGTGGCGTTACGATAACAACAGGAGCAAGTTGTTCATACTCCTTTTCTTTTTGACTTAAGCATGCAAAAACTAATGTCGTCTTAGTATCATTACCAAAGAAACCAGTATATTCGTTGAGATGTTTCACTTCCATAAAACGATTTTTCTCTAAGCAATATTCATTTGCTTGAGAAAGAATAGAGGCTAATAATTTATCTTCTTTATCTGAAAAAACAGTTTGCTCTTTACTAATAAGGTAACTGTCTTCTCCAGCGTCAATAGGACCGATAGAATTTGTAGAACAACCGCTTAACAATAAAAAACTGAACATGAAGATTAATGCTTTAACAACCATCGCTATTTTCTCAACTCGTATAAAAAATGTATTTAGGCGTACAGTGCCTGTACAAAAAATATAGATTATACGTAATTTAAATATTAATTTCACGCTTTTGAATATGTCAAAATATTAATCAATATAACACCTCTAAATATCCTATTTAACCTTCACTAAATTTTACGCATAGCACATATTACCAAAAAAATAATGACGATCAAAAAAGCCAATATTGCATTACTAATATTGGCTTTTTTATGGTTACTTAAGTAACAAACTACTAATGGTTTCTATACCATGCCCTTTTCCACCGACAGCCCATTTACCATTTGCAGCAAGCTGATAACTTCCAGACAAATCAAAATGTATCCAATTTTTCTCAGGTGTTTTTACAAATTTAGCTAGGAAAGCCGCAGCGGTTGATGCGCCAGCCATGCTTTCACCACCGCTATGAATATTAGCAATATCAGCAAATGCAGAACCAATCTGTTGTAAATGAAATGATTCTAATGGTAAACGCCATAGCTTCTCATTAACTTCTTTTGCCGCTTCTAATGCAGCATCAGTAAACTCATCATCCATACTTAAAATACAATTATAATCACGACCAACAGCGGCTTTAGCTGCCCCCGTTAAAGTAGCTGCATCAATAATTTGTTTAGCACCATCTTCTTGTGCTGCAATTAAACCATCAGCAAGCACTAAGCGCCCTTCAGCATCGGTGTTCAACACTTCAACACTAACGCCATTTTTATAATGAATAACATCCCCTAGCTTGAAGGCTTTACCACTGATCATATTTTCAGCACAACATAAGTATAATTTAACGCGTTTTTGTAATCCATTTGCAGCAGCCAATGCGAGCGCACCAGTCACAGTTGCAGCACCACCCATGTCACTTTTCATTGCTGCCATTGATGGGCTTGGTTTTAAACTGTAACCGCCAGAGTCAAACGTAATGCCTTTACCGACTAAAGCAAAATCAACAGGGGCATTTTCATCACCGCTTGGGTTATAGTCGAGTTGCAACATACATGGAATGTTGACACTGCCCTTGCCGACTTCATAAATCCCTACATAACCATCAACATTGAGTTGTTCACCAAAGATAAGCTTATATTTTAATGGCACTTTATCAGCACACACTTGCTCTAATAATAGACAGGCTTTTTCACATAACACTTCAGGGGTGACAACAGCGGGGCCTAGATTAATGGTTTCTCTTACCCATTCATTAATGAGTTTTTTGGTTTTTAATGCATCGATAGCCTCTACATCTAATTCAGGAAACTCAACATCTGCACCTGTTTTTGGGTTATAAAAACCTTGGCAAAATGCCCAACACAAATCTGAATTCCACTGTTCACCCACTAACTTCATTTTAGGTAATGACATGTTATCTAATTTACGCGCAGCGCTTTGCACTTGAGATAATACGTCATCTCTATAATTAAGATGAATCGTTGCTTGTTGTTGATCAAAAGATAATAAAGCACTCTCACCCCAAACAGGGTTCGCTTTTTGATCAGATAAATTGACTAAAAATGGTTGATTCATAACATTCCTTAATGGGTATAAACACGGCTATTAGTGCGTGTTTATACATTGATATTTTAATTATTTCCATCAATCCAACTCAGTTGAATTGCTGCCAGAATGCATTCTCTAGAATGCTCTGGTTTATCATCGAATTTTCTAATCCTAATATTTAATTAGGCAACTCACTAAAGCGGGCAGTAAATAGGTCTTACTTTGAATCCTGTTCAATTAATGTAAGTGAAATCACTAAAGAATCGTCCGTTTTATTATTAAGTTACCCTAAAAAATAGAGTGACTAACTGCTTTATCATTATTTAAAGGTTAGTTTTTTAAGTTAATCTTTAACTTGCTTACATTAATAAAAATAACTATTTAATAAATAACACGATCTAAACAAGTATCCATCTAATCTTACTCTTAAGTAATAAGATAATTCAAGGCAAATGCATCCCTGCTTTATAAAAATTCAAATAGATAAAAATCGACTCGACTAAAGAAAAATATAAATGAGGACGATATTTTTTAATCGTTAACATAGGAGGCAAAACGGATAAGATTGAGTTGAAATTAAACGTTCTGTGCACATGCAATAGGAAGATCATTAAGAGTAATCATCATAGCTAATGTTGGCGAGTAAGGAACTGCTTTTTAATATTTAGAAAGTACCGTTAGTTCCTGTCTTTTTGTAGGATTTTTAGATGGGTATTATCGTCTCGTATTGCAGACGTCTTAAGATGAGATTGTTTTATAAGCTACGGTAGGTTCGAGTTAACCTAGTTTAATCAACTGAAGTAATCCCATCACTATAACCGTAGATAACCATAAAAATTAAATGTCGAGTCTTCAATAATATCGTTAATATCAATACAGTTGGCATCGTTAAGTGGTGATTTTATTGCATAATCTCAACCAAGTACGCCAACCATATGAGTAACTGCACTTTTATCCTTTTTATCAAATAAGCTTATGTTACGTCAGTATTCATTAAGAGTGTGATCATGCAATACTATTAATGTTGTTACCTTGTTTAAACATATCCCATAGAGGCGACATATCACGTAAACGACCGATATTTTTACGAATAATATTAATTGTATAATCAATTTCAGCTTCAGTCGTGAAGCGGCCAATACTGAAACGTATTGAGCTATGTGCTAGTTCATCATTCAGACCAATAGCACGCAATACATATGAAGGTTCAAGGCTTGCAGATGTACAAGCACTACCAGAAGAAACAGCTAAGTCCTTTAATGCCATGACTAGTGATTCGCCTTCAACATAGTTAAAGCTGATATTGATATTACCTGCAACGCGGTGCTCTAACGAGCCGTTGACATAGACTTCTTCCATATCGCTCAAGCCATCAAGCAGACGAGTACGCAATGCTAAAATACGTTCATTTTCGCTCGCCATCTCTTCTTTGGCAATACGGAAAGCTTCACCCATTGCAACGATTTGATGCGTTGCTAATGTACCACTACGCATACCACGCTCATGTCCGCCACCGTGCATCTGCGCTTCTAAGCGAATACGAGGTTTACGGCTAACATAGAGTGCGCCGATACCTTTAGGGCCATAAACTTTATGAGCAGAGAAAGAGATTAAATCGACTTTCATTTTTTGCACGTCAATGGTCACTTTGCCAGCACTTTGTGCCGCATCAACGTGTAAAATAGTGTCATTAGCACGACATAATTCACCGTATGCAGCAATATCTTGAATGACACCAATTTCATTATTAACATGCATTAAACTAACTAATACAGTGTCCTCACGGAGTGCTTCTTTTAATTGTTCAGGTGTTATGATGCCATCATCTTTAGGGTCAAGATAAGTCACTTCAAAGCCTTCATGCTCTAATTGACGACAGGTATCTAAAACGGCTTTATGCTCAGTTTTAGCGGTAATAATATGCTTACCTTTTTTCTGATAAAAATGCGCAGCCCCTTTAATTGCAAGGTTATTTGATTCAGTCGCGCCAGATGTAAATACAATTTCACGCGAATCAGCGTTCATTAAATCAGCAATTTGCTCACGAGCGATATCAACTGCTTCTTCTGCTTGCCAACCAAAACGATGAGAACGAGATGCAGGATTACCGAAATCACCATCTGTTGTCAGGTACTGCACCATTTTTTCAACAACACGCTTGTCAACCGGAGTAGTTGCTGAATAATCAAGATAAATTGGTAATTTCATTTTTTCTCCACTGCCACTATTTCGAGAGAATATTAAGCAGTTCGTTATTAGTAAATTTATTATTTTGTTGTTCTGACACATTTTGCACATGTTCACTGGCCATTAACTCTTCCAGTGTAATGCCATCTAAAAATGTACTAATACGTGTACTTAATTGTTCCCATAACGAATGGGTAAGACACTGCACTCCGTCCTCTTGGCAAGCGCCCTTTCCTGAACATTTACGCACATCGACACTTTCATTGACTGCATCAATGATCATGGAGACTGATATCTCTGATTTGCTTTTGCCCAATTTGTAGCCGCCACCTGGGCCACGTACACTGCTCACTAATCCTTTTTGTCTAAGCTTAGAAAACAGTTGCTCTAAGTATGAAAGCGATATTCCTTGACGCTCAGATATTTCAGCAAGTGGTACAGGACCATTATGCTCTTTTATTGCAACATCTAGCATAGCAGTAACCGCATAACGGCCTTTTGAAGTTAATTTCATATAGAATTCGCTATTAATGAGTGATCATTAACTAAATCAGTTAATTGACGAGTGACTTGAAGTCAAATATTATAAATACCCGATATAATTAGTCAAGTAAATACCCGACAGAAATAGTCAGGTATTAAACTCCTCAATTTCCTCATCTAAATAGCAATATATTTTACTTAAACTTAACGTCATTTTATTTTTTGTTAATGTCTTTTTCTTTATCGGCTTCGATGCTGGTTATTGATTTTTGCATACTACTGAAAATACCTCGAAGCATTCTTAATTCGTTGATTTCAGGTCTTGCTCTGTTAAATAGGCGACGTAGCTTATCCATTACTAATCCAGGATGAGCTGGCACAATAAATCCAATTTGGAATAATGTTTTTTCAAGATGAGCAAGCATACCTTCAAAATCAGAAGCTCTTGGATACTCTTCTACCACTTCAGGAAAACTCTCTGACGCTAAAAAAGCCATACGTACTTCATAGCTCAAAGTTTGAACTGCCATGGCAAGGTTTAGTGAGCTATAGTCCGGATTTGCTGGAATAAACACATGGAAATGACACTTTTGAAGTTCATCATTCGTTAATCCACTGTTTTCACGTCCAAACACTAATGCAACTTTATGTTTTTTACTTTCGCTTGCTGCTTTAACACCCATCTCTCTTGGGTCTAACATAGGCCAATCAAGGGTTCTCGGACGCGCACTTGCGCCAACTACAAGACCACAATCAGCAATACCTTCATCGAGTGTTTTATAGACTTTATGATTTTTTAATACGTCACTTGCGCCAGCAGAAAGGGCGACAGACTTACCATCGACCTCACATTCAGGATCAATCAACACTAAATCAGTTAAACCCATTGTTTTCATTGCTCTAGCAGCACTGCCGATATTGCCAGGGTGAGAGGTACCAATTAATATAATGCGAACATTGTCTAGCATTGTTTTTCCTTCGTCATTCAGAGATTTTTTTGAGCGCAAAGTTTAGCACTGTTTTATTAACAACTAAACATTCAGGTTTGACATTTTATATTTAAAGGTCTGTGAGTTCGCCTAAATTTCAAACGATTAAAATATTGCACAATTATGTGACCTGTGTATAATTTCGCGCCGAAGGAATCTCCCTTCATGTTCTTTTAAAATCTAATGGTGATCCTATGCATCCAATGTTAAATATTGCGATTCGTGCTGCGCGTAATGCGGGTAAAGTAATTGTTAAAGGTTATGAAAATTTAGAGTCTGTTGAAGTTGAAGAAAAATCACTTAACGACTATGTAAGCAGCGTTGATAAAGAAGCTGAATTAGCAATTATTGGTACGTTACGTAAATCTTACCCAGATCACAGCATCGTAGCTGAAGAGTCAGGTATTGATAACGGTGCAGATACAGATCACCAATGGATTATTGACCCACTAGATGGGACTACAAACTTCATTCACGGCATTCCTCATTTTGCTGTTTCAATTGCATTAAAAATTAAAGGCCGCACTGAAGTAGGCGTTATCTTTGATCCAATCCGCAATGAATTATTCTCAGCTGTTCGCGGCCAAAGCGCACAAATCAATGGTTACCGTACGCGTACAAGTACTGTACCAAAACTAGCGGGTACTTTATTAGCAACTGGTTTCCCATTCAAACAAAAATATAACCTTGAAACTTACCTGAACATATTCCAAGACTTCTTTACTGATGTTGCAGATATGCGTCGTGGTGGTAGTGCAGCATTAGATTTAGCTTATGTTGCAGCTGGTCGTATGGATGGTTTCTGGGAATTTGGTTTAAAACCTTGGGATATCGCTGCAGGCGAATTATTACTTAAAGAATCTGGCGCAATGATGACAGACTTTAATGGTGGTAACGATTACTTCAAGTCTGGTGATGTTGTTGCTGCTAATCCCAAGCTTTTAAAAGAAATGTTAACAGTTATCCGTAAGCATAACGCTTAATTGTTAAACTGATAAAACCATTAGATTTAAAATAAACCAGAGCATTTTCTCTGGTTTTTTTATGCCTGTGTTTTAATAGCGTGTACTTTAATAAAAATAACGTTTTATAAGCTTAGACATTAAACGTTGCCACCTAGCTTTACCGTTATTTCTTACCTTTCAACTCTTTATTTTTCAAATCTTTAGCTTTTTAGCTCTTTATCTTTTAAACCCTAACAAACTTAACTTCGTCGAATTCTAGCGCCGAACTCTAATCTATATGCAGCAGTAAATCATCCAAGACTATAGTCTATTTGTTCAACGCTTTAACCATGAGCCCTTTTATTATTTTAGGTTATCGTAAGTTTTTTTAATTTATCCACTAAAAAAATTAATAAACTAAACCAAAAAAAGCGTAATACACTATGAATAAAAAACTGCCTTATTTATATTCTAATTTAGAAAAATTATAGAATATGAAAGCTAACCTTATTTTCGTAAAGTTAAGTTAATACTGACGACGGCATGATCGGTGCTTTCACCATCGATATCAAAGCTGGGGTTAATTAAATGTTTATCAGTATTGATATAATCACTGACTTCAAAATAACTTGATTGTTCGGCGGCATCAAACTCACTAGAAAGTAGAATGTAGTCTAATACCGAACTGCTTTGGCCAAAATAATGTGTCGCGCCACGTGTTAACACCTTATCAGTTTCAACGTTTTGATTCGCATCGTTAATCATTTGCTTATTAGCGTCATGGTTTGCTTCATATAAATCCCATGCATCTCGTAAGGTATAAAACTTAACAAGTCTCTGTTGATTTTGATCATTATTGAACAACATATTAGGCGTGACCAAGTGTGCAAGAATACCGTCCTTTAACGGGTTATTAAAATCCCCCATTAATATCATTGCATTACCTTTTTTAGCTCTTCGCTCAAGCATTTGCATCATTAATAACGTCGCCTCACTCCCTCGCTGAATAGAGGATGCCCAACCACCAGCGACTTGCGCTTTGAATTGCGATAAGACATTACCTTCTAATGAACTTAATTTATCAACGTCTCCCTGCCATGAGGCGCGTTTAGATTTAAAGTGCACAACATAACAATCACATAAACCTAAATGAGGAAGCTCAACGGTTGCTCTTACCACTTGGCGACTAAAGTTAAATGCTTCCGTTAAACCTAATTGTACCGCTAGATCTTTATCAACATTCACCGCGGCGACCTCGATAATAGGAAATTTACTCGCTAATGCAACCACTGGGTCACGATGAATAAAATCATCAATCACTGTTGGCTTATCGACAACAGCAAAATACTCATAACCTTGTTTTTTTACCAAGGCCTCAAGAGCGTTAATACTAAAGACCTCTTGGAATCCAATAATATCAGGTTGATGTGTTTGCAAATAAGAAGCAATCCAATTTTCTTTTTTTTGCCACTGCTCTGCTGAATAGATACGATCAAAATCGTAAAAGGCATCAGGTGGAGCAAGGTAATTAAACAGGTTAAAAGTCGCGACTTTGATTTGTGTTTGTTCAACTTGTGGTGCTGACGATAAATCATCACTCGAAGATGCATTACTGGAAAGTTCATTATTGGTAGATAGAAGGGACATAGAATTAATTGGCACAAACTCCTCTCTTTTATTCATGTTTAATGATCATTCCTGAAAGTGATGAAACATGAATAAGATAAATTATTTAATGTTTAATAAATAATAGTATCGCACAGAGAAGTCATAGTATAAGAATATAAATACACAATCATTTATTCACTGCTTTTAAACATTCCTTTTAAAGCTTTATGTTTAGCGTAAATATAAATAGAAGATGCAGTCTATTGATTGGCTATATTATCAAGATAGTGTGTAATCTCAGCTTGTTGTAAACTAATATCGCCAATATTAGAAGTAACCCACTGTTCATCATAATAGGTATTAGTGTAACGCTCACCACGGTCACACATCAATGTCACAATCGATCCCGTTTGCCCTTGCTCAATCATTTTCTCTGCTAGCTTTAATACACCAAACATATTAGTGCCAGTGCTTGCTCCCACTTTTCGCCCTAACAATGATGCAGTCCATAACATCGCAGCAATAGACTGTTTATTACTAACACACAGCATATTATCAATAACAGACGCAATAAATGAAGGCTCTACACGAGGTCGACCAATTCCCTCTATTAAACTCGCTTCACCATTAATTAAGAGTTTATCTCCGGTTAAATAATAATCATAAAAAACGGAGTGTTCAGGATCAACAACGGTTAATTCAGTCGTTAATTGATGATAACGAAGATAACGCCCAATAGTTGCGCTGGTACCGCCCGTTCCTGCACTCATGATGATATGTGTTGGTACAGGGTGTGGCTCATGCTGCATTTGTATAAAAATAGAATCAGCAATATTGTTATTACCTCGCCAATCAGTTGCGCGTTCAGCATGAGTAAACTGATCCATATAATAGCCATTTAACTCTTTCGCTAACCGTTCTGATTCTGCATAAATTAAATTAGTTGAATCCACTAAGAAACACTCTCCGCCATAACGCTTTATCTCTGTTATTTTTTGCATGCTAGTTGACTTAGCCATCACAGCAATAAAACGTAATCCTAACAAACGAGAAAAGTACGCTTCAGAAATTGCAGTACTACCAGATGATGCTTCCACTATCACAGTATCTTCTTTGATATTGCCATTACATAATGCATATAAAAATAAAGAGCGTGCTAAACGATGTTTCAAACTTCCGGTTGGGTGTGTACTTTCGTCTTTAAGGTAAATATCAATACCTTTTAATTGTGGTAAATCGACTTTAATTAAATGCGTATCGGCACTACGTTGGACATCAGCTTGAATTTTGGCGACGGCTGTATTTACCCATTGACGTTGATGATTCATAATATTTATCCTGTTTAAACAATAAAGCTAGTTTACCTGTGCTTAAACAGAATTAACCTCCTATAAACCTTCTAATAAGCCTCAATAAAAAATATTTTTCTGTTAAAGTTAAATAAAAAGAAAATAATACTTATACTGCAGAGTAACTTACCCTGTACAAAGAATTGAGGAAGTAATATGAACTTAGACGCTACAGATAAAAAGATAATCACCCTACTACAACAAGATGCTTCATTATCGTTACAGCAATTATCAGAACAATTGAACCTAACCAGTACCCCCTGTTGGAACAGAATTAAACGCTTAGAAAATGAAGGTGTGATTCAAAAGCGCGTGGCATTAATTGCACCTAAAAAAGTAGGGTTAGAATTGGTCGCTTTTGTACAAATAAAAACACAACAACATTCGGAAGCTTGGTTGCGAAACTGTGTGCAGCAGGTAAAAGGGTTTGCACACGTTTTAGAGTTTTATAGAATGGCAGGCGAATATGATTACTTACTGAAAGTGATTGTTAAAGATATGCGCAGTTATGATCACTTCTATCAGCAATTAGTAAATGATGTCGATGGATTAACCGATGTAAATACTAGCTTTGCCATGCAACAGTTAAAATTTACGACCGAACTTCCTATAATGTAATCAAATAGTGATCCTGAACGTTTAACACATTACAATGTCAGTATCTCCAATGAATACCTAATTCCAGTATAAGGATGTTTTTAATGAAATTGTTTCTAAAGTTAGCCGCCGCACTCATTGTGCTTTTAATTTTAACCGTGGTAATCGTCATCAATGTTGTTGATCCAAATGACTACAAGCAGCAAATCCAAGAACAAGTTAAAAAAAATATCAATAGAGATTTAGTGATCACAGGTGAACTCGATTGGAGTTTATACCCTTTATTAGGCCTTAAAAGTGGTCAAGTCACGTTATATAACAATCCTGAATTTGAAGAAAAAACCTTTTTAAATGTTCAAAATGCATCAATATCAATTAATGTATTACCTCTAATTTCTGGGCAAATAGAAGTCGGCGAAATTATCTTAGATGGTGTTAATTTTAATCTTATTACCAATAAAGACGGTTCGTCAAACTTAGATAATTTAAAAGCAGAGGGTACAGAAGTCGTTGCTGATACAGCAAAAGAAGAAACACCTGCGACCGAAGAAGAACAATCAACAGAAGCTGTTGACCTTTCTCAATTTGTTTTGTCTGGTATCACATTAACCAATGCAGAATTGCAGGTTATTGATCATCAAACGAATGAAAACCAAAAGATCGCCATAAAAAGCATGGTATTAAGTGAATTTGCTTTCGATAAAAAATCCCACTTTAGCTTAACGAGTTCATATAAGAATGAACAAGTAGATGCTGATATCGCACTAGAAGCCGATATATTTATAGATTCAACATTGAATAACATTGAACTCACTGACTTGACCATTGAAAGTGAAGTATTAAGTGATGCGCTAGCAGATAGCACACTAAATACAACATTCACTAGTGGATTAACTTATAAAGTAGATACAAAAAAGTTAGATGTTAAAGCCATCACAATTAACAATAAATTCACAGGTTCATACTTAGACGGTGATATTTACATTAATAGTAGTGATATCCATGTAACCAATCACAATGAATTAGAGCTTGGTAAACTAACTTTAACAAGTAGTTTAACGGGCAGTGCTTTAAGCAATAATACATTAAACACAAACTTACAAACTAACCTAGCAGCAGACATACAAAAGCAAACTGCAAAAATAGACCAATTTGAATTAAAAAATACAATCGAAGGTAAAGATTTACAAGGTAACTTAAACCTTTCGTTTAAAGAAATGAATGTTAGTGACTTTGAAAAAATATTAATTAAACAATTCAAATTGGTTAGTGAATTAAATGTACCAGCGGTAAGCAAAGATAAAATTAATAGCACAATAGAAAGTGAGATTAGCTATGACCTTGCAAAACAAAAGTTAAGTGTCGATTCACTTCAATCAACGGTGAACGATATAGAATTAGGTGGGCAACTTAGCTTCATCCAACAAACCGTCCCAGTTATTCGTTATAGTTTAAAAGGTAATGTGTGGGATTTAAATCCATACCTAGCGAAAACTGCAGACCAAGAGGATGATGCCGCGACAACAGAAAAAAGTGAGCAAACAGCTGAAGCAGAACCTGACTTAAGCATTTTAAAAGAGCTTGATATTAAAGGTGACTTAACGATCGCAGGCTTGTTATATGAAGATATTAGAATAGGTAAAATTACTAATAACTTAGTTGTTAAAAATGGTAAAGCAAGTATTAGCCCATTAAACGCAGAGCTTTATGATGGTTCATTAAACATTGACGCATGGGTTGATGAGAAAGGTGGTGAAAATCAATATAAAGCGACCACTTCTATTAAAAATGTTGTGCTAATGGACTTGTTGAAAGACGCTGCTAAAGTAGACCTATTAAGCGGTACTGCAAACTTTAACTTAGTAGCAGACGGCAAAGGGTTAACCTCAACTAAGATACAACAAGGTGTGAATGCAAAAGGTGACTTTAAAATCCTTGATGGTGAGTTATACGGTATTAACCTGTCACAAGAAATACGTGTTTTAAAAGCAAAAATACAAGGTAAAACGCTAGCCCCTGACAAACTGGTTAAGAAAACCGACTTTGCATCATTAATCGGTGAGTTTACAGTACAAGATGGTATCGTAAATAATCAAAAATTATTGATGTCATCACCTGTTATGCGCTTGGATGGAACAGGTACTGCTAATACGATTACTGAAGCGCTTAATTACAAATTAGGTGTCACTCCTCTTTCAAAAGCAGGTGAAGAAACTGACTTCATAGATCTTAATGGTGTAACAATTCCATTATTAATTAAAGGTACTTTTACTAAACCATCATTTAATTTAGATACTGAAGCAGCTTTAAAAGAGAAAATTGAAGCGGGTAAAAAAGCGTTACAAGAAAAAGCAAAAGACGCGATCTTAGGAAACAAATCGAGTGATGAATTGAAAGAAGAAGCAAAAGACCTGAAAGATAAACTAAAAAGTTTATTTTAAATAACATCTATTTAATCACATAACAATTAACATTATAAATAGCTGATTCAGGAAACTGTTTCAGCTATTTTTTTATTTATACTTAACAACCCTTCTCTACATTTAAAACCGATAAATACACTATTAGCTTTAATAAAATAAAAACTAATGAGCAACCTTCCTTAATTCACTCTGTTAAACAATGCAACTTAAACAACACATCTATAAAGCCAATGATATCGACTTTCTAAAATACCAAGAGGCAGATTAAAAATGAGATTAATGATATAACTCATTAATAGAAAATGGCTTTCTAAAGCATCTATACCAGAAAATTGATAGAAAAAATAAAATAGGTAATACGCCATACATCAATTGAATTTGCCTCATTTAACTTAATCTAACCTAAGGACTTCACTTACTATGCTTCCATTTATTAATGCACAAGATATTGAAAGTAAATTATCATGGACAAAACTCTGCACAGCGTTCCATGAAGGGCACAAAGCATCTCGTGCAGACATAGATGATATTTTATTCAAACACGGCGACAATGCTTTATTAAACCGTGCAGCGTGGATACAGAATAAAGGAATAGGCGTTAAAACTGCGACGATATTTCCAAATAACGCTAAATTATCAACACCGCTCCCAAGTGTTAATTCAATCTTTACTTTATTTGATGATCAAACAGGTATCCCTGTCGCTATTATTGATGGCAAGTTAGTCACTAAATGGAAGACCGCTGGTGATTCTGTATTTGCTGCAACATTATTAGCAAGACCCGATAGTAAAGTATTAACAGTGGTTGGTGCAGGCGCTGTTGCATCATCAATCATTGATGCTTACCGAGCCTTGTTTCCTGATCTAGAAAAAGTGATCATTTGGAATCGTACCTTTGAAAAAGCACAGAAGCTCGCTGAAGAAAAAGAGGCAGTGGCTATCCAAGACCTTTCTGAAGCATTAAGTCATGCAGACATTATTTCATCTTCGACTATGTCGACCGCTTCTTTCATCAAAGGAGAGTGGATTAAAGAAGGAACTCATGTTGATTTAATTGGTGCATACCGCCCAGATATGAGAGAAGCCGATGATGCACTACTCGTGAAATCACGTATTTTTGTAGATGCCAGAGAAACAGCCATTCACGATATAGGTGAGTTAGCTATTCCAATTAAGCAAGGTATTATCAATGAGGATGCTGTTATCGCTGACTTCTACCAATTATGTAATGGTGATAGCGGACGTAAAACAGATAAAGAGATCACGCTTTTTAAAAATGGTGGCGGCGCTCATCTTGATTTAATGACAGCGCTATACATTATGGAATGTCGTCAAAATACCAAAGCGTAAACAGATATAATTGAGTGATTTCTTGTAAGTAAAAGGTTTCTTGGATTCAGATAATAAGTGCGTTTATTTAAAAATAGCCAGGCTTTCATTTGTTATTAATAAACAACCTCAGTTCCGGATAAGAAAAGCGATACAACACCACTATTTGAGCGTATTTCTTCGTTAAATTATTTCCCAATAACCAGTTATTGCTTCAACAATTTGCCTTGAACTACGCACAACTAGCAGTATTGTATAATAAATTTTTATAACTATATGATTTAAAATAACCTTCGCTTCCGTTAACCAGAATTGAGGTTAAATAGAATCATCTTTCACTTTACTAACAACGCTTTATTAAAAAGGCCATCGAATGAAATGATGGCCTTCGATATTAATCAGGTTAGTAATGCGCTAAGTTTTACAAAAAAATGCATAAGTCACTCATTCAATTTGCAGGATTTTATTTAACGTTGGATATAGTTAGCACCCAAAAATAGATGGGCCACTTACTCAGATAAATATAATGTTTAGCTTAATTAGCTAAAAAAGCACTCGCTGGCTTTTTAGCTGCTTTTGCCGCTTTCTTTTCTTTTGCTGTTAAAAGTGGTTTCTTTTTAGTCGCTTTTTTACTGTCTTGGCCTTTACTCATGATGCTTTCCTTTTGGAGATGGACTCTAAACTAAAGTCAGTTTGAGCTAACCTAATGATTGAGGTTACGCAGTAGCAGTAAGGCTGATGCATAACGATTCAGTATGCGCCTAAGACTGTGCAATAGATAGGAGTAGATAATACAAAAAGTGTAGAGTAACGATTTATTCGCATTTTAGGGTTGAGCTTTAACCTATTGAAATACTATTTAACCTCAACTCTGCTTAATGGGAAATATCAGGACTTAATGGGGATATATGAAGGTAATATGAAGGTATAGTTCAGGTAAATCATCGTAGCAATAGCTACCTAAGGGAAGTTAAGTGTTAAGACTGAGCTAACCTCGGGTTATATGAAGTTAGCTCAGAAAAACGGCTAAAAACTCGTACTGATAACCTTAAAGGGTAACCAGCACTGTATGTTTAAAGCTTAGTTACAAAGGTGCGAGCCTGGTAAAGTGCAACGCCACTAAGTATGATAATAACGGCAACAGCAAGTATATCAGCTCCCGGAAATCCCCAAAAATCAGACATTCTATCTCCTTATTTAAAGTAAAAATAAACGTAGTACTCATTCTCAGGCTAATGCAGTGTCGCGCATACGCTGTCGACCGAAGTCGTTGAGTCTAAATTTAAATAACACTCGGCCTTCGCCAAAGTACGCTTGTTCGTCGAGTTGTTCTTCAACACTTTCAATGATACCGCTGGAAAATAAATCAGCGAGTGTGACGCGTGTAGTACCACGCCAGTAAGCACCATTAAGACCGTATTCTTTCATCACTGCGTCAGTCACTTCCCAATCCCAAATGCCAATATCTAGCTGCTCATGAATCAATTGTAGAATGCGCCCTTTCATATGTAATCTTTTCATTACGTACTCCAATTATTACGATTTAATCGACTTAGTATTGCCAGTATCAGCTTTCGCTTCTGTCGATACAGCACGAACGACCTCCAGCACATCGTCACTTTCCGTAAACATGACAAAACCGCCCCCAACAAATAAAAACAAACCAGCCAAGAAATTCCAATCAGGAAACTTAAGCGTGAATGCAGCAAGAAAGATAACGGCAAAAAGCCCATACAATGCAGCAATTGCTTGTCCACGCCCGACACCTATCAATGGAAACGACTTATACCAAGAGACATAGCAGAAGGCAAAAGTGACACCTGCCAACAGCAGCCAACCGATAGCCGCCCAGTTAAATGTAGCGATAACTAGCTCTACAACGGGTTGATCAGTGAAGAAGTAGATCCCAGGTAGAATAAGTAAAACCCAATAAAGGACTTCGGCCGTAAACCTCACCGTAATACCTACATCAGGATCAGCGACATCTAAGCCACGGCCTGCGATTGCACCTTCAACACCCCAGCCTATCGCTGCCATTGCGCCACCCAGATAACCAAGCCATCCAGCGTCGCCAGTACCATTAATTTCAGCAATAATACCGGGAGCATATACCGTCACACCACCAGCAAGAATGATGAAAATACCCACGGCCGCACGACGAGTAATCTTCTCGTTGTACCAGAGCCTAGCTAAGCTAGCACCAATGATCGGATACATCAGTGCTGAAATGGCCGCAAAAGCCCCGCCGATATAACCAATCGCCAGATACGAACCAAAAATAGCCATCGGACCACCAAAAATAGCCCCGATAAAGAACCATTTGGAGATATGACGCATCTGCTTAATGGTACGGACATACTCTCCTAATTTTCCCAATACCGCATTCCAAACAAACAGGAACAACAACACCATAATCGCGTTAAAGGTAGTTAACACCGCCGCAGCTAATAGAAACTCAGCATTAGTATCGTAGCTGAGGTCAACATAAGGAGCTTCAAACCAGACTGCAGAACCCGGCACATACCAAGCCCCCCACAGTACAGCTGCCCACAAAGCCCACATAAAACCCCAACGTATACTGCTCGCAGTGAAACGAGATCGGGCTTCATTCAAGCTTGAGTTCATGAGACTTCCTTTACAATCTGCTTTTTATCTTCAAAAAGGAAGGTTTCTAGAGAATCGTCCATCGCTTCCATCCACGGTGTATGGTGCACAGGCGCTAGTGTTCCAGTCAATGTAGAGCGATAACTCTTATTACGATAACCAAGAATATCGGCTTCTTTATCGTGTTCCCATTCTTTGAATGTTTCAGCAACAGCAGATACATCAAAATCTGGGTAATCAGTCGGTGCAATTAGATCCTCAATGTAAGCAGCCTGAAAGTCGATATCGTCAGTAGGATTAGCAAGCTTAAGCTCACGACTAACCCACTCTTTAGTATCAGCTGTCATTACATCACTTTCAGGTAATTTAATGCGACCAAGCATTACATCACGCGCATACCAAGCCTGAGCATCGAACATATTAAAGGTATAGTACTGATCTTGCATACCCAGAAATATCAACTTCGGATTTGCTAGAGAAACAATCCCTTTATACAAACCTTCTGGATACATTCTGTTATGTGTCGTCAGCGTTAGTTCATTAGGTAGGAACGGGAAATAATGCTGATATCCCGTACACAGAATAATAGCGTCAACCTCTTTGCTAGTCCCGTCCTTGAAGTGAGCTGTTTTACCGGTTACGCCCGTGAGCAAAGGAACTTCGCTAAAAGATGCTGGCCAGTCAAAACCCATAGGGTTAGAACGATAACTGAAAGTAACTGATTTAGCGCCGTATTTATGACACTGTGTACCGATATCTTCTGCCGAGTAGCTACTACCAACCAATAACAAATCTTTACCTTTAAATTCACAAGCGTCACGAAAGTCATGCGCATGTAAAACACGGCCTGGGAACTGTTCCAAACCTTCAAAATAAGGTGTATTAGGCGTAGAGAAGTGCCCAGTGGCGACAATCACATGATCAAACTCTTCCGTACTCAGTTCGTCCTTTTTGAGATCCCTTACTGTCACTGAAAATTTATCGCTAGCTTCGTCATGTGTCACCCAATGTACCGCAGTGTTAAAGCGGATGTATTGACGCATATTACTCTTAGCGATACGTCCCATGATGTAATCACGCAATACTGCACGTGGTGGATATGATGGGATAGGACGACCAAAATGCTCCTCGAAGCTATAATCCGCAAATTCTAAACATTCTTTAGGGCCATTTGACCACAAATAACGATACATGCTGCCGTGGACTGGCTCACCGTAGGCATCCAAGCCTGTGCGCCATGTATAATTCCACATGCCACCCAAGTCGCTTTGTTTTTCATAACAAACAATCTCAGGGATATCAGCACCGGCGTCGCGGGCTGCTTCAAATGCACGTAATTGTGCTAAACCACTGGGGCCAGCACCTAAAATTGCAACTCTAAAACTCATAAAAATTCCTTTTACAGGGGATGTGTCGTCCGTCAGGAGAAAGAAGCCCGAGCGACGATTAAAAGCAGGGAATAACACAGGTTGAACCGACAACGATTCAGCAATGAAATTCCACAGTGAAATGCACCAAATTCGAATTAACCGATGGTACAGTAGTGAAGACGGCCTTTATTGTGAGAAACAAAAACCGAGGGTGAGCTGGTCACCGATCAAACACGAGGTTTCGAGAATACGCCTTAGGGGTGCGTTCGAACTGGTCAAGTAAGATAAAAATGCTTGTTACCTCGTATACCAGTAACATTATCTTAACACATTTTAGTTACCGATGAGGTTTCTTCCCATAAAATACAAGATGGCTGCGATGGATGACGCCATCACTTATTGGAAAATCAATACAATGAGTAATCAAAATGCTATTTATAATACCAATCCCATTAACTATGTAATTGAATATTGGATCGGAAAAATGAATGAATTTAATACAGAAATTGCTATAAAAACAAAAAATAGATCTATCCTTTTTACCCTCAAAAATTTGTATAGAGAATTTAAAGAAGATACAAAAAATTAGCCCCTACAAGTAACTGTGAAGAGTGTGTATAGCCGTTATCATTCAATATGCAAATCAGCAAGCCGTGAGGCGAACAGATTCTAAACATAAAATTGAAGAGCTAACGGGTTAAATCTACACTTTATGCCCATTTATAACAGAAACCAAGGTATTTACCTCACGACTTACCCTGTGGGTCGCCAACTCGAAAATCCTTATCTGTAACAACATTCGATAAGGACTCGCCATTTAAACGGGAAGACTTGTTTTACCTATCGAGAGAGGATTAACGCAGTTAATCGCTCGAAAGGTGATCATGTAACGCTTTGTATTGACCTCCGAGTTAGCAACTGACTAATGCATCTTGACTTGTAACGGGTATATAATAGAGGGTCTGAAATTGACTCTACCACTCTCGTGACAAAAGGAACCTATCTAGTGAAAAAAATTAATGGCCTTAAAGATATAATTGATAATTTTGATACCTTCATTCTCGACCAATGGGGAGTATTACATAACGGTGGAGACGCATTTCCTGAAGCGATAGAAGCATTACATTTTTTAAAATCACAGAATAAAAAAGTCGTTATCTTATCTAACAGTGGTAAAACAGGTTCGTTCTCTTACGGTCGTTTAAAAGACTCTGGTATTACACGCGATTTATACTTCTGGCGCTCATATGCGTCATAATTTTGCATCAGGAAAGTTTCAACATTTAGGTAAAAAAGCACTACATTTTACTTGGGATAACGACCATAGCGTCATTGATGACTGTGGTCTCATAGAGTCCAAACGAGATGACGCTTCTTTTATTTTATGTTGCGGTGTTGATCGTGGTGACGTTGATGCCTATATGGATGACTTAACTTTCGCTTATCAAAACAATCTGGAGTTAGTTGTCAGTAACCCAGATTTGGTCGCCATGACGCCGGAAGGCACTTTAAAAACCTGCCCGGGGTCGATAGCGAGTGCTTACCAAAAAATGGGAGGCACTGTACATTGGCATGGCAAACCACAGAAAGAAATTTATACTATGTGTAAAGAGCTCGTCGGCGGTTGGGACAATGCAATCGCGGTAGGCGATAGCTTAGAGCATGATATAGCAGGCGCTAATGGTGCAGATATTAGCAGTTTATTCATCACCTCAGGCATCCATACTAAAGCGATTGGTGATGAAAAAAGTATCACTAATCTATGTGATGATTTTTCAGTTAAGCCTAGCTTCTATATTGATTGGTTTAAAGCATAATTCAATCGTTACTGTGCTTACTCTTCATGTTGATAATATTCATATCTATTTTTACCGCGTCTCTTGCTTTTATATAAAGCAAGGTCCGCTTGTTTAACTAATTCGACAGAATCAGTATTGAGTTGTGGAATAACAGATGAAACACCTAAACTGATGGTTACATGATTGTAGGGAGATTCGCTATGCATTATTTGCAAGTTATTAACTACTTTTCTTGCTTTCTCTGCAATCGAAAAACCTTCGACCAAATCACCTTCTAATAAAATAACAAACTCTTCTCCACCATAACGCGCAAAGAAATCAGTCGGCCTTTTAAGTGATTTTTGTATGTTTTCAGCTACTTTTTGTAAACATTTATCGCCCGCCACATGGCCATACGTATCATTAAACTTTTTAAATTCATCGATATCAATCATCAATAAAGTTAACGGCTTTTGACTGCGTATTTTTACCTGCCATAGTTTGTTAAGTGTATAATCCAACCACCTTCTATTAAACACCCCTGTTAAATCATCAATTTGAGATAAAGATTCCAGCATAGCATTTGATTTTTCAAGCTCATCTCGACGCTCATTAACCATATCAATCACAGTATTAAAGCCAATAATCAGATCGCCAATTTCATCTTTTTTATAACCTTCAATATGTTCTAAAGGTTGTTTATTTAGCACCATTTCTTTAATAGATTCAGCCGCTTTTTTTAAAGGGCTAAAGAAGAAAAAGAGAAAAAAGGTAATAGCCAAAAAAACAGCAAAGCTGACAATCACGCCACTGATAATTGAAGCTTTTAAACTTTCGTTTATTGTTTGATAAACTTTATCAACAGGCGACCTTACAATCACAAACCAATTTAAAGCGCGAATATTAGATGCAGCAACCAGCATCTCATCGCCGGACGCGCTTATCGTCTCACCAACGCCATTAAAACCATCCATGACATCATCGTAAAAGGTAACCTCCCCTTTTTTGGGAATGCTTTTAAATACTAAGTTTGGCGTACTTGATGCTAAAAATACCTTATTCGTTTTTGATATCACTAAAATATCGCTAGCATCACTGTAATCTCGATCAAAAATATACTCCATAAATCCTGGACGGTTCAAAAAAATAGGCGCTTCTAAAACACCTAAAACGCGTCCACTTTCATCTCTTAATGCTTTTGCAATAACAACAAGAATTTCACCATTAACCTCAGAACGAAAAGGAGAACTAATAATCACCTGTTCACTATTGTTAGCATTTATCATCCATTTATAACTAGATACGTCTAAATTTCTTCTACCTGGGATAACTGGATATTCAGCTATTACGCCTTTTCCAGAAGGGTGTATAACAGCAAAACCTTGCGGGAAAAAATCAGTAAAAGTAATATACATTTTAATTTTTTCAGTTAAAAACTCCTCTGATTGCATTCTTTCTGGTGGAATCAAAGCAGCTAAAGCGGCTAAAAATTTGGTACGTTTATCAATTTTATTTTTTATATCTTTAGCAATAAAATTAGCTGCTGTGTATTGCTCTTTATTAATTTGATTTTTTATTTCAGACTTAATAATTAAAAAATTATAAATTTGAAGTAATGTAAAAATAACAACAATAAATGCTGACACATAAATAGATAATTTAGTAGAAATACGCGATGGCGTTATGGGAATAAGAATAGTTTTCATTAAATTAAAACTTATTGTCTAGGACTTGTTCATAGGTTGGATCTTAAGAAAAAAATACATTGAAAACATGCTCTGAATTTGATCTGATAGTAATCGCCAAACC
>NZ_CANLFB010000029.1 GCF_947489755.1 uncultured Psychromonas sp.
AAAAAGAAAATGGCAGGGTTAGATGATAAATATCGTTCAACCCTGTTGGAGAGTGGGATTAAAATGCGCTAGCCGTACCATTATGTTGTTGAGCCATATAAAGCATTGACTGATGTGGAATAAGTAAACACTTTTGCGCCATTTCAACAGCCCCCTTTTGTTCATATAAAAAAGCGAGTTCATGATAGCTCGCAATCCAATCACATAGTACTTTTACACACTTAGGATCTTTGCTTAGCCTTTTCTCACAGTGATAAATAGCTTCTCTATGATAGCGCTCAGTATGAAAAAAATGACTATTTTCATGCGTTGAGAAATCAACGGGTACCACATTATTAAATACATCCATATAAACCTCACGTTACATTTGAAAATTAAACAAACCAAATTATGATAATAAGTATCATTTAGATTTAGTTAATTGTAAATGCCTATTCGAGTGATTTTATTAAAATGTGAGACAATCATATTTAAGACCCTTTTTTGATCGACTTAAAATATTCCTAGCTAAGACTCAAAAACAAAACACAATGTCGGCTAACAGTTAATTTAATCATTAATGATTTATTACAAGCCGATATCCATGCGTTATCATAAATAACTAAGACAATGACTCAATATAAGAAGCAATATAAATGAATGATATAACAGATATAAAAACGGAAAGGCTCATTTTGCGACCATTCCAAAATGGCGATTTTGAAAAAGCCTATCAATTATTCAGCGACCCTATTGTGATGCGATTTTCGCTTAATGGGCCTTATTCAGCAGAGAAGTGTAAAAAATTTATTGAGCAATGCATGTTGAAGTCAAAAAATAATGAACCTAGTTTATTAGCGGTTATCGATAAAAAAAGTAATCAATTAATTGGCTCTTGTGGTTTTTTTCCTCAAACAATACAAGGTATGGCGGAACTTGAATTAGGCTATCGACTATTAACTGATTTCTGGGGTAAAGGCTTAGCAACAGAAGCAGCAATGGCAATGAAGTCACATGCCTTCAATGAAATGGGATTAACGCGATTAATTTCCCTTATTGAAACAGAAAATATCGCTTCGGTTCGAGTTGCTGAAAAAAACGACTTTAAACTGGAAAAGGAAATGCTTTATGACGGAAGAATTGCTGTAGGGTTGTATGTAGCCATTCGCTAGGAATGGCTATTTAGCGTCGATTAGTGACTTTGGCTAAGTTAAAAGAACATACTCGCAGCCCATGCAACTAATACTAAAATAGTTAGTATTATCATTACCTTCGTTTTATGTTGACTGATAATGCGTTCAGCCTGATTACCTGCGTAATACACAACAATCGCTAACCCGAAATAACGAATAGAGCGTGCGATTGCAGAAGCAATTAAAAATAATAATAATGAGTATTTCGTTGCACCTGCGGCAAGCATCGCAATTTGAAATGGAATCGGAATGATGCCTAGTGTCATGACAAACCAAAAGCCTTGGTCTTGCATTTGCTGTCTAACATTTTCAAACTGTTCAGGGCTTGAGAATGTGTTTATCACCCAATCACCCACCACATCAAATAAATAATAACCTAACGCATAACCGAATAATGCGCCGACAATACAGCCTAATGTTGCCATTAACGCAATAGCCCACAGCTTTTCTCTACGAGCTTGCATTAACGGCACTAATACAGCTTCCAAAGGAATCGGTACAATAGTCGATTCTAAAAATGAAGCAATCGTAATACTACTAAGCATATGTTTAGAATCGATAAAGTGTCGTGTTTTTTGTTTAATTTTTTTAGGGATAGACATTATGCTTCCTTTTAATAACTAATATTGAACATGACCATATATTAAACATGACCATATAATGTTCGATATATAGTCATGTTCGATATTATGGATGTTCAATATGCTTAAATATCATTTGAAGTAAGGTTTGGCATTGCAGTTTCTTTTTTCAAATTAACTAACTTATTATCAATGGGCTGCACTTTTTGAAAAAACATTCATAATTACAACACCAGTAATAATTAGAGCCATCCCTATAATAGCCGCTGTATCAGGGATTTCTTTATATACAATGGCACTTATTGATGCGACCAATACAATCCCCATACCAGCCCAAATTGCATAAGCAATACCGATAGGGACAGTCTTAAGTACTAATGATAAAAAGTAGAATGCAATCACATAACTAACGATACAAGCTAAGCTATAAAACCAATGGGTAAATTCATTTGAAGCTTTCAGTGCTAATGTACCAATCACCTCTGAAACAATTGCAATTACTAAAAACCAATACCCCATCACATACTCCAGCTATAAATAAAAAAGATAAAACACCATTTAATCGTTCATAAGTTCATCTATATTAATAATAAAAAAATAGGATTAATCATTAATAATAGAATGAATATCATAAGCTAAAATACAGCATTTATATCAATAGGTTAAATTAAAAATTGAAACTTAAAACTAATTATTAGTCTCGATATTATTGATAAGCATCCTTCATAACATGTAATTTTTAGTTATAGCGCTTTAAAGTACAGTTATTCTTCCGTTATTTTAATTCAACATTTTTTAATTCAGCATTAAAATACTGTCACATTGTTCTACAAAATTAGCGTAATCCTAATATATTCAAGTAGTACTATTACTTCTTTAGGCGCTTAATAAATTCAATTCGAAGTAGTTCTCTTCAGCAAACTATCGTTCCTACTACTACTTTATAAATATTTTTTAATCATTAATTTTTCAATATTCCACCGGCTTATCTTCCTTATAAAGACTTTAAACCTACATATAAAATCTAAGCATTTGTTTTTAAAGTTCAATATTTATCATTGATTAAAAGTAAACCAAACCCTGAATAGCTACGTATAACGAGGTATAAACCAAAAAGGAGTTCACTATGTTTTCAATTTTTAAAAAAGATCCCACTAAAAAGCTCAAAAAAGAGTTATCTATTAAGCTAGAACAAGCAATGAATGCACAAAGAAATGGAGATATCCGAACATTTTCACAATTAAGTTTTGAAGCACAGGAAATTGATAAAAAAATTGAAGCGATAGAACAAGCTGAAGAAAATCTAGCTTAATAACTTATAAAGTTACTTATTTCAGCTTCTTTTTATATTGATGGGTGGGCGCAGTTGATTAACGCCCACTTAATTATCGAACTAATTGATAATTAACAACATGTGATAACTAAAAAACGATTAAGACGTCGACTTTTCAAACTCTTTCTTTGATTCATCTTTAGCCATTCCATATTTCTCTTGCATCTTGCCTTGGAATTTTTCAAGGTTACCATCAATTTCTTGTAGGTCATCATCAGTTAATTTACCCCAATTAGCCTTAAGCGTACCTGAAACCTGTTTCCACTTACCTTTCATAATATCGTTATTCATTAGAGTGACTCCTTCGTTCATTAAAAACAGCGGTAAAAATTAAAATGGCTTACCGCGAAAATACGTTCACTATTAACGTATCAAGTTCCATGCCAAAAAATAAAGCATTGATTTTAATATAGAATTTACAATCAAGCTGAATACAAGAAAGTTTACTATGTAACTATTACATAGCGTTTTGTCAGGTTTTCAATATCAATAAAATGAATTTTCCCATTACCTTGTGTTACTAAAAAAAACAAAAAGCCCTAACAAAAAAATAAGTTACAGATTTTAGAGCATAGGTTATATCCCGCTTACTTCTTTACTACATAGACTAACTCACTTAATAAAGGAAAGTGGTCTGAGTCGATCGATGGCATTCTGTGTATTGCACCTAATTCAAAATGTTCACTATGAAAAATATGATCTAAAGGCCAACGCAAAAAGGGATAACTAGCATGGAAAGTGTTAAACATACCTCTTCCCATTCTTGGATCTTTCAATCCACTAATACGCCTAAACGCGCGAGTAGTCGGAGACCAAGCCACATCATTTAAATCTCCGGTGACAATAATAGGCTCAGTTTTACCTGCAACTTGTTTTGCAATCACAAGTAACTCTCTATCCCTTGGTGTCGACGTTTCGTTTTCAGTTGGACTTGGAGGTGCTGGATGAAGAAAATGACATTTAACTTTAATCTCATTTTTTAATACTAAATAACAATGTATTGAAGGGATCCCCTCCTCTATAAGATTTAATAACTGCACATCCTCTAAAGGCAGTTTACTATAAAGGTGCATGCCGTATAAATTATCCAATGGTTGATTAACACGATGAGGGTAATCAACATGAAGGGGTTGTAATGCTTTTTGCCACCACAAATCAGTTTCTAGCGTCACCAACACATCTGGTTGATGTCGATTAACTAACTCAATTAATTTATTAGCAGAATGATTCGGCATCAGAACATTGCTGGTCATTATTTTTATTTTTGTTTGTTCATGGCTAGAGGCGGCTTTACGAACCTGTATCGGATAGAGCCTTGTATACGGGAATATCCAAGCTATTTGATAACTGGATAGTAATCCATTTACCACAATCAAAGTAATCTGCATGATAGGTGAATCAATATAAAAACTCGCAATAGCAAGAGAAACGGTAATCACTGCAATTTGTACTCTAGGAAACTCCCATACTCTCGATAACCAATGATTGGTTGGTAATAATGGCGCTAAGGTAATGCTAAACATAAGACAAGTTAGCAGTATGATGGACATTTGAAACATTAATTATTTTCCTCAATGTGACACTAGAATAATAGAAAAACGGTATGATTAGATAATTTTTTAATAAGACGATTATGATTAGCACCTAAGCACAATCTACTATTTAATTGACTAATATATTATTAATCAGTTAGCCCCCTTTCTTGACGAGCTTCTTCGATACTGCCTGCGTTGTGTAGGTTTTTATATCCCTCTCGTTCTAGAGCAGAAATTGCGATATCCGATCTCCCGCCTGTTTTATCATAAAAATGAAATTCAGTATTTTTATCTGGATAAAGTTTACGTACTTCTCTCACTATGTTGGAATGCGATATACGAAGATCTCCTTCAATGTTATCCCTTTGATTTTCAACCAAAGTACGAACATCGATCCACACTGTTTCAGCAAAAGAAAAAGAGCTAAACAGCGCGGTTATCACAAATAAAGCGGACAAATTAAACGCTTTAATTTTCATTATTTAACTCCTTCTGTCTCTAGAATAGATAGTTTAAATAAATTCATTTTATTCTTGAGTTGCAAGTGCAACACAACTCAAGAATAAAACCGTTTATAGATGGCAGTATTACACGTGTTTATTAGCGTTTTCTCTACATTCTTGCATAGTATAAACAGCTGATTCGACTCGTTCGATATAACTGTAATCTGCAAGAGGTGATAAACCGAATATGGCACGACGTAACATATCGAATGCAATAGCAACCGTTAAGTCACGTATGTGGTTTCTATTACGTTTAGCGGAAAACTTAATCTTTTGGCAAATAACCTGTTCACCTGTTTTCACTGCAATAACCACTGTGCCTACTGGATTTTCAACGCTGCCTCCATTAGGTCCAGCAATACCGCTAGTTGCTATAGAGAAATCTGACACTGCAGTTTTTAAATTAGCACAAGCGGCTCCTGCAGCCATTTGTCCAACACAAGCGAGTGAAACTTCAGATTGATCTGAAATAGTGTGTTCGTTAACCTTCAACAATCCTATTTTTGCTTCATTACAGTAAGTAACAATGGCATGTTTTAGATAATGAGAGCTACCTGAAAACGCAACTAATTGACTACATATTTCACCGCCAGTTAATGATTCGGCAATAGTAAGTGTTTTTTCTCTTTGTATAAGGAGATCATGTATTTCTGCCGCTAATGTCCCTTTATTACGAGCGACGATACCATCACCTAATAATGTTGTTGCCTGTAATATAGCTTTATCTTGTTCTTCTTTACTGACATCACGCGCAATTAACTTTAATTCAAGGTAAGGCATATATGAACGATAACCTAGCGTGATCCCTTCTGGCCAAGTTAATTGTTCCAATCGCCCTGCCATGTCTGACTCGCCAATACCTAAACTTAATAGTTTTGTTACTTCTACTTTAGTTTGTGAATTAGATTGCGATTTTACAAAGGGAATAAATTGCTCTAATACCATTTTTTTATATTCGTGTGGTACGCCTGGCGTAAAGAAAAACCAGCTTCGATTCAATTTAACGCGAAACCCACAAGCCGTGCCAACAGGATTATCTACAACAATTGCCCCCTTAGGTAATAAGGCTTGCTTTAGATTTTTTGGATTCAATTCAACATGACGCTCTTTAGCCCACAGCACCAATATTTCACGCCAAGCAGCATTTTCTTCTAACTCAACGCCCATCGCATCAGCCATCGCTTGCGCTGAAAGGTCATCCGCTGTTGGACCTAAGCCACCATTGACTAAAATGATATCTGCAAACGTACTGCGCTCTTGAAAGACTTCAACTAAATCAGCTAATCGGTCACCGACTGTCGTTCGACGGTGCATTTCAAAGCCATTATCCATCAATTGATTACCTAACCATGCAGCATTAGTATCGACAATTTGTCCCGCAAGTACTTCTTCGCCTGTGCATATCATTTCTAGTTTCATTAGCGTCTCATTATTAGATTGTTGGTGATTAGCAATTTAGTGATTTAATCTGTTACTAAGTCATTACTGGAAGATGTTTGAATAATAGTTAAGCCTAATTGGGTTTAATTAAAAGGCAGAATAAATTCTAAAGTGCATAACTTATTTACTTTAACATGCTCTCTACAAAACAATCACTAAGGAGTGAATAAAGTTAATCGTTTTATTTGTTTTTTCAAACAGGTTTATCTTCTATAAAAGTCATTCTATCAATGACTCTTTAAAAATAGCGCTGTTTTACAGTGCTTAATTTATCGTTCATTAAGTCATTTACTGACGTTATAAATCGGTAAGGTACATTATGATACGAAATTGCTGTAGCATGACTTTAATATCAAATAAGTCTTAGTTTTCACCTAGAAAAAGTCAATAATAAAAAGCATGGTTAAGTTAATATGAATAATGAATTACTCCCTGACATCGTGTCTTTTTTACAAACTATCCCCTCTTTTAATAAACTATCATCAGATACGCTTAAAGAAATAGCCGAGACGGTTAACATTATTCAGCTTAATGCGGGTAAAATTTTAAATCATGACCCTGATATTTCGTACCTTTATATTATTCGTAATGGAATAATCGAACAAAATAACCCCGATGGAAGCCTACGTTCAAAACTCGGCCATGATGATATTTTTGGCTTTAATCAGCAACCGGGTGATAGCTTTCAACATTATTCAATTAGTGCGGTTGAAGATACCTTACTTTATCAATTTAACTATGAATCTCTCGTTAAACTGATCAATGACTATCCGCATATATTAAACCAACTTGATTTAAGTTTACAAACTCGGTTAGAAGCAAGTACAACTGAAGCAGACGAATCTCGACACTCTTTTCATCAATATATGCGCCCATGTCACGATGTCATGAGTGCTAAATTAGCTTTGGTTTCTGTTAACGATACGATTCAAAGTGTCGCACATAAAATGCGTAACATAACCGGTATCTCTTGTGCTTTTATTGTCACAGAAGATAAAACCTTAATTGGCTTAGTAACCGATAAAGATATTACCCAGCGAGTTGTTGCCGAAGCGTTAGATGTACAGCAACCGATTGGTTCGGTTATGACAGAAAATCCACATACTATTTATGCGAATGAATTGGTAATGGAAGCCGTACAATTGATGACTAAATATAATATTCAAAACATCCCTGTTATTGATAAAAAACAGCATGTTATTGGTTATATTACACCGAAAGACTTGATACAAAACAGCGGTGTACAGAGTATTTATTTAGTCAATAAAATTCGTCACGCCAGTTCATTAAAACAACTTATTTCATTATCTGAACAACGTAACACTGCTTTTAAAGAAATAATGGAAAGTACCTCTTCACCAAGTTTAGTGGCACAGATTTTAACCACTATTTATGATGCTTTTAATTGTCGATTAATTGAATTAGCGATCGAAAACTTCGGTACACCTCCCTGTGCTTTTTCTTGGGTAGTGGCAGGCTCTCACGCCCGTAATGAAGTACATTTAGCATCAGATCAAGACAACGCATTAATACTCGATTCTAATGCCACAAACTCCGATCGGATTTACTTTAACCACTTAGCGATGACGGTATGCAAAGGATTGGCTGAACTGGGTTACACGTTATGTACAGGACGGTTTATGGCCGCAACACCAAAGTGGTGTCAAAACATTAAAGTATGGAAAGAGTATTACAATACGTGGAGCAAAAAGCCTGAGTATGAATCATTATTAAACTTGAATGTGTTTGTTGAGATCCGCCATATATATGGTGATAAGTCATTATTTAGAGAACTAGATACGCATCGCCATCAACAGGTCATTCAAAACTTTCCGCTGACAACTGCATTGGTCAGAAATGCATTAAGAACACGCCCTCCTCTTGGCATTTTTCAACACTTAGTATTAGAAAAAGATGGAAACAATAATAAGGTGCTTAATATCAAAAAAGCATCGATAGCTTGTATTGTCGATATTGCGCGTATTTATGCCATCATCCATGACTGTCGAGAGATCAATACGAATGATCGCATTAAGTGGTTATATCAAGCGAAGATATTAAATAAAGCAACCTATCAAGATTTAATGGGTACGTACCAGTATGTTAATAATTTGCGGTATCAACACCAGCAACAGTCAATTGAAAATAACGAGAAAATAGATAACCTATTAAAGCCCAATTTGTTTGGGAGTTTTGAACGTCAGCACTTAAAAGATTCGTTCCGTATTATCTCGAATTTCCAAAATATACTTAAGATGAAGTATGTAAAATAATAGTGTGAGTATCGATTTTTATGATGGGAAGATAGAATGAAATTACCTTCATACTATCTTCTCATCATCTATCTGAACTTAACATCTTATAATTAAAAAATAATAACAAAGGATAACGTTGGTTATTAACTCTCCGTTAACCTCAAACTAACTATGATTAGATTATACACATTAACTACTTTCAATTTTTATTAAGGCAACCCTATGCTTTTTGTTAATACACTAAAATATTCTTTACCGCTTTTGCTTACACTAAGTATCTTAGGCTGTAGTGACCAAACAGAGTCAGATAAAAGACCAGCGCAAACTATCCATGTTGATACAACTACCTTAGCTTATTCAACATTGCGTTTAACTACCGAATTACCAGGACGTATTACTGCATTTAAAGAAGCTGAAGTAAGGCCACAAATCACCGGAATAATAGAAAGCCGTCAGTATAAAGAAGGTAGCTATGTAGAAAAAGGAGATGTTCTTTTTCAAATAGACCCGACAACTTATCAATCAACCGTGAACAGTGCGAATGCTGAGCTAAAAAAAGCTTTAAGTAGTGAAAGAAATGCGAAAAAAGAAATGGCACGTTATGGCGAGTTATTAAAGAAAAAACTCAGTAGCCAACAATTATATGATACAGCAGAGGCAACTTACCTAGAAGCAAAAGCTGAAGTAGCAGTACGTCAAGCAACCTTAGATTACGCAAATATAGAATTATCTTACACTAAAATTAAAGCGCCAATCTCAGGTAGAGCAGGGTTTTCTCAAGTGTCTGAAGGTTCTTTATTAACATCAGGACAATCGGACTATATTACCACCGTCATTCAAACTGATAATGTTTATATTGATATGCAACAGTCAGCCGTTGCTTTTTATAAAATACAACAGGAGTTTAAAGATGCTAAGACTACTAACCCAACAGTGCCTGTCTCAATCACATTAGAAGACGGTACTGTTTATGAACAAACGGGCCAATTAGAGTTTACAGACACGCAAACCAATGGGTCAACGGGTACTGTTGCATTACGTGCGATTATTGCAAATCCAAATAATTCATTATTAGCAGGTATGTATGTTAGAGCTAACATTTCAATGCCTGAAGCCCGTGATTACCTTGTTGTCAAACAATCAACTGTCGTAAGAAGCCAATCAGGATTACCTTCGGTATTTATTGTTGATGATAATAATCAGGTAGTAAAAAAATCTGTCGTATTAGGCAATGAAGTAGATAACGGATGGATTGTTAAAGAAGGACTAGAAGCAGGTGATAAGGTCATCATTAATAATTTTAATAAAGTTAAAAATGGCTTAACAGTCATTGTTGATAATGCCTCTGATACGCCAACAACCAACGATGACAATCAATCAAAAGATCAGGATTAATTACATGTCTAACTTTTTTATTCACAGGCCCATTTTTGCTTGGGCGCTCGCCATTGTAGTTATGATGGCAGGTATAGCCTCTATATTTACATTGCCTATCGCGCAATACCCGACGATTGCACCGCCAGCTATTTCTATTTCGGCAAGTTACACTGGTGCATCAGCAAAAACTATCGAAGATACAGT
This sequence comes from uncultured Psychromonas sp., assembly GCF_947489755.1. Taxonomy (GTDB): domain Bacteria; phylum Pseudomonadota; class Gammaproteobacteria; order Enterobacterales; family Psychromonadaceae; genus Psychromonas. The sequence continues at coordinate 10,401 of NZ_CANLFB010000029.1, forward strand.
TACCCAAGTTATTGAGCAAAGTATGACAGGGTTAGATAACTTGCTTTATATGTCCTCAACCAGTGACTCTTCAGGTAAAGCAGAAATCACTTTAACGTTTAGTGCAGAAACCGACCCTGATACAGCACAGGTTCAAGTATCAAATAACTTACAGCAAGTCAGCAGCCGTTTACCTTCTGCAGTGCAGAATGCAGGTACCTCTGTGACTAAAAGTACCTCTGGATTTATCTCAGTAACCACCATCTATTCTGAAGATGGTTCAATGAGTGCTGGTGACATTCAGGATTATGCAAACTCTAATATTAAAGATATCGTCAGCCGTGTAAATGGTGTGGGTAGTGTCACTATCTTTGGCCCCTCTTACGCCATGCGAATTTGGTTAGATCCAGCGAAATTAAACAGCTATAACTTAACACCTGTCGATATCTCAGCCGCAGTATCGGCACAGAATAGCCAAGTAACAGTAGGCCAATTAGGGGGTACTCCATCAACAGACACACAATTAATTAATGCGACTATTACGGCACAAAGTTTATTAACCACAGTAGATGAATTTAAAAATATTTACCTTAAAGTTAACTCTGACGGTTCTCAGGTACGACTTAAAGATGTGGCGCGTGTTGAACTTGCCAGTGAAAGCTCAAGTGTTATCCCTACTTTTAATGGCTATGCAACCTCAGGTATCGCAATAACACTTGCCTCAGGTGCAAATTCATTAGATACGCAAGCGGGAGTCGATGAAAAATTAGCACAGCTATCGGAATCATTTCCTGCCGGTTTAGAAATAGCGAAAGCAGTTGATACCAATGCCTTTATTCGTATATCCATTGAAGAAGTCGTTAAAACATTAATAGAAGCGGTTGTATTAGTGTTTTTAGTGATGCTGTTATTTTTACAAAACTTCCGCGCAACCTTAATACCAACGATAGCAGTACCCGTAGTATTACTGGGTACCTTTGCTATCATGTCGGTGTTGGGCTTCTCTATTAACACTTTAACCATGTTTGGCTTAGTGCTGGCCATTGGCTTATTGGTGGATGATGCAATTGTTGTTGTCGAAAATGTCGAACGAATAATGCATGAAGAGAAACTATCCCCATTTGAAGCAACCAAAAAATCAATGGGGCAAATTACCAGTGCATTAGTGGGTATTACCATGGTACTAATGGTGGTATTTATTCCAATGGCCTTTATGTCAGGCTCGACTGGCGTTATCTATAAACAATTCTCTTTGACCATTGTATCGGCAATGGGGTTATCAGTATTAGTGGCTTTAATCCTCACACCAGTGCTTTGTGCTACTTTATTAAAACCAGTTGATAAAGAAAAAAATCTAAAAATATTCAAAGCATTTAACCGTTTGTTTGACAAGTTATTAGGGAAATACCACGGCTCTATTAAACATTTGTTATTACGCCCAATACGCTTTTCATTAATCTATGTTCTATTATTCGGCGGTACTGTTTATCTGTATAACGCATTGCCAAGTTCTTTTTTACCTAATGAAGACCAAGGTTCATTTATGGTAATGGTGTCAACACCAACAGGGACAACCCTGAAAGAAACCAATGTAGTCATGGACGAAGTAAAAAACTACTATCAAGAAAATGAGCCAGATCTCGTTAATTCTGTCTTTACCGTTTCAGGGTTCAACTTCTCTGGTACTGGCCAAAATGCCGGTATGGCGTTTATTGGTTTAAAAGATTGGGAAGAAAGAACCGCACCTGGCACTGATGCAGACGCGATTATTGCACGTACAATGAAGCATTTTTCGGGTTATAAGAAAGCCTCTGTATTTGCATTTAGTAGCCCTGCGATTAGAGAGTTAGGGCAAGCGACTGGTTTTGATTTTTATCTTCAAGATGTAGGTAGTATTGGTCATGAAAAACTCATTGAAGTACGTAACCAATTATTGGGAAAAATAGCACAAAGTCCATTAATACAAAATGCGAGACCAAATGGTTTAGAAGATACGGCACAATTTTATCTCGATATTGATTATGAAAAGGCCAAAGTATTAGGTCTCGATATTGATGATATTAATAACTCATTATCTATTGCTTGGGGCTCTTCTTACGTCAATGACTTTATAGACCGAGGTCGCTCTAAAAAAGTGTATATTCAGGCCGATGCTGAATATCGTATGACACCAGAAGACATGGATCTTTGGTTTATACGTAATGATAAAAATGAAATGGTACCATTGTCAGCTTTTAGTTCGTCACATTGGGGAACAGGATCTCCACAATTAACGCGTTTTAATGGTAGCTCTGCCGTCGAAATATTAGGTGAAGCAGCACCAGGCTATAGTACTGGGGATGCAATGGCTGAAGTTGATAAAATAGCCGCAGAGCTTTCTAGTGATGTACAAGTTAGTTGGACGGGGATGTCATATCAAGAGTTAGAGGCAGGCAACCAAGCTCCTATTTTATATGGTATTTCAATATTAATGGTCTTCCTTTGTTTAGCAGCACTTTACGAGAGTTGGAGCATTCCAATCGCGATCATTTTAGTAGTGCCACTAGGTGTATTGGGTGCGTTAGCAGCCATAATGGTACGAGGGCTTGAAAATGATGTTTATTTCCAAGTAGGTGTACTCACCACGATTGGATTAACTGCAAAAAATGCGATTCTAATTGTCGAGTTTGCCAAAGAGCAATATGAAAAAGGTATTAATTTAATTGATGCAACCATACACGCTTGTGAGATGCGCTTACGTCCGATTATTATGACATCACTTGCATTTGGTTTAGGCGTGTTACCGTTGGTATTGAGTAGCGGTGCAGGTGCAAATGCACGTAATGCTATTGGAACATCTGTATTAGGCGGGATGATGGCAGCAACATGCTTAGTTATCTACTTTGCTCCTTTATTCTTTGTTCTTATCATGAAATTATTTACGTCTAAGGAAGAAACAAAAGAAGTCATTGAACAACAGAAATAGTCATTAAAACTTATTTACATGTTGTGGAAACAACATGTAAATAAGTATTCATTATCGTTAACCTCATAAACCATCAACTTAACAGCTTCCTTAACACTCAAAAAGCAAATCTAAGTTAACCAGGTTTATGCTTTACTAAACTCATGCAAGCATAATAGCGTTGTCATTTATTCGATAAAAAGGCATTGTACTGATTGATATTAATTTAGATTAGACTCGATTAAGTAACATTGTCCTGTAGAGTCAAAAATGTCATGTTCAGTGACAATAAACGCTTTACATTCAGTCATAAAAATCAGAATTTTCAGCGAAATAAATAAGCGAATCATTTCTTTCTATAAAGAAGAAACAAGACCAAACAACTATCCATACGCCTCAACAAATAGTTTTTTAATGTAAACGCCGTGGATGCTAAGCGCACTCGACTCTTTTAATTCCAGACCTCACATAAAAAAAAACCTAGAGTAACGCTTCTAAATCTCCAATAATCTCATTTATTTTTTCATTAAGATGCTTTAACTGCTTCTCATTCAACGATGTGATGATTTGGTACAACGTATTGACCCTCACTCTTTGATTATGATCTAATATGTTTGAATATTTGTCCGAACGTAATGAGTTTAATTCTAGAATTGATTGTTTTAATGCAAGTTCAAAACCTTTCTTTTTCTTGTCTGTATCACCGAGGCTTCGAGCTCGTATGACATAAGCTCCTCTTATAGAATCTGCCCATTGACGACGAAATTGAATGCGTTCTTGAAAACTAGATAATAATTGATTATTACCATCATTAAGGAGTTTCTTTTGTTGTGCATTTAATCTTCCAATAAATGAGCTCAACTGTTCTTCAAACTTTTCAAGCCTCTTCTCTGTTCGCCTTTCTTTGCTTTCTTGTTCAAACCTTTCAATTTTATCAAGATTCTGTTGCTCAAACTCAACTAAAAAACTACCAGCTTGTTGATCACTTAACGAATAAGCCAACGCAACGACTTCAGGCTCCGCCTTGGTTAAAGCAACGTCTAAAAAGGTTTTTACAGACGTAACATAACTTTCAATATCAGAAAGGGTAACGCCTTTATTGAAATCTGCTTGGATAGCTTTAATTTGAAGAATATAATTTTGTAGCTCTATATTTCTATGCCACACCAAAAAAGCATCTAACTTAGTATCAAACTCATCTTCTTGACTGTCAGTTAAATTTACATAGTCATCTACATACCAAGAAGCAAGCCAATCTAAATTATTATAAGCTAACTTTGTGCTACATGAGGTAATGCTCAACATCATCATGACTAACATAAAAGCATAAATTGAATTTTTCATTTTCAGAGACCTCCTTCTTATGCAACTAGCGATGTAATTGACTGTGTATTAACAATAAATTAGGGCTAATACCAATCACGCTAATTATTTATCAATACCCCGTTATTGCTTTAATAATTCGCCTAAACTACGCAAAACTAACGGCCCTGACTAGTCAAAAAATATAACCTTATGATGTTAAATATAATGACGCTTTCATTAACCAGAATTGAGGTTAAATAGATTGGTAGATTTGAAAATTAAGCGTCTGTATTAACAAAACGACTGTAATGTGAAAAATGGATATTTGACCCTAGGTGTTTATTTCTTTATTTCAGCTAGCTTAATATGGATAGCAAGTAACACCTCGTCACCCATTAATTCTGCAGTATGACCATGAATATTCAAATCAAAGAGTTCATTTTCTTGTAGGCGATCTTCAGCAATAAAAATATCTCCAGCGATAAAGTCTCGATAATCTCCATTACGTAGTCCTATACGTAATGTTCCAGAACGGACAATAATTAGAGTTGGGTCGCCTGCGACATGCCATGAACTAAAATAACCGGGCTCACTCATCCTGTGACGAAAATTAAGCGCATCCAATCTGTCAGTGATAAATAAACCGTTATAGTCTCGGATGGAATACTGCACATCATTAAAGGCTGAATAACCTGTATTACCAGAGCGGTTAATAATTGATGTTAGGACTGGGACATTAATATGGTTCAATATAAGAGACTCCTAATAGATAAGTGATTATTCATAACTTACCGTATTAAAAGCCTCTTTAACAAGTTCTATCTATAAGATAAAACTAATTTCACCGTTGCGGCCCAATAGTTTCGTTCCATAGAGTCACTTTGTTACGGCCATTTTGTTTTGATTTATACAAGGCCAAATCAGCTTGATGAATCAGATCTGCTGGCGTTTGAGCATTAAATCGAATAGATGTTACCCCAAAGCTACAGGTAACCGTTATCCCATCGAAATAACTCACTTCTATTTTTTGGCGGATTGCCTCTACAATTAACATTGCTTGTTCCGGCAAGACACCTGATAAAACAAGGCAAAATTCCTCGCCTCCGTAACGCACCGTAATATCATCTTGGCGAACACCAGCTTGTAAAATATTTGCAATGCCACGAAGCACTGTATCGCCCACATTATGTCCATGAGTATCATTAACTTCTTTAAAATGGTCAATATCCACCATGATAATACAATACTCGTCCAGTGACTCTAAATCAGCAAAGCTTTGATTCATAAGATCAAATAAAGTGCGTCTATTGAAGCAGTTAGTCAATGGATCTCGTGCAGCAAGGTAATCAAGTTTTTTATTCAATTTTCGTGATTGATTAAATTGACGGTAAATAAAACAGACTGCAAATAGACATATCAGCAGTAAAGTGGCTAAGATTAAGTTCGCATATTTGTTTTTCGTCAATTCTAAATCAGCGATTTTCTGATCTTGTTTTGATATTTCTATTTCATTGTTTTTCTTTACTATTTCAAGTTGATCTAATCGGGCTTTTTCTTTTAACTCCGCTAACTCTATCTCTTTTTTATGCGAATATAACTTAGCCTTAACTAAAACTAGCTCTTCATCCTCTCGCTCTTGTTGCATCACTCTAAATAGCTCAATTTCTTTTTCTGCATAATGTAAAGACGCTTCAAAATTTTGTCGTGACTTTTCCGCTTTTTTTAATTCTCGATAAGCGTATAACATATGGTTTGTTGAGTTAACTTTAGTCGACAAAACTAATGAATCTTTTAATAGCCTAATCGCCTCTTCATTATTTTTACCAATCAGAATACCTGCAAGCGGGATTTGTGCTTTTATTTGATATATCTCACTTTTTATTTGTATTGCTATATCCAAAGACCTTCTGTAATAAACAATAGCCGCCTCATCATCATTTTCTGCTCGGTATATATTAGCAAGAATACGAGCAGTCAATGATTCATTAGATTTTTCATTTTCTTTTTGATAAATGATATGCGCCCTTTTTATTTTCTTTTTCGCGGACTCATAATTGCCAGAGTTAAGATCTATTACTGCAAGTTCTCGTAATGCAGAAGCCATTGTTTTAGCATCTACTTCATTTTCAGGTAAATCGATTGTTAAGTGATAAAATGATCTGGCCTGCTCAAACTCTTTTAACCGAGTATAAATAAGCCCTATTTGATTCGATGTTTTTGCAATACCGCTTGAATTATTTACTTTCAGATAATATTGATGAGCTTTATAAATATATTCTAATGATTTTTCATAAAGATGAATATATCGATAAATGATACCCGCGCCCATTAAGGCTTTACCTCGTCCGACAGGGTCATTTATTGTTTTATGTATTGCTAACCCCTGCATTGAATAATCAAGTGCAGTGTTATAATTACCAAGATATCGCTCCGCTTCTGCAAGCGTATTTAAGGTACGAGCCATTAACTTTCTATCTTGTATCTCGGTATAAATATCCAAAGCATTTTTATAAGAAACAGCCACCAACTCTCTATTTTTTAAACGCTTGTAAGACTCAGCTAACTTAGTATAGGTTTCGCCAAGTTCTTTTTTGATTAGCTTATCATTACTTTCATTTTTTTTAAGATACGCTAATGCCTCATTATATTGTTCGATAGCATCTTCATAATGTTTTTGTCGGTAATAGCTTTTACCTTTAACAATAATCGCTACAGCTGTAGGGTATGGCTTCCCGTATTGCTTTGCTATAGATATAATTTCATTGGTTTTTTCACTTACTTGATAATATAGTTTTCGATCTAAAAACGAATTTATATAACCAACAGAAGCAAGGATATAATGTTCTTTATCATCAAGTTTTTCATAAAAAAGAGAAGCTTGTAGAAAGTGAAATGTTGATGGTTTTCTATTCTTTAATTTTCTTTCTATTTCACCTAGCAGAAAATGAGCTTCAGCACTGATACGAGTATTGTGATTTTTTTCAGAAAGTTGAAGAGCCCTATGAGCCAAAATACGACTTTGTTTTCGATTACTGTTAATTTGTGATTGTGCTTTAGTGAGAAGTTCTTTTTCAGTTAAACCAGAAAATTCATTTTGTACGACAGTAGTTTGAGATGCGATTGGAGACTTAATTTGAGAGATTGCTTCTTGCGAAGAAACAACTGTAACGAAAAGAAATAGAATAAATAATAAGAAGTAACGTATTACATGCTTAACAAGAAATAGATTAAACAAAGCTAAAAATATTCTGGTATTACCATGCGCATCTTGATGATTAAAAAGAATAAGAGGCAATCCATATCGGGTTGAACAAAAGCACATAATGACTACCTAAATATTTGTCCTTTACGGAAATAGCCGCAAATATGTTAAAAGTAAATATATATTTCAAGACTCTGATGTGTAATTTAAAATCAAGGGGGACACGAGAGCACTCAAATATCACACTAAATAGTTAGATAAAAATCAATTCGAAAAGATTCAGGCTAAATACTTACTGATTATTTCGTCATTAATAACAAAACTAATAAATACGTAACACTTCATTAGTCATATTTTATGAATATATAATAAACATTAAATAATTTATCTTATTTTAGTGAATTTGTCATTTTTATACCTACAAAAACTAATTTTTTGTTACCTACAACATATTTTCACTTTGTTTATTCGATATAATCGACTTACAACTCGTCATAACCTATTAGTTAGTCTAGCAGGTTTAAAATTTGTCCATTTAAAAGACAATAATGAATAATAAACATTAATTGGTTATGTAGGTTTTAGCATGCTTAAGCTAGGTAATATCAATTCTAATGTAATATTCCTGTCTCCTTAAATAAGACAAAATAATAAAGAGTTCAAATGTGAACTCTCTCTGAGAAATCCTCTTCGATTAGCTTTTATTTGTCTTTAGCTAAAAAGATTTTAAAGTCATCGCAAATGCTCTGTATAATCAAATATTAATCAAAATTAAAATGATTTATTGTCTTATTCGCTATTCTCTACTATGTTTTTATTTGGATTTTACAAAAAGAAAAGGAATTCTTTAGTGCCAAACATTGTAAGGCTGTGTATTTGTTTACTTGTATTATTTAGCAACCTACTATCAGCAAATGAATTGAAACAAGTAACACTACAACTATCATGGTACGAGCAATTTCAATTTGCTGGTTATTATATGGCCAAAGAAAAAGGCTTCTATAATGAAGCAGGTTTAACGGTAAATATAAAACCTTTTGATATAAAAAACCAACCTCTTACTGCGCAGAAAGTAACAAATGGTGAAATTGATTTTGCGGTAGCCAAAGAAACCCTGATTCTTTCTAAGTCTCATAATGAAAAAATAGTCTTGTTATATGCACTCTTTCAATCAAGCCCCCTGGTCTTATTAAGCACTAAAGCATCACGCATAAAAGCATTTGAGGACTTTTCGGATAAAAGAATAATGGCAAGCATTACTGATGCTCAGCAGGCATCATTAAAAGCCATGCTTACCTCTAATGGCATTAAAGAAGATAAATTAACCTTTTTACAACACACTCATCGCATAGAAGACTTAATAAATAATAAAACAGATCTTATATCTGCTTATATCTCCAAAGCTCCTTATTATTTAGAAAAAATGGGCGTGGAATATAATATTTTTAATCCAAAAGATTATGGATTTGATTTATATAGTGACTTTTTATATACAAGTGAACGCTTTATGGCCAACGATCTTGATACCGCTAAGGCATTCAGAGAAGCATCTCTAAGGGGATTTAAATATGCCTTTGATAATATAACTGAAACGGTCGATGTCATATTCGAACAATATAATGAACAAAAATTAACTAAAAAAGCATTGTTTTTTGAAGGTACGGAACTTAAAAAATTGGCTTATTTAAACACCTCTAAAATTGGAGTGATCAACGAAAACAAAATTAGAAAAAGCTTCGAACTTTATAAAGTATTAGGCATTGAAAAAGAGACGATTGATTTCACTCAACTTATTTACAATGCTAAAGAACCGACGATATTTTTAACCGAACGTGAAAAAAGTTACCTAGAAAAAATACAAAAAATAACACTCTGTATCGATCCTAACTGGTTGCCTTATGAAGGATTTGACAATAATGGGAAACATATTGGCACTAATACAGAGTTTCTTGATATTTTTAGAAAGCAACTTCCTATCCCAATAGAAACAGTCGAAACAACTTCATGGAGTGAATCTGTTGTATTTGCACAGCAAAGAAAATGTGATTTATTATCTTTAGCGGCATCAACCCCTGAAAGAAAGAAGTATCTTAACTTCACATCCCCTTATTTAATTTTCCCTCTTGTATTGGTTACTAAAACACACTCCCCTTTCATCAATAACTTCACCCTCTTAGCAAATAAAATTATTGGGGTACCTAAAGGGTATGCTCATCAAGACATTATTAAGAAAAATTATCCGGACATCATAATAGTAGAAGTTGAAACAATAAAAGATGGACTTGAAAAGGTAGCGAATGGCAGCCTTTACGGATTTATTGGTAGTTTGAACACTATCGATTTCTTTTTAGAGGATGAATTCTTAGGTAAACTCAAAGTAAGTGGTAAATTTGATGAAGATAGAAAAGTAGGTATAGGGGTGAGAAATGATGAGCCATTATTATTGAGTGTTTTTGAAAAGTTAGTTAGCAATTTATCTCAAGAACAAATAAATAATATTACGGAAAAAAAGACATTAATTAAATACGTAGATAAAGTCGATTACAACTTATTGAAGTGGATATTATTTATCGTATTGATGATCGTGTTGGCATTTTTATATAGGCAAAGTGTACTAAAAAGTTTAAACAAAAAACTTAATAGGAAAGTAGCAGAAAAAACCAAAGCTTTACTCTATTTAAATGCGAGTCTTGAACTCAGAATTCAAGAACGTACTGAAAAAATAGAGCACTCAAAAGAACTATTACAAAATGTTGCTTATCGAGATCACTTAACGGGTATTTTTAATCGACATTATCTTTTAGAAAAATCCGACTCCTTTTTTCAAGAGTCTGATTTATTTAATCATCCATTATCTATATTGCTGATAGACATCGATTATTTTAAAAAAGTAAATGATGTTTATGGTCATATCACTGGCGATAAAATATTAAAATACTTTGTAAAAAATATACAGAAAACATTAAGAACAGATGATTTATTTGCCCGATATGGGGGAGAAGAGTTTATATTACTGCTACCTAAAACGAGTCTCAATGAAAGTTTAATCGTGGCCGAAAAACTCAGAATTATCATAGAGCAAAACCCATATCACTCCGAAAGATTAAATACTGCTATTAATATCACTATTAGTATAGGAGCAAGTCAATATAAAAAAGGAGATATATTAGAAGGGTTAATCGATAAAGCTGACTCCGCATTATATCGCGCTAAAGAAGAAGGAAGGAACCAAGTTCAAATAACCAGTAGAGAGAGCCTTTAATGCAATAAAGTAGAGTCATTTATTAGAGAACATAATGCCAGTGATGACAAGCATAACGTCATAGAGGTGCAATATTGTAAGTTATATTAGATAAAACGTTTAAGCATGTGATCAATGAGTAGTATTGGTTTATGATTTCATAGTATATTTATTTTTTACAATAATTTGTCTTTACACTCGCATTATTTACTCCTTTATTTTTGTGACACTCTATACCTATCATTTAATATCTATAAGTAAGAAAAATTATAATAAGGCAATAAGTAATATAGAACAGTACGAATAATAAACTTATATCGGCCAAATCAGCTGTACAGCAAGGAAAAGAAATGGCAGAACGCGAAGATCATTCACCAATATCACTAAAATTACAGTGCTTTTTATATGCTTTCTGCTATTTATATTCCTTTCAATATAAAGTGATTAATCAACTCGTTTTACCTATAGAAAGAGATAAATTAAATTTAATCACATTCATTTTAACAGTCACTCTCATTGTATTTTTGTTTTATACCTCACTTTTATCTAGTCAAAAGTTATGAATGTAAACTCATTTCCTAACTTGGTACTGAATAATTCAGATCCGTTATTTAAAATGATTTTCAGCCAACAGCTTCAATATATGGCGGTTCTTTCTCCGGATGGGCAAGTGCTAAAAGTGAATGACATCGCTTTAACTTTTCAAGGTAAACCAGAAGTAGATTATATTGGAAAGCTATTTTGGGAATCCCCTGCCTGGTGTAATACACCAGCATGGGAAAAAATTTGGAGAAAAAGATTAAAAAAATCTTCTAATCTAAAGCAAATGGTTATATTTGAAGACAGCTTTCAAATGACAGATAGTCTTCGAATGAATGACAACTCTAACGTTAATATTCCCCTCCAAATTAAAAATACGATTGACGATAACGATAACGGTGACGTTGACGTTGACGTTGAAAGCAGTTTTCAAATTGACCACAATGCTATTTACTATGCAAATACATCTATCACCCCTCTCTATACACCTGAAAATAATGACCAACTATCAGGCTATATTATTCAAATAGTTGATATTACCAAACAGCGTAATATAGAAAATCAACAAAAAAAGAATGAAACTAAATTAGAGTTGGTTTTAGAACAAAGTTGTATTGGTAATTGGGAACTTAATCTTGCAGATCAAACGTCTCATCACTCTCTGATACATGACCAAATATTTGGTTACGACTCACTAGTGCCTGATTGGACCTACGATACATTTCTTCAACATGTATTACCCGAAGAAAAAGACGAAGTTGATAACAAACTCCAACAAGCGATGGCGAATAAAGTTAATTGGCATATCGAATGTCGAATCCGTCGAAAAGATGGTGAAATACGTTGGATTTTAGCCTCAGGCGGGCATACCTTAGATGTATCAGAACAAACAAAATTGATTGTCGGCATAGTACAAGATATTACAGATTTAAAACTCGCAGAAGAAATTAACTTACATCATCATGCTGAATTAAAGAGTTTATTTAATGCTTTACCTGATACTTATTTTCGAATTATGTCCGATGGGGTTATTTTAGATTACCATACACAAAGTAATGATAAATTTTATAATGATTCAAACGACTTTATTGGTAAGCGCTTACAAGATATTTTTCCACAAGATATAGGCTTACTTTTTCAATCTAAAATGAATGAAGTACTACAGACAGATCAGATACTTACTTTCAAATATCAACTAATGATTGACGATAAAATCACTTATTTTGATGTCCGTCTTAATAATATTGGCTTTAATAATCAACTAATTTGTATTATTCGAGATGTTAGTAATGAATTACGTTCTCAAGAGTCTTTAGCCGTTAGCGAGCAATTGTTCCGAACTATTTTTGAACAAGCAACCGTTGGCGTTGCATTAATCAGTTTCGACATAAAAAGTGTCATTCGTATTAACCAACGATTTTGCGATATGGTTGGTTATGGTATGGAAGAAATGTCTGATGTGAACATTTTTGAAAAAATTACACACCCTGATGATTTAGAAAAAAACTTAAGCCATAGAAGAAAAATATTAACGGATGAGCAACATGAAGGGACGATAAAAAAACGCTATATTCATAAAGAAGGCCATATTATTTGGGTTGAATTAACCGTTTCACCTACTCGCCAAATTGGTTCTCAACCTAAAACTATTATTGTCATTGCTCAAGATATTAGTAAACGTAAAAAAGCAGAAGATAAACTTCAATTATCTTCAAAAGTATTTAGCGATACTAATGAAGGAATTATCATAACTGATGCTAATAAATTAATTGTTGATGTCAATTCTGCATTTTTTAAAATAACAGGCTATAGCAGAAAAGAGGTTATTGGCAAATCCCCCTCTTTGTTAAATTCTGGAAAACAAAGTCCTCAATTTTATGAACAAATGTGGCAATCAATTAAAGAAAGTGGTCATTGGCAAGGCGAAATATGGAATAGAACTAAACAAGGAGAGCTTTACGCAGAGCTCCTTAATATTACATCATTGACTAACGAAGATGATCAAATAACCCATTACATTGGTGTGTTTTCAGATATCACCAGTATTAAGCAGCAACAAGAAAAACTTAACTTGATGGCTCATTATGATGTATTAACTAAATTGCCAAATCGAGCTTTATTTATAGATCGATTCCATCAATCAATCGCCCATAGTATACGTACAGGCCATCAACTTGCCATATGCTTTTTTGACCTAGATGACTTCAAACCTGTGAATGATAGTTTTGGTCATGACGCAGGTGATCATTTATTAATTGAAGTCGCTGAACGCATTACAGGCTGCATCAGAGAAGAAGATACTGTGTCACGACAAGGTGGGGATGAGTTCGCAATATTGCTTAATGACATTAAATCCAATTCACAATATGAAGCAACGATTAAACGCATTCACCAAACCTTAGCAGTACCTTATATCATTGACGGTGTTCAACACCAGATAACCGTTTCTAGTGGCATTACTTTATATCCATCTGATGAAGGCGATATAGATACATTATTACGTCATGCAGATCATGCGATGTATCAATCTAAGTTAGCCGGTAAAAATCGTTCAAATTTATATAGCCCAGATTCCGATCAACGAATCATTAAAAAGAACCTCCAATTAGAAGAAATCAATAACGCTTTAGAAAACAATGAATTTCAATTGTACTATCAACCAAAAGTTAATATGGCAACAGGTAATGTCTTTGGTGTTGAAGCTTTAATTCGCTGGTTCCACCCAGAAAAAGGATTGCTTCCCCCGTTAGACTTCTTACCTCTGATCGACGGTACACCATTAGAAATTAAAGTGGGAGAATGGGTTATTAAAAATGCTTTACAACAACTTGATAACTGGCAACAACAAGGCATTAAATTAGAAGTTAGTATTAATATTGCTTCTAATCACCTGCACTCTTCTTCTTTCTTTATTATGCTTGAAAAACACTTAGCAGAGCACCCTTCTGTTAATGCAAAATATTTACAATTAGAAATACTAGAGAGCTCTACTTTAGGTGATCTCAATACAATTACTCATATTATCAAGGCTTGTCAGAGTGGCTTAGGTGTCACCTTTGCATTAGATGATTTTGGTACAGGCTACTCATCACTAACACACTTAAGAAGTTTACCTGCGGAAACGATAAAGATTGATCAAAGCTTTGTAAGAGACGTGCTTGATGACCCAAGTGACTACTCTATTATTGATGGTGTTATTTCGTTAACAAAATCATTTAATCGTAATGTTATTGCTGAAGGCGTTGAAACAACAGATCATGGGTTAATACTTTTACTGATGGGGTGCGAAAAAGCCCAAGGATATGGCATCGCTAAGCCGATGCCTGCAATAGACTTTTTTCAATGGCTAAATCATTACACACCAAATACAGAGTGGCTAGCCTGTGGAAGCACACATTACACAAGGAAACAAAACACGTTAGCAATTTTCAAATTAATGACAACAAAATGGAAAGAGAAATTACAAAATAAGATTTTATCGTCACATGACGTCATTTCATTTTGGCCTATCTTGGATAATGAATTTTGTCATTGTGGTAATTGGCTCTATCTTCAAAAACAAACACAGTTACTTGATGAAGAGGAAATCCAAAAAATTGAAAACATACATTATAAAATTCACGACATTGCCAATTCAATACAACATAAATATCAAACAGGAAAAATCCAAGAAGCGCGGAATGATTTAACAGAATTAGAATTAGCTTTTAAAGAAATGCATAACGCACTAAGTTCAGAATAAATAGTGAATAACTCAAAGCGTTTAGGCAATTCCTAGCGAGATAACATAGATAGATAAAGTATAGGTACATAACATGGATACATAACATAGATACATAACATGGATACATAACATAGATACATAACATGGATACATAACATAGATACATAACATGGATACATAACATGGATACATAACATGGATACATTACATGGACATACCGCTCTATATGCTAATTACCGATGTTTATAGAGAGTCATTAGCATATAGACAAACCATCGTTAGCTTGGTTGCAATACTGTTTGTTTACAACGAGAAAATAAAGGTTTCTTACGTTGAGTCAATACATTCCCTAATATGACTAACACCAACCCTAATGTTGACAATAACGTCCAGTGATAATCTTCAAAAACAGCGGATGCACTTAAGGCTACAATTGGTGTTAATACTAATATATAAGCGGCATTACTCGCCCCTAAGCGATCTACCAATATAAGATAAAAGGTAAATCCAAGCACAGAAGCAGGAATAGCAAGATACAATAAACTGCCTATGTATTCTGTCGTCATCGTAAATTCAAAAGACAGCCCTCGAACTAAAATAATCAACAATAATGCAGCACAACCATAAAACATCGCATAACTGGTTGCCGTAAAAGGCTGAATATTATTTTTTGTATTACGTATGCTAAGCATATTACCAATGGAAAAACACCAAGTGCCTAGTAGGGCAAAAAACAGTCCGTATAACGTATCTTGTGACCAGTCTGTTTTCAGTAAATCCCCTGTAAATAACAAACTAATGCCAGCTAACCCTAACACCACACCTAACCAAAAATTAGCACTAGTTTTAGTTTGATAAAAAAAGCGACTATGCACCGCATTAAAAATAGGAGCCGTCGCCATGAAGACAGCGACTAAACCGCTCGGAATATATAAAGTTGCACTGTAAAAAGCTAAGAAATTACAACAAAATAAACAAAGACCTTGCAGCGCTAAAAAAGGTTGATCTCTTGGTTTTACTGGTTGAAGTTTTCGCCAACACTTTCCAATGATGAACATAATAATGACAGCAATAGCAAATCGATAAAAAATAGACACTTCCATTGGTACATTACCATGTTGCCATTTAATCGAAATCCACGACAATCCCCAAATAAAAACCATTGATATATAAAGTAATACTGACATTGTTTACCCTTAAGAATAAAACTTATAATAGAATCACATCATGCAGTATTTAACTTATAAGAAATATCACAATCCCATTAAAACTAACACAATATTGCGGTTTTATAATCATGGCTAACGTCGAAAGCAGAGTATAAGTTGAGCTATTTAATATTAGTGTTAATGTGAGTATTAGAGTTGTCTTGGCCATTTTTTAGTCGTTGATAAAAACGGCTTATAACCATTTACGTCCTCCTATAATATTTTATAGAGGAGCCTATCAATGCAATGTTTATGAATGATATTACTATGGATAATCTTAGTGCGGTGCATACCAATATAAAGAAAACCAATTTACATTTTGAGTCTTCTAATACTAGCTTTCAACAATCAGCTAACAAAGTCTGTTTAAGAGAAAGATCTTTAACGGATGCATTATCTTGGGCGCATTATCAGAATAAAAATGAACATGTCTATTATATAAATGAAAAACAACATACCTTAAGTTTATATCTAACAGGTGGGTATCAAACACATCGCACCGACATTCGTTCAAGATTTGGTGCACCAGGTAAATTTTGTTTAATGCCAAAAGACTCTGAAAGTCATTGGCAACTTGGTCAAATGCAACAGTTTATGCATTTGTACTTTAATGATGACTACCTTAAACAACTTGCCTTGAAAGTATTTGATATTGACCCACGTATGTTACAACTACCAGAATTAAACTTTACTACCGATGTGGCAACTGAAGCTTTATTTCGACACTGTATGGCAACCAGCGATTGGCAAAGTAAAGATAACCATTTAGCGATGGAGCAAGTTACCAATACGATATTAGTGTCCATGATACAAAATATGGGAATGGCTAAGCTAATAGGCCCTATCAAAGGAGGCTTATCGCCAAAGGTGACATCATTAGTGTGTGATTACATGCAAGCCAACTTTCATCGCCAAATTTACCTTAGTGAATTAGCAGAATTAGCCCAATTAAGTGAATACCACTTTTGCCGTATGTTTAAACAGAGCCTAGCACAAACACCCCAGGCTTATTTATTAAGCATTAGAATAGAACAAGTTAAATTACGACTACATAATAAATTAGAAAGCATCAGTGACGCTGCTTTACATTGTGGTTTTTCTAATCAAAGCCACATGGGACGATACTTTAAAAAATTAGTGGGGATATCACCACGTCAATATCGCAATGTTATTGCTAGATAAAAACGATGTAAATAGAAAACGGTTGAAGGCGGTGAATAAAACGGTTTAATAAAGCGTTTCAATAAACCGTTTTACTTAAAAAGCCATTGCAGCTACTGACATGACAACAATCTCAAGTGAATTCAAGACATCATTAATTAGCTCATTTTACCATAATGATAAACTCAACCGAGAAAACATCATTGTCTACTTGAGAAACACCGAGGTTAATCTTACATTTTGCGTAAGATTAAATATTAAAATAATATATACATTCTTTAATATTCACCCTTATTTTTGGGTTCTGCTTTAGAACCTTGTTTTAAAAAATTGTTTTAAAAGAAAGGTGAATTAATTAAAGAATCGATAAAGATAAAACTAATTTATAACGTTATTTATAAATTAGTTTGTAGGATTTAATGCTATCACATTACAAACATGTGAAAGCCAACGCCTGCGATACCAGCGCCTAAGTATCTTAATAATTGAGCACCACTTTTTAGTTTCAATAAGACAAGACCAATGAAGACACCTGCAATATGTATGATCGCAGTACCAGCAACAAAACCAAGTGCGTAATACATAGGTTTAGCTAGATAAGGCATTTCTGAACCATGTGCATGGCCATGAAAAATGGCAAAGATGCCAACAAACAGCATTGCTAGCAAAGCGGGAAATTTTTTCTCTGATGCAATAGAAAGGCCTAATGCAAACACAGACAAAATAATGCCTAATTCAACAGAAAAAAGTTGAATATCTTCCATACCAAGAATGCCACCAATCAGCATAACGATGACAAAAGTGGCAGGTACTTTCCATATTGCTTTCCCTCCCATTTGAGCACTCAAAATACCCACACTTAACATAGCAAGAAGATGGTCAAATCCTAGTACAGGATGACTGAATCCAGACATAAAGCCACCAGCACCAGGTACAGTGTGTGCGTAAGCTAAATTAGGGAGAACTAACATGATTCCAAGCAGTGTAATTAGTACTTTTTTCATTCGATTACCTATGAAGTTTATTATTATTGTTTTTATGATAGATAGTTTATGACAAATGGCTTTATTACAAATAGTGCTCATAATCCTTATTGCTATCAATAATCATTAAGTTTAATGAAATTAAAAAATTATGCGAGAAAAAGTACGATAAAAAGTCATCATTATGTACTCAAAGAGGCTAATATTTCACTAACCTCTTTGAGTACAATAAGATCCTATTTTAGATAAAATTATATTTTTTCATAAATAGAGTGGAGAAGACTCACAACCTTTAAGTGTTGAGAATAAAGCTGTGCTGAGGAATATTAATCAACTCTTATTAGATTTCAGTGAGCGTAAAAATAGCCCAAGCCCACCAACGGACAATACTAAAATAACAATAAGATCAAACGAGGTCATAGTACGCATACTGAACCTGACGCTAGATATAACGCCAAAGATTAATGCAGTAAGAGAGCCAATAGAAAGGATCCAACCTAAAATGTTTCTAGCATTATAAAAGATAAGGCCGATACCAAAAATAAAAGGGATCATCACCATACCACTGGTAATGCCCATACCACCAAAGTTATTAAAACTATAAAGTCGAGAGCCAAAACCAAAACTGGATGTCACCGTGATAGCATTAAGCAGCATATAAAATCCACCGCACATCATAATCAAACCAATGAAAAAGTTGCCAACACCGCCTGAACTTCCACCTGCTCCATTCATCTTATTCTGAACCTTTTTATGTAATTGAAATAACTTAGGTTAATATCATAAAAGTATAACGAATAAAGCAGTGAAAGTACCCTAGTAACCGATATTAAATTAGTACTTTTAATTTAACAAACCAGTCCTAATTGCCAAGAACTCATTGCATTCCTGTTATCGCAGTAAGGTAGGCATCATGTTGATATAGTTTAAGCGAGTCTGGTAACTCGATATTATTTTTCTTTTGCATTGCTGATATTGTTTGTGGTGAAATCAACATCACGTAGTTAACTGCTAAAATTTGAATTAAACCTTCCATTTTAAACGTATTCGCCCCACCAGCAAACCGCCCTATTTTTCCACGTTTTTTAATAAATATTTTTTCTATCTGATTATCGAGAACAAACGTCTCAATGGTTTCTTTGAAAGATAAAACGTCAGCATTAATATCTCCATCACCTAATGAAACTTTCTTTGTTTTTAAGTTGATATGATGAAAGTCTTCACCCTCTGTTTCTAAGACCACTAAAATGGCATCACTTGCTTTTAACTCTATTCCACATATTTTCATAATAATCCTTTTTAGAAAGCCTAATAACGCCATCACTTATCTTAATAAAGCTTACTTAGTCACTGCTCTTTTCGTCTTAGGTTTAGCATTCGTACTAGCCTTAGTCGTTTTCTTAAAGCCCGTTGTTTTTCTAGCCGTAGACTTTCGCTTAGAGAACGATTTTTTAAACCCTGCTGGACTAGCCGGTAAATTAACTAATGCTTGCGGACCATCAGCAATCGCTTTACTGATAATATTGCCTAGTTGATCTTGTAATGGGAATACAAAGCCTTGATAAGTTTGTTCCTTTTGGCTGATCGCATTTAACTGCATTTCCCACAAGGCGGTCATATCTGGTAAGGTTAAGCTATCCGGTAAACTTTCAATGAGCTTTCGACCGACTTCTGTTGCTTGAATAGTTTTACCGATTCTTTGTAAGAATTGACGCTTAAACAGTAATTCAATAATGCCCGCTCTAGTCGCTTCTGTTCCTAACCCATCTGTTTCTTTTAGTATTTTTTTGAGCTCAGGATCTTTTACAAAACGTGCAATATTACTCATTGCTGCCAACAAGGTTGCATCAGTAAAGAAAGCGGGAGGCTGTGTATTTTTATCTAGCACTTCGCCGCGCTCACAATGTAAAACTTGGCCTTTTTTGAGCGTGGGTAAAAAGCTTTCAGTTTCTTTTTGTGGGAAGAGTATCTTCCAGCCATCGCTTTGTTTTGATTTTGCTTTACTAACAAACAAACCTTGGTTTATTTCAATTTCAGCAATGCATTCCGCATAACAATAGTCATCATAAAATTGGCAAAGATACTGACGCGCAATTAATTGATAAATATTCTTTGAAATTAAGTCTAACGTGTTGGTTGATTTTTTGGTATCCGTAGGAATAATCGCATGATGCGCATCTACTTTGCTGTCATTCCATGCACGCCCTTTAATGGTTAAATTGGCACCTTGTACAGCTTCTTGCATCGCACTGTCATTATTCGCAATGGCTTGAGTAACATACTTAGCCTGTTGATGATGATTGCGTGGTAAATAACGCGAATCTGAACGTGGGTAAGTAATTAATTTATGACGTTCATAAAGTGCCTGTGCAGCATCTAATACTTGTTGTGCGCTGTATCCAAACCGTTTTGCCGCATCAATTTGTAAACTAGATAAATTATAAGGTAGTGGCGCGACCTGTTTTTTATTTTTATTAATAAAGCTTTTAACTGTTGCAGGTTGGTTAGTAATGCGCGCCGCAACGTTCTCTGCTAATCCTTTAACGAGAACACGACCTTCAGAGTCCTGATAAGGTGCACAAGCGTCACTCGGTTGCCACTTAGCAGTAAAGTTAGGCTGGTTTTGTTGTTGGTTAATAACTTGGCAGTGCGCGAGTACTTCATAAAATGGTTTACTAACAAACTGCTCAATTTCTTTATCACGCCTTGCGACTATGCCCAATAAGGGTGTTTGCACTCGGCCAACCGAGATCACCCCTTTGTAACCGGATTTTTGCGCTAATAAAGTATAAGCTCTGGTTAAATTTAAACCGTATAACCAATCTGCACGGGTTCTTGCTAAAGCAGACGTAGAAAGTGGAATAAAATCTTGATTTGAACGTAATTGTTGCAATGAACGTTTAACAGCATTAACCGTTAAATCACTGATTAAACAACGTTCTACTTGTTTTAATTTATTGCCTTTTACGCCACTAAAATGAATCACTTCATCAACGAGAAGCTGACCTTCTCGATCTGGGTCACCCACATGTACCAACTGCTCAGCTTGTTTAATTAACTTTTTTAAAATGCTTAATTGTTTACTCGTAGTGGCAACCGATTTTAGTTTCCATTTCTCAGGAATGATTGGCAGGTGTTCGAATTTCCATTGCTTAAAACTAGGATCATAGGCTTCAGGATCAACTTGTGTTAATAAGTGTCCAATACACCAACTAACGACATCGCCATTGCCTGCATAGATACATCCATCCGCTTTACGGTGTGGTTTTGGCAGTGCATCTGCAACGGCACGTCCTAAGCTTGGCTTTTCAGCAATATATAATTTCAACGAACACTCCAACTGTTTTTATAAACAGTATTTTATATAGTGTAATAATTCAAGTTTTAGGGGCCTTTATTTACAACTAGTTTTACTA
Source organism: uncultured Psychromonas sp. (assembly GCF_947489755.1). Lineage (GTDB taxonomy): Bacteria > Pseudomonadota > Gammaproteobacteria > Enterobacterales > Psychromonadaceae > Psychromonas. The sequence goes on from NZ_CANLFB010000029.1 coordinate 32,104, forward strand.
TTGTTTGACTAATCACCAATGACTCTTAAAATACTCCTCATATTTAAGGTATAACACCCACATCAATTAATTAGCTTAACTTGTTTTATATAAATATATTCAGAATAGACTAATGAGTATCACCTCATAGGAATTGAGATATGAAAATGTCAAAAAAAATAACATCATTATGTTTTAGCACTGCCTTATTACTGTCAGCCTGCGGTTCTGAGGAAAATACTGAAAAGCAAATAAGCGAGCCAATGGCGATTGATCTTCAAGAAGAAGTCCAACAAACCAGTGAGGCTAAACCAACTTTATTAGAAAGAGCAAAAATAGCCGCTTCTGCAGCGAGAAAAACAGATCCCACTAAGTCTTGGGATGCCGTAGGTAAATCCAGCGAAGAAATTTGGGAAAAAAGTAAAAAGACCAGCCAAGATATTTTAACGTTAGGCACAGAGTCGAGTAAAGAAGCCTTGCAGAAAAGCAAAGAGATAGGTCAAGAGATCTGGGCAGATAGTAAAGAAGTAAGTATAGAGCTTTGGGAGAATGGTAAAGGCTCTAGTGAAGACGTCTGGAATGAGAGTCAAGAAACAACTAAAGCACTTTGGGATAATGGAAAAGAATCTAGTACTGAATTATGGAATGAAGGCAAAGAAACCGGTACAGAGCTTTGGAATGAACATGCTGAAAAATTAGAGGGCCTATTTGATAATAATGAAAATACGTCTGAGAATGATGCATTTAATAAAGCTAATGAAGCATTTGAGGCCGATGATATTTAATATTGTTTGAAGAGTTCGGAACACTTACTTTGCTTATAAATTGAATTAAGTAGCTATGTGTTTAGAGACGATGTTTAAGGTTATATAGAAAAGAAATGTTTGGAGGAGAGACTTCAAAATAAGTCATTGTAATGGTTCTTTGTAATGCTTCTTTGTAATGGTATGGGTCTTATCTGTCATTAGGCCAATACAATAAATAACCCACTACTATTATGACGTTAACAATACTCATAAAATAAAACCACCGACGAAAACTCGCCTTGCTGGTTTTGTGATTAAAGACTATTTGACCTAACACACTTGCAGGCCAGCCAGATAATAGCGCTAAAGCATAAAAGTGTTTTTCAGGTGTTCTTTGCCAATGTTTGATCGCTGCCAGTTTATCCATGCCATAAAATATAAAACTTAATAAGTTACTAGTGGCTAATAGATATAGCGACCACACAGGTAGCCGCTGTATTGATTGGTAGTAAAAAATAAAAGCGATATAAGTAGTGGAGATAAGTAATAATAAAAGGTTTTTCATTTTTATTTACTTTACCTTTATTACTTTGAAAAAAACTATTATTTTAACGTTGAAACCATCGCTAACAATGCTGCTTTAATTTCTACACCAACAACTTGGTTTGTCACAATATCAAAATTATCAAAAAAGTTAGGTACTGACAAAGACCCTTTTACATCCGCTGCAAAATAAGTTGCCGAACCAACAGCAGAGGCTAACACAGAAGATGCGCCACCCGGCCCAGGAGAAGTCGCTAACATTAAAATAGGTTTGTCTTGATATACTTTCATATCAATACGAGAAGTCCAATCAAACAGATTTTTATAAGCTGCAGTATAAGAACCATTATGCTCTGCAAAAGAGATAATTAATGCATCTGCTTCTGTAATTTTGTCATAAAATGCTTGAGCTTGCTTTGGTTTACCTAACTGCACTTCACGTTGAATGCTGTAAATAGGCATTTCGAAGTCGTTAATATTGATTAACTCAATGTCTGCATCTGGGATTAAATGTGCAGTATATTCTGCTAACTTATGGTTGATAGAATTTTCTGAGTTACTGGCTGCAAATGCGAGTACTTTCATGCTGAGCTCCTTATTATACCTACAATCTAAAATAGCCGGACAATAAACTATAAAAATAAGGTATCAAATATCACTTAATGAATAACTAATTTTATCTGTCATCACAATCTTTTAATGCAACAAAAATGTCACAATATAACGATTATGTTACTACTATGTAACTGTAAATCAATGCTAATAAGATATTGGTAAGCAAATGTCTTATCTACTTAATTTTTGATTAAATATAGAGAAGAGCAATGACGACACTCTTTCATTTACCATCACATTAACGCTCGACATTAGATCATATAGAACTGATAATTGATATCATTATCGAAAACTAATAGTAAGTTTAACGATCCAATTAACACTCTGTAAAAAACCATCTAAAAAGAACCGCTTCATTTTAATCGCTCATTGAATTTAGCTTTTAGATCTTTTAACCATGTTTAATCTGCTTCAACAAGTTCATTTTATAGCACTGCAATGATACCCATCGCACTCATTAACTGATCTATTTTACTGGTTAAAATAACTTATTTGATGTAATCGATATGACATCAAAAAAATAGTCGAAAAAAAAGGCTGATGTTTCCATCAACCTTTTTAATCACAGATAAAATTGCTATATCCCGTGTAATTTCATTTAGAGCGTCATCAAAAGCATAAGATATCAATGCATGATTCTTGAAACCCACTAGTACACAGTAAATAGAATTTATCAGTCCAAATTTTTAACTGTCGAGGTAATCTAAATCGTCGTAATCATCACCTAATAAATCTTTTAAACGTCTTCTTTCTTTAATTTCTTCAATGCTACGGCGAACTCGCCCTCTTTTTCTATCATTCATTAATGCTTGTTTCTTTTTAGTCGATGAGTCGTCTTCATTCCAATCATCTTCAGAAAAAAAATCATTCACATCTTGTACATCATCGTCTTCAGTTTGTAGAGAGTTTGTATTGGTATTTGTCATTTTAGTTCTCCAATCATGACAGTATTGCTAAGCCTTTATCGGCTTTTTATAACTACAAAAAAATTGTTTTTGACACGTCACGTATAAGCGTTTTTATCTTCAATTAAATAAAAAACTATACCCTCTCTTTTTAACCCATTATTCAAAAAATTCAATAAAAATATTCAATTTAGATTAACTAAAAATTCAATTTCTATAAAATATGAGATTTAAACGTTATTTTGACGTTAATTTCGACCATTAATTATCAATCCTATTATCATATTTATAAGTTCAGCTTAATGCTCCGACCACTTCTCTCCGGTAATATACAAAAGAGCCATAAGCAGTTACATTAGTCGACTAATTTCGACAATAATAAAAAAGGGTGAATATGCAATTTTCAACTTTAGGCAGTAGTGACGAATCCGTTTCTCGTGTTTGTTTAGGTAGCATGACGTGGGGGTTACAAAACAATCAGCAGGATGCCGACCAACAAATTGCCTACGCATTAGCGCAGAATATTAACTTTATTGATACTGCTGAAATGTATGCAGTGCCCCCTTCTGCTGACACTTACGGTAAAACAGAATCAATTATTGGGCATTATTTAAAAAATAATAAGAGTCAACGTAAAGACATCATATTAGCGTCTAAAATTGCGGGCCCAGGGCTACCTTGGGTAAGAGAAGGTGGTCCTATCACAGGTGACACTGTGATCAGTTCAGTAGAAGCCTCTTTAAAGCGATTACAGACAGATTATATCGACCTATATCAATTGCATTGGCCAAATCGTCAAACGCCTCACTTTGGTCGTAATGCCCCAAATCATTTTAAATTTTCTGATAGTGATAGTGCAGAACAAACAGAATCGATGTTAGATATTTTGCAAGGTTTGGAAAAATGTGTGAAAGCAGGAAAGATACGCCACTGTGGCTTGTCTGACGATACACCATGGGGCATAAATAGTTTCTTAAAGCTCAGCGAACAACATAACCTGCCGCGTATGGTTTCCATTCAAAATGAATTTAGTTTATTGCATGCGAAAGATTGGCCATATTTAATTGAAAACTGTGTACATGAAAATATCGCTTATTTACCTTGGTCACCATTAGCAACAGGCATGTTGAGTGGCAAGTACCTTAATGGCGCCCGTCCTGAAGGGAGTCGTTGGACACTTCAACAGCGTAATGGTTTATATAGGGATACCGAAACGAGTCAAGCAGCAATTAAAGCTTACCAAGAAATTGCAATGGCCAATGGCATCACCACGGCAGAGCTAGCATTGAAATGGTGTGACCAAGTTGATGGTGTAACGTCGACTATTATTGGTGCGACAACAATGGCGCAGTTGAAAGAAAATATTAATGCCTTTAAAGATCCGCTATCAGAACAAGCTTTATCAGATATTAGTGCGGTAATTAAATTATACCCAGCACCTTATTAATAAAACGTTAATCTCGATTTAGCTGAATATTATCAAAAGCCGATGTCTGTAAAGCATTGGCTTTTTTGTATCCACTAAAAAAGAGATATTCATTAAAACAACGACATTTGATCTGACGTAATAAGATTAAAATCTTTACCTAAAACAGGTAAAATAGCTTCTGCAATGGGCTTTAACTGCTTATCAATATATTGCTGATAATCAATATCAGAATGGCAATACTCTTGTGGTTCAGGGCCGTTAACCGTTAATAAGTACCCTATTCTACCATTGCGTTGATAACGTAACGGTAAACCTAGTGCCGCATTTTGTTGATCCGCTAACCGCGCAGCCCTCACCTGAGGGGGGATATTTTTCACATAATCAGCTAATGGACGACGTAGACGTTTGTGATAAACCAATTTGTCGTCTAACAAGCCTTGTTTTAATTGTTCAATAGTGTCCATGATATATTCATCGACTGGCATTTCTGCAAAGACTTTTTGATACAATGTTTTTTGAAAAGTTTGTGCCAACTCAGTCCAATCTGAACGCACGGTTTCTAACCCTTTAAACACCATTTTTTCGCCAGTCTCTGTCACAGTTAGCCCTGCATAGCGTTTTTTAGAGCCAGTATCTTGCCCACGTAAGGTTGGCATAAAAAACTTAGAAAAAGCGGTTTCAAACTCAATCTCTAAGAAGCAATCTAAATCAAACTCATCGCGTAATAAGGTTTCCCAATGCTGATTAATATCAATCGCTAACTGCTGTCCAATTTCATTGGCTTGCGCTAGATTTTTACAGTCTTTTAAATAGACAAAAGTAGAGTCAGTATCGCCGTAAATAACTTTCTGCCCTTTGCTTTCAATAAAGCGTGCCGTTTGCTGCATGATTTGATGACCACGCAAGGTAATCGAACTCGCCAATCGAGTATCATGAAATCGACAACCTGCTGAGCCTAATACCCCGTACATACTGTTCATAATAATTTTAATGGCATGTTGGAAAGCGTTATTTTTTTCTTTTTTCGCCTGCTCTCGCGCACTGGTTAACGTATTAATGATTTTAGGCAAATGGTGCTCTGTACGACTAAATCGGGCGCCTCTAAAACCAGGAATAGTCTTTTCCTTCGGCTCTAACAACCCTTCTACCATTCCTAATGGATCAATTTTAAAACTACGCATAATATTTGGATACAAAGATTTAAAATCAAGCACTAATACCCATTCATATAAACCAGGAATGGAATCCATCACAAATCCACCAGGTGAATGCTGTGCTTGTACATCTCCTAAGTTGGGGGCGATGTAACCGCTACGGTGTAATAAAGGTAAGTATAAGTTAATAAATGCAGCAACCGAGGCGCCCCGTCTTTCTAACATCAAACCGGTTAACCTAGCGCGTTGAATCGTATATTCTGCTAATTGCTTATCTTCAAAAATACGCTCTACTAACAAACAATCTTGTAGATTATAACGAGCCAGTGTTAACGGTTCTTGTTCAAATTGGCGTTTTATTTCTAAGCCTTTATCGCTATTAGTTGCAATTAACTTACCTTCACCAAATAAGCTTTGACTCACAAACTCCAAGCTATAACTTTCAAAATGTAAACTTGCGTTTTTTAAGGCATCAATACCATCCAACACAACTCGACCATTTAATATGACCGAACCAGATTCAGGATCATCTCGGTGTGTTAGCCATTTTAATGCGCTACCGTCACGACCAATCGTTAAAGGTACATTTAATAATTGTGCTCGTTTTGCTAATAAACGCATGTCAAAATTAGCCACAGCCCAGCCAATAATGGCATCGGGATCATAGCGTTCAAACCAGATAATTAATTGTGATAATAATGCCCGTTCATCTTTAACCCAGATGATATTGATATCGGTCGCGGCTTGCGGTTTACCAATCATCAATACGGTATGATGCGCTTCTTTTTTCTGTCCAACATTCCCCATGCTCAATGCAATACTGTACAACTCACTTTGCGGACTACATTCAACATCCAATGACACCATTTTTAATGTTGCATTGGCTTTGATGACATCAGGATCGATTTCGCTCGCAATGGTTGCATGCTGACATGACCAATAGCTGCCTAACCAATCTATTTGTCCTGACACTTTCACTAAACCATAGATAAACCGTTCCATTAAGTAACGATCGCTCAGCTTAATATCACCTTCATAAGTCGCAATGCTTTGCTGCATTAACGCTAATTGGCACCACTTGTGTAGTTGTTGCTTAAAGGTATAAACAGCACACACTTTTTTGCCATTAAAGGTTTTAATATCAAGCGGACGGACAAAATTAGGCTGACAATTTTCTTGTTTCCAAATAGCTTCGGCTTGTTCTCGTTGATCTTGTTCAATTAAAAAAACATAACGCTGTTGTGGAATAACAAAACGACAAGGTCCGCGTTCGGTGCTTAACCAAAAAACAAGATCAACGCCATTCGCAGTCTCAATTTGCTGACGCGATAAAATCAAACCAGATAGGGAAGTAATAGAAGATTCATTCATAGGGTGCATCATAAAGGAGTTTATAAGAAAAGGTCATTATTTATGAGCATAAGCGATAGCTTAATGAAATTAATTTTTTGATAATAAAGATTTAATGATGAACATAGCTATTTTAGATAACTATTGCAGATAACTATTGGGAATAAATACTCAACAATAAACATTTAAGATTCAGATTAAGGCAAAAAACAAATAAGGAGCACGAATGCCCCTTACTTTTGTAACCTAGTAACGACTAAGCGTTATGCTCGATGACGTGGTAATACTAGATTAAGTAAAATAGCCACTATCCCACAAAGACTAACACCTTGTAAGCTGAATGAACCAATACCTAATGCCATACCGCCAATACCAAACACCAAGGTAACTGACACAATACACATATTACGTGGTTGCGATAAATCAACACGATGACGGATCATCGTATTTAAACCAACAGAGGCAATCGTACCAAACAACAACATCATGATCCCGCCCATTACCGCACCAGGAATGGTTTGTAATACTGCACCAAACTTACCAACAAAGGCAAGTAAAATGGCAATAACCGCCGCCCACATCATAATTTTAGGGTTAAAGTTACGCGTCAACATAACCGCACCAGTCACTTCAGAGTAAGTTGTATTAGGTGGACCACCAAATAATGACGCAGCACTAGTCGCAATACCATCGCCAAATAAGGTACGGTGTAATCCAGGTTTTTTCAGATAGTTTTTACCCGTGACATTACTGATAGCAAGAATATCACCAACATGTTCAACAGCAGGCGCAATGGCAACAGGGATCATAAATAATACCGCATGCCAATTCCATTCAGGAGCAACAAACTTTGGAACACTTAACCATGCTGCATTAGATATTACAGTGAAATCTAAAATACCAAAAAACAGCGATAACAAGTAACCAACAATCACACCACAAAAAATAGGCACTAATTTAAAAATACCTTTCGCTAATGTCGAGACGATCAAGGTGGTAATCAAAGAAGCAAAAGAGATGATCATCGCGGTATTTTGGTCAATCAATACCATGCTTGCATCCCCCGTTTTACCCAGTGCCATATTCACAGCAACAGGCGCTAAGCCAAGACCAATAACCATGATCACTGGCCCCACTACAACAGGAGGTAATAAATGATGAATGAATTCAACACCTTTCAGTTTTACAGCGCAAGACATCAACATATAAACTACACCGGCAGCAAACAAACCAGACATAGTCGCAGGGATACCCCACGTTTGAACGCCGTAAGCAATCGGAGCAATAAAAGCAAAAGAAGAGGCTAAGAAAATCGGAACCTGACCTTTAGTGACTAAATGAAATAACAGCGTCCCAATACCAGCAGTAAATAAAGCAACATTAGGATCGAGGCCAGTGATCAAAGGCATTAAGACCAATGCACCAAAGGCAACAAATAACATTTGAGAACCCGCTAGCATTTGTTGAAATATATTAAGATTGGCGGTGAGATCTTGTTCAGGTAGCGTGGATTGGTCTTCTGGGGCAACATCAGACATGAATAATTCCCTTTAATAATTTACATTTGAATATTGTTAGCACGCTGACTTAAATATTATATTAAATCAACATACTCAATTTTTTAATAAGGCAATCATTCACCTTATTTTTATTTATTAATACTATTTATTAATACTATTTATTAATACTATTTATTAATACTATTTATTAGTGCTATTTATTAATGCTACTTAGTACCAAATATTTTATCACCCGCATCGCCTAAACCAGGCACGATGTAACCACTTTCATTCAGGTGAGAATCGATAGAAGCGGTATACACTTCAATATCAGGGTGTAATGCTTCTAATGCTTTTAAACCTTCAGGTGCAGCCACTAGAATTAATACTTTGATATTAGTACAACCACTTTCTTTAATAAGATCTAATGTTGAAATCATTGAACCGCCAGTGGCTAACATTGGGTCAACAACTAATGCTAAACGTTGATCGATTTGGCTTACTAATTTTTGGAAGTAAGGCACAGGCTCTAGTGTTTCTTCATCACGATAGATACCAACAACACTTACTTTTGCACTTGGTATGTAATCTAAAACACCATCCATCATACCTAATCCAGCACGTAAAATAGGCACTACTGTTACTTTTTTACCTGCTATTTGTTGAACTTCTAACTCTCCTTCCCAACCTTGGATTGTGACTGATTCTAGTTCTAAATCTTTCGTCGCTTCATAGGTTAATAGGCTTGCAACTTCACGTGCTAGCTCACGAAAACGTTTGGTACTAATATCCGCTTCACGTAATAAACCTAATTTATGTTGAATAAGGGGATGTTTTACTTCAACTACTTTCATGATATTTCTCCAAATGGGTAAAATTTAAAATCGGCTGATAATAACAATATAAAATGATTCAAATTATGTGCTGCATCATTATAAATTGAAAACGCACTTTTTTGTTAAAATTAGTCAACTTTTAAAGTAAAAAGGCCAAGAATCTCTTCTCAGCCTTTTGATTTAAAACGTTTCAATATTCTAAAGCACACTCCAATGGGTAAACTTGAATACCATAATGAACATAATAAATAATATAAAACCTAGTTATTAGTTAAGTTAGTTGCACCAATTTTATGAATCGCGACATCAGCACCATTAAACTCATCTTCTTCACTAAGACGAATAGGCATAATGGCGTTCACTATTTTATAAACAATGAATCCACCAACAACAGCGAATAATACGCCCGCTAAAGAACCAATTAATTGACTCATAAAAGTAACACCGCCTAAACCACCAAAGGCTTCAAGTCCGAAAATACCAGCAGCAACACCACCCCATAAACCACACAGTCCATGTAATGGCCATACACCTAACACATCGTCGAAACTAGCAAATTTATTTTGCACGTAGGTAAATACCCAAACGAATAATCCACCAGCAACCAGCCCCGTCATTAAAGCGCCGATTGGATGCATTAAATCAGAACCCGCACAAACAGCCACTAAACCAGCTAATGGCCCATTATGAATGAAGCCAGGGTCTTTTTTACCAATAACAAGCGAACTAATAATGCCGCCAACCATCGCCATTAAAGAGTTCATTGCCACTAAACCACTGATGCCTTCAATTGCTTGTGCAGACATCACGTTAAAACCAAACCAACCAATAGACAGTATCCATGCACCTAATGCCAATAAAGGAATATTCGAAGGTGCAAACGCAACAACTTTACCATTACGGTAACGACCATTACGGCTACCTAAAACAATAATCGCAGCAAAAGCAATCCAACCACCTACAGCATGCACAACAATAGAGCCAGCAAAATCATGGAAGGCAGCACCAAAATTAGTTTCTAGCCAGCCTTGAAATCCATAGTTACTATTCCAAATTAAACCTTCAAAGAAAGGGTAAACAAGACCCACACACAATGCAGCAGCAATGAGCATCGGATTAAACTTAGCACGCTCAGCAACACCACCAGATATAATCGCTGGAATAGCAGCAGCAAAAGTCATCAAAAAGAAAAACTTAACGAGCTCATAGCCATTATTTTCAGCAAGTACTGCAGCGCCATCAAAGAATGTAACGCCATAAGCTAACCAATAACCAAAGAAGAAGTAGACCAAAGCTGATACACCAAAGTCAGACATGATTTTAACTAATGCGTTAACTTGGTTTTTGTGGCGAACGGTGCCGACTTCTAAAAAAGCAAAGCCTGCGTGCATGGCAAAAACCATGATTGCGCCTAATAATATAAACAAGGTATCCGCACTACTGATTAATGCAGTGACGTGATTTTGTACTGACTCCATAAATTCCCTCTCAAAGTCCTTAAAAAAAATTGTGCAGAACCATAACTTATCCGTACTCCACTTAACATCGTTTTATGCCGTTTTATGTCACTTTTAAGTGTTTATTTGATTTAAAATCAACAATCGGCATAAAAATACAATAAGAATAATGAGCAGGTTTATTTGCCTTTAGAAAAACAATATATTTCCTTAAGTTAATTCATTTTAAATAAAAAACATCAATGGCTAACTGAGATACGTCTATTGATTAATTTCAACTGATAATGAAAATTACTCACGTCTCTTTACTTGTTTATATAAAATGCCTTACGTATAGTCCTATTTAATATTTCCCCATTTCAAACATGTGCTTTTTAATACCTTAGTCGTTATAGGACTCTACTGCTTTGCTAAATAACCCATCTACGAATAACGACAAAAAAAGGTCAGAAAATACAATCTCATTGCAATGCTTTGCAGATTGTAAACCAGCTGCGTTTGAGTTAAATAATCTAGCCTGGTCACCCTATAAACACGCTCCATTACTTCATCCTATTAGTATTGCCGTTAATCCTGCTGAATTTGTTGCCGTAGTGGGACCAAATGGCTCAGGTAAAACCAGTTTATTACGTTGCTTATACCGTGTTAATAAACCTTCTTCAGGCCAAGTATTAATGGATGGAAAAGATATTTGGTCATTACCTGCTCGCAGCTGTGCTCAACGTATTGCAACGGTATTACAAGATACTGGCGCAGAATTTGGTTTGAGTGTATTTGAAATGGTTGAAATTGGTTTAACGCCTAAATCCACGAGTTGGAAACGCACCAAAGAAGATAATGAAGCCATTGAAGGCGTATTAGCGTTATTGGATGTCTCTCATCTTATTGAACGTAACTTTAACGCGTTGTCTGGCGGCGAACGACAACGCGTTATGATTGCCCGTGCTTTAGTACAAGGCCCTGATGTTTTGATTCTAGATGAACCCACCAATCATTTAGATATTCGTCATCAACTTGAAGTGCTTGAATTATTATCTGCATTACCTTGCACTATCATCGTCTCTTTACATGATTTATCGCTAGCAGCCGCTTATGCAGATCGTGTACTCGTGATGAAAGATGGACAGATGCAAGGTTACTCAGCAGCAAATGAAGCATTTACAGAACAACAAATTGAACATGTATTTGAAGTTAAAACCATCATTGACCAACATCCGATAACACAACGTCCGCGATTTTCTTTTTATACAAATAACCAACAGGATTAATTAACCATGATTCACCTTAGTGCCCCATTTAAATATACCGCCATTATATTAACGAGCTTATTAGCCAATACTGTATATGCAGCACAGAGCGATACAGGGCACTACCCTATTGAGATTAAAAGCTGCGATCGCGTTGTCACTTTTGAGAGCAAGCCAAAGGCAGCCGTTTCAAATGATGTGAATTTAACCGAAATGATGTTAGCACTTGGTTTACAAGATGAGATGGTAGGTGTAACGGGTATTTCTGGTTGGAAAACGCTTGATCCTGTTTTACGCGCTGGCATTGGAGAATTGCCAGAACTCTCACCTAAATACCCCACTAAAGAGGTTTTACTGGGAGCAGATACTGACTTCTACTTTGCAGGTTGGAACTATGGTATGCGTGTTGGTGGAGGAGTAACCCCAGATACGCTTGCTCCATTAGGTATAAACGTTTATGAATTAAGTGAAAGTTGTGTTCATATTATGAACAAAGATAAAGTCTCAATGGATGATCTTTATAACGACTTAACCAATCTAGGCCGTATTTTTAATGTTGAAGAACGCGCCAATAAACTAGTTGCTGGCTATAAAAAAGAATTAAAAGAGTTTCAGGCTAATTTAGCACCACTTGCTCACCCAACTAAAGTCTTTGTTTATGATTCTGGTGAGGAGCAACCTTTTACCGCAGGAATGAATGGTATGCCGACTGCATTAATTGAAGCGGCAGGCGGTAAAAACATTATTGATGATGTACAAAAGAATTGGATAAAAGTAGGTTGGGAATCAGTCATAGATCGTGCACCAGAAGTCATCGTTATTGTTAACTATGGCGATGTCACAGCACAGCAAAAAATTGATTTTCTACGTAATCATTCAGGACTTAAAGATATTCCCGCAGTAAAGAACAATCGTTTTGTTATTTTAGAATATGTTGAAGCAACGCCTGGACCACGAAATATCCAAGCCATCAAACATTTAGCTAAAGCCTTTAGAACGAAATAATGAAAAAATCATCTTCGACTAAAAAGCTAAGCTTTTCTGCTATACCATTAGGTTTGTTATTGATGAGCTTAGCTTTACTGCTCATTATCGCAATGGGTATCGCAATTGGTGTTGGCTCCGTGCCTATATCACAATCAACAGTATGGGGAGTGATAGCTCATAAGCTATCCTTCTCCAATAGCTTGCCTAGTTGGTCCATAGGACGTGAAAACATTGTATGGGCAGTCCGTTTTCCTCGTACTATTTTAGCAGCCATTGTGGGCGCTACGCTTGCTATAGTTGGTGCCGCATTGCAATCCATAACACGTAACCCGCTTGCAGACCCTCACTTATTAGGAATCTCTTCTGGAGCCGCTCTGGGCGCTATTATTGCGTTGCTACATACAGGTATGATTTTAGGGATGGTAACTGTACCTGTATTCGCTTTTATTGGGGCGTTGTTTGCTATGTTTTTAGTCTTAGGTGTGGCGAACTTCTCTATGGCTAACAGTGCCGGTAGATTAGTACTTGCAGGAGTCGCGGTCGCATTTGTACTCACTGCATTAAGTAACTTATTTATCTTCATGGGGGATCACCGCGCGTCACATACGGTTATATTTTGGATGTTGGGTGGATTAGGGCTAGCACAATGGAATCAGCTTTGGTTTCCATTCATCACTTTATTATTAGGCGCGAGTTATCTTATTTATAAAGCAAGATACCTCAATGCCATGATGTTAGGCGATGAGACAGCCAGCACGCTAGGCGTACCTGTACAACGCTTCCGCTTAATTGTTATTGTAGTCTGTGCATTGCTAACAGGTGCCGCTGTTGCTTTCTCTGGTGTAATCGGTTTTGTAGGGTTAATGGTGCCGCATATTGTGCGTTTGTTAGTGGGTGGAGACTACCGTAAAATTTTACCCTTATCGGCTTTACTAGGCGCATTATTTTTAGTCTTTGCAGATATAGTAGCAAGAATTATTATTCCACCAGAAGATATGCCTATTGGTATTTTAACGGGTTTAGCAGGCGGTATCGCTTTTGTCTTCTTAATGCGACAACGTCGTAATGTGGCTTTTTAAAAAGAACACAAGTAAAACTGAAACCTATTAGATAACTTTTTAATAGGTTTTTTCTTCACCCTGAATTCAATCAATAACCTCGCCAGTCATATTTAGTCAATTGACATACTAACGTTACTTATTGAACACTCGAACACTATTTAACAAACCTTATATTGAGTCTTTTTAATAAACCTCTTCTAACTAAGCTTGTGCTAGCGGCACCTTTATACTTTTAAAACAGGACAGTCGGTTATTCTATCAATTGATCTAAAAAGGAATTTCTCATTTTATTAATGTATAGGTAGATCATAAATTTTAGGCAAAAAAGCCTGAGCAATATGTTCAGGCTTTAATATGCCTCTATTGCTGGGCTTGAACCAGCGACACACGCTATATTTTCAAAACAGGATAGTCCGTTGCTCTACCAACTGAGCTAAAGAGGAATTCCTCATATTACTAATGTATGGGGAGATCATAAATTTTAGGCAAAAAAAAGCCTGAACAATATGTTCAGGCTTTTTAATGTGGCTCCTCTTGCTGGGCTTGAACCAGCGACACACGGATTAACAGTCCGTTGCTCTACCAACTGAGCTAAA
>NZ_CANLFB010000030.1 GCF_947489755.1 uncultured Psychromonas sp.
TCTGTACGTAATCAATTATTAAACAGAAAATAAAAATCAATCTAATCTTGATTTACAAAGAGTGACCATATATGTCCGCGATTTCTTTTCCTCCGCAATTTCTTTTTCCTTTTGAGTAATACGTAAAATATATTAAGTACTTTTACTTTGGTGACTTTTATTTATCGACATATGACTCACTGTGTTGAAGATAGTCATTAAATCAATAAAACGTAAAAAATAGATTTTATAATCTGTGTGACGCAATACAGTTTACTCCCCTAAATTAATGAAAAACATGATGTATAGCTAATGATTGTATCTCGTTATTAGTAATCAATATCACCTAAGCGTAGTGTGACTGCGTTGAAATACAGAGTGTTTTTTAAATAGTGACTACAGGGATTAATAATGAAAAAAACTGCTAATGCCACACTTGAGCAAGAATCAAAAAACAAAAAAAATAAAGATCAGCTGAATTACGAGCAAAAGCACAAACCGAGTTCAGATTTTAATACACGAGAAGAATACTTAGAGCATGAATTACAAATAATGTCGCCTAAACGTTGGCGACCAAACTTACCTTTTAAAGACTACCGCTTTGAAATAGAAGATACCATTCCAGCAATGGCCGCGACGATAGGTAAAATAGTGATGGTGGGTGCAATCGCCGCAACCTTTGCTTTACCACTTGGCCTTGATGAAGGTTTTGTGTTAGAAAATGTCCGTTATGAGCTATTAATTGTTTCTATATTTATTGTTCTTTTTTCCGGATTTTTACTGCCAACGGCCAACTTAGCGGGTACTCATGGCCCGCTCATTCCACTTATTCCAATTGTAGTTGCTGCTGGCGGACACCCGATGGCATTTGGTTTACTCATTGGAGCGTTTGGTTTGATTTTAGCGGTTAGTAAAGGCGGAAGTCGATTAGCAAACCTCACCAGCAAAGGTGTGTGTGGTGGATTACTGTTATATCTTGGTTTTGTAGGGACTATTTCTCAAGTTAAAAAGTTACTGGCTTGGGGGGATGATATTGGTATGTCACACATCCCTTTTGTCGTTATTATTTGTACTATTTTACTGTATGCATTACTTGAACATTGG
Organism: uncultured Psychromonas sp.; assembly: GCF_947489755.1. Taxonomy (GTDB): domain Bacteria; phylum Pseudomonadota; class Gammaproteobacteria; order Enterobacterales; family Psychromonadaceae; genus Psychromonas. Next base: position 1,084 of record NZ_CANLFB010000030.1, read on the forward strand.
AAAAAACGTTGGTTAGCAGTACCGTTAAGCTGTTTATTAGGGGGCTCGATTGCTTTTGCAATGGGTGCGCCCTTTGAGTTTATTACTGACCCTGGCTTACCACATCTGAGCCCAACGTATTGGTGGGGAGAAAATACTGGTTGGATGTTAGGTTTACCGACAGTAGAAAGTTTTGTGGTTGTATTACCTTTTGCTATTTTAGCAGTGGCAATGTGGTCACCTGATTTCTTGGGACATCAAGTATTTCAAAAAATCAGTTACCCTGAGCGTACTGAAAAAGTACAAATGAATATAGATGATACGATGACCACTGCGTCTATTCGCCAAGTGTTTGGTTCCCTTTTAGGTGGGTCTAATTTTACTTCATCATGGGGAACTTATTTGATACCTGCGGCAATTGCTAAACGCCCTATTCCCGCTGGCGCTTTATTAACCGCGCTGTTTTGTGTCATAGCAGCAATATGGGGATACCCTATGGATTTAGCGATATGGCAACCAGTGTTGTGTGTTGCATTAATCGTAGGTGTATTTATCCCATTACTTGAAGCAGGAATGGAAATGACACGTGAAGGTAAAACGACGCAATCCGCCGCTATTGTTGTATTTGCATCGACGCTTGTTAACCCTGCGTTTGGGTGGTCGCTTACTATGTTACTTGATAACCTTGGTTTAATTGGTTGTAAAGAACGTAGTGCGAAATTGAGCCAAATGAATCGCTGGATTATACCTGGCATTATGTTTGTGGTACTCACAACTGTGATGGCTGCTGTAGGTATGTTGCCAGGTATTCCGGCATTAATATCGAGTTTTCGTCATTAATCGTATATTTCGTCATTAATCGCATATAACGATATTAAATAAAATGATGTATTTCCAATAACTTCATTTCAATAAAAGTCCAATACATTAAACGTATTGGACTTTTATGTTTTTATTGGATAAAAATGGCAGTTCGAATAGACTTGATTTAACTTCAACTCTCCAAAACTCATTCCTGTTCTTTCTTCTTCAATTCTTCAATTCTTCAATTCTTCAATTCTTCAATTCTTCAATTCTTCAAACTTATTGAAAGATACAAACGATTGAGAAAGTACTGAATGAAAAAGTGCCGGACACCCAAACATTGAAATTAATAATATCAAATAGTTACAATAAAACCTTACTCAATATGGCTACGTCCATTCCTCCCGTTGAGTTTTTCTGAATTAATGATTGCCTTTAGCAAGGTTAGGCATGGATGCCGTTGCTAGCTCATTTCGAGACATGGATGTCGAGTATGAGCGGTGCGTCAAGAAGGCTGTCATTACTTTATTTACAAAAAAGGAGATTAAAAAACGAATTGGGAGCCAGTCTTTTTGCATGTTGTGGGTAAAAAGTATTCTTCTGGTAAGAAAAAGTATGTCGCTGACAGGGCGAAAACACTGCAAATAAACATCAAATAGACTCGATGAGCGCAGACGAATTAATGACTACAATGGAAAACGCGGACACCCATCGACTTTGAAAAAGTGCCGGACACCCACTCATTGAAACAAGCAATATCAATTAGTTACGATAAAATCTTACTCACATGGCTATGTCCACTTCCCCACGTTAAGTTTTCCTGAATCAAGACTACCTTTAGCAACCTAAGGCAGAGAGCGGTTTATGCAGCAGTGTCTCGTTATATGAGCGAGCTAAGCTCTGCGTGCCCTTTGCTGTTATTAACTCAATTCGTCACCGCTATCGTTATGCTTTAAAAGAGAAACCAATAAAAAAGCTAATCACATAAACAGTGATTAGCTTTTTATTACATATCGTCTACAAATGTTATTTGATATAACCACCGACTGCTTGAATAGGAGTTAAACTATTCTCGTTACTTATCCATGCACTAATCGCCTGAGCTTGCTCTTTATGTGCCTCTTTAGATAAATTCAACGTCGCTACCCATCGATTATTTTCAAATGTCATCGGAATTTTTTGCCAATCTAATGCGACAAATTCATGGCGTAATTGCTTATTACTGTTTTCACCACGTTTCACATCGCTCTTTAGCCCCATCCCTAGCGGTGCAACGGATAAAATCAACGGCTTACCTTTATCTACAATAAATTCTTTGTCAGGTGAAAAAACTGCTTTAACTTCGTGTTGAGAACCTGATGATTGATAATCTATTGTTAAATTACCAATTGAGCTTTTTGCAAAGGTGTCTACGCCATTTTCTATAGACTGCCCTCTAAAGAAACCTTTCCATTCATTACCCGCAATAATGAAATTTGGTGTATAAGCGCCTCTACGACCCCCTTCTGATAATAAATTATATTGTCTAGTAGTATATTCAGGGGTTGCAAAGGGATCCTTCCACCCTAATCTATCCCAATAATCGACATGAAAAGCGACAGGAACGAATTTTTTAAATAATTGTGGGCTATCCAATAACCCACTTAATTTTTCATCAGCAGGCGGACAAGAATGGCAACCTTCAGAACTAAAGAGTTCAACTAACGCAACAGAATCGACTCCACTATTAAACGTTTCAGCTAATACTTGTTGTTGACTGAATATAGCCATGGTCAACAAACCAGATGTAATTAATTTTTTCATAACGCCCTCTTTGATAACGAGAAAATTTAACTTATTTTTACTTCGTTTTTCTATTTTTGAATTCAAGTAATAACTGCACGAATAGACTTGAACTATGCTGTCAGTGTCTACCTTTTAATTTTAAATTCCCCTGATAATAAAAACTAAAACCAGCTGAAATGTATAAAATGAATACCATTGAACCCGATACCTATTTGATTGAACATCATCGTTTTTTATTAAAATAGTTGATGTCACGTTTAATAGACCAAGCAGGAAGGAGTTTGATTTCATTCAAAATAAAAAATGACTAATTTAACGACTATGTTGATGTGATAATCGGCTTAAAGTTAACGATAAAAACTTACTCAATATGGCTACAATTTCTGCCTCTAACTTTCACAATCAATTAATTTACTTTATAACTCAAAGCTAGGCACTTTAAAATTTACATATTTAAAATCAATTTCTTACAGAAGATATTCATTCAATTTTCCCACGTTCACTCTCCCTGTTTGAGTTTTTCTAAATCGATGACGGCTCTAGTAAGTTTAAGCATGAATTTAAGACTATTAAGGTAGGAAGTAGTTTATATAAATATCACAAATCACTCATATTACCTCTTATTTATCAATCGCCTATATATTTATTTTGAGAGATTAACATCACAATAAATATTATTGTATTGCAAATAATGTCAGCGTTAAGGTTACACTTTGCTTTAATCTAACACCGACATGACATTAGGAAGTTTCCATGAAGCGTCTACCTCACCTGAAATGCTTATTAACCAGTATCAGTGCATCATTGCTTTTATCTGGCTGTACGCTTCCACCTCCTGCGAGTGGTGTATTACCCGCCGATATTATCGATTTGAGTTATTGGAAAATAACGCTTCCGTTAGAAGGTAGCAGCGGCAAAGCAAGAGAAGTTGATGTTGGTCGTATTGACGCTTTTTATCATCCTAATTTCTTCTATGCAAATACTGAAAACGGTGTTGTCTTTGCGGCGCCAAACAAAGCAGCAACCACTGGAGGCTCAACGAATACACGTAGTGAGTTTAGGCAAATGATGAGTGGTGATTCTGGTGGAGATACCAAGTCTAAACGTAATAATTTTGCACTGGCTGCTAACCCTAATGCAAAAAACTTTGCTGATATAGGCGGTAGATTAGAAGCCACCTTAAAAGTGGATGCCGTTTCTGTACATGCAGGTTACCCGAATAAACCACCAGCTTATTCTGTTGTTGTTGGGCAAATACATGCAGGGAAAGATGACAACCTATTACATAACACCGATGATGCCTTTGGTTGGGGTAATGAGCCGATTAAAATTTATTATAAGAAATGGCCAAACCATGCAACAGGTTCTGTTTTTTGGACTTACGAAAAAAACCTGCCTAAAAGAGATCCAAACCGAACTGATGTCGCTTACCCTGTTTGGGGAAATTCGTGGGATAATTCTGCTGAACCCGGTGAGCAAGGTATCGCATTAGGAGAAGAGTTTAACTACATCATTAATGTTCACGACAATATTATGTACCTTACCTTCACCACTAAAAATCAGCCTGAAGTGAAGTATGAAATCGATTTGTCCAATAATGTTGATGCTAATGGCAAAGTAGATGCGCTGGATAACCCAAATGGCTACCAAAAAGATTGGTTTTATTTTAAAGCGGGTGCCTATAACCAGTGTAGTAGCAAAGATGCACCGGGAATATGGTATACGAATTGTCCAGGTACAGGTGATTGGGCGATTGATAAAGTAGATGGTGATTACGTGCAAGCTACTTTCTCTAATATCGTGCTGAGCGCTTCTGAAGCACCGACTAAATAAGTGATTAAGTTATTTTACCTATTAGCCAAGTAACCAAGTAAACAAGGTATTTTTAAAAGCCGTTGACTCATCTATCTCACTTAATGGGATCACCTCATTAGCGGCGGCTTTTTACCTTCACTGTTTAATCAAAGTAGCATTCCTAGAAGGCCAAAGAAAAAGCCGCTGATTTTAGACTATAAAAGAGCATATGAAACTCGATCCCCCCTGCTTAATTACGCTAAATACAACGACATTAACTATATCAACTCATCTATATCTACTCACTTATACTAACTCATCTATATCTACTCACTTGTATCAACTCACTTATACTAACTCATCTAAATCGGCTCTTTTATATCGACTTAAGTATTCCAACTTAAATATCACAAACCTTCTGTTTGATTTTATAAAATAGGTTGATTATCTGTGAGATTTCATAGTTATTCAATGACATACAGTGTTAATGAATCCCATTAATTGTTCTAGAACGATTAATATATGTTCAATTACATAATATTAATTTCAAACTTTTCTTCAATATATTGAGCTACATAACGATTTTCAGTTTAAAAAGACGATTTCTTTCATCTTTTCTAATTAACTCTAAAATTTAGTCTAAAATTATCACTATAGGGTTACAAATATAACTTTATGGTAACCACTTTAGCGTTATTTTCAGTTATCACGTTTTATAGTTCGGGCGTTTTATAGTTATCCCGTTTTCACTCTTCTATGGCATTAATAACAAAAGTAATTGGCAAGGCATTTATATTTTTCAATCTTGGGTAAATTATTGTTATTAAAATCTAATCCCCACAGTGGGTTAAGGTTAATATGAATATTCAGCAAAAACTTGTCGTCATCCCGCTTACCGTGATGTTGTTAGTCACTACTGTTACTATACTGATGATAGAAAGGTATCTTGAATCTCATTTATTAGAACGTAACTCTACTGAATTAACAACGTTGGCGAAGGCATCCCTAGAATCGATTAAAACGTTGGAATCCGTAGAAACTGAAGATGAAGGATATATTATTCGTGCTTTCCAACGCTTAGCTGAAAATATTGCCCATGCGGGTGATTTTCGTATGACTTATATTGATGCTAATGGAAAAGTACTAGGAGATTCTGATATCAGTTTTGATCAGCTAATCCATATTGAAAACCATGCAGATCGCCCTGAAATTGCGCTCGCATTAAAATCTGGTTTGGGTATCTCTGAACGATTTAGTAATACTCTGAATGATGAAATGCTCTATGTGGCGATACGCTCAGGTGAAGCACACTATACTGATAGCACTTCTCATCTTGACCATCCCATTGTCGCTCGTATTGCACGCTCTCAAGCTTCTATTCAAATTGCCATTAACGAACTGAGAATTACGTTATTTATTACTGGTGCACTCAGCCTTTTTGCAGTGCTCATACTCGGTCTATTGAGTGCGAGAACCATGCATAAAACAGTACAAAAAGAGCGTTTTTTACTTGAACAACGAGTGGAGGATCGCACAACAGAAATATCGATTCTGCAAACCTTCGGTGGTTTACTCAATGCCTGCTCTACATTGAAAGAAGCAGGCCAAGTAATGAATACTGTCATTCCAAAATTATTACCAGAATTTAAAGGCTCTATCTCAATTATAAAATCTTCTCGTAACCGCTTAGATACTGTTGCGACATGGGGTGACGATTGTATATGGGTCGAACGTTTTGCACCTAATGAATGCTGGGCCTTACGTAAAGGACACCAACATTTATCTACTGATCACGATATTCAAATTGCTTGTCAACATTGGACGGAGAAACCTACTGAACAAACATTATGTATACCTTTACTTGCACAAGGGGAAACCATTGGGGTTTTACATTTTGTCATGTCACAGGATATTGATATTGAAAAACATCAAGCCATGTCCCATGCCATTGCCGAACAAATAGGGTTAACCCTTGCCAATATTCAATTACGTGACAACCTCCGCGAACAAGCGATTCGAGATCCGCTTACTGGCTTATTTAATCGTCGTTATATGACAGAGTCCTTAGATCAATGTTGTAGCAGAGCTGAACGAACAAATACCAGTATTGCTATTATGATGATCGACCTTGATCACTTTAAATTGTTTAATGATAATTTTGGCCATGACGCAGGCGATCATGTTTTAAAAGCGGTATCACAAGTTTTAATCGATTCTATACGTCAAGAAGACATTGCTTGTCGCTACGGTGGTGAAGAGTTTTGCATTGTTTGTCCATCTGCTAATGACCAGCAAGCATTGATTATCGCAGAGCGTATTGGAAAAGGAATTCGCTCCCTTGAACTTAATATGAATCAATTATCGTTAGGTACAGTAACGACCTCTATTGGTCTAGCCATGTACCCAGATCATGCTAAAACTATCGATGAAGTTATTAGTATTGCTGATGAAGCTTTATACCTTGCTAAGAAAAATGGCCGTGATCGCGTAGAAATTGCACCATTTAATCTAGTTGAAAAAATCAAGGTAAGTAAAAAACCTGCTCCACCAAAGGATGATGAGCCAAGTTGAGCAGTATAATTTAAATCATGAGAGGTAGATGCGATGGTAGTTGAAGTGTAAAAAAGGGGCTAGCGCACCTAATGATAAAATAATATCAGCAACTACCATAAGGCATGACTTAATAGGGTTAGCACTTTCATCCTTAAGTTTTCTGAATCAATGATGGCCTTTAACGAGAATAGATACAAAACTAAACCGCTACTTATCCCTGCACCTTTCTAACCTTTCTAACCTTTCTAACCTATTTAATCTATCTAAGCCACCTAACCTATCTGACCCATCTAAAAAATATCACTAACTCAAGACGCCAGTTAATAACACAAAACTATCAATAACAGTAAATTAAAACGAAAAACCTATCAATAGAATAGAAACTTCCCGTTTTACTTAATGATAATAATTATCAATAATAACTACACAAAATAAAGAATATATAACGAGGAACACACCATGGCTAAAACAATTACTTTTGCAGTTATTCACTTCAGCATCGCAACCTTAGTTGCTTTTGCATTAACAGGTGATTTTTTATTAGGCAGCTTGATCGCAGTTATCGAGCCGTCAATCAACACGGTTGCTTTTTACTTCCATGAAAAAGCGTGGCAACAACTGCCTTTCCTTAAAAAGCGTGAGTCAATGACTAAGGTAAAAACAGTGAGCTTTGCAGTTATTCACTTTAATGTCGCCTTTGCTGTCACTTATGCTTTAACCGGTGATGCTTTCATAGGTGGATTGATGGCAAGCATTGAACCAGCAATTAACTCTTTTGCTTACTTCTTCCATGAAAAAGCATGGAATAAGAAAGCTAACAATGCAGATTACGACATTGAACCAGCGATGTGTGCTTAATAAGCCTAGATTTAAAAAGACTTAGATTTAAAGAAACATATTGTGAATTAAAGCGATAAAGATAAAACCTTTCCTCCTGCTGACGTTTTTAACTAAACGTTAGCAGGAGAAGCACTTCAACATTCAACATTCAACATTCAACATTCAAAAAACAATATCCAATAAAATAATTTGATACACAACTATCTAAACTCAACTCTCTTTAAACCTAAGATTAATTGTTTAATTTGTGTCTTTTAACGACTTAAACAATTAACATGAAACGGCTTTATCAAATAATTCTATGGAGAGAACATTGACGAATAAAATGGTGACGGACTCAACATCAACAAACAATCGCATTGTATGGATGGCTTTTTTAGGTTTATTAATGACCAATTTATTTTGGGCGATTAATGCGATTTTAGCACGTGGTTTTATGCCTGAGGTTGCCCCCATTGCCATGAACTTGTTCCGATGGATTGGTGCTTTTGTACTACTAACCCCTTTTGCCTTACCTCGCGTGATGAAAAGTTGGCCGATAATCCGCCCTCATTTATTTGCCTTATCAGGGCTCGCCATCTTAAGTATCGCGTTTTATAACAGCCTGCTTTATGTGGCTGCCAATTTTACAACAGCCGTTAATATTACGCTCATTAATACACTAATACCGATTGCGACACTTTTAATTGCATGGAGAGTGCTAGGTAATCGCCCGCGCTTAATGCAATCCATTGGGATGGCGATATCAATATTGGGCGTGTTACTGATTTTAACAAAGGGACATTTACCCCATTTATTAAGCCTTAAATTTAGTCAGGGTGATCTATTTATGCTTGCCGCTGTCGTAGTCTGGGCTTTATTTACGGTGTTATTAAAAAAGATGTCGCTTAAATTACCGCCTATCGTGGTGTTATATCTACTGATCATGCTCGGACTGCCTTTTTTAATGATCGGTTATGCCATTGAAGCAATCTTTTTTAAATTTTATTTCCCTTCATTAGCACACCTAAATTTATTTGTTTATCTATGGGTTTTCCCATCAATATTAGCCTACATATTTTGGACTAATGGGGTGGTGCGTCTTGGTCCTGAAAGTGCTTCATTATCGATCACTTTAATGCCGTTATTCGGTGCCATATTAGCGATTATCTTTCTTGATGAATCAATCTACTGGTTCCATATTGCAGGAGGATTATGCTCGTTGGTAGGCATGTTACTCGCACTTTTACCGGCCAATAAATTAACGACGATTTTTAAATTGAATACACAAGAATCAAAGGTATAAGGTATTCCAGGTTTCAGGTTTTATTTTAAGCTAAACATAAAACCTGACTGAAATGGCGACTATTTTTCGACCGTGAACCTTCCTAATTTTTTTTAGTCAATCACACAGGATGTATGGATTAATTGAAGTTAGCCCATGGATGCTCATTCGAAACGGTATATTTATTTAAAATGAATGAATAGGTTAGATAGAAAGTGATTCGGTGACCAGTCTTTGTCCCCCCTTCTATTCAAGTAAGAAAAAAAGAGGTGGCAACAGCGCAAAATAGACATTAAAAGAAAATAAAATGTCAGAACGACGCGAGAGGAACCAATATTAATCACAGGGTCAAAAATGGCGACTTCGGCATCTGCCTTCATTTTTCTGAATCAACCAATGTCTTTAGTTTATTTTATAAAAATGATGACGCGGTGTATGGGTACAGATCAAGTACCCTCTACAACTTATAACTCAACCAATCTAATATGTCGCCATTTCACTTTTGTTTCATTTTCGCCATGAATCTGTAATGAAATGCCGCCTTCGCCCTTCTCTATTTCAGAGCGATTAACCGTCACCATTTGAGTGCCATTCAACCATGATGTGATTGAGCTTCCTTTCACTTGAATTTTCATTTCATTCCATTCACCCATTTTAATCACGGCATCTTTTGCCGAATCAGGTTTAACTAACCATCCGCTTTTGTATGCATTGATTCCACCAGCTTTATGTCCTGGAGGTGCTATCTCAACTTGCCAGCCAGTTGCTTTATTTCCCTTGACGGTTGAGCGAACGAAGATGCCACTGTTACCTCTTTTTTCCTGTTTGTATTCTAGGGTCAATTCAAAATCTTTATAGTGTTTGACGGTGCTTAAATAACCAAACGTATTATCAACACCATTTTCACACACTAATAATCCATCTTCTACATACCACTGTTCAGTACCATGTACTTTCCAACCACTTAAATCTTTTCCATTAAACAAAAAGATAGCTTTTGACTGGTCAAGAACAGGAGAATAGGCTCCGCTCAAATTTTCAGTAACATCATCTGTAACATCGTCAGTAACAACAGTGGAAGTGCTTTTACAAGAAACAACAAAAGCCAATGTGATACCTATTAATAAACTATTTTTCATATTAATAAAAATCCAACGGATAAAAAGTAAGCCATCATACTAAGTAACCCAAAACGTAAACACAATTGATCAGCACCACAGTATTGACTTAATAACTGTTTGATATCAAAAATAAAATGCTTATCGCTTTCCTTATTAACCTATCAAAAATGATCTATCCTCAAGGGTAGAGATAAAATATTAAAAATATGGCATCATTAACGGCTGTTCCCTTTCAAATAACGAGCAGAAATGAGTTAAAATAATTATTTGATGGCGAATCATTTGCTTATTTGATTACTAATTATTTGATAGTAAGCACTAACACCGACGCAATCAATCCTGATAACGTTGCTAAACACCAATTAGAGACAATAAATGGCAAAACGTAAACCTCGTTTTTTGAGTAAAATATGGGCCAAAATATGGCGAATGTTATTAACACTGGTGTTGGTGATCAGTCTGGTATTGCTCATGTTTCGTTTTGTGCCTCTACCAACCACAGCGTTTATGTTACAAAGCCCTTATCCTGTGACTCAACAATGGATCAGTATTGATAAGCTACCGCAGAATATGGCATTAGCCGTTGTCGCTTCTGAAGATCAACGTTTTCCTGAGCATTTTGGTGTGGATTTTACCGCTATCATTAATGCGGTAGAACAATACGGAGATGGTGATGGCCTTCGTGGTGCAAGTACAATTACTCAACAAACCGCCAAAAACCTTTTTCTTTGGTCAGGTCGAAGCTTTGTTCGTAAAGGTTTAGAAGCAGGTTTAGCACTTAGCCTTGAAGCTATTTGGGGAAAGAGACGAATCCTAGAAGTATACTTAAACGTAGCCGAATTTGGTCAAGGCATATATGGTGTTGAAGCGGCTAGCCAACATTATTTTGGGAAGTCAGCACGTTATCTGACTAAGTATCAGACAGCACAATTAGCCGTGTTATTACCTAGCCCACGAACTCGCGACCCTCGCCGTTTGACTGCAACACTAAGCCAAAGAGTGATTTGGATTGAACGACAAATGAGGCAACTTGGAACGGGTTATTTAACGCCTATTTTCAAAGATTAAAAAAGATGACAATTTAAAAAATCTCGTTAACGTTTAAAAATAGGCTCACCGAATAAGCCAACAGTTAATCTGTTGATGAGTCAATCTGATAGTGAGGTAGCTAACTAAGTAGATAGATAAATAAATAGATAAATAGCCATGCAAATAACTAATCAAGCAACTAGCTAATTATCTATCAAATTGACTCATCAATAACATTAACCTTTTTTCTTCATGCCTTGCACAGCCTTGAATCTCGGATTCGATTTACAAATCACATAGACTCGCCCACGTCGTTTCACCACTTGGCAATCTGGACTGCGTGTTTTGGCGCTTTTTAAAGAACTCAATACCTTCATTACTTGCTCCTAAGGCTTCCAAAACGATTATTAAACTTAGCAATTTGCCCTTCTTGTTTAGCAGCACGTTGTTTACCTGTGTATTGAGGATGTGATGCGCTCGATATATCGATAGGTAAATAAGGGTAAACCTTACCTTCATGTTCTATCGTTCTATCTGTTTGTAAGGTTGATCCAATTACAAAATAAACGTCTGCTGCAGTGTCATGAAACACAACATCTTGGTAATCAGGGTGAATATTTTCTTTCATTGTTGACTCTCCACTTTAAAGTTATGTTATAACATAACAACAAATACACAGCAGATCAACCAAGATGATAGCTATTATCATTAAAGTTACTAATATTAACCTTTAGCTACTCTCCTCATTAATCATCGATGTATCAATGGTATTAATACGATCAAGCGTTAATGTCTGAAAGTAATATTTAGTATGCTTAATAAAGGCACTTAATCGTGAGTGCTTTGAACTAGGCTTTTCTACTCTATTCAACTGCCTCTTTATCTCTCAGTCATTACATTTAAACGATACCTATAAAAGCCAGATATTGACTAAAATTTCATTAAATGTTCATTATTCTACTTTTTTATAATTATTTGTGTAAAATCCTCGCCTTAACATTTGCCTATCAATATTTGCACCTGTTATAACGCGTTAACTATTCCAACTAAACTTAAGTAGATTTTATGATTTTTTATATGATTGGGTTAAGTGCCCTGGTTATGATTCTGTGTCTCGCTCTTTATGTCATTTACAGCAATATACATAAAACTCGGGTAAGAAAAATAAAGGAATATAACGTGCTGTTTGATAAAGACACGATAGTGGATGATTTGATCAACCAACTAATTGAAAAAGATCAAACTCAAGAAAACCAAGAAAAAACCAAAAAAAGCAAAGAAGATATTCTGGCAACATTTGTAGAACTTCACCGTTCAGGTAGTTTTTGTGCGCATTTAAGTGAGCAGGAAATTATCTTCTTTGTTAAAAATAAATTAAACATGGAGAGTAACAAAAATGGCTAGTGAACAATCGGTTCCGGCAGTAGAAAAAGATTCATTTATGGCACGATTTGGTAGTAAAAACTTTATTATCATCACATCAATAATTGTTGTATTAGCTGTAATAGCAACCCTTACATCACAAGTTGTCTCTTGGAATGAAGCAGATGAACGTTTAGTTCACCAATCAGCTTTCACAGGTAACTTAACAGTCATAAATCAGGCAGGTCCCTATTTAAAAGCGTTTGGTACCACATCAGCTTATAAAAAGGTCATTTCAATTAACTTTACAGGTGACGCCACTGCTACAGCCAGCGCAATTGTGCCATTAATACCGATTCGATTTTTAGATACAACAACCGGGGGTGCTAGAGGTGTATCTCGCTTTAGATTACCTGGTAATGTATCGCCAAGTGAATCAGGTGCCTTACGCGGTTTACTTAAAATACATGAAGAATTTGGTTCGCAAGAAACGTTGATTTCTAACTTATTAATGCGTGCAACAACAGAAAATGTAAAAGCATCGGCACGTATGATGTCCGTTGAACAACATTACTCTGGTGGTAATGGTCAATTAAGCCAAGATTTCTCTGACCAATTAACTAACGGCATTTTTGTTACTGAACAAATTATTAGTACCGGTGAACGTAACAAATCTGATGATGTAAGTAATTTGAGTAATTTAAGTAAGCAACAACGCGTTACTATTAATATTAGAAAAGACAAAGAAGGTAATCCATTACGTAATGCACCGATATTAGGCGCTTATGGTATTACCGTTGTTGATGCAAGTATCATTGATATTGATTATGAAAATAAAGTAAACGCACGTCTTGAGGCACAAAAACAAGCCGCTGCAGATGAAGCTTTAGCTCGTCAGAATCTTAAAAAAGCAGAACAACAAGCGCGTACTGAAGTTGCTTTAGGTGAACAAGCCATTGCTAAACAACGTGCAGAATCTGAGAAACTCAAGATCAAAGAACAAATTGATGCTGAACGTATTAAAGCCAATGCCATTATATCTGCACAACAACGTGTTGCTGTAAAAGCTGAATTAGCGAAAGAGCAAGAAGAGATCTTAAAGCAGCAACGTTTAGAGGCATTAGGTATGGATGTTTTAGCTGAAGCGCGTTTAAGAGCTAAATCAGCGGCCCTTGACCCTAAGTACGTATTTGATGAAACATTAAAAGCAGAGGTTAAAATTCAAACGGCTTTATTTAACAGTTTGGGTAATAGTCGTTTAGTGCCTGAAATCGTCATCGGCGGCAGTCAAGGCGAGCAAAATAATGGATCTGAATTTATGCGTTTATTAGCCGCTGATGCGGCATTAAGCCTTAAAAAACGTTTAGAAAAATAATATAAAAATCATATCGATACCGTTTTTTAAGACCGTTCTCTGAATGCCCTTTTAAAAAGAGTCCCCTTAAAAAGATCGTATCAAATAATAAAAAACGTTGGCCGATATATTCGGTCTGCGTTTTTACTTACCTTATTCACTTATTAACTTATTAACTTATTAACTTATTAACTTCTTCAAGAATAGCTTAGCTATTTTTTTGAATTCTTAACTATTTCATTTTTACCGAAAAAAGTGATTAATAGTGCAACAATAATTCCCACTGCGCCTAAGCTTGAAAACAACAGACTATATTCACTTTTAGTACCAGAAAGATTAAGCAAGCTAGTGACCAGTAATAATGATATTCCTAGCATTTTGATAAAGGCGAGTGTTGTATTTAAGCTAAACCAAACAAGGCACAAAGGACATTGTTTCTCTACATACAGCCCTTTTTTCTTAATATTTTTGGCGTTAATTTTTGCTTGGCAACCAGGACATGTGTCTTTCATTCTTTGTTCCTTTGATTCAAATTTACTTATTACACTCTAATTTTAATTCTAAAATGAGTATCTATAAGACATGGTTTTTTATCAAAAAATTGCAGAACGTCCAAATATTTGATGTGAAATAGCATCTCACCTTTATTCTTACTTCACTCGAAGAGCGACAAGACTAAAATCACTTTATAAAGATAAATAGTTTAATTCAATGGTTGATCATTATAAGTTGGTAATTCAGCTTAGTTAAATGGTTTGGCTAAAAGTAAGCGCTTTCAACCCCTGCTTTAATAAATGCAACGAGCAACATGATGAACACTAATATAGGCAAAATTTTACTGTATTTAGCTTGCTGCTTTTCATCTATTGGTTTGGCAAAGCGTTCACCTAAGATCACCATCAATACTAAAGCCAAAAATAACGCGCCTAGGATAATTAATATTGTCATGAATATGGCCTTATTAGTTGTTGATTATTGACGATGATTTATAGGTTTATAGGTTTAGTCACTTTGCTCTTTATCATCTTTTTTATTTACAGACAGAACTTAAAGTACGGCTGCTTGAAATACTATTTGATTGAAGCTCGCTACGGATTTTATCTACTAAAGTATAATCAAATGTACTTTCAAATGTTATTGAAATAGAAACTTCAAATGCTCCCTGAATATAACTATTTTGATTAGTTGATACATCATGTGACAATATTTTAAAACGTTTTAATTGATGCTTTTGACCGAATGCTTTTAATTGTTCTATTTTTTGTTTGTAAATTTCACCAACACTTTGCGCTTTAGTAATGCTAACAACAGAGTAGTAACTCACTTGATTCATTTCGACATCAGTACAATTCAAATTTTCTTCAGCAGTTAATCCGAGTACAGGGTATAGGCTTAACGCAAGTACTAATGATGGTAATAATTTCATAATTTATCCTTAATTAGAATGATGATTTTTATCTTATTTAACCTCAATTCTGGTTAACGATAGTGGTGTTGTATCGCTTTTCTTATCCGGCACTGAGGTTATTTAAATAGCTGAGATTAAATAAGTATTAAAGCACAAAATTAGGGCAATGGAACTAGCATTGAATCGCTTTCCCTCTATACCCATATACCTAAACCTCGAAGCTCATCGAAGAAAACACAAAAAACCAGAAGGCGTTTGTATTCAGAGTTTAAAGAATAATGTCAATTAACATTTAAAGGAACCCATCTTTTTTATATGGTTTTATGTAAATAACCACAGTTTTAGCTTGGTTTACTTGCAACAATCTAAAATACTACTATTTTGGTAGTGCGATCATAGAATAAAGTCACTTGATAAGTGACTTCGCTAATTATCAGTTTCATTTTCCAATCACAAATATTTGAAATGATCCTAGTTAACAATACTAAAACTAATCTAATGAGAACCGGAATGACCATAAGAAAAAAAATGTATGTAGCTTTATTTTGTTTAGTGGCGGTATTGTTTATTCAATCTGCATTTATGATTTATCAAAGTAACCGAATTCATAAAGCCTCTATTCTCATAGATAAAACAATTGAACCGATTCTTTTCAAAAATTATGAATTAAAAATAGCTGTTATTCAGGTTCAACAATGGCTAACAGATATCAGTGCAACACGAGCACAAGATGGGCTAAATGATGGCATTGAAGTGGCTGAAGAGAACTATGACATTGCAGTAAGACTATTGTCAGAGTTAACACAATTAGATGATAAAAATGCACAGTTTTATCAAAAGATGTTACCGACCCTTAATAATTACTTTACAACGGGTAAACGAATGGCGAATGCTTATATTGAGCAAGGGCCAAGTGGTGGTAATCAAATAATGCCTCAATTTGACGATGCGGCAGCGGCTATTACAGATCAAGTCGAAAGTATCATGAAAATAGCAAAGTTGAATTCACAGGAAAACCTGAACAAACAAACGACTGATTCATCGTTAATAGAAACCTCTACTTATTTGATAACGGCAATATTTTTATTCGTATTGGTGTTGTTATACTTAATGACAAGCCGAGGCTTATTAAAACCCTTAGACGTAATGACTAACATGGCAGATGATTTAGCCAATGGAGAAGGTGATTTAACCAAGCGACTCAATGAATCTAAAAATGATGAATTAGGCATAACAGCGCACCACATTAATAGCTTTATTAAAAAAACACAGACCGTCATTAAAGCAGTCAGTGAAACGATGAAGGAACTCAGTGACACGTCTGATTCATTACAAAACTCAGCTCAAAAGACACAAAGTGCGATGGAAATGCAAGTTAAAGAAACCGATCAAACTGCAACAGCTATTAATCAATTAACTGCAACATCAGCAGAAGTATCACAATTTACGATTGATGCTTCTAATGAAACGGAATCAGTTAACGAACACATTATAACGAGTATGACGATTTGTACTGCAACATCAAAACAGATGGCTGATTTAGCTAATAAAATGAGTTCAGCTGAAGATGTAGTTAAGAGACTAGGTGACGATAGTGCCAACATTGGGGCAATGCTCGATACCATTTCAGGTATTTCTGATCAAACAAACTTATTGGCGCTTAACGCTGCGATTGAAGCCGCTCGTGCTGGTGAAAGTGGTCGAGGGTTTGCAGTCGTTGCCGATGAAGTACGTTCGCTTGCTGGTCGCTCACAGGAGTCAGCACAAAATATTCAAACTATCGTCAATCGCTTACGTGAAAACGTTGAAGAAGTGATCGATGTATTTACAACCAGCCGAGATAACGCAACAAACTCACATAGCAAAGTGGAAGCATTAACCGCATCGTTTGGTGTTATTTCTGAAAATATGAAGAACATTAATCAAATGAATGCACAAATCGCAACCGCTACGACAGAGCAAAATCATGTTATGTCAGAAGTAGAAGAAAGCATTGGTAATATTTCTACCGTTTCCCATTCAAACAAAAACAATATAGAAGTCGTGCATACGACGGGAAAAAGACTTAAAACTAACGTGACTGAATTAAATAAACTACTCGAACAGTTTAAATATTAATATTGGTTAACTAATTTTTCGAGACTGTAATAAAAACTGTGTAACTGCCTTCAATTTATTAAAGGCAGTTATTTTCTCAACGCATATAAATTGTTAGCGCTACTCAAATGCTTTGCTTTTAATGTCACCATTTCAACCATTAGTCTGATGTGACATCCACACCTCTAATAACTCCTCTTATCAATCAAATAATTAACTTAATGTTCCGAGTCAATTGCTCTACTTTATAAGCCATGTTTAAATATCAACCATTTTATTATTGTAAAATAGTAAAGATATTTTGTTAGTCAATGCAAAAGTGTTTAACGACTATCCATGTCACGCATTATTTGGAGTAAATAAAATGGAAACCAATGGTATTGGCTTTAAAGCTGATTATGAAGAAGAAACAATGACCTTTGAACAAGTTAGTACACTACCTGGTAATACGATACTTGAGTTCGGTGCACCTTGGTGTAGACACTGTCAGGCAGCACACTCCGCAGTGAAAGAAGTGTTGACGGAACATGCAAAGTTAACGGAGTTAACTCATGTAAAAATCTATGACGGGAAAGGTAAACGATTGGGTCGAGCGTTTAAGGTTAAGCTTTGGCCAACATTCATTATTTTACAAAACGGCAATGAACTGGCGCGTTTGGTAAGGCCATCGCAAGCTGATGAAGTACGTGAATTAATGTCAAACATTAGCGAATAAAACAAGATAGCGACTTCAAAAATTCAACTAAAAAAGTTTAACTAAAAGCTATCATGAACCTCACTTTGACAATACCAAAAAATGATGTTCGATTAAGGTTATACCCATTACATTAAATAATGTGTTCTAAATAATACGATCTAAATTTTACGTAGAAAAAATGACTTAAATGAGTCAGCGAGTAAAACTTATAGGCTTAGTAACAAAAATGAGGGTCATATTGATAAATAGTCGCTGTCTTACTCAGTGAGTTTGTTGAGTTCCAATGGGTTAGCTGCGGATTGTATTGCATCATAGTAAACAATGCTTTTGCACGTGTATCGACCTTGCTATTAAAGTGTCCATGATCAGATTTATATTTAAAAGATATCTCAGCAACAATCGCTTGTGTTGTACTAACCGACTCGTTGTACCATAAGGTTAATGCAAACGCTGTATTCAAGGCTGCTATTTCATCTATCCCGCCAATTTTAACAATGGCACTTTCATAGACATATTCATTGACGGTTAAATCACTGACTTTTTTAATCGCTAAATGTTGATCAAAGTCTTCACTCTTTAAACCGGGATATAAGCCAACAGGATCATCCATTTTATTTAAGTTTTTACTGTTTCCTATCTTTTGAGTCGTTGAAGAGGAGTAAGTACTCACAAAGGATACGGCAATATCTTCTTCAAATTTACTTTTAGCCTTAGATTTTGTTCCATGAAGATCTTTAGTACTCGCAATAGATTGATCTGCACTGCGGAATTTCAACGTGACTTTACGTTTCCCCTTTTCTACGCGCTCTCGAAAGCTGTAACCTGCATTAGATAAATCACAACTCCCTGGTACATCGTAAAATGATACTGTTCTATTTTTATTTAAACTTAAGCTACCCGACGCATTGCTTTCTATTGCGCTCTTTTCTCTTGTACTATTTTGAATGGCATTGTGTAAAGCATTCCAGTAATCATTCACTTTACTCGCTCGGCTAGCGGCATCTCCGGTAAATAAATCAGCATTTAATAGTAATTTATATTCACGTGAATCAATCTCTATGTCAGCCGCCGACACATTCATAGATAAACACAACATGACGACAGGTATGACTTTATTAACCATTATGATGTTACTCATGTAATTTCCTTTATTGGACTAATGTAACGTGTTTTGAGTTTTTCATTTAAATTATATTATTGTGTAAAGCTGAACGGTGTTCCTGTTAACGATCACAGGCTATATTTCTACATTTCTCTTAGGCTTTTACACTTATCTTAAGTACCTAGTGTCGGCCTGTTGAATCAGGTTTTTCAATCTTCCTCTCTGAGTCGTGATATTTACAAACAAAGCATTTAAAAACAAAAAACTATCAAAATCAAAGAAACCTATCAAAAAACCTATCAATAGAATAGAATCTTCCCATTTTACTTAATGATAATAATTATCAATAATACTTACACAAACACAGAGACCTAATACGAGACAAATATTATGATAAAAACAATCACTTTTGCAGTTATCCACTTCAGTATCGCAACGTTACTTGCTTTTGCTTTAACTGGAGATTTTTTATTAGGTAGCTTAATCGCTATCATTGAACCGTCAGTCAACACGGTTGCTTTTTATTTCCACGAAAAAGTTTGGCAACATGTGCCTTTCCTTAAGCAACGCGCATCAATGACAAAGGCAAAAACAGTGAGCTTTGCAGTCATTCACTTTAACGTTGCCTTCATCGTCACCTATGCTTTAACCGGCGATGCTTTCTTAGGTGGTTTAATGGCAGCAATAGAACCAACCATTAACTCTTTTGCCTACTTCTTCCATGAAAAAGCATGGGATGATAAAAAACAGAACAATAAATATGAAGTAGATCAAATAGCTTACGCTTAATCTGAAATGTGCACCATTATAGTTAACACAGCCCCCGCTGATTGTAACGAGCCCCTCCCCCCTTTTTTTGGGGGGCTATATATAGAGTAAGAAGCTCAATTAACTTATTCATTGTCTTTCTATTATCAGCCTTTTTACATAACACAGATGATTAATCACTCTTCACATCACAATTTTACTGACCGCTGCCTCTGAAATAACTGTAACAGTAGATTTTATTTTCATAAATAAAATAAAAACCAACCTATATCAATTCACAAGTCAAGTGACTATGATGTCATCCCTTTACAATCTGGATGATTTAAAACGTCATTTTTTCACCACTTTTAACAACTTTTAGAGACTTGTAATGAACAACAAAAAAAACTCAACTCAATCTGCTGGAGCATGGACTCGCCTAGAACTATGGAAGAAAATTCTTATTGGGATGATTCTGGGTGTTATCGCGGGTACTTTGATGGGCCCCGATGCAGAGGTTTTTAAACCCTTAGGTACGCTTTTCATTAACGCAATTAAAATGCTAATTGTACCGCTGGTTTTTTTCTCCCTTATTGTTGGCATTACTTCAATGCAAGATACCAGCAAAATGGGACGAATTGGTCTTAAAGCGATTGTGCTTTATTTAGGAACAACCGCTGTCGCGATTACTATTGGTCTTGGCCTTGCTACCATTTTCACACCGGGTGCAGGTTTAGATATGGTTGCAATGACTGCTGATGCAGAAATACCAAATGCACCTACTTTAGTACAAACATTACTTAACATGATCCCTAAAAACCCAGTGGGCGCTCTTGCTGCCGGTAATATCTTACAAATTATCGTATTTGCTATTGGTCTAGGTATTTCACTTGTTTTAATTGGTGAGAAAGGTAATCCAGCGATTAGACTATTTGAAAGTCTAGCTGAAGCAATGTACAAGTTAACTGAATTAGTGATGAAACTTGCACCTTATGGCGTATTCGGTTTGATGGCTTGGGTTTCAGGTAAATACGGTGCAGATGTTTTACTACCATTAGTAAAAGTAATCGCTGTTGTTTACTTAGGTGCATTAATCCACATCGTTGTTTTTTATAGCGGTATGATCAGTATCTTAGGTCGTTTAAACCCTGTACGTTACTTAAAAAGTTTAATGAATCCAGCCGCGGTTGCATTTACGACAACGAGTAGCTCAGGCACACTTCCAGCAACCATTAAAGCTTCTCGCGAAGAGTTAGGTGTTTCTAAAGGTGTTTCAAGTTTTGTACTGCCTCTAGGTGCGACTATCAACATGGATGGAACAGCCCTGTATCAAGGTGTTTGTGCCCTATTTATTGCACAAGCTTTTGGCGTTGACCTTGCAGCTTCTGATTACGTTACTATCATTTTAACGGCAACGTTAGCTTCTGTTGGTACTGCTGGTGTCCCTGGTGCAGGCTTAATTATGCTTTCACTAGTATTAACAACGGTTGGTCTTCCGCTTGAAGGTTTAGCCATTGTTGCTGGTATTGACCGTATTCTTGATATGGCACGTACAACAGTTAATATTTGTGGTGACATGATGGTTTCATTGTTAGTGGCTAAAAGTGAAGGTGAGCTTGATAAAGACATCTTCGATGGTAAGAAAAAATTTGAAGAAAGCGCTTAGCTTTACCCTTTAAAAAATAGCTAACGCGTATCTTTAAAATATAAAACGTCACTATTATTATATACAGTGACGTTTTATTAAAGGTATCTATCATTGCTCGATTAATGAATAAGTTTGCCTCTGTCAATAATTCTGCTTACCTGTTGCCCCATCTATTACTCATATACTGCTTATAGCAGATATGGAATTAGACATTTATTCTTCATCCTTAACTGCATTTCAAATATTCAATCACAAGACGTTAAATAACTATTCTATTCATTACTTAACCTTAATTCTGGTTAATGAAAGCGGTATTATATCTAAAGTCATAAGTTTATTTTTTAACTGTTTTTTAGCTATAAAATATCGTTAGTTTTGCGGATTTCAAGGCGAACTATTGAAGCGATCACGGATTATTGAGAAATAATTTAATGTAGAAATTCACTTAAATAGCGGTTATGTCGCTTTGTCCATCGCCCCCTGGTTGCTTCACATTCAAAAAATTCTTACTCCTAGGTTCATTTATAAACGGAGTTTGTTTTGCATCAATACCAGAGCAATGCACTTGGTTATAGTATGAAGCATTAAACAAGACTACAAAGAGTAAAATATGAGTCAATTAATTCATGGTCATCAAGTAATGGAAATGATCGCAGAATCAGAAAACATATATACTAAACCAATTTTAAAAACTGAAATAGCAATCAAGTTTGGAGAAAATATACGTTTTCATACTTGCATGTGCAGCGATTTAACCGCAGATCAATTAATAGAATTTTTAGTGTCCAAAGGAAAACTCTTTGAATCAACAGAGGGAATTATAATGAACGAAGATTTTATTTGTTAATGGAGCATTTACACAGAATTATTTACAGGGTCGAAGTAAGCCAAAGCTTTAATCGACATCCAAACAAAGGTATTTTAAGGTGATGTCGTCATTTTTCGTAACAGCGACTTTACACCTATTCAAAATAATAAAAGAGCGTATAAACGCTCTTTTCGATAAAATTATCTACTCTAAAATCAAGTTTACATATTAATCCGAATACATAAACTTATCTTTTTTAAGATTTGACATGCATAGCAGCGGCTTTAAAGAACTCATGTAATGTTAAGATTAAATGTTTCTCTAATATTTGAGAAGTATATTCATTTAAACTATTAAAAGAATCAAAGTCTCCTTTCTCATGGTCGACTTCATCTCTCACTCGAAAATCTTTAGTAAAGATCACTTCACCTTCCTGCTCTAAAATGTATTTTGCGTCGAAATCAGCAACAATATTGTACTCAGAAGAAGCAAGCCCAAATGTTAATAAGTTTTTTCCAAAGCTTTTTGCAAATTCATAATCAGCATAAGCAGGCCCATATTTATCATGTGCTGTAATTTCAAGCTTTAAGATTAAATCAGGGTTATTAGTTAAATACTTAACTGAAACAGGGAGTTGTTCAAAGATCAATTTAGGCAGTTCTTTTAATGTAGATGCTGATGCAACAGAGAGCTCCGCTTTTTCCAATGGCGCTAATGGTAATTGCTCGCCACCACTGAAAATACCAGGCTTAGGTTGGCTATATAAGATTTCATAATTGAGAGTTTTATTTTCATATGCAACATCATGTACTTTTGTCGTCACTGGCATTTTTATTTCTGCATGAGTTGCACAACCAGTTAAAATTGACACCATTAACAATAATATTATTTTTTTCATCTTCTTATCCCACGCTCGGTGAATGTTTAAGTATTAGACTAGGGTGAATGCAAAGCTTAACAGCACGATTGCAAATACCACTTAATAATTACAATAATGATTTATTTGTTATAATTATTTTCACGCAGGAGTTTACTACACTCCAAAAAAATATCAATAACTTATGAGTGAAATTTAACTTAATTTCAACACGTGATAAATGAAAGTCCAATATCATTAACTTAACTAAATTAAATTTTTATAGCATGTAGATTCAATAGCATGACTTAATCTCGGCCCTGGTTAACGAATACAAAATTTCATTCAAAATCAAAAAGTTACAAATTTAATGCATATTTTTGGTTATGGGTATTTTGGATTTGGTTATTTGGTTATTTGGTTATTTGGTTATTTGGTTATTTGGTTATTTGGTTATTTGGTTATTGCTATATAGTGCAGTTAGTTTTTCGTAATTCAAGACAAATGATTGACGCAATAATAGGTTATTAGGAGAGAATTTAACTCGGAAATAGCGGTGTTGTATCGTTTTACTTATCTGGATTATTTCTTTATCTGTAATAGAGTGACTAGTTTTAGCGCTGAACCATATAAATACAGGGGTTTAGCCATTATTTTTATCTTTAATAAGCGTTATATGAATTCAATCTTCGGACAGCCAATTTATATGAGAAAACGATTATCAACAAACACAAAACTATGTCTCGCATTTGGCGATAAGCAACATGATTGATTGCGTTTAAAGCACCAAAAATAACAATAAAAGTCATTGCGACGTCCACTAGCATTACTTTTTAATGAAGTTAAAAAACCAATAAATAAAATGGCTATCAGTAAATAAAAAACAAGATTCATAAAGATTAAGCATCTACGATATTTAGAATATCGTAAGGGAATGAGATCTAGTAACTTAGGGTATCGGCATCACATCATTTAAAAGTCAAACTGATAGGTTATGTCAATAATACTAAACCATATTATTTATTCAAATTGAGACATTAAAAAATAAATTTAAAAAAAATATTGTTTATATAGAAAGCAATTTAGAGGTAAAAAAAAAACTAAAATAGTTATTGCAATTTGTATAAAACAGACCTCACTTACAGCATTTTGTTAGTAACCACTAACCGTAATAAAGCATGCCAATTTGTCCACAATTTTATCCACTAATTTAGTAAAAGTTATCCCTTGAAATTATTCTAAAAAACGTTATCTTGTGTCTCTTCTTTGAAACCAACACTACATCTTGTGTTTTAATTAAACAATTCACACTAGTGTGAGTAACTGCTTGTATTTTATCAAATAGTTACTGGCGCTTTTTGATAAAGGCAAAATAATGAACAAAAACCTATCTGTTACTAAGCGAAATGGGAAAAAAGAACCTATAGATCTTGACAAAATCCACCGCGTCATTACATGGGCTGCGGAAGGTCTAAACAACGTTTCAGTTTCACAGGTAGAGTTAAACTCACACATTCAGTTTTATGATGGCATTCGAACTGACGATATTCATGAAACTATTATCAAGGCTGCTGCAGATTTAATCTCAGAAGAGTCGCCTGATTACCAATACCTAGCTGCACATTTAGCGGTATTCCACTTACGTAAACGCGCATACCAACGTTTTACACCACCAAGTGTGTTTGAACATGTAAGTAAGATGGTTACTAAAGGTAAATATGATGCACATTTACTAGAAGATTATACCAAGCAAGAATTTGAAGAGATGAATAAGTTTATCGATCACAAACGTGATTTAAACTTTTCATACGCAGCCGTTAAACAGTTAGAGGGTAAGTACCTTATCCAAAACCGTGTTACGGGTGAAATTTACGAAAGTGCGCAGTTCTTA
The DNA here is from genome assembly GCF_947489755.1 of uncultured Psychromonas sp. Taxonomy (GTDB): domain Bacteria; phylum Pseudomonadota; class Gammaproteobacteria; order Enterobacterales; family Psychromonadaceae; genus Psychromonas. The sequence goes on from NZ_CANLFB010000030.1 coordinate 26,223, forward strand.
TACCTTCTTGTGTCAGCATGTTTATTTGCAGATTACGATAAAGACGTACGTTTAGATTATGTAAAACGTTTTTACGATGCGACCTCTCAATTTAAAATTTCATTACCAACACCGATTATGTCTGGCGTTCGTACACCAACGCGTCAATTCAGCTCATGTGTATTAATCGAAGCAGACGATAGCCTAGATTCAATCAATGCAACATCAAGTGCAATTGTTAAATATGTATCGCAACGTGCGGGTATCGGTATTAATGCAGGTCGTATTCGTGCAATGGGCAGTAACATTCGTGGTGGTGAAGCTTACCATACCGGTTGTATCCCATTTTATAAGCACTTCCAAACGGCAGTTAAATCTTGTTCACAAGGTGGCGTTCGTGGTGGTGCGGCAACGGTTTTCTACCCTATTTGGCATTTAGAAGTTGAATCGTTATTAGTATTGAAAAATAACCGTGGTATTGACTCTAACCGTGTTCGTCATCTTGATTACGGCGTGCAATTAGGTCGTTTATTCTACCAACGTTTGATCGACAAAAAAGACATCACTTTATTCAGTCCTTCTGACACACCAGGGTTATACGATGCATTCTTTGAAGACCAAGATGAATTTGAACGTTTATACCACCTTTACGAAGGTGATGAGTCAATCCGTCAAAGCTCGATTCCAGCAGTCAGATTATTCTCACTGTTGATGCAAGAACGAGCGAGTACTGGCCGTATTTACATTCAAAATGTTGACCACTGTAATACGCACAGTCCATTCGATAGTAAGGTTGCGCCAGTTCGTCAAAGTAACTTGTGTCTTGAAATCGCATTACCGACAAAACCGTTAACGCATATTAAAGATGAAGAAGGCGAAATCGCTTTATGTACTTTATCTGCAATAAACTTAGGTGCGATTGAATCATTAGACGAAATCGAAGTGTTATCTGAGCTTGCTGTTCGTGCATTAGATAATTTATTGGATTATCAAGATTACCCAATCATCGCAGCAGAAAAAAGCAGCATGAATCGTCGTACGTTAGGTATAGGTGTTATCAACTACGCTTATTACTTAGCTAAAAATGGCGTGAAATATTCAGATGGCAGTGCTAACAATCTAACCCATAAAACCTTTGAAGCAATTCAATTCTATTTATTGAAAGCATCAAATAAGTTAGCTAAAGAACGTGGTGCATGTCCTAAATTTAATGAAACTAACTATGCTAAAGGTATTATGCCATTAGATACGTACAAAAAATCATTAGATGCAATTTGTGATGAAGAATATCATTTAGATTGGGATACATTACGTGCGGATATCGTAAAAGATGGTTTACGTAACTCAACGTTATCAGCATTGATGCCTTCAGAAACATCAAGTCAGATTTCAAATGCAACTAACGGTATTGAGCCTCCACGTGGTTTCATCAGTATTAAAGCAAGTAAAGATGGTATTTTAAAACAGGTAGTACCTGAGTTTAATAAATACAAAAACAACTATGAGTTATTATGGAGCATTCCAAATAATAAAGGTTACTTGGAACTTGTTGGTATTATGCAGAAGTTTGTAGACCAAGCTATCTCAGCCAATACCAACTACGACCCGAAACGTTTTGATGACGGTAAAGTACCAATGACTATCTTGCTTAAAGATCTGTTAATGGCTTATAAAATGGGCTTAAAAACGCTTTATTACCATAACACCCGTGATGGTGCAGATGATGAGAAAGTATTTGAAGATGACAGCTGTGCTGGCGGTGCTTGTAAAATATAACGATTATTTTACTATTTAGTCAGCCTCAGTTAATTCATTATTATACAAGACTGTGAATTAACAACTAAAAAAGGATGTGTTTAACACATCCTTTTTTATGCCTATTCGTTCAGGTGTTCTACTCCTCGCTTTAGCTCAGTCCTTAAAATTCATACCTTCAAACTTCCTATATAAAATAATAAAGTCTTTTAAATATCTAATTTATTTATCCTTTTAGATTCTTGGACTAAAATAAAAATACTACTTATTAAATAGACGTTAATAACGACTCATTTGGTACGGTTAAAAATTAAATTGTAATTATTTGAATAATTAAGCAATTAAATTAAACACTGTAAGGTCTTTATGTGAGAGTTATGAATTACGCAGTTAAAATATCGATAATGAAAACTGCTCAACACAAACAACAGACAAAATAATAAATAAATATAAAAGATATAAACTCGATGTTGCTGCTTGGATAGATTCAAGACAACTGCCATATCGTCATTCATTTAAAGGCTACTAAAATATGTTAAAGAAGATAGTACTACTGTTACTGGCAATCGGATTAATAGGATTGTTTTTCCATTTTAACTTACACCAACTACTCACACTAGAGGGTTTAAAAGGTTCAATGGATCAATTTAGTGAATTGAAGGAACAATCTCCAGTGCTTGTGATTGGTGCTTTCTTCATTGTTTATGTTTTAGTTACAGCGCTTGCATTGCCTGGTGCAGCTATTCTAACCTTAGCTTCCGGCGCATTATTTGGTTTATTTGAAGGTTTAGTGATTGCTTCTTTTGCTTCAAGTGTTGGTGCTTTATGTTCGTTCTTAGTGTCTCGTTACTTGTTAAGAGATTCTCTACAAAAACGTTTCCCTGAACGTTTAAAAGCGATTGATGAAGGCATTAAAAAAGAAGGCGCTTTTTACTTATTTACGCTTCGCTTAGTACCTATCTTCCCATTCTTCCTTATTAATCTATTAATGGGTGTGACTGCACTTAAATCTTGGACGTTTTATTGGGTTAGCCAAGTTGGTATGTTGGCGGGTACGTTTATCTTCGTTAATGCAGGTACACAATTAGCTCAAATAGAAAGTCTATCAGGTATTTTATCGTTCGGCTTAATTATCTCATTCGTTTTACTGGGTGTATTCCCTCTCATTGCAAAAGGTATTGTTAATATGATTAAAAAACGTCAAGTCTACAAAAAATGGACTAAACCAGCTAAGTTTGACCGTAACATGGTTGTTATTGGTGGCGGTGCAGGTGGTCTAGTAACAAGTTACATTGCAGCAGCTGTAAAAGCGAAAGTAACCCTTATTGAAGCTGGTGAAATGGGTGGTGATTGTCTTAACTATGGTTGTGTACCAAGTAAAGCCATTATCAAAAGTGCAAAAATTGCAGAGCAAATTAGAAATGCACACCATTACGGCTTAGAAGATACAACACCTCAGTTTTCATTCAAAAAAGTAATGGAACGTGTACATCAAGTCGTTGCAGATGTCGCACCACACGATAGTGTTGAGCGTTACACAAGCTTGGGTGTGGAAGTAGAAAAAGGTTATGCAAAAATTCTTGACCCATGGACTGTAGAAATTAGCTACGAAGATGGTACTAAGAAAAAACTAACAACACGAACTATCGTAATTGCAACGGGTGCTCGCCCATTTGTTCCACCATTACCAGGTATCGAAGAAACAGGTTACGTAACAAGTGATACGTTATGGACTGAATTCGCTAAACTTGAAAAACCACCAGAAAAACTAGTGGTATTAGGCGGCGGCCCAATCGGTTCTGAATTAGCACAAAGCTTTGCACGCTTAGGTTCGAACGTAACACAGATTGAAATGGCTGAGCGCATCATGATCAAAGAAGATCTTGAAGTGTCTGAGTTTGCAACAGAGTCGCTAAAAGAAAGTGGCGTTAACATCCTGACATCGCATCAAGCATTACGCTGTGAAATGAAAGATGGCAAAAAATTCATCATTGTTAAACATAATGAAGAAGAAATTGAAATCGAATATGACCAACTATTATGTGCAGTAGGTCGTAGCGCACGCTTAACAGGCTATGGCTTAGAAGAACTAGGTATTGAAACAAACCGTACTATTATAACTAACGAGTACTTAGAAACGCTTTACCCTAATATCTTTGCTGCTGGCGATATTGTTGGCCCTTACCAATTCACTCATGTTGCTGCACATCAAGGCTGGTATGCTGCTGTAAATGGTTTATTTGGTAACTTGAAGAAATTTAAAGTGGATTACCGAGTGATCCCATGGACAACCTTTATCGACCCAGAAGTAGCACGTGTTGGTATTAATGAAGATGAAGCAAAACAAAAAGGCATTGATTATGAAATCACTCGCTTTGATTTCGAAGAGCTAGACCGTGCCATCACAGACAGTGCAACCAAAGGTTTCATTAAAGTGATTACGCCTAAAGGCAAAGATAAAATATTAGGTGTGACGATTGTTTCTGAACATGCTGGTGATTTGATTGCTGAGTTTGTATTAGCAATGAAACATGGTTTAGGGCTTAATAAAATTCTTGGTACTATCCACAGCTACCCGACTTGGGCTGAAGGTAACAAATACGCAGCCGGTGAATGGAAACGTAATCACGCACCAGAAAAAGTATTAAACTGGTTAGAGAAATACCATACATGGAGACGCGGCTAATGAAATCAGCAATCCTTAAGACAACAAACAAGGTAAGCGCCCTAGTGCGCTTCACCCTAGGAGCAGCGATACTTAGCAGTTCAATGATGAGTAATGTATATGCTGAGACCGCTAATAATTTACATGCTGGTTGGACTGAATTACTTGAGCAAAATATCTCGCCAATTAATCAAGGGCACAGCACAGCGGTTGACTATGCAGCTTTTAAAAACCAAGAAAGCGAACTACAAGCTTATCTTGATACATTAAGTGGCGTCTCACGTGGAGACTTTGATGCTTGGCCAAAAGAGAAGCAATTAGCTTTTCTGATCAATGCTTACAATGCTTGGACCGTTGAGTTTATTTTAACTAAATACCCTGATCTAGAATCGATTAAAGATTTAGGCAGTTTATTTAGCTCTCCGTGGGATAAAGAATTTATTCCACTATTGGGCAAAACAGTGAGCTTAAATGATATTGAACACGGTCTTATTCGTGGCAGTAAGCGTTACAATGATCCACGTATTCATTTTGCAGTAAACTGTGCAAGTATCGGCTGCCCTGCTCTTCGTGAAGAAGCGTATACCGCAGATAAACTTGAGCAACAGTTAACACAACAAACTGAACGATTTTTAACGGATTCAAGCCGTAACTACATCAAAGGTAACGCGATTTACTTATCATCTATTTTTAAGTGGTATGGTGAAGACTTTGAAGCGGGATTCCGTGGCACTAAATCAATACAAAGCTTTATTGGGTTATATGCTGACGCATTGAAGTTAGATGATCAGCAATCGGCAACATTAAAAAAACAAGGTTTTAATGTTAAGTTTTTAGATTACGATTGGAAGCTTAATGCAAGTAAATAGCTATTTTAGTCTTTATTTAAATAAATATTGGCGTCAATTGGTTATTAGCCTTTGCCTGCTAAGCGTTTTTTCGCTTAGCAGCAACTCATTTGCCAATCAGGTAAATAGCACGGCTGAATCAACTTCCCGAGTTTGGAAAAACGTTGAAATGCGTGGCACTAAACAAAATGTTTACTTTCATGCTTGGGGAGGCGATCAACAAATTAATAATTATATTCAATGGGTTGCAGAACAAGTTAAAGAAAAATACCAAATTAATTTACACCATGTAAAACTCACCGACACAAGTGAAGCAGTGAGTAGGGTGTTAGCAGAAAAAGCCGCTGACAATCATCGTAATGGACAAGTTGATCTTGTTTGGATCAATGGCGCAAACTTTGCTTCAATGGCAAAATATCAATTACTAGCCGCAGACTGGGCTGGTGAACTACCTAACTTTCAATTAACAAATCCAACTAACAACCCTGCCATGACGCGTGACTTTGGCGTTCCAACACAAGGAATGGAAGCACCGTGGGGACAGGCTGCACTCACCTTTTATTTTGATAGTTTAAAAGTAAATGATGTTCCAGAGACACTTTCTGATTTATTAATTTGGAGCGAAAAACATCCAGGTCATTTTACTTACCCGAAACCACCTGACTTTTTAGGCATGAGCTTTTTAAAATATGCATTACTGGTGTTGAGTGAATCACAACCAAGCAGCATTCAAGACCAACTTTACCAACCAGTAACAGCAGAAAGTGAAGCAGCATTATTACCTGCTTTATGGCAATTTCTCGACCAATTACACCCAACGTTATGGCGACAAGGTAAACACTTTGTATCCAACGGCTTAGCATTACGACGCTTAATGAGTGACACTGAATTACAAGTATCATTTACTTTTTCAGCCGCAGAAATTCCTTCTGCCATTTCTCGTTATGACCTCCCAGATAGTACTCGAAGCTACAGAATGAAAGACGGTAGCTTAAGTAATATTCACTTTGTTGCTATTCCTTATAATTCACCTCATATTGAAGGTGCAAAACTGGTTGCTAATTTCTTATTAAGCCCAGAAGCACAAGCTAGAAAGCAAAAAACAGCGATATGGGGAGATAGTAGCGTGCTTGATTTATCGCAATTAACACCGACACAAAAAGCACTTTTTGATGTTAATGAAAAACAACATTTAAGCGCCAATATCATCAATATAGATAACACCCGTTTGTTAAGTGAGTTACACCCTAGCTGGGTTAAAGTCATAACTGAACAATGGCTTACTCGTTATGGAGTACAATAAACAATGATTGTTGCTAATACCCTGTTCACACGCTTAGTTCGTAATAGTCCGTACCTTTTAATTGCCTTGCTAGTAGTGCCTGTTTTAGGTGGTTTATTAGGCGTATTATTACCCGCTTTTGGATGGTTCCCTGCACTAGGTGCCAATGAATTTGGTTTGTTTGGGTTCATTCAACTGTTTAACACTCCAGGTATTGAGCGCATGGTGATGTTAAGCTTCGGTACAAGTTTAATTAGCACGTTATTAGCTTTTGTCATTACTGTTTTGATACTCGCCAGTTATTTTAACAGCCCTTGGTTGAAACGAATTCAGCGTCTACTCGGACCTATATTAGTGATTCCCCATGCTGCCGCTGCGATTGCCATTGGATTTTTAATCACTCCTTCTGGTTTTTTATCACGACTTGTTTCACCATGGTTAAGTGGTTGGGATGTCCCACCTGATTGGTTATTTCCACATGACCCTTATGGATTGAGTATTATATTAGGGCTAACGCTCAAAGAACTCCCTTTCCTACTTTTAATTGCACTAGGTGTATTGGCTCAACCTGAAATTGGTAAAACATTAAAAGCACAACATAAAGTGGCATCTAGTTTAGGTTATTGTCCGATGACTGGCTTTTTCAAGGTTATTTTACCTAGTCTTTACGGTTATATGCGTTTACCTATTTTGGCGGTACTCGCTTATTCCAGTGCCAGTGTCGAAATACCTTTAATTTTAGGCTCTAATACTCCCCCTACTTTAGCCGTTGCTATTATGCAGTGGTTTAGTGATGTTGATTTGAGTTTACGTATCAAAGCCTCATCGGGTGCCATTTTACAAATACTGATCACTCTATCGTTATTAGGCAGTTGGTGTTTATTAGAATTATTAGTTAAAAAATGCAGTGCTTCATTCTTAGTCAATGGAGAAAGAGAGTACGGTGGCATGTTGATTCAACGTGTGACTCATTTAATCACCACCGTCATGTTAAGTGTTATCGGTTTAGCGCTTGTTGCGATGGTGTTATGGTCTTTTGCAGGCTTCTGGTCTTTCCCTGATTTATTGCCTCAGCAACTTGTCACTTTGCATTGGTCATCCGCTTTACTGCAAATGCAAACCCCACTGTTTAACACCCTTGTGATTGCTATCAGTACCACTTTAATTGCCATTGCATTGACTTTATTTGTACTTGAAGCTGAACAACAAAATACTAAAACTATTTCAGCGATTAGCGGCTTTATTATTTATTTACCGTTATTAATACCAAGCATTGCCTTCTTATTTGGACTGGTCTGGTTATTTGAGCAGGTCAATAGTCAACATGCTTACATCAACGTGGTTTTTTCACACTTACTATTTGTTTTACCTTATGTATTTCTATCGTTAGCAAATAGTTACCGCCGCTTAGATCCTCGTTTTAGCACTGTCGCAGCAAGCCTTGGTGTACCGCCCTCTAAAATATTTTGGCAGTTGAAATTACCGTTACTACTATCGCCCATTTTAATCGCCAGTGCGTTAGGCTTAGCGATTAGTTTTAGCCAATATTTACCAACACTCTTATCAGGCGCAGGCCGAATCAACACCATTACCACCGAAGCCGTTACACTTGCCAATGGTGCAAGCAGAAGAACCAGTGCTGTCTACGCGTTAATGCAAATGTTACTACCAGCATTATTTTTTATATTAGCTTGGGCGGCACCAAAGTTGTTCTTTCGGAACCGAGGTTAGGAAATCAAATGAAATCACAATCAATGTCATCACTAAAAATCGATAATTTACAATTAAGTCAGCAAGGTAAGTTGTTACTTTCCCTTAATGAAGAAGTAAAAGGCGGCGAAGTCCTGACTATTATGGGGCCATCGGGTAGCGGTAAATCGACACTCTTAAATTGGTTAGTTGGTATGTTGCCAAATGACTTTTATGCGAATGGTGAGCTCTACTTAAACCAACAAATTATTACGAATACAGCCAGTCATCTTCGTAATATCGGTTTGCTATATCAAGACCCTTTATTATTTCCGCATCTAACGGTTGAAGGCAATATTGCTTTTGCTATGCCCAAAGGCGACAAGCAAACGCGTAAAGATGAAATCAGTGAAGCGTTGAATCAAGTGGGTTTAGCAGGTATGGAAAAACGGTGTCCGCAAAACTTATCTGGTGGTCAACAAGCACGAGTGGCTTTGTTACGTGTATTATTAAGTAAACCAAAGGCTATTTTATTGGATGAACCTTTTAGTAAATTAGACAGTCAATTACGTCAAGAGACACGTCAGTTAGTTTTTGAACAAATACAAAGATATAGTTTGCCTGCAGTAATGGTAACGCATGATGAAAGTGATGCTATTGCCGCGCAAGGAAAAGTAATTACATTAGATGCTCTCTCTTTAAATAAAGCGGCTTCATAACACTGAAAAATAGGAAAAAGACATGCTAGATAAATTTGTCACTCCCTACATTAAACCGATTCTAACACCTGTCGTGGAATTGTTAGATAAACGTGGCATACATCCAGACCAAGTCACTTTAGTAGGGTTTGTTATTGGCTTATTAGCAGTACCGTTATTAACAGCGCAACTTTGGGGTGCAGCATTAATAATGATAATACTAAACCGTGTTTTAGATGGTTTAGATGGTGCATTAGCCCGTCATCAAAAAAGCAGTAGTAGTGCTGGCGGTTATTTAGATATTTGTGTCGACTTTCTCTTTTATGCAGCCATCCCTGTCGGCTTTGCTTTAGCGAACCCAGCCGTTAATGCTTTACCTGCTGTTATATTGTTATGTGTTTTTATTGGCACTGGTTCAACCTTTCTAGCCTTTGCCATACCCGCTGAAAAACTTAACTTAGCAAGGCCACAGTTTGCGAATAAAAGCTTTTATTTTTTAAATGGATTAACTGAAGGTACTGAAACTATCGCCTTTTTTATTGCTTTTTGTTTATGGCCTGCCTACTTTCCTGAACTAGCTTATACTTTTGCTTTTTTAGGGGCGATCACTGTTTTTACTCGTCTCCACGGTGGTTACCAAACATTAAAAAGTCATCAGACTGACAGTCTAGAAAAAGAACAGGATAAATAACGATGATCGATGATACTTTTATTCGCCTTGGCATATTCATTAGTATCTTAGCGATAATGATAATTGTCGAGCAGGCCTTTCCCGCTCGACAATTATCGACTAAAAAACAAGCGCCAACAAAAACCACTCGATTAATTGGAAACTTTGGTATTGTTTTCATATCAGGGTTATCAGCGAGGTTAGCTCTCCCTATTGGATTAACGGGTATCGCACTTTATTGCACTCAACAACAATGGGGGTTATTTAATCTTTTAAACTTACCTTCTTGGTTAACGATTGCATTAAGTTTACTGCTGTTAGATATGCTCATTTATTGGCAACATCGTTTATTTCATAAAATCCCCTTATTATGGCAGTTACATAAAGTACACCATGCAGATTCACATGTAGATGCCAGCACTGGATTACGCTTTCATCCATTAGAAATAGTGGCCAGTATCTTCGTCAAAGCCATCGCTGTCATCTTATTAGGTGTTCCTGCTTTTGCCGTTATCTTATTTGAAGTGTTATTAAATGGGTTTGCGTTGTTTAACCATGCCAATATTCGCTTACCTAAAAAAGTTGAAGCGGTCACGCGTTTAATTTTAATGACACAAATATTACATCGCATTCACCACAGCCAGTTATTTAAAGAAAGTAACTCAAATTATGGGTTCAGTGTTATATGGTGGGATAGATTATTTGGTAGTTATTCAGCTGAAGCGACTAAACCAGATTTAGAGATTGATATTGGCATCAAGGAATTTCCAGATGCAAAAGACAATGCAAATTTATTAGGCTTACTGTTCATGCCCTTTAAACGTAAAAAGTAAGCTAATCCAATACTTTTTACGGTAAAAAACAAAGACAAAATTAAACTAAATCAGTGATTGTAACGTAGTAAGTTGTTAGTATACGCAAAATTATAATTCTAACGGAGAGTCACATGGCTTACACAACTTTCTCTACCCTTTCCAATGACGCTATGAAAGAACCGATGTTCTTTGGCAATCCTGTTAACGTGGCTCGTTACGATCAACAAAAGTTCGAAGTTTTTGAAAAATTAATCGAAAAGCAGCTATCGTTTTTCTGGCGCCCTGAAGAAATCGATGTAAGCCGTGACCGTATCGATTTCTTGAACTTGCCAGATCATGAGCAACATATCTTCATTTCAAACTTGAAATATCAAACGCTATTAGATTCGATTCAAGGTCGTAGCCCAAATGTTGCATTATTACCTATTGTTTCATTACCAGAGCTAGAAACATGGATTGAAACATGGTCATTCTCTGAAACTATCCATAGTCGTAGTTACACGCATATTTTACGTAACTTATTCACAGATCCGAATGAAGTATTTGAAGATATCGTGAATAATGACGAAATTCAAAAACGTGCTGTTGATATCTCTTTTTATTACGATGAACTAATCCATGCAGTGCAATTTATGCAACTACACGGATTTGCACAAACTGATATTAAATACGTCAATATTCAAGGTGAAACTGAAGCCTTAACATTGCGTGATATTAAGAAAAAACTCTACCTTTGTATTTGTTCAACGAATGCACTAGAAGCAATACGTTTTTATGTCTCATTTGCTTGTTCATTTGCCTTTGCTGAGCGCGACTTGTTAGAAGGCAATGCTAAGATCATCAAATTAATTGCACGTGATGAAGCCTTACATTTGAACTCAACGCAACAAATGCTAAATTTATGGGCAGATGGAAAAGACGACCCTGAAATGGCAGAAATTGCGATAGAGTGTTTTGCAGAAGGTAAAGCGATTTTCTTAAAAGCAGCAGAACAAGAAAAAGAATGGGCTCAATACCTATTTAAAGATGGTTCGATGATAGGCTTAAATGAAGAAATTCTATGTCAGTATGTTGAATACATTGCTAATCAACGTATGCAAGCCATTGGTTATGAAGCCCCTTTTAAAGTTAAAAGTAACCCGATTCCATGGATTAACCATTGGTTAGTAAGCGACAATGTACAAGTAGCACCTCAAGAAGCTGAAATTAGCTCTTACTTAGTAGGTCAAATTAACAGTACTGTCGATAGCGAAGATTTAAGTACATTTGAACTATAAGCGTACAGATAATGCCATCTAAACTAATTTATAATGATCAACAATATACATTAGATGCAGATAAGACACTGCTTGAGAATTTAGAGTCTCAAGCAGTGTCTGTCGAGTTTCATTGCCGAGATGGACATTGTGGGGCTTGTCGTTCAATGCTCGTTTCTGGTGATGTCACATACAGTAGTTTTCCGATGGCTTATCTAAAAGAGGGTGAAATTTTGCTTTGTTGTAGTAAAAGTGAAAAAAATATCACCATTAAAAGTCTATAGAGACCATATTCATTACCTCCCAAACTTACGTCAAATACACCCGCACTTAAAATTGACAATTTCATGATCAATAAATTCCACAAAAGCGATTTGTATATCAATATAAGCAATTAAAACCTGCTTTAATCACTGTCTAATGGCATAATAAATAATATCATTTTTTTATCATATGGAATTTAGTATTTGCATGAAGCAAAAAAAATATAAGATATTTATTGCATTTACAATCACCATCCTTTTCTCTGGGGGCTTACTAGCACAAGCGAAATTTTCGGAAGGCTACGAAGCCGCTCACTCAGGTAATTATAAAAAAGCCGTTAAGATATGGGTTCCCCTTGCAGAAAAAGGTGATGCACCAGCGCAATATACAGTCGGATGGATGTATGAAAGTGGTCAAGGTGTTAAAAAAGATTTAAAAAAGGCTATATATTGGTACTTGAAATCTGCCAAACAGGAATACAAAGCGGCACAATATGTTCTTGCAACACTGTATGAAAAAGGAACCGGTGTTGAACAAGATAGCAGTAAAGCATTAAGTTATTATCTTCTTGCAGCAAAACAAGGCGATGCAATATCTCAATATCAAGTTGGCAATTATTACCAGTACGGAATTGGCACAAAAAAAGACAACAAAAAAAGCATTGTTTGGTATCAAAAAGCCGCCGAACAAGGTCATGTCAATGCACAAATAGATTTAGGCAATATATATCAGTTAGGCGAAGCGCTTGAAATAGATTATAAAAAAGCATTTTACTGGTATCAATCGGCCGCTGATCAAGACAATCCGTTGGCCCAGTACCAACTTGCCTACATCTATGAAAATGGTTTAGGTAAAGAACAAGACTACGACAAAGCCATTCAACTTTATAACCAATCTGCGAATAATAATTTCTCGCAAGCCGCTTATAAACTAGGTCAGATTTATGAGTCAGGAAATGCAGGTAAAATCGATTATAAAAAATCGATTGCTTGGTACCGTCTCGCCGCTTTGAAAGGTAATACTGATGCCCAATTTCAATTAGGTCATTTATCAGAAACGGGAACAGGTACTACCAAAAGCATTCAACGCGCTATTGATTGGTATACACAAGCATCACGTCGTGATCATGCAGAAGCTTATTATAAGCTAGCTCAACTTTATGAAAATGGCACGACTGATTTTAAGCATAATATTTCTCCCAATTTACAAAAAGCTTTTAAAAATTATCAATATGCTTCTTCATTAAACTACCCTTTAGCCCATGCAAAATTGGCATACTTTTATGAGCACGGTATTTTTACTAAAGTAGATAAAGAAGCAGCTATTTTGCTATATCAACAATCCTCTCAGAAATGGGCAAAGAAACGTTTATTTAAATTAATAACACATGCTCGATGCTTGAAAACAGCAACGACTCTTTTATTCAATGAAAAAATAAGTTGCGCCAACCGTGAGTTGTTAAGAGAAAAAATAAAACTACAGAAAATCAAAGTCATCTCTGAAGATGATGATTTAACGACAGATACGTATTTCACCGCAGCAATGACAAAAGGATCGAGTGAGTTAACAATTCGTTACACTGAAGACAATGAATTTACGCAAGCAACGTATACTTTTGTAGGTCGAAATAATCCATCACTCATAATAACCGTTAAAGATAAATTAGTAGAAACTTATGGCCAACCGAGCTATTCACAAGGTAATCAATTGCAAGGCGAAGCTAGTTTTCAATGGCGATTAACAGATAACATTATTCTACGTGTTTTCCGTCTTTGGCCTGATACAACAACATTTGTTGAATATTCACAGGCAGAGTTTTTCCAATAAATACCAATATAGCACTACCCCCCCCTGAACCAATAAGCCAGCGTTACACCAAAGGCTGATTCACTTGTTTATTTTTATTCTTAATTAACTAAAGATAATGATTCTCACATTGCATCGTTCCACTAACATCGCTACTTTTACATTGCCTCATTTTTATATTTTTATTTCCTTATGAGCCCTCGTGGCTCAATAACATTAAGCGAGAAAACATGACATTATTTCCCAATACCCTGTTATTACTTTAATAAATTGCTTTGAATGACACGCCATTGATTATTAAAAAAATATAACTAATTAATTTTAATTTAAATTACGTTTCTATTAAGTAAGCAGAATTGGGGTTAAATATTAAAACCTAACTATTGGAAAATGATAGAATACAAAAACCTACAACATAATGAACCATCGACAAACAATTAAACATTCAAATAAGTGAATTCATGGATAGCACAATATTACTTTTTATAGGCGTTGCATTTACCTTTGGTATGCTGATCAATTTAACTGGCCTCCCTCCTATGGTGGGTTTTTTATTAGCAGGCTTTACCCTTAACTTTATTGGCTTTGAATCAACCGATAACCTTGTCACATTAGCTAATTTGGGTGTTACTTTATTATTATTTTCAATCGGTCTAAAACTAGATATACGTACCCTATTCAAGTCTGAAGTATGGGGCGGGGCAAGTATCCATCTTATCGCTAGTCTTATTTTCTATACCGGCATTTTATTTGTTATCAAGCAACTTGGTGTGTCTCTTTTTGCAGGTTTAGATATTTTCGGCATTGTACTCATCTCCTTTGCTTTAAGCTTTTCCAGTACTGTATTTGCAGTTAAAATATTAGAAGACAAGAGCGAAGCAAACTCGCTTTATGGGCGTATTGCGATCGGTATACTGATCATGCAAGATATTTTCGCAGTACTCTTTTTAACTATTTCAGTGGGTAAAATACCGTCTATTTGGGCGATCGGTTTAATTGCCCTTCCCCTGGTTAGACCGCTGCTATATAAATTATTAGACAAAGCAGGACATGGAGAACTACTGGTTTTATATGGCTTCTTTTTAGCGCTAGTCGTTGGTGCAGGTTTATTTGAAAGCGTCGGCATGAAAGCTGATTTAGGGGCATTAATAGCAGGTATGTTATTAGCTGGGCACCCAAGTGCAAAAGAAATGGCACGCTCATTATTTAATTTAAAGGAACTATTTTTAGTCTGCTTCTTTTTAAATATAGGTTTTGGTGGGTTACCTAATGTCGATCATTTAATGATTGCGGCTGTCTTATCAATATTACTCTTTGGTAAAATTGCTCTTTATTTTTTAACCCTCAGTAAATTTAAATTACGCTCACGTACGTCTTTATTTGCCGCGTTTAGTTTAGCGAATTACAGCGAATTTGGACTCATTGTAGCTTCACTAGCCACCCATAAAGGTTGGCTAACTAGAGATTGGTTAATCATTACCGCTATCGCTGTTTCGTTAAGTTTTATCATTGCCGCTTTATTAAATAAATATGCAGATGCAATTTACGACCGCTACCGAATCGCACTGAAGCGTTATCAAGCAACACGCTTACATTTAGATGACAGACCTGTTCGTGTGGGTGATGCGCAAATATTAGTAATGGGTATGGGCCGAATTGGCGTAGGTGCCTATGATGCGTTAAAAACTACCTATGGTGAAAAAGTAATGGGCATTGATTATAACCACCTAACAACATTACAGCATAGAGAAGTCGGAAGACGCGTGATCACAGGCGATGCGCTCGACTCTGATTTTTGGACTAAATTACAACTGACTAATAATATTAAACTGATTCTATTAGCGATGCCGGATCATAATGGTAACCGTTATGCAGCAGAGCAATTAAATAATATTCAAAACTGTAGCTTCAAAGTCGCCGCACTTGCTCATTATAAAACCGATGAACAAGAGTTAAATGCCCTAGGCGTTAATTTAGTCTTCAATATGTACGAGGAAGCGGGTGCAGGTTTTGCCCGCCATGTATGGACAGATTTCCAAGCTATTTTAGGTAAAAGTCCACAGAAAATGGACTTATAAAGAGAAATATCAATACATCAGTGATTTTTGTTAAAAAATTGTACTGATTTCGTGTGACTTTTGATGCTTATTCTGCAAAAATCATATCTCTCAATATGTTGATCTAGTTTGATCACGAAGCACGTCAGTTAATAAACTTGTGCTTAAAAGTAATTCAAGAAGTAACGGGTAACTTTACTATCCGTTTACAATAAAAAAGGTAACCCTATGTGTTCTATTTTTGGTGTGCTCGACATTAAAAGCGATCCTATCGCATTGCGCCAACAAGCAATTGAAATGTCAAAACTGCTTCGTCATCGCGGCCCAGATTGGTCTGGCGTTTATTCTTCTGATAAAGCGATCCTTGTTCATGAACGTCTTTCTATCGTTGACGTGAATACAGGTGCACAGCCTTTATACAATCAAAATAATACACACATACTTGCTGTAAATGGTGAAATCTACAATCACAAAGAATTAGCGAAAGAGCTAACGTGTGGCTATCAGTTTAAAACTAAATCTGATTGTGAAATCATTCTTGGTTTATACGAAGAAAAAGGAAATGCATTTTTAGATGACCTAAACGGTATCTTTGCTTTCTGTTTATACGACGAAGAAAAAGGTAAATACTTAATCGGCCGTGATCACATGGGTATTATCCCACTGTATCAAGGTTGGGATGAGCATGGTAACTACTATGTAGCCTCTGAAATGAAAGCATTAACACCTATTTGTTCAAAAGTATCTGAATTCCCACCAGGGCACTACTTAGACAGTGAAATCGGCGAGTTAACAAAATACTACACACGCGATTGGATGGAATTTGATGCAGTTAAAGACAATGGCGGCAGCGCGGCTGAAATTGGCGAGGCATTAGAAGCAGCGGTAAAACGCCAACTAATGTGTGATGTACCTTACGGTGTATTATTATCAGGTGGTTTAGATTCATCAGTGATTTCAGCAATCACTCAAAAATTTGCTAAGCAACGTATCGAAGATAATGATGAAACTGGCGCTTGGTGGCCACAACTACATTCATTCTCTGTTGGCCTTGAAGGTTCGCCAGATTTAGCTGCGGCACAAAAAGTAGCTGATGAATTAGGTACGGTTCACCACCCTATTATCTTTACCGTACAAAACGGTATTGATGCACTTAAAGAAGTTATCTATCACTTAGAAACTTACGATGTAACGACTATTCGAGCTTCTACGCCAATGTACTTAATGGCGCGTAAGATTAAAGCGATGGGTATCAAAATGGTACTATCAGGTGAAGGCGCTGATGAAATATTCGGTGGTTACTTATACTTCCATAAAGCACCTAATGCAAAAGAGTTCCATGAAGAGTTAAACCGTAAACTAAGCAAACTACACATGTTTGACTGTTTACGTGCTAACAAATCAATGGCCGCTTGGGGTATTGAAGCGCGTGTACCATTCTTAGACAAAGAGTTCTTAGACGTAGCAATGCGTACTAACCCTGAACTTAAAATGATCAAAGATGGCAAAATTGAGAAAAACATCTTACGTGAAGCGTTTGATGGTCAATTGTTACCAGAAGTTTTATGGCGTCAAAAAGAGCAATTCTCTGATGGTGTTGGTTACAACTGGATTGATACATTAAAAGCACATATTGAAACACAAGTAACAGATCTACAACTTGAGAGTGCGGAATTCAAATTCCCAATTAATACACCAGATACGAAAGAAGCTTACTTCTACCGTAGTATTTTTGAAGGTCACTTCCCACTTGATAGTGCAGCAGAATGTGTTCCTCATGGTAAATCTGTTGCTTGTTCAACAGTTGAAGCATTAGCATGGGACGCAAGTTTCCAAAACAATGCAGATCCATCGGGTCGTGCAGCGGGCATTCATAACGATGCTTACGCGCAAAAATAATGTCAGTATAAACTGAAATAATTAAAGCGCTCATTGAGCGCTTTTTTTATACCCTTTTTTTATAGATTTTTAGGGAAGTAAGAAAGTGAATACAAATAATTGTTTATGTAAAAGTGGTCAAACATACCAACAATGTTGTCAGCCTTTTCATCAACGACAGCAAAAACCTGATACTTGTGAGCAATTAATGCGTTCTCGAT
Source organism: uncultured Psychromonas sp. (assembly GCF_947489755.1). Classification (GTDB taxonomy): domain Bacteria; phylum Pseudomonadota; class Gammaproteobacteria; order Enterobacterales; family Psychromonadaceae; genus Psychromonas. The sequence continues at coordinate 44,106 of NZ_CANLFB010000030.1, forward strand.
TCAGTGCTTTTTGTTTACAGTTAGGTGAATACTTATTTTCTACTTACCATCCCAACTTTCGTGGTGATTTAACGATTGAGCAACTCTCAGAAAAATCATTAAATTGGACAAATTTAGAGATTGTTGATGCTTATAATGGATTAGATAAAGGTACTGTGGAATTTAAAGCCTGGTATTTATTTGAAGATCAGCTGCATTGTCATCATGAACGTTCTAACTTCGTGAAAGAAAATGATCAATGGCTTTATTGCGATGGTACTTTTTATCCTGGTGAAAAATCAGGTAAGATACAGCGCAATGATACTTGCCCCTGTGGCAGTGGAAAGAAATATAAAAAATGCTGTGCTTAACAGTAGAATCGAATCAATAGAGAAAATAATGGAAAAGAAAACACTATTAACAAATTGCCCTGATTCAAAAGGGTTAATTGCACAAATTACTAATATCTGTCAAAAGCACCAATTAAACATCGTTAAAAATAATGAATTTGTTGATCATCAATACAATCGATTTTTTATGCGTACAGAAATTGAAGGCATATTTAATGATCACACGTTATTGGCCGATTTAGATTTAAATTTACCAAAAGGTTCTTCACGCGCGCTTATTAATGCAACAACGCGTAAACGTATTGTCATTTTAGTCACTAAAGAAGCACACTGTCTTGGTGATATCTTAATGAAGAGCACCTATGGCGGGATTGATGTAGAAATTGCGGCAGTCATTGGTAATTACGATGCATTAGAAGATTTAGTCACTAAATTTAATATCCCTTATCACACGGTAAGCCATGAAGGGCTAACACGTGAAGAGCATGAAGATAAAGTATTAGAAGCGATTGCACCTTATACGCCTGATTACGTTATTTTAGCGAAGTATATGCGTATTTTAACGCCTAAATTTGTTGAAACGTATTCAAATAGACTAATCAATATCCACCACTCATTCTTACCTGCTTTTATCGGCGCTAAACCTTACCAGCAAGCGTTTGATCGTGGCGTAAAAATTATTGGAGCAACCGCCCATTTTGTTAATAATGACTTAGATGAAGGTCCAATTATTACTCAAGATGTCGCTCATATTGATCACGCTTACAGCGCAGAAGATTTAGCAAAAGCAGGTAGAGATGTTGAGAAATCGGTATTAAGTCGTGCTTTACAGCAAGTGCTAGACGACAAAGTATTTGTTTACGCTAATCGAACGGTTGTTTTTAAATAGCTTTTAAATAGTTTTAAAATAGCCTTTAAGTAGTTTTTAAGTAGTTTTTAAACTATTTAAAACCCAAAAAAGCCTTAACTACTTATTAGATAGTTAAGGCTTTTGGTTATCTACTTTTATTGTCTGCTTCTTTCTACAAGCAGGTAACAATGAACCTCGTCAGTGAATCGACTAAGATTTTGTTTTATCTTTAGGTGTCATATAAGCTTGTAAATCATCAATTGAAGCCGTTGTCACATGCTCACCATTTAATGAGAAATTAACAAGCTCACCCGTTTTCTCACCACGTAATACTGCTTTTTCACCGTTTGTATAAACAATATCGTAATCGATAGTGTTTTCATTAACAGGATTAACTTCTACTGAATAGACAGACTTTTCAGTATCCGATGTTTTAGTAGCAGAATTTTGAGACAATGGTTTTAAAGGAGCCTTTCTTAATGATGGGTCTAAATCATCATTAATTTGATATTGTGTTTTCACTTCAGAATCAAAAATATGTGGGCTACCGTTTAATGGATTTGCTCCAGTCCAAAACTCAAGAGAGTTAAAAACGACAACATCAACAGCGAGCGTTAACGCATAAACAGGGAATAATAATATATTTACGCCGCCACGGGCGTATCGGTTATCGACAACTTCTAAGTTAAATTGCATCACCTTGTCTGTCACAGCGTTACTACCAACACAAGCCGATAAAGCACTTGTTAATGAAGCGACTGTCGCTACCATCGCAACTTTCTTAACCGCTACTTTAGACATTTTATTCATCATAAACTTTTTTTCCTACCCTGATATACAAACAAAAAAATAACTAATAAAAACTCATAGGTTGGACATTAAGAGGTAACCGCGTGCAAACCATATTGCAATCTACCTCTTTTTTTATCTCTGTCTGGGT
>NZ_CANLFB010000031.1 GCF_947489755.1 uncultured Psychromonas sp.
CCCAGACAGAGATAAAAAAAGAGGTAGATTGCAATATGGTTTGCACGCGGTTACCTCTTAATGTCCAACCTATGAATTAATATTAGTTAAATCAACATTAATAAAGTATATAATAGATAATTAATTTATACTTTAACTTAGTATTTAGGTTGACCCATTTTAACGTTAGATCGTTAATATTATTGACCTGTAGAGCTTTTATTTAACGTTTATTTGTTTGTTAACAAATTAATGAAACTTTTTAGTGAAAAATAAGTCAATTAGTTAATGATAAATGGTTGTTGTTAATTCGAGAGAGAAAATGAAAATATTTAATGTTTTATTAGTGAGTTTTTTGTTTGTTGCTACACCATGGCTAAGTGCGAATAATTTACCAGACAAAGCACATGTATCAGTTTCAGGTACTGCAAAAATTCAAGTAAAACCAGACACGGTGAGAATAGAGTTCCAATCAATTGCTGTAGAAAACGACAGTGATGATGCAAAGCGAGAAGTTGATAAACAAGTACAACAAATTCTTTCTAAGTTACAAAAGGGTGGCTTTGACCAAGCATTATTAAAGCGATCTGATCTTCAAATGCGTCCTGAATATGAATATATTGAGAAAAAACGTACACCGGTCGGTGTTAAAGCAACCCGTAATTTAAGTTATCAATTGGGTGATGTGACTAAGGTAAATGAATTCTTACAAATTTTGGTTAAGAGTGATATTTCGAATATTGGTCAAATTAACTATGCATTAAAAGAGCCTGTTCAATGGCAATTAAAAGCCCGTGATTTAGCAGTAAAAGACTCTATCAATAAAGCAAAAGGACTAGCTAAAAGTTATCATGCCTCTTTAGGTGAGGTGTATTCTATTCATTATCAAACTAATAATGCACAGCCTGTTTTAATGCGTATGGTTGAGAGTGACCAGATGGTGCCAAACTATCAAAATAATGAAATAACGATTACTGAAAAAGTGGACGCAGTATTTCTATTAGGCCATTAAAAAACACTGATATTTAACTGTTTATTATCGGACTTGAAATGTAATTGCTTAAGATCATTAGGTAAAAAAAGCTGTTTTAAATAGCCAATGAAATCAGCACACTGCTCTATAGAAAAGCTGGTTTCAATACTTAAATAAGTACTTAGCTGTTCAGGCGTTAGATGAATAGCTAAGTAATCTTCACCGCAAATCGCATTTAATGAATAGCCTTTTGGTTCAAAGCTAAAATGGTCGATTATTAAATCGTCAAAAAAGGCGTTTAGCTTTAACTTTTCTAGGATTTCGTGTTTATCTAACGTCTCCGTTTGTAACTGCGTCGCTAGCTGACCATTTAATCCATGCAGCATATAAATACTTTGTGTTGTAATATTCTTTTCTGATATTTCTCCAAACACAAACAAATCACCTTGGTAACCATCTCTCCAGTGCTGCTGTTGCCCTTTAAACTGTTTTTCTAGCAGTGAGCTGTCTTGCTGAAAGTTAGAGCTCTGTAGTTGTGGTTTAAGCGCTTGATGGCGTTGGAAAATAAGTGTGCTTATTTGTTGCTTAGTCAATTGTTGTTGAAGAAACAAAGCGGCTTTCACTAATTGCGTATTACCACAGGTGATCAATAACAATTTATCTTGCCAAACAAACAAGCTCGATTCTGATAACAAGTAAGCTTTGAGCTGGGTATTTTGAATGCTTGATAATATTTCAGCGCCGCAGTTTACAACTAACTGTTGCCAAAACTGATCATCAAAATCAAATAAGTTAAGGCTGTGAGTGCAGATTAATAAACGTTTTTCAGTTCCTTCGTAAAACATCTAATTAACCTTTTTTGCTGCGTTAACCATAGGGTTAAATTGAAATTGGTAAGCCATTGTTTATCTGCATAAGAAAATGATGAGACGCGCAGTCTAACGTATTCTATGGCTTTGTTAAAATAGTTAAAGCACACGAGTTATTGCCTGCGTTTTATCTTGTTTATAAAATACTTTTAGGCACCACTATGCGAGACTTAACTTTTAAGCGTTTAGTTAAATCCACTTGATGGTCAGGGTTCCAATCTAGTGTCACTTCCCAAGCATTCTCTGGCTGCATTTCAACGACCATCGCCCCTTTCACTTTCTTCGCAATCGCTATTGAAGGGATAACGACGACACTTTCTGTATTTAAATTAGCGCTACGGGGATCTAAGTTAAAGGTGCCAATCACCGTTAAATTATCATCAATCACCATTGATTTAGCATGTAAACCAAATATAGGCGCCTGTTCTAATTGTATGGACATCTCTTGCGACATTACTTTTTGTCTTATTTGGGCATCAGGTTTAAATTCATAAATGTTAACGCCTGTTTTCAATAATGCATCACGATCTCTTTGGTAGCCACTAAACGCCTCTAAGTTATCGTTTGAAGCGAGGCTATTGGTTAGTATTTTTATCTCAACACCGTTGTCGACCAATGTCTTGAAAATATCTCTACTTAAGTCTGTCGTTATTAAGTAAGGTGTCTGAATGACGACCGATTTCTTTGCTTGTTTAAGTAGAGTAATTAAACGCTCGGTCGTAATACCGCTCCCGCCTAAAAACACTGTTCCATCGTTCTTGCCTGGCGCATCTGAAACGTATTCAATATTATCTAACCAATGCACATCACCATCATCAACTGCTTTTTTAAAGGCGACTGGCATTGCTTCTATTTGTGCTCTAACTTCAGGTAGAAAGTTTTTGGGGTTACAAGCGTACTGATGGAGCTTTTGAAAGTTAGGGGCTTGTTTTTGGAGTGTTTCTTCAGTTGCTTTATCTGCTAATAAATTGGTAACAGGGACACTTAAACTATGTTGCCAAAATTCATTAAATGATTGCTCAATATTATTAGCTGTTGGGCCTATTAATAATGTGTCTCTGTCCCTGAAATTATATTCATGGTCATAACCAAAATACTCATCTGCAACATTCCGTCCGCCTGTTATGGAAACGGCACTATCAACAGTGAAGGTTTTATTATGCATACGTTGGTTAAAAGCATGAAAATCAGTCACTAAGTTAGTGAGTTTTTGTACAATATTTTTACCCGTGTTGACGAGGGGATTATAGATTTTAATCGCAATGTTTGGATGCGCATTAAGTGTTAACAGTTCATCACCTTTAGCATCTAGCATTATGTCATCCACTAAAATTCGTACTTTAACACCTCGGTCGGCAGCTCTAACTAAATAATCAATCGCCAATAAACCAATGTTGTCCGTAGAAAATATAAAATATTGCACATCAATTTTTTTCTCTGCATGTTCACTTAACCAAGCTCGTGTGAACATCGCCTCTGTACCTTGTTCTAAGACATAAACGCCGGTTTTTCCATCTTTGATATAGTGAGAGTAGGGCGCGAGCTGCTCAGTTATTGTAGTGCTCTTCTGGAAGCTAATATCTTTACAGTAATCTTGGTTATCATCAGAAAACCTTTCTGGCGCAGGCGTACATGCGGAAAGTAATAATAGACAGAGTGTTAAACTGACTATTTTAAGAGTATTAATATTGCAATGTTGTGTTAACTGATTCAATTGCTTTCCTTGCTCGATGATAATCATAATGTATTTGATAAGGCTGATATAAATCTCGTTAGTTGCCAATATAAATGACAAATAAATACACTAACCGTTTCTTATTCAGAATTGAAATAATAACAAAACTAACGCCTGGCGATCGACTTTTATTCATGAACTCAAATTATCTATTGTTATCACTTTAATTTTTAATCATTTCACTGCTTTGTTGATGTCGCAGGGGAAACCCATTATAGGCGATTCACCTGCGATTTTAAGTGACAAGGGAGATCAAAAGCTTTTCATTTAGAGACAAAAAATCTTAGTAGAAAATGAATAAAGCTTTAAATGATGGCGTTTCGTCTCGCTGGTTTTCAATAAAGAGCTAACCAATAACATTTCCGTATGGATACAAAAAAGCCACAATTAAATTAATAATTGTGACTTGAATGATGGTGCTTGGTCTCGCTGACTTTCAACAAAGAGTTAAACCAAGGACATTTCTGTATGGATACAAAAAAGCCACAACTAAATTAATCATTGTGCCTTAAATGATGGTGCTTGGTCTCGCTTACTTTCAACAAAAAGTTAAACCAAGGACTTTCCGTGCAGATACAAAAAAGCCGCTAAAGTTTTCACTTTAACGGCTTGAATGATAGTGCTTGGTCTCGCTGACTTTCAACAAAGAGTTAAACCAAGGACTTTCCGTGCAGATACAAAAAAGCCCATAGTAATAAATTACTATGGGCTTGAATGATGGAGTTTCGTCTCGCTGATTTTAAACAAAGAGTTAAACCAAGGACTTTCCGTGCAGATACAAAAAAGCCACAATTAAATTAATAATTGTGGCTTGAATGATGGTGCTTCGTCTCGGAATTGAACCAAGGACACGAGGATTTTCAATCCTCTGCTCTACCGACTGAGCTAACGAAGCAAAACTTCTTATTTATCAACTTAGTTAATAAATTTTATCATCTTACGATGATTTGTAAATGGTGCCGACTACCGGAGTCGAACTGGTGACCTACTGATTACAAGTCAGTTGCTCTACCTACTGAGCTAAGTCGGCACATAAACCGTTCTGAGCTTTCGCTCTTGTTTTACCGAATAATCAGTAAAAACTAAATAATGGTGCTTCGTCTCGGAATTGAACCAAGGACACGAGGATTTTCAATCCTCTGCTCTACCGACTGAGCTAACGAAGCATTTTGTTTTTGCTTTTAAATTCAGACTGAAACTAATCAACTGAGCTAACTAAGCAGGAACGAGGCGTATTAAATAGATTTTAGAGTCTATCGTCAACCTATTTTTACAGATTTATTCAGTTTTTAACGTGTTTGCTTGTGCTTTGAACGTTAAATGCTTTAAATCTGAACACCTCGTTTAAATTTAGTTAATCTTTAGGTGTGAAGCCTTCAATCTCTACATTTTTATCTTCAAACAAATAACCGATCATAGCTTCTTGAATAAGCGTACGATCTTCAGCTTTCATTAGATTTAATTTCTTCTCATTAATCAGCATTGTTTGTTTATGCTGCCATTTTGTCCATGCTTCTTGGCTAATGTTATCAAAAATACGTTTGCCCGTTTCACCTGGAATTAATTGAAATGCTAAACCTGGCGCTTCTTTTTTTAAATAAGTACAAAATACAGTACGAGACATTATTTATTCCTTGTGGGTGATTTTAGTAACGGTGTTTAATATTTTTTTCGTCGCCGCCGCTAATCCAACTTTTTGTGGTTGTTGTAAGTTATACCAAAGCTGACCATTATGTTCCATAATTTGTTCAGTTTCTTGTTGGCTAAATTCAACTAATATTGGCGATATATCAAAATGATAGTGGCTAAATGTATGACGGAAAGTCGCAAGCTCTGTTGCTTGATAATCAGTAATTCCGATTGCTTCTAAGCTCTTTAAGGCTGACTCATTATCGATAAATTCAGGGAAGCACCAAAGGCCACCCCAAATCCCTGTCGGAGGACGTTGAATAAGCTGTATAGACTGCTGTTTATTTCTTAATACCAACATCACTGCCGTTTTTGTAGGGATTTTTTTCTTAGACTTAGGGGTTGGATATGCCGTCATGCAATCATCAGCTAATGCTAAACAATCAGTGGAGACAGGGCACTGGTCGCATTTAGGTTTACTGCGAGTGCAAATCATTGCCCCCATATCCATCATCGCTTGGTTAAATATTTTTGTGTCTTTTTTAGGCGTGAGTTTATCGGCTAATGTCCACAGTTGATTTTCAACTTTCTTTTCACCTGTCCAACCTTCAATTTTTTGATGGCGAGTTAATACACGTTTAACGTTACCATCTAAAATTGAAAAGTGTTTATTAAGCGTTAACGATAATACCGCGCCAGCAGTAGAGCGGCCGATACCTGGCAAGGCAATCACATCATCAAATTCTTCAGGGAACTTTCCATCAAACTGATCGCGAACAATTTGCGCTGCTTTATGTAAGTTACGAGCGCGAGCGTAATAACCTAAACCTGTCCAATGATGTAATACTTCATCGATAGGGGCATTCGCTAAATATGAAATAGAAGGAAATGAGCGCATGAATTTATTAAAATAAGGGATCACGGTCGCCACTTGAGTCTGTTGTAACATGACTTCACTAACCCATGTTTTGTACAAACTTTTATCTAACTGCCATGGTAAGGTTTTACGGCCATGTTGTTGGTGCCAATCATTGATTCTTTGGCTAAAATGCAACTCACTCACTAGAAACTCTTCTATAATAAAAGGGCTGGACAGTTTAGCAGAGTTGCACAATTAATATAACATTGCATAATGCACTGCTAATTAGCCCAATTACAGTTATAGCCGATCAATTTAAAGGTAAAAAAATGACAGAGCATGACCAGTCTGCGACAGATAATGGAACAGAAGAAAACAACATTGAAAACACGAAAGAGAAATATATTCGTAGAATTCGTTCTTTTGTTAAACGTGAAGGGCGCATGACTAAACGTCAGCAAACTGCAATTGATGATCTATGGCCAACAATGGGCGTTGATTACCAAGAAAAACAAATCGATTTTAGTGAGTTATTTGGTAATGATAACCCTGTGGTATTAGAAATTGGTTTTGGTATGGGCAAGTCATTAATTGAAATGGCACAAAGTGCACCAGAGAAAAATTTCTTAGGCATTGAAGTACATGGTCCAGGTGTTGGTGCTTGTTTAGCGGATGCTGGTGAAGCCGGCGTAACTAACTTACGTGTAATGAACCATGATGCGGTTGAAGTATTAGAATTCATGATCCCAGATAAAAGCTTATCTACATTCCAATTATATTTCCCGGATCCGTGGCATAAAGCGCGTCATCATAAACGTCGTATTGTACAACCAGCTTTTATTGAAAATATGCGTCCTAAATTAGCGATTGGTGGTGTTATCCACATGGCGACAGATTGGGAAAACTACGCAGAACACATGTTAGAAGTGTTAAAAGCAGCAACAAACTTTAAAAATGCCAGCTCTGAAGGTGACTATGCACCTCGTCCTGATTGGCGCCCACTGACTAAATTCGAGTCTCGTGGCCACCGTTTAGGTCATGGCGTATGGGATTTACTGTTTGAGCGTGTTAGCTAAGCTATACATTAAAGTAATACCTATTTTAATTCAGCGTCTACCTAAAAGTTGACAAGTTAAGCGAGTATTGTTCATTATCAATGCTCGCTTTTTTTATTGTTTACTTTTAGGTTGTTGAAAATGACGATGAATCATCATATTGAAAACCCGTTAATTTGGCCCTTGTTAACGTTAATTAAAGAGGCTCAAGAACGTTGTCAAATTCATCATTTAGCAACCGAGTTACAAAAGAAAGGGTTACTAAACGATTTAGATAATGACCCGAATAAAAACTTATTCAAAAGAAATTTCTTGTTGATGAATGCTTTATATCAACTGCAAGAAATGCTATTACCTGCACAATGGTTGCAAGTTGAAATAATGAACATCCAGCTACTTGATCATCCCCCTACTAATATCGCTATTGTATTAGATAAAGAAAGTGCATTACGTCATTATTATTTAGATTGGCAGAATTTTGAAACAAACACTGATGAGATAGAAGCTATGTTGACTGGCTTTTGGGAGCGTTATCATCAAACCATTACTCCCTCTATCAACTCAATTGATAAAGCGAATGCATTTAAGATATTTGGATTAAATCATGATGCCTCATCGCAACAGATACGCCAACAATGGCGACGATTAGCGCTTGAATTACATCCTGATAGAACGAGCGGAAACAAAGAAAAGTTCCTGAAAGCTTGTGAAGCATGGCAAGTGTTAAAAGAATAGTTTAGTTAGGCATTGCCGTAAGTAATCACTTAGCTTAAGAAGCTGTGCTTGAGATATCGTTAACTGCTAATTTTTTGAAATAACGAGTTCCATTCCACATACTGGATAAGTGAAAGGGTGAACATCGTTGTTGTGTAAAGCTCTATTTAACCATAACAAGCGTATTGATTGTTTGTAACTAATTTTATTGCTGCTCTTTTTATTACTACTTTTTATCAAAAGGTAGCTGCTTAATATTTTTCACTTATTTTTAAAACTTCCTTTTTTTTTGCACAATTTGGGGTTTTCTTAGTGCTATGCTTTGCGTCTGTATAATTCGAGCTAATAAGTTTTAATCGTTAGCATTTCCATAGAATGCTTCATATCAAACTATCTATACAATAAGCAAAATGACAATGAGTTTCATCACCAAAACTTATTCACTTATTACGATTGCGATGACCGTATATGAGCATAAGCTTTTCCTTTTATTATTAGATTAGTGGTTTACTCGATATGGTAAAGGTATCTGTATTACCTGAGCGAGAGAAACATTTTATTTAATAAAGATTCAGTTAAGCTCAAAGAATATGCATAAAGAAGTAAACAATAGCAATCAGCTATTAACCGAGAGGAGGATTAAACTTAATAAGTTCGTTTTTACTAACATAAGCTTTATTAATAACGACTTATTGATTGATTAAAGGTAATTAAATGTGTCATTTGTCATGATGAGTTAGACTCTTTTATCATCCTTATATTAAACATCACATACAACGAGTAATACTACTATGACGTTACCCACTAAAATATATTCGTTTTTTACCTGTTTATTCAGTTTGTTCTTCATATTTTCATCTCCATCTTTTGCTGAAGATGATTATCAGAGTTATTCATTAAGGTTTTCTACTGAAGTTGATAGTACAGCAGATACTGATAGCAGTAGTTATTCAACGAGTATCTCCACTTATATCGTTGGCGGTGATGATGCTCAACGAGAATACCCTTGGATGGTAGCGCTTTATAAATCGGGTGATTTTATTTGTGGTGGCGTGTTAATTAGCTCCGACTGGGTGGCGACAGCTGCACATTGTGTTTATGAAAGTGATGATGAAAATGGCGATGCTACTGCTTACGACGCATCTTATTATAGCCTTATTATTGGCGAGTCAACGCATTACTCATCAACAAGTTTAGCGGAGTCTGCGGGTGTTACCGTTCATAGTTTGAGTCGTGTAGTGATTCAACCTAATTACGATGAAGATACGGTTGATTATGATGTGGCATTACTTGAATTAGATACTTCTTATTACCAACCTGGGCCAGCGCTTACGATAGCATCTCAATTTGATGAGATGGAAGAAGGAGATTTACTGACTACGATTGGTTACGGTGTTTTGTCGGCAGATGATGATGCATCGCCAGCAGAAAAAATTCCAACTACTTTACAAGAAGCAGATTTGCCTTATGTACCTGAAAATCAATGTTATTGGAGTGGTTATGGCAAAACGACTGATAATATGTTTTGTGCCGGTTATTCAGACGGTACGAATATTGATAGCTGTTCTGGTGATAGTGGTGGCCCTGTTTTTAGAACGCTTGATGGGCAATTAAGTTTAGTGGGGTTAGTTAGCTGGGGGGCATCAACTTGTTCAGATTATCCTGGTGTTTATACCAATATTAGTAATTTACGTAGTTGGATTTTAGAGAATATTGACGGCCTGCAAGTCGTTGAGGAAGGTGTTGCTAGCTACGATAGTGAGCAAGGTAGTTTTTCTGAAGGTTTGATCAGCGTTTATCAATATGGTTCAGACTTAGATAGTTACCTCGCTATTGGTGATTTAACATTTGATGATGAAACTTATAGTGATAGTTTAAGCGTTAGCGACCACTGTAGTAATACCTACTTATATTCCACTGCGGATAATGAAGCAAGCTGCAAAATGACATTCGATTTAACAGATGTGATTGATGAAGATACCTTGTTTACAGCAACTTTACTCGTGAACGACGATAGTGAAATAATAGTAGAAGATGATTCAAGTGATGATGAGATTATCGTTGTAGACGACAGTTCAGACGACAGTTCAGACGACAGTTCAGACGACAGTTCAGACGACAGTTCAGACGACAGTTCAGACGACAATTCAGATGATAGTTCAGACGACAGTTCAGATGATAGTTCAGATGACAGTTCAGATGATAGTTCAGATGACAGTTCAGATGACAGTTCAGACGACAATTCAGATGACAGTTCAGATGACAGTTCAGATGACAGTTCAGGTGATAGTTCAGATGACAGCTCAGATGATAGTTCAGACGAAGGTTCAACTGATATTGACGAGTCCGATGATACAGCTGACAGTGATGCAACGGAAGAGGTAACTACAACGTCATCGAGTAGTTCTAGTGGTGGTAGCTTAGGTTTTATCTCTTTATTTATATTGGGTCTTATAAGTTGTCTACGCAGAAAAACTTATCGTTTTTCTATTTAGATCTGTCATTAAATAATAGGCAAATATAAAAAATGACAATACAAACCATATTGTCATTCTTCAAGGATTTTCCTGATTAAATATATTTATTCTATTAATACCATTAATGGATAATATCCACATTTTATTTTCTTTCCTCAGTACTTTTATCTTTTTTTGTTGCTATTTATAAGTGTTTTTTAGCAAAAAATAATGTTGAAACTGTATCTATTTAACTCCTAATGCCATTCGTTTGATTTATTACGACGATCTTTGTTGTTGCTTACTTTTGCTTAATTAAAAACGTAATAATTTGGTCATGTTTATGTAAAGAATATTCATTAGCATCCTTGTTATCACATCACTTTTAGGGAAGCATTATTATGGAAAATATCGAAACAATGCATGAAAAAAGAAGTAAATCTCAAAATACAAATTATGTGCAATGGATAGTAGTTGCGCTATTAGTTTATTTATTAATTTGTGCAGTTGGCATGATTGGTGGTGGCTTTAAAATGTCAGTGGGAGAGCACGCCAAAGAATTGTTTGCGTTTGCGAGTAATCCTTTTGCCGGGCTTGTTGTCGGTATTGTTGCAACAGCATTAATTCAATCCTCTTCTACTGTAACGTCAATTATCGTTGGGCTAGTGGCTGGTGGATTACCGGTAGAGTTAGCCGTACCCATGGTGATGGGAGCTAACGTTGGCACTTCAATTACTAACACTATTGTATCTCTAGGGCATGTTCGTGCGAAAGAAGAGTTTAAACGTGCATTTTCTGCTGCAACGGTGCATGATTTTTTCAACTTATTATCCGTTGTTATTTTCTTGCCGTTAGAAATTACATTTGGTTTCTTAGAAAAAATAGGAGGGTCATTATCTAGTTTATTTTATGGTGCTGGAGATACATCGATTAAAGGTCTTAACTTTGTAAAAGCAGCGACTGCCCCAGTGGTAAATACTGTTAAAGATGCTGCCAATACATTAGGTAATGAAGTCGGTGGTGTCGCGCTTATTATTTTTGGCATCGTGTTAATTTTTGTTTCTATCACTATGGTTGGTAAGTTATTGAAGAAGTTGATGGTGGGTAAAGCCAAAGATATTATGCATACCGCTATTGGACGTGGTCCAATGTCTGGTATTGCTTCTGGTACGTTAGTGACGGTGTTAGTGCAATCTTCATCTACAACAACATCTTTAATGATCCCACTAGCGGGTTCTGGTGCCTTTAAATTAAAAGAAATTTACCCATTCACCTTAGGTGCAAATATCGGTACTTGTGTGACGGCAGTATTAGCCGCGACTGCGGTAACCGGTAATGCACAGGCTGCATTACAAATCGCTTTTATACATTTGGTTTATAACATTTTAGGTGTCGTAGTGATTTACGGTATTCCTGCATTACGTAACTTACCTGTGAAAGCGGCAGAAGCATTAGGTGCGAAAGCAGCGGAAAACAAGTTTGCTGCATTGGCTTACATTTTAGGTGTTTTCTTTATCATACCTGCAGTGTGTTTGACGGTAAGTAGCATACTTTAAACGCACCATCCCATTATAAAAATAGAATAATCAAAGAGATAACTAAGCACTAAGGAAATCTTATGAGTAATTTACAAGTACTAACAACTGAAAGATTAAATAAACTAATCGATGAAACACAGCAAACATTAATAGAATTAAAAGATGAAGTTGTTCGCAGAGAGCATCTAAAGCAAGAGCATGAAATCAGTGATTTAGACCATCATATGATGAGTGCAGAGCTTAATTTAACAAGTATTAAAAACTTTATTGCTTACCTTCGCGAACAGTCTAAAAAGAAGTCATAGTGAATAATGTCTGCGGTTAGTTTAAAAGAAGCGAACGTAATACGTTCGCTTCTTTGATCTTATTGGTGCTTTTATTTTTTAGTTTTATTTTACAGTTAAATCAATGTTATAAACTGCAAAGCCTAACGCATCTTTTTCATTACGTTTAGTTAATGTACGTTGTGCATTTTCGGTAATAAAGCGGCTTGCCATTTCACTATCTTGCGTTTCAAAGCGTATATCCAATACCGTCGACGTATTAATATCTAAGAAACCCCAGTTATTATCAGCAGAGGGATCAACCGCACCTTTAGCTTTGGTTTGAGCTGTAATATAAGCAGCTAAGACATCACGGTTAGTATCTGGTTGCTCCATCACAACATACTCAGAACCTGTTCCTGCGAACTTGCCCCCAAATGCTCTGTAGTTATTAGTAGCAACAATAAAGTCTTGTTTCATTAACGCATCACCAGTAAGAGTGATATTTTTACCATCAGTATAAGTTAATTTAACAATGCGCTGTGCATCTGGGTTAACCGCCACGCAGTCGCTATTAAACTTACTTGGTTGTGTTACATCCACCTTATAACTAACACCATCAATCACATCAAAATTATAAGTGCGATGATCTTGCCAATTAATTAAATATTGTGGTTCAGAAGCGTTTTTATCAATTTGGTTAAACTGATTGGCGCTACATTCTAACCAATCTTTTAACTGTGCTCCTGTAACTTTTAATGCAACAACCGTGTTGGGGTAAAGATATAAATCAGCCGCATTCTTATACGTTAAATCACCTTTGGCTACTTGCACATAAGCGTCTACGTCAGATGCCGTACTATGACGTCCACCTGCTTTAAAAGGCGCAGCTGCAGACAATATAGGTAATCCTTTTAAGGTGGGATTATCAGACGCGGCGACTTGATATTTGATATATTGCAATTGCGCATTCGATACAATCTGTACGGTAGGATCGTCCTGTACTAAGGTTAAAAAGCTATACATATCATGGTTTGCTTTGCCGATCGGTGCGTTTACAAAATCCAATGTGCCTTTGTGGTCTTCAGCCACTGCTTTATGAATACGTTCATCTGTAGCAACTAAAGCTACTTTGCTGCCTTCTGTATCGCGTTCGAATATTTGACGAGATTCAGATTTAGCGCTTTTAACGGTCCACTTTTGCTCGTTATATTCTAATTCAAAATCAATCACGCCTAAGTTATCACCCCATCGACCAGGCATAACGGCAGGAACACCATTGATTAATCCTTTTTCGATATCAACATTAGGGATACTGGCAAATTGGGCGCTTGGGAACACTGAATGACTATGGCCAAACATAATGGCATCAATCCCTTCGACAGTGGTTAATGCATAAGTCGCGTTCTCTGCATGCACATCATTTGGGTTTTCACTTGAGCCTATCCCCGAATGAGGGATAGCAATAATAATATCAGCACCTGCTTGTTTCATTTCAGGTATAAATTTCTTAGCCGTTTCGACAATTCCTTTAACAGTTACTTTTCCCGTTAGGTTTTGTTTATCCCATTGTAAAATTTGTGGAGGAACAAAGCCGATATAACCAATGTTAATCACTCGTTCTACACCTTCACTATCAATAATATTGGTTTTTTTAATCAAGTAAGGAGTAAAGAGATTATCGCCTTGCTTCTTATCTTCCCAACAGTCTGATTGGCAATATACATTGGCATTAATATAGGGAAAGTTAGCACTACTAATCGCTTTTTTCAGGAAATCTAAACCATAATTAAATTCATGATTTCCTATATTACCCACTTCATAATTAAGCAAGTTCATTGCCTTGTAACTAGGGTGAATCGAAAACTCACGACCTTCCTTAAATGCATTGGCAATATAATCGCCCATCGGACTACCTTGCAACAGATCTCCGTTATCAACCAATAATGTATTACCGACTTCAGTGCGCGCGATATTAATAAGGCTAGCCGTGCGAGCAAGGCCGATAGTGATATCTTCTTTCGTTTGGTAATAATCATAATCTATTACGTTGGCATGAATATCAGATGTTTCCAATACGCGTAATGTTGCGGAGTAACTATCATTGGCTGTATCACAACCGACTATGCTGAATGTAGAGGATATTAATGCGGCAAGAAGCAATTTATTCACAGAATGTTCCTTTTCTATTGATTTTAAAGAGAATATTTAATGGTCTTTAAGGAGGCGTTAAAAAATAATTACTTTACGCTATATCACTAATTTATCAAATTGAAATAAAACGTTATTTTTTAACAATATATTCAATAAAAATAGTACTTAAGAACCGTTAACAATCTAGGGGGTAAAAGGTGATGCATGATTAATGTGCTTGCGATGGGATCTTTAAGGAAGCTGCTTCAAGTGAAAATACATCACGTAACAGTTGCTCTGTAAATACTTTGTCTGGCTCACTATCAGCGACCCCCTACCTTCTTTCATTACCCGTAAATAATCACTATATTGGTAAGCTTGGCTATGGGGGGCTTAATTATCGAATCGATTATTGATTTAGATCATCCAACCCTTAAAAATCGCTAAATTCATCAATAAATGTGCTCTGTGTACAAAGTTAAAGTTATCTTTAGGACTAATATAATGAAGGGCAAGTTAACTGAGGAGAATACTGATGAGTTATGGTCATATTTTAGTTGCTGTTGATTTTGAAGAAGATAACCAACAGGTTATTGATAGGGCTGTTAAATTAGCCAAACCTTTAAATGCAGACCTGTCGCTAGTGCATGTGAATGAAGTGATTAATGAAATGGGATTCACCGGATTGATGGACTTGGATGTCGCTAATCTCTCATCTCATTCTAGTATCGATGAATTAAGCGCAAGGCTAAATGATTTAGCAAAGAGCATCGATTATAAAGTGAAACATAAATACGTCGTTAATGGTGATATAAAACATAGTTTAGAAGGGCCTGTACAAGAGGCGGGCATCGATTTAATCATATGTGGGCATCATCATCACTTTTGGAGTCGTTTAAGTCCAACAGTGGGTGGACTTGTTAATACGTCACCTGTTGATCTATTGATTGTCGCATTGATTGAGTGATCTAAACATTGCGTTAATTGATTGTTCTAAAGTCATGGATATAGCGTGAACAGATTAAAGGCATTAATAGGGAGCTATTAATGCCTTTTTGTTAGCTCTTTTTTATAAGCTTTTTAGCTCGCTTTAACTGCCCACTATACCGCCGTCATCTTTTGTGATGGCTACAATCGTTGAACGAGGCTTATTATCGCCACCAGCAGGAAAGTGACCGCTAGGGTGTTGAATGCCCACAAACATGGTTTTTTGATCTTCTGAGAAAGTTAACCCTGTTACTTCAGAACCTATTGGCCCCGTTAAGAAACGACGTACTTCACCAGTTTCAGGGTCACCACATAACATTTGGTTGTTACCTTGGCCTGCGAAATCACCTTCGTTTGAATAGTTACCATCAGTTTGAATCCATAAACGACCTGCTTTATCAAAGCCAATACCGTCAGGGCTGTTAAACATATTATCTGCATTGATGTTGGCGCTACCTGCGTATAAATCACCTTTGTGAACCGTTGGGTTACCAGCAATTAAGTATAAATCCCATTTGAAGGTATTGTCTGCATGGTTACCATTAGTTGGTATCCAACGTATTATTTGCCCATAGTGATTTTCAGCACGCGGGTTTGGTCCATCTACGTCTTGACCTTCTTTAACACCACGGTTTTTATTGTTAGTTAAGGTACAGAAAACATGTTTATTATCTGGATGAACAGCAACCCATTCTGGTCTATCCATGGTGGTTGCGGATACTTGTGTTGCTGCTTTACGTGCAAAAATCATTACTTCAGCTTGGCTATTAAATCCATTTTCTTTGGTTAAGCCATTTTTACCGTAAGTTAACTCAATCCACTCACCATCACCCTCTAGCTTGTCGGCGTGCATGCTAAACTTAGCAACGTATAGCGTACCTTCTTCTAGTAGCTGACGATTAGCCTTGTCATTACCTGCTTGGTATTTATGTTTAGAAACAAACTTATAGATGTGCTCTCCACGTTCATCATCGCCTAAATAAACGATAGCGTGACCATCATCATTGATAACAAAAGCTGCATTTTCATGTTTGAAACGACCTAATGCCGTACGTTTTAATGGCGTTGATGTTGGATCTTTAGGATCAATCTCAACGATCCAACCAAAACGGTTTGGTTCATTTGGATTTTTAGCGAGATCAAAGCGTTCATCAAAATTATGCCATTGGTATTTGCTTTGAGTTGCTTCGATACCGTAACGCTCATAGTTGTCGTCAAGTGCAACGTTTTCTTCTGCGCCAAAGAAACCGTTAAAGTTTTCTTCACATGTTAAATAAGTACCCCATGGCGTGTGGCCATTTGAACAGTTATTAATCGTCCCTAGTACTTTCTTACCCGTTGGATCTGCTTTAGTTTTTAATAAGTCATGACCTGCGGCTGGCCCTGTTACATGCATTTCTGTATTCGCTGTAATACGACGGTTCATTTTACCTTTAGGATCCATTGTCCATTTGCCGTCTTTTCTGACTAGTTCTACAACCGTTACACCTAATGCTGCTTGTGCTTTTTTAACATCATCAGCGGTCATTGCTTTACCTTGATGATCAAATAGGTATTCGTAGTTAGTGTATTCGTTATTCACAGCAAGAATGGCATGGTCTTTCGATAGAGGAAATACGCTCATCCCATCGGTGTTGTCACCAAATTGCATCGTTTGTGCTGTTGAATCTTGTTTACCATTAGCGTTGAATGCAGGTGCGTTAGCAAAGATTGGATCGCCCCATGACATTAAGTTACTCGTGCTGTAACCCTTTGGAACGATGACGGTGTCACTAGTAGACGCTGGCACTTGCATGAAGTTTAATAACTTACTGTCCATACCTGCAGCGATTGCTTTAGCGACAGGATTTAATGCTAAAAATGCACCTGCACCAACGGCTGCGGTTCCCATTAGGAAGCTACGGCGTGATAAGCGTGCATCAATCATATTACTAAAATCAGTTTCTTTATCTAATAAATTCGTCATCGTATAGCCTTATTTATTTTGGGGAGTCAGTAAAACGTGCTTTAGACTAAAGTAGAGATATGACAATTTTATTACGTTTCATTATTTTGAACTGATTAAACGTCGCTGGTGGCTTTACTTATACTTTCATTCTCTTTTTAAAGTGAGCTGATATCAATTAACCAATACCAAGTAACCGATACTAAGTAACTAAACGAGACCAATTAAGTAATTCAGTAACTAATCCAATAAACAATCAAGTAAGCAATCAATATAATTTAAACAAGTAAACTCTAATCTTGTTAGCAACGTATTGGCTTTTTAGTGAAAAGTTAAATTAAATTGGATGTTAACAATGATATTGAGTGAGAGCGAAGAATCTAGAGTGATTGAAATGGCGTGGGAAGATAGAACCCCTTTTGAAGCGATTGAAGACCAATTTGGTCTGGATGAAAAAGCGTTGATTAGCTTCATGCGTACTAAGTTGAAATCGGGAAGCTTCAAGTTATGGCGAAGTCGAGTGACGGGCAGAAAAACCAAACACTTAAAATTAAGATCACCCGAGATAGACAGAGCTTATTGCGCGACTCAATACAAACACAGGTAGTGATCGAGTCATCGCTTAGCTGCCCGTGTCTTATAAGTGTATTTTGTAAGTGTGCTTTATAAGTGAGCCTTAGTAAGTGTACTTTGTAAATGTGCTTTGTAAGCCATTTCTAATGTATTTTAAATTGCTGCGCTGATTGGCTTTCTAAAAACGCAGTACCCATTTCATAACCCATCTTATAATCGGCAATTAAAGCTTGGTCGCTACTGCCTAATAAGCTGCTGGCTAACTTTTGTGGTGGTGCAATCTCAATAATTTTCGCATCCTCGGGTGGGGTATGAATAAACTTAATGGCATCATTGTAAGCATTTTCATGGCCAGTAATAATATCTAACACCTTAGGGCATGAATTGGTTTTACATACCCAAGATTTCAATTTGTGTGCCCAAGGTGATCGAATATTTTGATTAGCAGGGGCGGTACGCAATACAATGATATTCTTTGCACCGCGATCATAAGCCTCTTGAATAGGAATAGGGATCGCAACGCCACCGTCTACGTAATTAGCATCACCAATCGCGACCCCTTTTTTATATAAATAAGGTAGGGCGCTTGATGCTTTCAACATAGTCAGCCAACTGTCAGCCGTTGGTTCAAGAAAAGCTGGACGAAAGCCTTCCATATTAGTGGCAGAAAAAAGCAGTTGGCGACCCTGTAATTGGTTTTGTGCACAATTCATATTCAGTTGGTATTCAGGGTCGGCAACGCGATCAAAATACCAATCTAAATCCATCGCATTACGTTTTGAAAAAGAGCGTTTCATACTAAAGAAATCAGGATGTCTCGATAACTGCATGATAGATCGTTTAGCGTATCCTGCTTGTCGTGTCATATAAGTTGACAGGTTCTGAGCACCAGCCGAAGTGCCAATGAGTAATGAAAAAGGGTTAAAGTCTTGTGCTAACCAACTATCCAATACACCTGCTGTAAAAATACCACGTTGCCCGCCACCTTCGACTACTAATGCAGTGCCTTTAATGGGTGCAGTTGCAGGGCAATTTGGCATATTAAGTGATGTATTTTCTAGTATTGGTTTCATGATATTTCCCTATTCGATTACGTACAATATACTCAAATTTTATAAATAGGTTAAATCGTTTTATTTTTACAAACTAATAGCATTTAGCTATTGAAAGGTAGTGGCATGTTTTTATATGCCATCGATTGTTAAAATGATTGTCAGTTGCTTATCAGAAATTAGGTAAAATCAATACAAAAGGGAATGGGTGTTGTAATATCTATCAATAACTTATTTGCATATCAAAATTAGTTTATTGTTATTAACGCTTATTACACAATATTTTTTGAAAAAATTTATTGAGCAACAAAAACAATTGCTTAGCGAGTTTAGGCTCAGTTTATAATTTTACTTATGAAAGAAGAACAACATGACCCAATCTAAATTATTACCATACCGACTACCGTTTTCTATTTTTATTTTCTTTATCGCTTATATGGCATTAAGCCATACACCATTAGGTTATATCTCTTCTTTGACGAGTCAATTAATCGGTTCTTTGTATAGTGCGTTTGATGTCGTGAAAGAAACAGAGCAAGTCACGTTAATTTATGCACTGTTAGCTGGCGTAATAGGGCACTTTGGGTTTAATAAATTATGTAAAATAGACGCTAAAGAAAACAAGAAAAGTTTATTAAAAGGGTTAGGCGTATTGGTATTAATTATCCTCGCTTATGGTTATAGCTTGGTGCAACAAGCTTAAAAAGCTATATTTAAAAGTCATACTAAAAAGTCATACTAAAAAATAGGCTTTGTCATATTAAAGGGTTCATTACGCTACGTAATGAACCTAGTTTTTCCTCATATAATCACTTATTTTTATCCTCTTAATTTTTGATCCACTTAATGCCTATCCTCATCGTTTCTTTGAATAAAAGATTTAAACAATAGATTTAAAAATAACTTGAAGAATAGATTTAAAGGATTGCTGTAAATATTTTTCAAATAAAAGTGTCCTATTTTATTGCCAACGAATAAAGTATTTACAGCATAATGTTTATGTCTTTCACTTCTCGCTAATTTACTTTTAACTTGTTGTTAATGAATGAGTAATTTAAATTATTTATTCATTAATAAAATTTATTCTCATCAATGAATATTTGCTTTTCTTTCACATTTTTTAATCATTCTCTTTAATACCGGCAGTTAATCTTAATAATTTATTGCCAAATAAATATTGACTATCTATCGGTAGGTATGTAAATTTATATCCACTTAGTAAGCAAAGCATGTCGTCACGAAGTGCTATTTTTACTTACATTACTTTCTGACATGATTTTCTGGCATTGCTTACATTGTTCACAGGCGAAACATCAACTTTAAAATGCTAAAAAAGGGATTACGATAATGATTGGATATACAACGATTGGTTCAAAAGACTTAGATAAAGCCGTTTCATTTTACGATTCACTACTTGAATTAGTTGGTGGTAAAAGAGTCATGGAAATGGACCGTATTAAATTTTACAGAACAGATGCTGGTGGCGCGATGCTAGCTGTGTGTACACCGCACGATAATAAAGAACAAAGTTGTGGTAATGGCCAACAAATCGCTATCCCTGGTGGGTCAATTGAAGGTGCACAAGCGCTTTACAATAAAGCTATCGAATTAGGTGCTACCGATGCGGGTGAACCTGGTCAACGTTTTGACTTCTTCTATGGTTCGTATGTTTTTGACCTAGATGGAAACAAACTTTGTTTCTTCCATATGACATAAAGCTGCTTAAAGTAGCTGATATAAAGTAATTTGAGTCACTTTACATCACCTTGCGCAAGGACGGTCACTGATAGTAGTTTATGTAACTTACTATAGGTCATCGTCCTTGTTCTTTTTCTGTCTTTTAGCCCCGTTTCATTTGATCTATAAATCTCTATTTTCAAATCAATATCTACTTAGCTTCGATGCTTATTCAATGCTGATGATAGGTTTTTTCTAGCGAACAAAGTACCTGATACTGAATCATTGAGCCTGCTGTTCATTGCTAACATAAACATAGCTAATCTAAATATAGCCATTCTAAACAATACCCCTCTTTATAAACCTAAGCTTGTCCGAATCTACCTCAAAGCCTATTGTTTTTAAAACCTGTTTGATGACTTGAAATAAGCTTTATCAACGAACTAACGTAGTTTAAAGGACGTTTATTCAATAGAGGAAGTCATGTGCATGAGGTATAGTAGAGATTAAGTGAGCTTGGATTAGCTTGATAACCAGTTACTTAAGTTACCTAAGTTAAGTTGCCTAAGTTGTATCACGAAAACGAAGTTGCATAGAGGATCTGATTAATACGATCCTCTGGTGTTAATAGAAAAGGAGTTGTTCTATTAATGTCGCTTACTCGCACTATCACAAACAACGAGTAAGCGATTTTAATTAAAAGAACAACTATTCATGCAGATTAATATCAGTATTTACCTAATCCACATACAGTGATGTTAAGCATTTTGTACGCGTGAAATTTGATTTTCAACATCCGTAATATGACCCGATTTCACCCATACTTTAGCCCCATTTTTACCTGCTTTGATAGTTAACGTGGTGTTTACTGGCGTACGTAACCAGCTGTTTTTAAATAAAATATCATCACCTTCTTGGATCGAACCTTCAAGTATAAATAACTCAGCGCCGCTTGGTGCTTCTACTATGTATTGCGACGTAGCGTCAAAGTGCAATAAAGTCACTTCTTCAAACTCGTCTTTATACAAAGGTGTTATCGACACGCCTTTATTATTGGGTGAGGGTACTTGTCCCATCTTATTCATTTGTAATCGCACGTGGGTTCTATCTTCAGGTTGAAATTGCCAAAGTTTTACCAACATAACGCAACCTTGTTCAGAGCCAGGCTGATGTTTTGATTGTGGCGGGTTTCTTATGTAAGAGCCTGCTGGAAAACTGCCATGCTCATCTTGAAATACACCCTCTAGTACAATAAATTCTTCTCCACCAGTATGTACATGGGCACTAAACTCACTGCCAGGATCGTAACTTACTATAGTAGTTGCTCGTGCTACTTCGCCACCGACTCTATCAAGAGGTTTTCGGTTAACACCAGCCATTGGAGAGGCTATCCACTCTAGTGATTGACTGTGCACAACAGCACGTTTACTAAAATCTGCCGCTATTTTCATTTTATTCCCCTGAAGTATTCTCTCATTTTTTCAATATATGACTTTTTCAATACATTACTTTTTTCAACATATAACTTTAAAGTATCTATCAGTAGATAGTTATATTCTCTAGCGTATAATAAGTCAATGTTGAGTGACGATTATTATTGCTTCAGGTATTCCTCAATGTGTAATAATACTTGTAAATAACAATGCACTGCTTGATAATTTCAGGTTCATTGATAGGAAATATAATCATGTCCAAAAAAGAAGCATTACTAAAAGCTGCTGAAGATAAAGTTCGTCTTGGAGGCTACAATAATTTTAGTTTTCGAGAAATTGCTAATGAAGTCGGTATTAAAAGTGCCAGTGTTCATTACCATTTTCCTACTAAAGCAGATTTAGGCGCAGAACTGGCTCATCAATACACTAATGCCTTTTTAAACGCGCTAGGTGATGTCGATGAAATAAAAGCGAATAATGAAAATCCTATTGACGTTTACACCCAATTATTTAGAAACGCGTTATTAACCGATAACAAAATGTGTTTATGTGGTTTATTAGGTGCACAAAATGAAAGCTTACCGGATAAAGTACGCTTAGAAGTAAAACGATTCTTTGACTTAAACCTAGCATGGTTAGAGCAAGCACATAGTGCCAACGGTGAAAGCGAGCCATCACATGCCGCTATCTTGACGGTTAGTTTATTAGAAGGCGCAATGATGATCAGCAAAGCGCTGAATGATCATAGTTACTTTAAACTAGCGACTAAATAACCTATCAACATCTCTTTGTTTGCACTTAATGATGGTTAGATTCCAATGCGTTAAGTGCAACGTCCTTCTTTGTATAACGTCTTTATTTCGCTTCTTACTTTACACCATTCTTTTTTAGTCAAATGTCGTTATCTATGCTATATCTTTCACTATAAAAAAGCCTGCTATTAAGCAGACTCAGTTATCGTCGTTAAGTCATTGGTCAAGTAACTGGTTAAGCCATTCGCTAAATGATTAACTCGCGCTATTCATTTGTTTAATAAACTTGTTGGATTCAGCAATCGATTCATTCATGTCATTCATTAGCTGTTGAATATCACGTTTTAGGTTGGTGAATTCACCTTTGATTTCTGACACTGCTCGCGCGTTTAAATTGTGTTTTAAGTACAATACATTATCGTTTAAAGAAGATAACACCGGCTCCATCTTGCTTTCAGCGTTACGCATCGAGCGTAAAAGTGTATTAAATTGACTCTTTGTTTCTGATAATTTTTGGCTGCTTTGGCGTTTTAAAGATGCACTTTTATATTGCTCAAGCTCTTCATTCCATTCATTAAATAAAGCATCCGCAACATCTTCCACTTTATCGATGTTAGTTGATACTTCGTTTGCTGCTTTTAGGCTTGACTGGTAATCATCGTTTAATGCGTCGTAAGTCTCTTGTAATTCCCCACCTTTAAAATCGATCAGAGTAGTTAGGCCTTCAAGCGCGGACTGAAACTCTTCTTGTGAGTCTTGCTGTGACTCTTTTGTTTCTTCTACGCGGTCAATAAGAATATCGCGTTTGTGAAGACCCACTTTTTCCATTGCAGAGTAATAAACTGATTCACAGCCTGATAATGTAAATGTTAGTGCAAGCAATGAAGCACATAATAGTGTCTTTTTTTTCATTTCAAATCCCTGTTTATAAACATCAATGCTATAAATGACGATAATAATCAAAGCACGATAATGACACGAATAATATGCTCTCTCCTTATAAACCGCAAGCTAAGCCCCGTCGACTCAAGACATCAAACTGAGTTTTCAATGTTTGTGCACCCGAACTTTCATAGGCTGTATTTTGATTGGGAAAGTTCGATTTTTATTTTGGTTCGTCTGCGCTCATCGTGACAGTTAGCTATTTATTGGCAGTGTTTTCGCCCTGTCGGTGACATCCTTTCTTTTACCAGAAAAGAAAGGATGCAAATAAACTGGCCACCGGATCGCTTTCTTACCCAAACGCTAATTGCCTTTCTTAAAACACCAGTCCATACAGCACATCCATGTGCTGAATGAACTTACAGCAAACGTCCTGTTTGCTATTGCTGAAAGTCATTTATCGCTTGGGAAAGCCCAACGGTAGGGGAGTTGTAGCCACATTGAGTATCGTTTTTCTTGGAGTTTTGTAGAAAGTGTTTTTAAAAAGCAAAAAAGAAGAACTAACCCTATTATACTTGATTGTAGTGTTGATTCGTCTGCGCTCATCCTGACAGCTGGCTATTTATTTACAGTGTTTTCGCCCTGTCGGCGACACCCTTTCTTTTACCAGAAAAGAAAGGATGCAAAGAAACTGGCCACCGGATCGCTTTCTTATCCAACCGCTAATTGCCTTTCTTAACGCACCAGTTCATACAGCACATCCATGTGCTGAATGAACTTACAGCAAACGTCCTGTTTGCTGTTGCTGAAAGCCATTTATCGTTTGGGAAAGCTCAACGGTAGGGGAGTTGTAGCCACATTGAGTATCATTTTTCTTGGAGTTTTGTAGAAAGAGTTTTTAAAATTAAAAATACCTAACTCTATTCTTTTTTAGCCGTTTTTAGTTTTTACTTCGTCTGCCCTCATCCTGACAGCTGGCTATTTATTGTCAGTGTTTTCGCCCTGTCGGCGACATCCTTTCTTTTACCAGAAAAGAAAGGATGCAAATAAACTGGCCACCGGATCGCTTTCTTACCCAAACGCTAATTGCCTTTCTTAAAACACCAGTTCATACAGCACATCCATGTGCTGAATGAACTTACAGCAAACGTCCTGTTTGCTATTGCTGAAAGTCATTTATCGCTTGGGAAAGCCCAACGGTAGGGGAGTGGCAGCCACATTGAGCATCGTTTTTCTTGAGGTTTTGTAGAAAGTTTTTTTAAAAAGCAAAAAAGAAGAGCTAACCCTATTATACTTGATTGTAGTATTGATTCGTCTGCGCTCATCCTGACAGCTAGTTATTCATTTGCAGTATTTTCGCCCTGTCGGCGACACCCTTTCTTTTACCAGAAAAGAAAGGGTGCAAAGAAACTGGCCACCGGATCGCTTTCTTATCCAAACGCTAATTGCCTTTCCTAACGCACCAGTTCATACAGCACATCCATGTGCTGAATGAACTTACAGCAAACGTCCTGTTTGCTGTTGCTGAAAGCCATTTATCGTTTGGGAAAGCTCAACGGTAGGGGAGTGGCAGCCACATTGAGTATCGTTTTTCTTGGAGTTTTGTAGAAAGTGTTTTTAAAAGATAAAAAGCAATAGCTGACCCTATTCTCATAGTCACATTGAGTGAATATTTATCATTAGATCTCAATGTCGGCTCCTGTATTTTGGGGACCACTTGGTTTGATTCTGAATATTGGTCAAAGTTAATAGTTGTCGCATAGTTACCTCAGCGTATGATATCTCTTTTTTAATTGATACTGATAATTAAACCTCATCATTTCATTTTGTATAATATATTCTTTAAACAAATTGCCTCTTCAGAAAAGGAAGTTATCTTGATTAATACTAATACCCCTTTATCTCGATCATATCTTTTTAGATTGATATTTGTGATTGGTTTAACAATGACAGTTATATCACTTTACTATTGTGTGGATTGGAAGGTAATTGCAAAAAACTGTGAAATATTTGATTCATTTGAATGCTCAAAATCATTGGCATCATCTTTTTTTATATCGAAGTTAATCGCCACAGCAACATTAACCTCACTTGGCTTCTGGGCTTTGATCTTTAGAAGTGAACAAACCACTCATCAAATAAAAATAACTTTAGATAACAATACATTTAATAATTTTGTATCGCATAAAAAGGAATTTATTGAATTGTTAGTTACATTTGAAGACATAAATAAATGCTCAATTAATAACAAGTCTATGTTGTACGAAAAATTTTTTGCTCAAAATAACCCTACAAATATGAATTTTTCATGTGATGCTCAAGAAGCAACAAGGTTAATTGAGCTTAATACCTCAGAGCAAAAAAAGTTTATAAAAAGAATCTCTCAAATAAAAGGTAAAAAAGGTATTCAATATGCTTTATCAAGGTTTAATAATGCTCTGATGCTACATTATGGTATTTCGATGAATGAATGGCTTGAGTACACTACAGAAGAAGGGGAACAGAAGGTGATGCCTGAAGCTCCATATCATGCTCTAAGAGTATGTAATGAGCTATTTGGATTGATTGCACTTTATAGTGAAAAAAATGAGATATCAGTACAATTATTAGAAGCCTCACAAGAAAATTTTTTAGAGAATCAACATAAAATATCTTCCAGAATTCACGAGTTGTATTTCCGTAAATGGACTAAAAGTTATAGGAAATGTGAAAAGCCTAATTTTCCATATGGATAATAAATTAATAAATTAATAAATTAATTTATTAATTTATTATCGCTGGGTCTTAATCATTTAATCTTGCTTTAGTATGACTATCGTAAGCAACTTTTTGTATTTCACGTTATACATAAATTATTAATTATTCAGACTACGAAAAATGTCGATTCTTCAAAAAATATTGGATAGATACTTATGAATAATTCGTCAATGGGCTTAATACCAAGACGAAGCCAAAGTTAATAAGCATAAAATTGCCACAATGAGCGATACGTTAAGAAGGTAGCCATCTACTCAGATTAAAAAAAATTTGGTGTGGCTTTTTCTGTGGTTACTTTCTTTTGGCCAGCTAGACTGGCACTATCCTCACTTATAGATTTATAAAAGTATCAGTAAAGGGCCTTATCGTAGTTCGAAAACCAAAGGGATCAATATAGCGATTTGCAATGCGTTATTAGCCAGACAAGGTTTGATGTCATTAAAGGATTTGTGGATTAACATTCACTATTCATCATAAGATGAAGTGCCCTGTACGGATGCTCATGCAGGGGACTGGAGATTAGATACCTCCGCTCCCAAATTATGTTTAAATTACTGAAAAAATTGAAGTAACATCTTTTTGTGCTACACATTGAAAATGTCCAGTCGCATCATTTACATTTTTTCTGAGCTTCAATTTCAATTCATGTCCATTTGGGCTATTGAACATAGCAATTTCATTTACGGCGTTCATTAAGTTAAATGCACTAACTCTTACTTCATTACCCGAGATAATTTGGACTTCATTATAAATACGCAGTAAATCAGTGTAATCTGACTCTTGACCGGAACAATGAGAAAACAGATATTTCTGAACTATTACTTGAGACTGAGCTAAAAACTCTGAAAATTTAGCTTTTCGTTCATCTTGTTGCTTATAAAAAATGTGTCGGGCTTCTTTTTTATCATCATGAGTGTGGGTTTTACTTAAAACGAAATAACCAGAAACGGCAGTGATTAGTGATCCCAACCCAATTTTAACGGCAGTGTCTGCTACATCAACCCAATTTACGCTCATAGTTACTCCATAATGTTTGATGCCTCGGTACATAAATGCACCGAGGACTTTTTATAATAAGCCTATTTTATGCAAAATAATTAACAATTCTGAGACTGCTAAAATTACCTTTGCAAGATCAAAGTTTATTTTAAGAGTAGTTTAAATTTTCATGGCAATGGAGCCTTAAAAATAGCTACTTAAGCGCTGAGCAACTTGTTATTTTTTTATATTAGCAACAGGCCAATCTTTATGAGCTAAATAAAGTAGCGCAATAAAATTAACTACAGGGATTAAAAATAAAAAACCCATAGAGCCTTCAAAACCAGCTCTAGAAAATATACGCCAACCAGCAAAAGCGACTAGTGTCCACAAAGCAATAAGAATAATTAAAGACATTATGATTCTTCCTTGTATTGTGGCCACTCTGCAAAAGCTAAGTACAGCAAGAATGCAAGATTTAAAGCAGGAATCCAAAATACAAATTTTGGTGTATCTTTGAAACCAGCTTTAGAATATATCTTTTCTATCGCATGACCTGTTGTAAACCAAATTGCCAATGCAATTATTATTTCTACTACTACCACACAGTTCTCCTTTATTAATTGGTGGTGAAAAAACTAACAGTTTATTAAACCGAAAAATTCCATATTTCTGGTGGAAATACGGAATAGTTTAATTTGTTAAAAATCAATTAATAATAGGCTAAATTAACAGTAAATCAAATGTTTAGAATAAAACATCAAAATTTAATGATGTGGAAAGGAGGGATAATTCTTTATGAGCAACGGAAAGGAAGAATAGTGTTAGTTTATTTACAGCCAGCCTAGTTTTAAGCCCTGATTATTCGTAATGCGACAGTCACTATGGGTACAACTCCCCGCCGTTGAACTTTCCCAAGCAATTAACTCATTTTAGTAAAGCCAAACAGGATGTTTGGTTTAGTTGAGGCTTTAAGATGCATCGGCTTACTAGGACGCTCAATACGGCTACATCAATTTCCCATTTTGTTTTTCTGAATCAATCACTGCCTTTAGCAAGGTTAGGCATGGATGCCGTTGCTAGTTCAGAGCGCCACAGGGATGTGGCGTATGAACGGTGCGTTAAGAAGGTAGTTATTTATTCAGATTAAAAAAACGATATGGGCGAGTTTCTTTTGGCTTTTCATCGACATAGCTTTTCTTTGTTCGTATAAAGAATCTTGTTTATTTAGACTGTTAAACATCAAGCAAAGAATAATCAACCTGTTTCAATGAGCGTAGACGAACCAATACTCATCATGGCTACAACTTCCCGCCGTTGAGCTTTCCCAAGCAATTAACTCATTTTAGTAAAGCCAAACAGGATGTTTGGATTAGTTGAGGCTAGTGCATGGATGCACGTCCGAAACGGTACGTTTAAAATGCGTTTATTGTTTGGATAAGAAAGCGACTCGGTGACAGTCTTTTTGCTTACTTTTTCTGCTGTTCAGAAAAAGTAAAGTCGCCGACAGGGCGAAATCCAAGCTAATAAATATCAAATAGCCTTCATGAGCGCAGACGAATCTTACTTTATTCAAATATAAATTAAACCCCAAAAGCATAGTTGTTGCGACAACAAAAAAGGCCATCTATATCACTATAGACAGCCCACTCATTCATCACCTATTTCAGCTTTAGATGTTTTAGCTAACTAAACCTTAGCTAATCCAAAACCAAAACTAAGCTACCTGTTCTGCTTGAAGATAATTCACCAAATCATCAATACTCATGACTGGAATATCATGCTGCTGTGCAAACTTCACCACTTCTGGCAAACGCGCCATCGAGCCATCTTCATTACTTAACTCACAAATCACACCTGCGGGAGCAAACCCTGCCAATGTCGCTAAATCAACGGCTGCTTCTGTATGTCCTCTTCGCACTAATACGCCACCTGCTACTGCCTGTAGTGGGAAAACATGACCTGGTCGAGACAGGTCATCTGCCGTTGCATTGGGTGCGACTGCAGTTTTAATCGTGGTAACACGGTCTGCTGCTGAAACACCTGTTGTTACGCCGTGCTTTGCTTCAATACTGACAGTATAAGCAGTGGTATTTTGGCTGGTGTTGTTGCTGACCATTTGTGGAAGTTCTAGCTTTTGCGTGGTTTTGGTCGGTAAGCATAAACACACTATGCCACTGCCTTCACGGATCATCATCGCCATTTGTGGGGTTGTTAATGTTTCAGCAGCAAAAATAAAGTCACCTTCATTTTCTCTGTCTTCATCATCGACGACTAACACGCCTGAACCGTTTTTGATTGATTGAATGGCATTTAACACACGAGAGTGTGAATCACCGAATAAACTTAATAGAGACTGACTCATGGTATTTTCCTTTGAATAGTTACCAGAATCAGGGCATTGAGAATGGCATCATCCAACAATTAGATGATGTCAATTAGCACTACACATGCAGTACTTTGGTTTCTCTTTCATCCGGACTT
Organism: uncultured Psychromonas sp.; assembly: GCF_947489755.1. Taxonomy (GTDB): domain Bacteria; phylum Pseudomonadota; class Gammaproteobacteria; order Enterobacterales; family Psychromonadaceae; genus Psychromonas. The sequence continues at coordinate 29,724 of NZ_CANLFB010000031.1, forward strand.
TAACCGTCGGCTCTGGAATTAAACCAGATCTGCTGACCTTTATTGCTACTATTATTACGTTTATTACTACGTTAAATAATCAATAAAGCGCTCGCGGGCTCACCTAATAGGTTTACCGCCGGTGGGGAATTTCGCCCCGCCCTGAGAATTGCTAAGTTAAATTAGCGTGCGGATTTTAACGCTTACTGAATAAGGAAGATAGTTGAATGAGCAAGATAATTGAAAAATAGGGCAATTGAAAAACCAAGGTAATTGAAAAAATAAGATAATTGATAAAGAGGTTCGTTAAAAAGGGATCAAAGAAATGGTCGACAATAAAAACCCTCAGAGCAGGTAAATATAGAAGCCGAGATTACTGACCAAGCAAGCTAAATCGATGATGAAGAAGACGTCTCTATGGCTAGCGTTTAAGGGGGAATCACAGCGGCAATGTTATGATCATAAAAGTTATGAGCGTAAAAGGTAAGGGTATAAATGTTAGAATAATAAGAAGTTATGATAATAAAAAGGCTATCTATATCACTATAAACAGCCTTTCTTGTTGAGTTGGAGGTTAATTCAACATGCTTGTTTTTTGCTCATTTTCATTATTGTGTGAGATTAGCTTAACGTTAACTCTATCCAGTTAAGGTTCCAATCATCATCAGTCGCGGTTAAGCGTAATGTGATATCGCCAGCGGGTAACGTGATGCTGTCTGACTGAGTTTCCCAATTATCCCAACTGCCTGTTGATTGAAGAGCTGTTGAGGTTTCTGTTACGCCATCGACTTGAACATTGACTGCACTGTCATCAATACTCGCGATACGATATTCAATAGTGTACGTGCCTGCTGTTGCTACGGTTATTTGATATTCCATATAATCGCCGCTATCAATCCAACCTACATTTAGGTCTCCATCACTATCAATCGTTGTTTCTGTTTGAATGCCTGACATTGCGCTGTAATCTTCAGCTTGAATACGTGCATAACCTTGTTCGTCAAAACTACTTTCAGTACTGCTCGTCGTTTGATCTAAGGTAAGATCTATCCAGTTAATGTTCCAGTTATCATCTGTTGCAAGTAAACGAAGGGTGATATCACCTGCAGGTAAAGTAAGTGTGTCTAATTGTGTTGTCCAAGCATCCCAGCTGCCTGTCGATTCGAAGGTTGTAGTGAGTACTGTTTCACCATCTACTTGAACTTCTACCGCTCCTTCCGCATCAATACTCGCGATACGGTAGGCAATGGTGTAATCACCTGCTGTGTCTATCGTCAGGTTGTATTCCATGTAGTCGCCAGCGTCAATCCACCCAACATTTAGGTCGCCACTGCTATCGGTTGTCGTTTGTGTTTGAATACCTGACATTGCACTATAATCTTCAGCTTCAACACGTACCGTTGTATCGTTACTGTAATCACCATCATTAACTTCAACGGTAATACTTGCTGAAACGGTTTCATCATAACTACTTACGGTAATCGTTGATGACCCTGTTGTTAGTGCTGTCACAAGACCATCTACGACTGTCGCGACGGCTGTGTCACTTGACTCCCAAACTACAGCATCATTATCTACATCAGTCGGTAGTAAAGTGAATGCTAGTTGTGATGTTTCGTCACTACTCAAGCTTAAACCCGTTTCTGATAAGGTCATTGATTCAGGTGCAACATAAGGGTCATCAACAAATCCACCAATGGTGATCTTTACTGTTTCAGGCGTTGTGCTTTGTATTGTTGATGAGTAATCAAACACATCATCATATGCAAACGCATAGGTTTCACCTTCAAAGCTAATATCTTCAGAGTGGAAGAAGGCAACATATTCGTTGTGTGTGGTTGTGCTGCCAAAGTAAGTGCTAAGGTCAGACCATTCTAATAATTCACCACTTTCAGCATCAAGATCGATGGCGCCACGATTGAACGCTGCACTAAAGTGTTTTTGAATATTTAAATCGGCATCAACATCTCCAGTACTTTCTACATCTTCAGCCAATACGCCGCTCGCTTCTAAAATTTCTAGCGTATCTGGTTTTGCAGAGATCATACCGATAGTACCGTCACTCTGATTAGTAAATATGAATTGGTCATCAACAACAATACCCGTCCAAACGCCTGCATCACCAATGCTTAAGTACATAGATTCGTCTGTATAACGAGCCCATACAGCATCAACATAGTCTGAGAAATAGTCGCTGTCGCTTTCACCATCTTGGAAAGAGGTGCTTTTTGATGGGTTTAAAATAATGCCTAGGTCTTCGTCAAGCGAACCTTGAAAAGCTTCTCCGACACGTGAAGTCCATTCTTTAAGAATATCTTCATGGGCTAATACTTCACCAACACGTTTATAAAAACCGTCAGTCCCCCAAACTTCAAGACCCATCGGGTATTGATAAGCATCAACACGTGTTGTATTTGTCCAAAGGCCATTATCGCCATAGGTTAATTCAACTAATTCATATCTGAGGTTTAGGTTCGGATCTGAGTCATTAGATAATGAAGGTGCTGAGTAACCGCCTCCGTCACCGAAAAAGTAGAGGTAAAGTGGTGATTCAAATGAGATGAAGATGCGCACTGAAGAAATAAGCGGCATGTTAATGGTTTTATCTGGGATCTCGCTGAGTAAAGTGAAAACATCTGCATACATTGCGTTGCCGCCTGGACCATTATTACCATTATAAACAGGCCCTTGTAATGTATTATCTTCTACTGACATTTCATTCACTTCGCCAGTGGTCATATCTATCCAAACATCGGTATCATCTATTTTACCGACAAGTGCAACATAGACTTTTTCATCGCTAAATTCTGAAATATTATTGATGACGTAGGGAAGGGGTAATGTTTGTGCCGTTATGCTACTAGTAAAAAAGCTACACAGCAGAACAAGTAATGTGGGTATCACTATTTGCATTTTCTTTTTGACTATCATGTCATTTATATCCTTAGATTATGAGTAGTTCTATCTTGAGTTTGTAGGACTAGTTAGTTCCATTCAGTGGGATAATTCATGCTTAATAACCATTGTAATGAGAAAAAATAGGTGACTGATTCACTTAGTTTTTAACCCTATCTATACCACTCCAACGGCATAGAAAACCGTATTATTAAGGTTTATTAATAAACGAATGATGGTCTAAAAATGTCATGTTTTTAATAATAAAAGCTTTAATAATAACGTTATTCATAATAAAAAAGGCTACTTATATGACTATAAGCAGCCTTTTAATACTTAGAAGCTAAGCTGTATTGAAATTAAGAACCATAATTTTATTGTCTTAAAAATCAATCACTACTAATTCTCTATCAATTGCTAACGCTAAAAAATTACCCACTAATTGATGTGACACTTCAGTTTTAGGCTCGTTCATTTTACTTGACGCTATTAAGGTCAAAATTTTATATTTTATTGTGTAATCGAAAAAAAATTTACTACATTAATATAAGTCTATGGCGGTATTCATTACTATAAAAAAGGCCGTCTATATTAACTCGTTCCCACGCTCTGCGTGGTAATGAATATGCGTTATGCAAAGTCTTTTATTAACTCGTTCCCACGCTCTGCGTGGTAATGAATATGCGTTATGTAAAGTCTTTTATTAACTCGTTTCTAAGCTAACTCTTTCCCACGCTCTGCGTGGTAATGTATATGCGTTATGCAGAGTCTTTTATTAACTCGTTTCTAAGCTAACTCGTTCCCACGCTCTGCGTGGTAATGTATAGGCATAATGAACAAGTCATAAAAATTCTCTCATCATCATTAAAAGAATAAAAAATATAAGGAGCAGATCATGGGACGTAGCCGTTATAAAATCACCCAAACCGATGCGCCACATTTTGTTACCTTAACCGTCCTGCACTGGATCCCTGTATTTACACGCCCACAGACCGTTGATATTTTGTTGGAATCATTACGATTTTTAATGAAAGAAGGGTTGAAAGTGCATGCCTATGTGATCTTGGAAAACCATTGACATCTTATTGTACAAAGCCCTCAGCTTAATAAAGATATGACACGATTTAAATCATTTACGGCAAAAAAATTATTAGATTATCTTAAATAGAATCGTGTCCAAACGATTTTAGAACAATTAGTATTTTATAAAAAAGCACACAAAACTGATCGTCAATATCAGTTTTGGCAGAGGGAATTCATCCTGAGCTGATTCAAAATGAGACGATGATGTTGCAGAAAATTGAGTATATTCATTATAACCCAGTAAAACGGGGCTATGTTGAGCAAGCTTTGCATTGGCGCTACTCTAGTGCGCGAAATTATGAAGATGAAGTTGGGTTACTTGAGATAAATAGGTGTTGGTAGTAAGGAATCGAGCTAACTAGATACATTCTCACGCGGAGCATGGGAGCTAGGTATGAACTAGATACATTCCCACGCGGAGCATGGGAACGAGGTAACACCGTTAAGCTGCATCGATGAGCACAAACTAACCGATACTCATCATGGCTACGACTCCCGCCGTTGAGCTTTCCCAAGCAATTAACTTATTTTAGTAAAGCCAAACAGGATGTTTGGATTAGTTGAGGCTTTAAGGATCATATGCTAACTAGGTCGCTCAATACGGCTACATAAATTTCCCCGTCATATTTTTCTGAATCAATGATTACCTTCAGCAAGGTTAGGCATGGATGCCGTTGCTAGCGAACTTCGCGGCATGGACGCCGCGTATGAGCGGTGCGTTAAGAAGGTACTCATTTATTAAGGTTAAAAAATATTCGGTGTGGCTTTTTCTTTGGTTACTTTCTTTTGGCCACTCAAAAGAAAGTAACACGCCGATAGGGCGGAACACCAAGCAACAATTATTTATTAAGCTACGTTGAGCGCAGACGACTTTTGATGCTAATTAAATAGGACTTTAATTTGAAAAAGCTTCTGTTGTTGCGACAACAAAAAAGGCCACCTATATTGCTATAGACGGCCTTTTTAATTTTTGACTAAGTCAGTATGAACTACAAAACTTAAAGCTCGATAGTCACTACTTCACCATCAATTGTTAGCTCTAATGTATTGCCAACTAATTTATGTGACACTTCAGTTTTAGGGCCGTTGATTTTACTTGGCACTAATAGCGTTAGAATGTTGTGTTCTTTTTTCGCTTTGAATTTAGCTTCAACATGACGATGCACTTCAAGGTCAGCATATTCAGCAGGGTCAACTTCACCAAAACCTTCTACGTTCTCAATTGAAAGTAGGTCGTTTTTGCTGTCGTTAATGAATGACACGTCTAATGTTGCGTTATCACCAATGATGTTGAATGAATCTGTCGCAGTTTCAGTTTTGAATGTGGTGTGTAATAACCAAGTCAGATCTTGCTCTGATTTTAGTGTTGCGGTATCACGCATTACAAACACTTTACCTTTAGCAAACCAGATTTTACGTTTGTAAGATTCAAGATCTGGGTTGTGGAATTGGTATGATGTAGATGCATCACCTTCCACAAATAATACGTCAGATTCTGTATCGTAATCACTTATTTTACCGCCAGCTTCAATACAGTAACGATCTTGATGTTCGCCTTCAAACTTAGTGGTTGTGTTCTCTGCATACTGACCTTTTCCATTAAATAATGGTAAGTTTTTAGAGAAGGTACGACGACGCCATTTGATGTGCATATCAACACCAAAACCACCGTAGTAACCTGTGATAGACGCTAGCGTATCGCCAAATGCATGGAGTGTGTAAGCATTTTGGTCACCGTGTGAATGGCTGATTGAACCGAATGGGCTACATTTGTAAACCATGTGGATGTGCTCTTCACGGTTTGTCATGTTGCTGTGGAATGCTGCCCAACCTGTGATTGGGAATACTTTTAGTAGCGGCTTGTTTGAAGGCGCAACTTCAGGCATATCGTTCCATAGGTAATCAAAACGTAAGTCATCGTAACCAAAGTCCCACCAACCGAAGTTGTAGAATTTTGTATGGGCTTCAGTATCACGCGCTTTTAATTGGTTGTAGTACCAAATATATTCTGGCTTGTTGTTCACACCAGCAAAGTGCTTGATGTTGTAAGCGAGTTTAAGACCTGGGAAATCACCAATACTTGATTGGTCACAGAAACTAGCGCGCTTAGAATGTACTGGCATACAGTACATGATGAAGTCGCCGGTGTTTTTGTAGAATTCTTTGTTGAACATGTTGATAGACGTGTAGCTTTTCAGTAAGTCAAAAGACTCACCTAGGAACGCCATTTGTGTGTTCCAGTAATCTGGACCTTCAGCCCATGCACCGTCTTTACCGCCCCATGGTGGGTAATGCGTTGCATAGTATTCGATACCGTATTCGATGTATTCACGTGCTTTCGGGTATTCATTGTAAAGTGCGATACACGTCGGAATAACCGCTGAACTGATACTACGAACACCGTGACTGTTTAGCGGGTTCGCTAATAAATCGACCGTTACTTTAAGGTGATGCATGATCTCTTCTAAACGTACGATCAGTGCTTTTTTAACGATTTCACGTTCTTCATCTGAGAAGTAAGCGTGTAACCAGTCAAAACCCCATGCCATTGCTGCAATAACACGGAAAGCCGCTTCATCGTTGTAACCACGAGATGTAACGCCTTCTGGATCGTAAGACGCTAATTCTAATGTCCATGCTTTAGCTTTAGCGATGATTGCGTCATCTTCTAACACCACACCAGCGATAGACAGATTACGTGTTGCATTGAATGCCTCTTGGCAACTCACGTACATTTGACGCCAGTAAGGGCGCCATAAAGAGGCTTTACCGACTGTTTCTTCTGGATAAGCTTTTGGTTCTGCGTAAGGGGCAACGTCTAAAAACTTGTTTGTAGAGTTGTTCATGAACGCATCAAATTTGCAGTAACCTGCATCGCTTTTAAGATTTGCTTTGAATGCTGGAAGATCTTTACTTTGAACTAATAGGCGAGGGTGCTCAACGCTTAAGTTATCAAGGAAAGAAAGATCAATTGTAGCTTTTTCGACTTTAACTGGCATCACATCAATCAGATTACCTGCAGACTTGTCGTTTTCTAATTTGATCGCTTTGATGGCGTCAAAAGACTTGTTAGACATTTAAGACCTCTACTTATGAAATTAATAAACTTTTACGTGCCTTCAAATACCGATCGTTAAAAAGAGGTACTCAAAGGAATTTAAATAAAATATACAGTCTAAATACGCGTTGAAAAGCAGGTTTTATGTGTTAAAACACGCTCTATTGTAGAGCAACAAGCTTTAGCTGTAATGATAAGACCTGTAGCAATTACGGTCTTAGCGATAATTAATTTATATCATTTGTATTACTTAATTACAATAATGTGGCGATTGTTCAATTACGATTTTAGGGGTCGATCACAAGGACGCAATAGAGATGTAAAAAGTCGTTAATTACGCGTGGGTATTTGAGGTTTATTGTGAGGTTATTTGAACGCAATAAGCGGTCATTGAGAAGGTCGTCATTACTGTAAAAAAACAAAAAAGACCGTAAAAAGCAAAAAAGCGAACTATGTTGTTCGCTTTTTGTTATTAAGAAACCATCATGTTTTAGCGGACTTATTAAAGTTTATCTAATTTATGTTCTATCTCTTGGATCTTATTGTCTACTACCAATTGTAGATGCTTTAAGTCTGATAATATTTGCTGTTTTAGTTCTTTTTCACTACTTACATGCAAGCTTAAGCTATCTAGCTCTTTAATGATTTTATGTAGTGTCGGATTGATTTCTGATAATTCAGTCGTGCCTTGAATATGTTGGTTGTGTTGACCGCCACTGACTGTTTTTATTTGGCGTTGAAATTTATATTTACTGCTACGGCCTATCAACATGCCCGCGCCTTTACGGAAATATACTTTTAAAATATCTTTATCGCCTTCTTTACGTAATGAATAGCGTTTAATATTTTCTGGATTGCGGATCCCGATGTCTCTAAGATTTGGATACATGACTTCTCCTTAAGTATATTGTCGATAATAGTTTATTGGTCTTTAGTGTGAACTATCACGAAAAAAGATCAATTCTTATTCTCTTAAATTAGCTTTTTATAGTGATATTTCTTACCTATCTTTGTCATTTATCAATATCTAAGCTTGGGTTTGGAAAGGATAGAATAAGGATAAATAGAAGGCAGATAATATTGTATTGGAAAGGTGAGGGAGTGGTTGAAAGGGGAGTTTAAAGTCGTTTATTTAATTTTAATAAAAGCCGTCTTGATTAACTAAAACCAGATAATCCTTTACTCTGGTTTTAGTTATATTGAGCATGAAATAAAAGCTACTTTTTAGCTTCCCATATTCCAGGCTCTATCTTTTTATCTAACGCGGGTATTTTAGTACGGTCAAAGGTTGGAACTTTACCCGCGCTAAGTTGTTGGTTGTAATCCTTAGCTAATTTAATCACTTCATTAGACAGTAATAAAATAGCGATAAGGTTAACGATAGCCATTAAGCCCATCGATACATCAGCTAAAGACCAAATAACATTGTTGCTTTGTGTTGCACCAAACAAAATCATACCCAGTACCGCGATACGTAGAACGATTAGACCACGTGTATTTTTATGCTGTAAAAATACAAGATTTGTTTCTGCGTAAGAGTAGTTTGCAATGATTGATGTAAAAGCAAAGAACAGCAAGGCAATTGCAACAAAAGAACCACCCCAATCGCCAACTTGGATATCCAGTGCGCGTTGGGTTATTTCAACACCGCCCATTCCAGAGAATGACTCTAAGCCGCCTGATAACAAGATAATCGATGCTGTTGCTGTACAGATAATAATAGTATCGATGAAAACACCCAGCATTTGTACATAACCTTGTGAAGCAGGATGTGGCGGATAAGGAGAAGCCGTTGCTGCTGCATTAGCGGCACTACCCATACCTGCTTCATTCGAGAACAATCCACGTTGAACACCGGTCATGATCATTGCACCAAATGCTCCACCGGTCGCTTCTTGCCAACCAAAGGCTGAGTCAAAAATAAGACCAAAAATACCAGGCAGTTCAGTGATGTTAATTAGCACAACGTAAGCAGCGATAAGTAAGTAAACTAATGCCATTGCTGGCACAATTTTTTCAGCTACTTTTGCAATACCACGAATACCAGTAAAAATAACGGCTGCCGAAATAAGCGCTAAAATAATACCGACAGTTAATTTATCAAATTGGAATGACTCATGTAATGCGGCTGTAATTGAGTTTGCTTGCACAGCATTAAATACTAAGCCAAATGCGATAATCAGGAAGATAGCGAATAAGCTACCCATCCAACGTGCATTTAAACCACGTTCCATATAATAAGCTGGGCCGCCTCGGAAGTTACCTTCTTCGTCGTGTACTTTATAGGCTTGAGCCAATGTGCTTTCTGCGAAACTTGTTGCCATCCCTAATAATGCAATTAACCACATCCAGAAAATAGCACCGGGGCCGCCTACGGTAATAGCGATTGCGACACCTGCTAAGTTACCTGTACCTACTCGTGCTGCTAAACTGGTGGATAATGCTTGGAAAGAAGAGATACCTTCTTTGTCGGACTTGCGGCTTCCTTTCATAACAGTAAAAGTATGAAAGAAGTGTCGGAATTGAATAAAACCTAATCTTATTGTGAAATAAATCCCTGTTCCGATTAATAAATAAACGAGGATTTGCCCCCATAATAAACCATTCAACGTATTGAGAAGCGATAACATAAGGATACCTTTTTATTATATTGCGCGAGTCCCTTTAAATTATTAAAACGCAATTGGATAATGAATAAGCGCGCGATATTAGCAAATATGATGCTGTTTTGCTGATTTTTATAATTCAAAGGTAAATTGCTCTTGAATTCAAGTAATAAGTGCGTGTTATTTATTCATTTTGATAAGGCGAGTTAATATCGAAGCTCGTTTGGGTTAAAAATAGAACGCGGATAGTAAGGAATACAATTAATTAATTGAGCGAATGGCTATTAATAGCGGAGCTGTAATTATTATTATAATTATTTGATTTAATTAATTTTGTAAACTATTAAATATTATTTAAACAATAAAAATATTTTAAAATAAACATTAATATTTTATTTTAATTTATGTTGTTGATTTTTATTGTTTTATTTGGGGTTTCTTTATTTTCGGATTTTATTTTTTATCTCTATTTTTTTAAGTGGAATACAATTTTTACCTTTGTGTTCTTTTTTATATTGTTTAAAATTGAATCAATTAATTTGATATTTAATGTATAATGTCTATTTGTCTCATTTAATTAGCCTCTACTAATGATTTATAAGCTTTGCAGGCAAAGAAGCCAATAAGCAATTAAGCTCAAGGACGATATGCCCCGATTACGACATAGATTAAGTTTCAGAGTGGTTACGCTCACGATTATATTAGCTGCCATGATTACTATCGTAGGGATCTCTGGCATCTTGTCATTAAAAGAATTTCAAGAAGATTATGGGAAAATCAAAGGTAATAATTTTGAAATGCTACTGAATATGACCAAACTAAAAGTTCAGAGTAATGAAGTGCTGACGGCGACTACCGATATGTTTTTAGCAGAAAATAAAAGTGATTTGAAAGACATTAATCTATACATCAAAGACAGGATGGCTTGGATAGATCAATTATCAGAAGAACTGGCTAATCGGGTTGATAACGTTCAAGAATTATTTATTTTAAAATCCCGTTTATATGCACAAGTTCAAGTTATTTCTGATGAAATGTTAAAAAAATTGGCGTTATTAGATGCATTAATGATCGAATATAAAAAAGTAGAGGAATATAAACACGCTCAAATAAAGGCAGGGAATTCAAATATTGCCCTCATGGTTGATAATGTGATGTCACTATTAAATTCACTGGATCAAAACAGTCTTTTGAGTCAGAAAAAACCTAATGCGGAGGAAGTTAAGCGACTTATTAATTCAATGAGATTTTCAACGTCAGAACAGCAATATAACCGCCTCACTGCCTTATTTCTCGAAAAACCATCTTTAACGTCTGCTTACCAAAATTATTTATCACAGATTCAAGCACTTAAAATACTTAAATCTGAAAGTATCGAACTTAGCCAAGCGGTCACCTCTGTGACGGGCGAGGTTATTTTGACAACACAGAAAAATTTCTTGGATAATTTAAATAAAATAGAAGAAAAAATCACGTCACGCCAATCTGATTTGTACCTGTTGATGTTTGTGTCTTTTCTCATCACTTCATTATTAGTCTTTTTACAAATAGATTTTTTGCGTCGAGTACATCTTATACGTCAAGTTATCGAGGCGGGCGACGCTAAAAGCCAATTCCAAATACCTATAAAAGGAAGAGATGAAATCAGTGAAATGGCTAAATCAGTTAAAAAATACATTGATGAAATATTAGAAAAAGAACAGCAAGTCTCTGAAACTAATAAAAAGCTTGAGCATTTAGCGATGCATGATGGGTTAACTAATATTTATAACCGTCGCTATTTTGATGCCAAACTAGAACAGGAACATCTTCGTTATTTACGTTATAAAGAATCTTATTGTTTAGCGATGTTAGATTTAGATCTCTTTAAAAATATTAATGATACTTATGGTCATGATATAGGCGATAAAGTCTTAGTTGAATTTACCACCCGAGTAACGAAACAACTGAGAGAAACTGACCTCTTTGCCCGTTTAGGTGGTGAAGAATTTGGCTTATTAATGCCACAAACTTGTGAGCATAATGCGATGAAACTGATGGAGCGTATCAGAAGCAATGTTGACTCTTTTCCATTTTTAATCAATGACTTCAGTATTAATTTTTCTGTTAGCATTGGATTGGTTGAAGTGCAGGAACTTGATGATATGCATGATGTATTAAAACAACTCAGTTTGGCTGATAAAGCATTATATGAAGCAAAAAATACAGGACGTAATAGGATTGAAATATATCAAGGTGAGCCGTTGATTGCTCACCAAAGAGCGTAGTTAAGTAATATTGCTATATTTCGTTAGATAGCTATCTATTTACCTCACTGTCTACCTAGCTAACGACTTAATGAGGGCATTAAGTCGTTTTTGAATAGTTATTTTTCTTTTAGATTTTCTTTAAAAGCGTTAAGCATTTTAAATAGTAATTCAATTTTAACGACGATAGCAGGCAGTTGCTTCATGTAGTGCTCTTCTGTATCCGTTTGAATTGCTTGTAAATCTGCTGCTAATTCTTCTACATACGGTAAAAACGTATCGGCATGTTTTGTAAATGGCGTATCATCTGCAAAAATATGAGCGAAACCTGCCGTTTTTTGTTTGCGTAATTCACTTAAGGCTTGGTCAGCATCTACCGCTCGGTGGTAAATTATTTTAATATTTTCTTGAAGCTGTGCTTGCACGCTTTCTTTGCTCATCATTGTCTCCTGTGCAACTTAGTCTTTTAACTTAGTTATTTAACTGGTTATTTGGCTTAGCTATTTAACTTGGTCATATTAGCCTAGTCATTTAACCCTGCCATATTAATAATATCGGGCATTATAACGAATGTATTAAGGTTTTGCTTTGTTGTCCTGCGATTTCTCTACTTAAGCGTGGAACCAAATAGCCGGGTAATTCGCTTTGCATTTGTTTATGTAATGTTTGTGCGTGTTTTTCAGCGATATCAAAATGCGCTGCACCTTGAACTTTATCAAGTAAAAACAGGTAGTAAGGCAGAATGTTAACTGAAAATAAGGCTTCACTGAGTGCGACAAGCGATTCAACATCATCGTTCACACCTTTTAATAATACGCTTTGATTCAATAGCTGAATGCCAGCTTGGTGACAGCGTTGCATTGCTTGTGCAAAGTCATGGTCAATTTCTTGATGATGGTTAATATGTAGCACTAATACGATTTTAAAGCGGCTTTGTTGCAAACGATCGGCGAGTGCTTGAGTAATACGAGACGGGATCACGACGGGTAAGCGTGTATGAATACGTAAACGTGTTAATTGTGGCAATGCTTCCAGTTGTGTTAATAATTCAAATAACTGTTTATCTTTGCTCATTAACGGATCGCCACCACTGAGGATCACTTCATTGACGTCAGGATGTGCTTGTATGTAATTAATGATCTCGATTATCTGAGATTTGTTAATGTTGTTCTCAGCGTAAGGAAAGTGACGTCTAAAACAATAGCGACAATTCACCGCACATCCTGTTTTTAAAATAAGTAAAACCCGGCTTTTATATTTGTGTAATAAACCTTGTTGATTGTTATTTTGTTCAACGAGCGGATCCGTTGTATAACCCGATACGAGCAATTCTTCGTCGTTAATCGGCAGGACTTGTTTTAATAAAGGATCGTTAATATTGCCTTTCTTCATTTTCTTGATGAAGGGTAAAGGTACCAACATTGGGAATTGTTTTCTCGCAAGTTGACTAATTAGGTCGTTTTCTTGCTCAATCTCCAATATTTCCAATAGTTGTAGTGGATTTTTAACCGCATTAGCGAGTTCCTTTTGCCAAGTTGGCAAGTCAGCGGTATTATTCACGGTAATTATTTCAGGCATTTTTTATCAGTTTAGTAATAGAGGTTATAATGGCAACATATAGTACCAGTGATTTTAAAGGCGGGCTAAAGTTCATGCTCGATAATGAGCCATGTGTGATCATGGAAAACGAGTATGTTAAACCTGGTAAAGGCCAAGCCTTTAGCCGTGTTAAATATCGTAAGCTAATATCTGGCAAAGTGGTAGATAAAACATTCAAATCAAATGAAACAGTAGAGTCTGCTGATGTAATGGATTTTGACTTAGCTTATCTTTACAACGATGGCGAGTTCTTCCATTTTATGGATAACGATACATTTGAACAAATTGCTGCAGATGCAAATGCTGTAGGCGATATGGACAAATGGTTAGTAGAGCAAAACATTTGTACTATCACGACTTGGAACGATGCACCGATTGCTGTAATGCCTCCTAACTTCGTTGAATTAGAAGTGACTGAAACAGACCCAGGTCTTAAAGGTGATACTGCCGGTACTGGTGGTAAACCTGCGACATTATCAACAGGCGCGACGGTACGTGTTCCTTTATTCATCCAAATTGGTGAAACGATTAAAGTTGATACACGCAGTGGCGAATACGTTGGTCGTGTAAAAAAATAATCGATTCAATTCATTAATAATTGTTAATGGATTATCGAAATAGAAAACCAGCATTGAGCTTAATGCCGATCAGTTAAGAAAATTAGTTGATTTTTAGCTGAAGAAGATCAAAATCCTATGACTCAAAAGGTCATGG
>NZ_CANLFB010000032.1 GCF_947489755.1 uncultured Psychromonas sp.
GTCCAGTTTGAAACAAACACTAAAGGAAAAACTATCTCGTATACGGATAAAATGCGAGCCAAAATAGATAGCAGTCCTGACACAAAGTTGTGGACACCCATTAGTTGATCACAATAAAATCAACCCGTTACGAATTTAATACTCTAGGTATTCTGTTATTCTATATTAAATTTATCAATAAAGCGGGAGGTTGTCGGTTAAACTCTCTAGTCATCATTCTCTAGTAATATTTACCTATTAAACATGCTAATTGGATAAAACACATGCCTCACAACTACACTCCTACTGTTAAAGATTGGCTTTCTCTGCTGTTACTCATCTTGCTGTGGGGCACGTCTTTTATGTTTACCGCTGTCTCACTGCAAAGTTTTACCCCTGTGGCTATCGTCTCTCTTAGAGTCTTGATTGCTGCTGTTATTCTAACTCTCTTTATGTATACCAAGGGGTGGCGTTTGCCTTTGGAACCGTTGGCTTGGGCGGTATTTTTATTGCTAGGTGTTATGGGGAACTTGTTGCCATTTCTACTTATCTCAACAGGCCAGAAAGATATTAGCTCGGGTATTACGGGATTGTTGATGGCATTTATGCCGTTGGCGACCATGATTTTGGCTCATTATTTTGTGTTAGGGGAGAGCCTTAATCGCTTTAAAATCTTCGGTTTTTTGTTAGGTATTACTGGCGTGGTGATTGTACTTTGGCCGTCGTTAGTAGGAGCTCACAGTAATTTATTGAGTGGTTTATTGATTTTACTCGCCACTTTTAGCTATGCGATAAATGCTATTTTGGTGAGGCGATTGCCTTCCTATAATCCTGTTGTAACAGCAGCAGGCGTGATGATTATTTCCAGTATTGTTATAGTGCCATTTTGGCTGTGGCAAGATTTACCGTGGCAACAAAGTTACTCTTTAAACGCCTCGTTATCCATGTTGTGGTTAGGTATCGGGCCGACTGCGTTTGCTACCATTCTTTTGTTTGCAGTTGTCGGCACGGCAGGTCCTACGTTTCTTTCGTATATTAATTACGTGATTCCTCTCGTGGCGTATTTTACTGGCGCGCTTCTTTTGGGCGAAGCCATTGAATGGCAAAGCCTAGGGGCGATGTTATTAATCATTTTAGGGATAGCGTTAACGCGTAAGCGGGTTGTTGGTTGATTAAAGTGTCTGTTAGCTTTACTTAGCTTTTTACTGAATATATATAGTATAAAGTTGTGGCCACTCATACATTAAAGTAAATAATATCAAGTGGTTATTGATTCAATCGATGCTAAATGAAGCTACGACTTCTCCGCCGTTGAGCTTTCCCAAATTATGAATGCCTTTCATCAACGGCAAACAGGACGTTTGCTGTAAGTTCATTCGGCACCAGCCTCTCTGCACACTTGTCGATATCAGATTCTCTGCTCGCAGAGAAAGTAAAGTCGCGGATAGGGCGAAACACAAAGCCGACAATATCAACATAGCCTTGATGAGCAAAGACGAACCAAAATTAAAAATGGAATGTCCAATACTTAAGGCATTAACCTTAAGATCCCTTGCCCATCAATACCCAAATAAATATATCCGTCATTACCTTGAATCACATTTCTCACTCTACCGACGTTAGCTAATAATTTAGTTTGTTTAACTACATTTTCGTTGTCTATTTCCAGTAATACTAAATGTCCAAACTTCATTGAACCGAGTAATATTTTACCTTGCCATTGCGGATATTTGTCACTGCTAATATACGCCATGCCAGAAGGGGCAATGGAAGGATCCCAGTATAACTTAGGTTGTTCCATGCCTTCTTTTTCAGTGATATCGGTATAATCCGTACCAATATAATTAGTGCCATAGCCGATAACAGGCCAACCATAATTTTTACCAGATTTAATTAAGTTAACCTCATCGCCACCTCTTGGGCCGTGTTCATGTGACCAAACTTGGTTACGATCAGCGAGTGTAATCAACCCTTGTGGATTACGATGACCATAAGAATAAATTGCTTTTTTAGCGTTAGCTTGCTGATAAAAAGGGTTGGAGGTTGGGATACTACCATCAAGGTTTAATCGATAAATTTTACCGCCATCTAATGATAAATTTTGAGGGTTTTTATCACGCTGTCCACGGTCTCCAATTGAAAAGTAAACAAATTCATCAGTGACCGCAATGCGGCTACCATAATGGTTTCCTCGGGTTGAATCACCTTCACCAAGGTATAACGTATTCTGGTCAATTAACTGATTATGTTCAACATCTAATTTCGCTCGCATTAAAGCAGTATTGCTGCCTGTTTCGTTTTCACTGGCATAGGTGAAATAGATAAGCTGGTTGTTTGCAAACTCAGGGTGCAATGCAATATCCAATAAACCGCCTTGTCCATTTAAATGTATTTTAGGTAAACCCGTTATTTCAATTGAAGGTTTTCCCTCAGTTAATAACCATAACTTGCCTGAACGTTCTGTTGCTAACATTTTTCCATTAGGTAATTGAACCATCCCCCAAGGAATGGTGATGTCAGGCCAGATTGTTTCTGTTGTGTAAGGCGTTGTATCTTCAATGATAGTAAGAGGTTGCATAGCCTGACCTGAAGTTGCTAACAGACTGAGGGAAATGAATAGGAGTTGTTGCCAATATTTCATCGTTTATCCTTTTATACATGAGAGTCGGCGGTCGTTATAAAATGTCGCTAAACGTTGCTGAATATTAATGGTTATATTTTAATCACTTTCATTATGCAATTTAGAAATAAGTTTACAAGCTTGATTTGGACATATCGTAAAGGTTTAGTTGTCCAAATTTTATTTTTAAATAAGTGTTTTGACGTCGAAGTGTATGACGAACTAGATAAAGGTCATTTTTATGAGCGCAGGGGCACGATGAGTTCCGTTTTTAGTTTGCAGGTTTTTTAAGTATTCCTTTAACAAAAGGATTTATAGTTATTCTCCATCCAACACCATCATTTTTCAGTTTTATAGCGAACTGATTAACACTACTATTCAAGCACAATACTGTCTTACTATTCGCTTAAGGGTTTACATTTAGCGGCATCATCACTTTGTTTTTCTCTTTATTTAAGAGCAGGAGCCAATACACAAAAATGAATGCAGGTATATTCATTAACAGCCCATACATTAAAGGAATTGTCGCGAGTGTAGGTCGATGCATGATAGTGAAGGCAATCATCATCGCGGTGCCCGCATTTTGAACGCCCACTTCTATGGCAATGGTTTTTCTATCGGTGTTGTTAACATTCAACTTGCCAGCGATAAAATAAGCAACGATTAACGCTAAACTACACAACGTTATCACCGCAACACCCTGTAAAGAAAGCATCGCAGGAATGATCGTTAAGTTTGTTAAAACAAGCGCCGTCACCACCAGTAACATGGCAATCGTTGAAACCTTTTTCATAAAAGGAATAACAGACTGTGACCATGCATCGGCAACATAACGAATGCACATACCAATCACTATTGGTAGCAAGGTGACGATGGTAAGTTGTTTGATGGCAGGCAATAAAGGTAAGTTAAAGAGTTGGCTATCTGCGCTACCGCTATATCGAATAAAGCCAACAAAGGCGATAGGAATAATAAATGGCGATAACATACTCATCACACTGGTTAAGCAAACACTTAACGCCAGGTTACCTTTAGCAATAAATGAAAATAGGTTTGATGTCGCACCACCAGGGCATAATGCCAATAAAAACAACCCAGCCGCCGCGGTTTGATTAAGCCCAAACATCTTAATAATAAACAGCGCCAATATTGGTAATAAAAG
Organism: uncultured Psychromonas sp.; assembly: GCF_947489755.1. Classification (GTDB taxonomy): domain Bacteria; phylum Pseudomonadota; class Gammaproteobacteria; order Enterobacterales; family Psychromonadaceae; genus Psychromonas. The sequence continues at coordinate 3,762 of NZ_CANLFB010000032.1, forward strand.
TAATTGTAATAAAAAACCAATCATCGCGACTTTAGGCGCTTTTAATACCGCTTTAAAATCTTTTATTTGTAAACTTAGCCCCATCCCTAACATTACCAATCCTAGTACGACAGGTAACATAATTTGAGAAACAGTTTGAGCAATAATTGGATCCATAAAATCCCTTAATTTACGTATTTTACATAACTTACGAACAACTTGATGATATCCATAATATCGTGAGTTTTAGTTCGTCGTTTTGATATGGCGCATTATTTGTGTTTTTTTAGAGAGGGAGGGCTTTTAAGGTAAATTGTTATATGAGGGAAAATAAGGGCTGATCCTAGATGTAAACTCCTCTCTTGTCTGCGCTCGTTGGAATATGTTGATATTTATCAACAGAGGTTTCGCCCTGTCGGTGAGTAGCGATTGAAGAACCGAAACTTAGTTTCACAGTCTGAAAAAATAAGGTTATTTATACGGACAAAGAAAAGTTATGTCTAGAAAACGTAAAAGAAACTCATTCGATCGTTTTTTAATCTACTCTTTTGGAAATAAAGTAATAATTACCTTCTTTACGCCACGTGGCGAGCTGAGCTAGCAACAGCATCCTTGCCTTAGCTTACTGAAGTTAATCATTGATTGAGAAAAACTCAACGGGGAAGTGGATGTAATCACAATTAGTATCTAATTTTCCTATTAACTGTTGCTTTAAATGTATGGATGTTCCGTACTTTTCCTTGTGCGGAGTCGCATGCACGGTGGTGTGCGGTTGGAGGCTAGATACCTCCGGCTACCCGATTAAACGTCAAACATAGTTAATTGAGATTCAGGCTTGGAAGGAGGTTGTGATGAATCAACAATAGAAATAACTTTTCCATACAAAAGAAAATTACTAATATATAAAGGTGAAACTATATGGGATGACGTTATTTTATTTTGTTTAATATGTTCTCGTAACTCCATAAGTAATCGGCCTAAAGCATTAACTCCGATATATATATTTCCCTCTTCAGGCTTTGCTCCCCAAAAATCATCTTTGTTAGATAACTCAACAATTGGGTTATCTTCAGTTTCAAGTAAAACGTTTGAAAATTTCTCCCAATTCTGAATTAATTTAACTCTTAATGACCACTTCATCATGAGTATTCTGACTTCATCCCAATCTGGTCTAGTTTGAGCTATATACGGTTTCCCAACCATTTTTGCTGTCATCGGGCTACCCTGAGAAAGTATTTTATGTTGCACATCAGGCAAAAGAGGGTAGCGACATGCCTGATATAAAGCCTCAACAGTTCTAATTTCAATTCCATTCACTAAAACAGGAAAACCAGCACACATATTTGATAACTCGCCCCACTTCTCAGTAGTTTTCTTAAATGAAACTACATTTCTTATGTCATATTGCTTTTTTTCATAAGTATTCATTTAGTTCTCATAAGTATTTCTTTGCATTAGAGGATACCATTTACTGAATGGGCGGTGTGCAGGTGCTTCTGGATCTCCCCACCAAAATACTAAAGGATTATTATTAGGACAATTCCTAAAACTAAACATTGTGGAACCAAATCCAATTTCATTAAAGAAATGGTAACCAAGAGGTTTCACCATCTTATTATTATTACGTGAAAAACCTAAGATTTTTATTCCATACTTAAGGATTATTTTTTCATACTCTTCACGCCTTGTGCGTGAAAACACTCTATTTTTAATTCCGTTGGGCACTCTAAATTTAGGCGCATAATCTTTACTTTCCAAATAAGATTGAATTTCATCAACACTTTCTATGCATGATGTTGGCCAAAAAACCTCTGATCTATTTATTCCAGAAAGTCTATTTTCTAAACGGAATCTTTCAAATGAGCGAAATTTAATATCAATATTTTTATCAATGTTTTTTAATAATTTATTAAGCCTATTTTCAGTATTATATTGACCATATACGTACCAGCCAATTGTAATAATAGTTATGCTACATTTAGATGGAGCTTTTTCTGTCAACCAAGTCTGTAAATCATTATATAATCGATTCCCTGAAAAGATAAAATCATCAAGATATATAAACTCATTTGAAGCTTTATTTATCGGATTAATTACTTCGTACTCATCCTTTAATTGTGCACAAAAAAGTTCATTTAATTCTTTTTGACTATCTCCATTTTTCTGAATTTCCAAAATTGAAACATTCTGCCAAAAGCTATTTTTGTCATTTCCGGCAATTTTTGGAGAAGAAATTGCCGATTCAATAAAGTTATTAAACAATTTTTGAGTGATAAAGTTATTTTTCAGAATTTTATTTGTCTCTTTCAGGACAATGCTTCTTTCATGAACTTCAAATTGTTCTATCCAACGCTTAACATGGTGTGCATCATAAACACCAAACTCATTATTTCTATAACCAGAGATAACACCAGCTATGCTCTCACAAAGTTCTTCATTCGTCATGATTAACACCTTACAATGATTTTGTTCCGTTTTAAGTTCTTGTTATGCGTTTTTGAAATTGGCTTTATTATTAGCTTGTAACTCTGCGATTGGCTTAGCTCTGCGGTATAAAGCAAGTAACATTTTTAATTGAACTAATTCATCGCCTTTCGATATTTTATGCAAAGACTGAACTTGATTACTAGTTAAACTAAAACTTTCATGTAACTGTTTGATGGAGTTTTTTACAAAAACAATTTCTTCTCTTAATTGTTTAGCTTCTAGATCTTTAATCTTTAGCTGAGTCAATTTACGTTTTTGATATTGAGAATAAATTAAATTGTAAGTTCCTGCGATACTGGCAATAGAAGCAGATATAGATGAAACAATAATACCAATATCTTTTGCTACATCTGAAATTAATGTTAATTCAATAAACCCTGGTGATGCATATTGGATGCGTTTCACTTCTGGTTTATTTTCGGGAGGTACAAGTTTCACCATTATGCTAAAGAAACCAACAACACTACCGCCACCTAACCAAGGCATTCTTTCAAATTCTAACTGTGAAAATTGATTGCTCTCAACTGAACGTAAGGCATAAAAAAACCATACAATTGTATGTACTCTTTTGTCAGTATAGAGAAATCTTCAAGTTTCCATCTTTCATCCAAAAGTATGTATGAATTACCTTTTTGCATGATACTCCTTAGTTGAGATCAACACTGACGCATAACAGCAGAACTAACTTAAAAAATGCCATAATTTAAGTGGGGATACGGCAGAAGTTAATGATTAAAAAATGCTTATAACCTTACCTTTTCTTTACAATAAAACAAAGAGATGTAGTAAAAATATAAAAACGATGTGATGTAGAAATGTGGCAGATTGCCGTATTTACCGCAGAAATACGGCAATTAAAAATTTATGTTCAAATATTATTAAATCAAGCTTTTATTTAATAATAAAGCCTTACCCAATGCAGCTACATCCATTCTCCCGTTGAGTTTTTTTGAATCAATGATTGCCTTTAGCAAGGTAGGCTGCGAATTATACGATAGTGTTGTGTTATAAGCGGCGCGTTAAAAAGGCTGCTTTTATTCAGATTAAAAAAACAATCGGGCCTGCCTCTTTGCACCATCTACTTTGATTCAATCTCACCAATCGCAAGCTTTCCTGTCGTTCAATGATTGTTTTCTTGTTAAGGTTAAATATAATGATTCACCTAATTAATCCAAACAGAAGTGAATAATATGATACCCATGGGAAGTGTAATGACAGCGTGTATGATCGCTGGTTTATTTGTGGCTGTTCCACCAATGGAAAAAGGTTGTCCTCAACCTATTCGCGTTATTATTGGCGCTATTTTGCTCGCTGCGGGGCTATGGAATATATTATGGTATGCGAGCCAACATATTACAGAGTTTTGGGGGCTTGCTGCCTTTTGTTCTGGTGTGTTGATGGTGATTACTTCAATCTATATTATTAAAGCAAGCTGGCTACCGTTGCTTTTACAACGAGTAAAACCTGTCGTGCTATTACTGTTATTAGGCTTTGCGGCACTTTATGCCATAAAGATTTACAGCCTATAATTTCTGCCTCTGGATGAGGTTTAGCTTTAACTCAAGGAGAGCGTTATCGAATACGCAGAAGAGTTCTCAAAACCTGAAAAAATAAAGCGGATATGCTTAGCTATGTTATTGGGTGTACTGGTGTTAATCATTAATGAAAAGTGGTATTTACCTTTTATTAACTGGTACGTTAGTACTGTCCATTGCCATACACCGTTCGGATACTCCGGTATTTCAGTGATGTGGTATTCAATCTTTGTAGGCTTACCTCTTTTCGGTGCTTTCATTATTGGTGTTTTTTCTATCCCAATTGGCTGCAAAGGTTTAATGCATAAACAGTTTCCGCCTAAAGGAATGAAAGTGTATAAACCCACCAAGATCCTCAGAGGTTGGAGAGGAAATGTTAAGTCAATATTCTTTCTATTAATACCTATCTCCTTAATATTGTTTTCTGTTTGGGGATATTTTCAAGCAACTGACTTATTACAGAAAGTACCTAACGATTTTGACTATAGCGTATGTGAAAACCACCCACTTTATTAGACTGTTATGGCTGGCTAGGATGAAGCATTCATAAATTCAGGTGTTTAATATTGACCGTGCTTTTTTAGTCATGTCGTTTTTATATGCTAACTGAACCCTTCTGACTGGAGCTTCCTAACTGTAAGCTCAAGGCTTCAAGTTTTGTCCTTTGATTTAGACTACAAAAAGCTGAATATCCGCACATTTAGTTTTTAATATCAGCTATTGGAAAGAGAAAATGACTTGGTGCCAATCTCTCTGCATTCTTGTTGATATTTTTAAACTCTCCATTGGCTTGGAGAAAGTAAAGTCGCTGACAAGGAAAAGCCACTGTCAATAAAATCAAGCTGCTCAAACGAGCTCAGATGAGAAAAACTCAACTTTAATTTAAAGTAAAACTTAAACTTAAAGTAAAACCAACGTTAACTTCCATTTAATGAAACGATTACAATTAGCACTGAACTCTCGAACTTATCGCGGTAAGATAGTAAGCATTAATATTTATCGCTATGAACCATTATTTCTATGAAGCCAGGTATAAAAAATTATGACAGCTCGACTGCCTCAGAAAAACAACTCGACTGTATCTGCTATACCTACTCAAAATAGTCGATCTACTACATCTGCTATTTTTTCATTTAGCGACTTTGCTAAGCTGGCAAACTATTCTCTAATGGACACGCTCAACTGTGATCCTGATGCCACAGAAGACGGTGTCGACCATCGCGCTCGACAAGTCTTCTCGGGACATTATGTTCCCGTTAAACCGACGCCTATTCCTGACCCTGAGTATGTTGCGCACAGTAAACCTTTTTTTGCTGAGCTTGGTTTAGCTGACGCTATGGCAGAGTCTGCTGATTTTGTTCGACTATTTTCTGGTGACACTTCTCAGTTACCTGCGCCAATGCGTAAGGTCGGTTGGGCGACAGGATATGCACTGTCTATCTATGGGACAGAATTCACTCATCAATGTCCGTTCCAAACCGGTAACGGATATGGGGATGGCCGTGCTATTTCTGTGCTTGAGGCGGTGATTAACGGTCAACGTTGGGAAATGCAGCTAAAAGGCGGCGGCCCAACACCTTATTGTCGTGGGGCGGATGGTCGCGCTGTTTTACGGTCGAGTATTCGTGAGTTTTTGGCGCAAGATCATATGCATGCTCTTGGCGTCTCTACATCACGCTCGTTAAGTTTATACGTTTCAAAAACTGAAACAGTAAAACGCTATTGGTACACGGAAGGTTCTCGTTCAGAGAATCCTGACATGATGAGCGCTGAAGCGGTGGCTATTTCGACACGTGTTGCGCCGTCATTTATTCGTGTTGGTCAAATTGAGCTTTTTGCTCGCCGTACTCGTGAAGATGGCGCCCTTGGTAATAGTTTTGACGTTCCGCTTGAAGAACAACTTCATGCGATGCAAGAACTTGAGAAAATAGTACTGCATTTGATTGAGCGTGAATATGCTGATGTTGTTGATAGCCAGCTCAGCACGCCTGAAAAAGTCGTCTTATTAGCGCGCGAGTTTCGTGGTCGTTTGACGTCATTAATAGCAAACTGGATCCGCGTTGGTTTTTGCCAAGGTAATTTTAACAGTGATAATTGTGCCGCTGGTGGTTTCACGCTTGATTATGGTCCATTTGGTTTTTGCGATGCGTTTAATCCGTATTATCAACCTTGGACAGGGGGCGGTAATCACTATTCTTTCCTGAACCAACCTAAAGCAGCGCAAAGCAACTTTGAATCATTTTGTTCGGCGTTACGTCCGTTACTAGCTGATCATAAAGCGTATTTACTAGCACTTGACGAGGTTCAAGGTGAATTTTTGGCGGTTATGGATTCGGAAATGCAAAGCATGTGGGCTGCCAAGTTGGGGCTTAGCACATTAAACCCAACGGCGCACAAGGTATTGTTTAACGATCTACTCACTCTAATGATGCAAACGACTGTCGATTATACTATTTTCTTTCGCGAGCTATCGTCGATGCCTAACGATATTCGTCCACTGAAAAAAAGCTTCTACAATAGTGACCAGTCAGGTAATCACCAGACTGACACGCGTTGGATAGAGTGGTTTGCAACATGGAAAGTGCTGCTAAACAGCGACTGTGATGCAAATGGCCGTACTCTTGATGCAGTTGCTGAGCAAATGAAGTTGGTTAATCCTAAATACATTTTACGAGAGTGGTTTGTTAAACCTGCTTATCAGCAAGCAGCTACCGGGGATTACGCGTTAATTCGAGAATTACAGGAAGTGATGACACAACCCTATGCAGAACAGTCGCAGGAAGTGGAAGATAAATACTACCAATTGAAACCGCTTGAGTTCTTCAAGGTCGGCGGCGTTTCACACCTTAGTTGCTCGTCGTGATCTTTGAGTTAATACAAAACCTGCGTTGTAAATCTTGTTATTGATTTAGAACGTTTTGCGCCGTGGACGAGCTTGATTTTATGTCAACTCGTCTGCGCTCGCTCAATCTGCTTTATGTTTGTTATCAGTATTTCGTCTTATTGCAGACTATCTTTTTCTTACCATAAGTATACTTCTTACCCACAATACTTCCTACCTACAATACAAGCGGTAAAAACTGGCCGCGAATGACTTTATTATCTAATCAATTCATTTTAAACGTATCGTTTCGGGAGTGTATTTATTCGTTAGCCTCAATTAATCCAATGAGTACAAACTAGACCAATCAAACTAAACCAATCAAATTAAATCTTAAATTAAACAATCAAACTTTCATACATCTCCTTTCTCCTCTCTGTTTAACGCCTGCTTTATTGACACTCAAAAACCTTGCATTAATTAATTTCATGTTTATTTGAAAATCAATCATTTTTATTCATGATTGTTTTGACGTATAAAATACTTACTGCTTTATAACGCTAAGCAATATTACGAATAAGTTTATGAATTAGTTGATGAGAAATGTGCTGACGAAAAATCCTGAAAGAACAGGGAGTGTGCAGATTTAATAATAAAGAATGGGAGCGAAAGACGATGAAAACAGATTTTACATTTACGATTAAAAGCACGTGTTTAAATGAACATTATCAGCCAACTGACAATACACGTGCAACGACCAACTTTGCCAATTTAGCGCGAGGTGAAAACCGTCAACAGAATCTGCGTAATGCATTAAAGATGATCGATAATCGATTTAATGCGTTAGCGCATTGGGATAACCCACAGGGTGACCGTTATGCAGTGGAGCTTGAGATTATTTCTGTTGAAATAGACATTGAAAATAGCGGTCAAACTTTTCCATCCGTTGAGGTGTTAAAAACGAATATCGTGGATCATCAAACCAATCAACGTGTTGAAGGCATTGTTGGGAATAACTTTTCATCGTACGTGCGAGATTATGACTTTAGTATTTTGTTGTCTGAGCATAATAAAGGACAACCGTCATTTAGTATTCCTGATGGTTTTGGCGAATTGCATGGGCAATTATTTCAATCCTTTGTGAATTCACCTGCTTATAAAGCGCATTTTAATAAGCTGCCTGTTATCTGTTTGAGCGTGGCAGAGACTAAAACCTATCAACGCATTGAAAATCAACATCCCGTATTAGGTGTTGAATTCCTACCTAATGCATCTTCTTTAACGGAGCAATATTTCAAAAAGATGGGCTTACAGGTGCGTTACTTTATGCCTCCCAATAGTACTGCACCGTTGGCTTTTTATTTTGTTGGTGATTTATTGAATGATTACACAAACCTTGAGTTGATAAGCACTATCAGCACCATGGAGACGTTTCAGAAAATTTATCGACCTGAAATTTATAATGCCAATGCGGTGGCAGGGCACACTTATCAACCTAATTTGAAGAACTTAGATTATTCATTAACGCATATTGTGTATGACCGCGAGGAACGTAACCAGTTAGGCATTGCGCAGGGGAAGTTTGCTGAAAAGCATTTCATTAAACCTCATCAAGCTGTGTTTGAGCAGTGGGCTGCCAGCTATAACCAGCAAGCTTGTTTAGCTTAACGAAGCAATAAAGTAATAAACATAAATACCAAAAGCTAAGTAATAAATCGAAGCAATAAAAAGTGCTAAATACCGACTATAGGATGAATATTGATTATGAAAACATTATTACCAACGTCTACCGCAGGCAGTTTGCCTAAACCGTCTTGGCTTGCAGAATCTGGCACATTATGGTCTCCGTGGAAGTTACAAGATCAAGTCTTACTGGATGGTAAAAAAGATGCATTATGTGTGTCATTACACGAGCAACAACAAGCTGGTATCGATATCGTCAGCGATGGTGAACAAACACGACAACACTTTGTGACGACTTTTATCGAGCATCTTAATGGTGTTGATTTTGAGAACCGTAAAATTGTTAAAATTCGTGACCGTTATGATGCCAGTGTTCCGACTGTGGTAGGGCCTGTCAGTCGACAAAAACCAGTGTTTGTTGAAGATGCGAAGTTCTTACGTCAACAAACTGATCAGCCAATCAAGTGGGCGTTGCCAGGTCCAATGACCATGATCGATACGCTGTATGATGATCATTATAAAAGCCGTGAAAAACTCGCTTGGGAATTTGCGATTATTCTTAATCAAGAAGCGAAAGAGTTAGAGGCGGCTGGCGTTGATATTATTCAATTTGATGAGCCAGCCTTTAATGTGTTTTTTGATGATGTAAATGAGTGGGGCATTGCTTGTTTAGAAAGGGCCATTGAAGGACTTAAGTGTGAAACTGCCGTGCATATTTGTTATGGCTATGGCATTAAAGCCAATACGGATTGGAAAAAAACGTTAGGTAACGAATGGCGTCAATATGAGCAAGCCTTTCCTAAACTGCAGGCCTCTAATATTGATATTATCTCGCTAGAATGCCACAACTCTCATGTACCGATGGAGTTACTTGAGCTTATTCGCGGTAAGAAAGTCATGGTCGGTGCTATTGATGTAGCAACTGACACGATTGAAACGCCAGAAGAGGTGGCGAATACCTTACGAGAAGCCCTTAAATATGTTGATGCGGACAAACTTTATCCTTGTACTAACTGTGGCATGGCGCCTTTGTCGCGTGAAGTGACCAGAGGGAAGTTACAAGCTCTCAGCGCTGGTGCCGCGATTGTTCGAAAAGAGCTTTCTGCTTAATTTTTTAACTCCTCTCACTTCTATTTTCTGCTCGTCGAGTCTATTTTATATTTGTTGGCAGTGTTTTCGGCCTGTCAGCAAGTAGCGATTAAAGAATCGAAACGTAGTTTTGTAATCTGTAAAAGTATGATGCGTTATACGTACAAAGAAACTCTATCTTTAACAGGTGTAAAATAAACTGGCCCAATTCCTTTAAAAAGAATGTCGGCTACCCACCACAAGCGGCGATAAAAAAGCCCATTAGTAAAGAGGCCATTAGTAAAAAGCTATTACTAAAAAGTGCTGTGACACAGAGTTATTTCCGATGGCCTAAAAACAAACACTGCTTCATTAGCCTTTCTCAATACCCGTTGTATTGACGTTCTCACCTATCACTGTTTATTAGTGAGGTTATATTTTATCTATTAATCTATTAATCTATTAACCTATTAACTTATTTGGCCTATCAATTAAGTCATTAATATTTGAATTTCAGTAATCATTACAATTGTTTATGTGAACCGAGGTTATATGAATGATTAGTCATGCTTTTATTTAAAAGCCCTTGCAAATCTGACCTTAGAAAAAAGATTTCCATTATGTTAATACTATTTATTTAAAAAGTTTAGGTTATAGTGCATTTGCACCTATAGTATAATAATTATGTGAAAACATTGTCTTTTGTTTATGGAGTATTAGGTATGTCCAATATTGTAGAGATGACATCTACAAAAAGGAATATAGGTGTGTTTGCTATCGCTTGTGTCGCTTCTATTGTTATTTTTTTGACCCATGTTTATTTGCCTATTCAAATTGGTCTGCTATTTAGTCTATTGATTATATTCATTGTTATTATGACTAGTTTATTATTGGTGTCATATTTGGCTTATAAACATTACAGCTTAAGCGAAGAAGTAACACATAATATCCTCGAAAATATTACTGATTTTGTTGTTATAAAAGATGAAGATGGACGTTTTGTTTATGGTAATAGGAGCGTAGCCAAACTTTACAATACAACAGAGTCTGAGTTGATTGGGAAAACAGATTATGATTTCACTGGAAACTTAGAACAATTTGAAGCAATTCAACAAAATTCGAAGGCAATATTAGACAAATTTGAAACCGAAGAAGCCTTTGATATCTCTATGGATATGAATGAAAATAAACGACATCATTTTCATTCGATTAAAATTCCATTTTATAATGCACAAAATCAATTAAGACTATTTGTGCTTGCTAAAGACATCACTGAAATCATCGAATTAAAAGAAGAGTCGGAAAAAAATAAAGCACGTTTACAGCATGTATTAGATGTATCGGAAGAAGGGTTATGGGAATGGAATCCTCAAACTGGTCATGTTAATCATAATAAACAATGGGAAAATATGTCTGGTATTCCTAGCAGTGAACAATCTTTCCAAGAATATGAGAACTGTATTGTTAAAGAAGATAAAGCCAGAGTGTATGAAGCGATTGCTGGCGTATTAAAAGGCGATGTCCCTTTTAATATCAAATATCGTTTTCAACGTCCTGATGGTGAAATTATTTGGGTATGGGATAGAGGCCGAGTGGCAGAACGAGATAAAGATAATAACCCTACTTTAGTCGTCGGGTTGGTACTTGATATTACACAGGAAAAGCGTAACCAACAAAGAATACATCAGTTAGCTTATCATGATCAATTAACAGGCCTTTCTAATAGAGTTCAATTCGATATGGATTTGCGAAATACGCTTAAGCAAAGCCAACAAGAAAACACCTACAGTGCCTTACTCTTTTTAGACCTCGACAGGTTCAAGCTACTTAATGATAGTTATGGTCATCACATGGGGGATAAGTTGTTATCGCTTATTGCTCAAAAGTTGCTTAATAATAGACAGAGCAATGAAATGGTATCTCGTTTTGGTGGAGATGAATTTGTGGTTATTTTACCGCTTATTGATAAGGATTTAAACGATACAACCACTTATACTAAAAATTATGCAAATCAATTAATTACATTGTTATCTGAGTCTGTTTCTTTAAAAAGTGACTTACAAGATATTGAGATCGAATACGCAGTAACCGCAAGCATGGGCGGGGTTATTTTTAAGTCTAATGATCTCCTTGAAAATAAAATTTTACAACTAGCTGATATGGCGCTATACAGAGCAAAAGCCAATGGTGGTAATGAAGCGATTATTCTCGACCCTGACACTCAAAATGATTTGAATTATAGTGGTGAATTACAGAAAGCAATGCGCAACTCTATCGATGAACATGAATTTTGTATTTATTTACAACCTAAATATTGTAATGAATATCAAATTATTGGTGCAGAAGCTTTAGTACGTTGGGAGCATCCTACGTTAGGTTTATTAAGCCCTTATTCTTTTATTGAAATGGCCGAGGAGAGTAATTTAATTATCCCTATTGGGATGCAAGTACTTGAACAGTCATGTGAGCAACTGAAAAAATGGCAAGCGTCACCAGCGACCGCAGGTTTGAGTATTTCAGTTAATTTAAGTGCTAAACAAATTTGGCAAAAGCATTTTGCAGAAGAGATAATCGACGTTGTTAAGTCTTATGATATTGACGCGACTAAGTTAATTGTAGAGGTGACTGAGTCTATCTTTATTAAAGATATTAGGGATGCAACGAAGAAGCTATGTCAGCTTAAAAGTATTGGTATTTCTGTTTCTCTCGATGATTTCGGTACTGGTTTTTCTTCTTTAAGTTATTTAAGGGATTTACCCATTGATGAAATCAAAATAGACCGTTCTTTCATGCAAGATATTAATACGAATAAACAAGCATTGATGATGGTGAAGTCGATTATTAACCTTGCAGATAACTTTAATTTAAAAGTTGTCTCTGAAGGTGTTGAAGAGAGGGAACAGCTCGATTTGTTGAAGCAGCTTGGTCTCTCTATTTTCCAAGGGTTTTATTTCAGTAAACCGATTTCACCACAAGAAATGGATGAGTTGATTTTAGCGTCGTTAAAGAATGGTTATTCATTTAAAGACGGTGATGTTAGATGTTAATAAAGTTCTTTTATTGTTGGTCTACATAAGATGATTTTTATGTACAGATAAAAAAGCCTAATAGTGGAAGCTATTAGGCTTTTTGTTTTAAAGGTGTTTAAAGGTACTTAATAAATTAAGTGATTACCCTCAATAGCTTTTTAACGTTTATAAGCTTTCTGTAAATGTACGTGTTAATACATCTTGTTGTTGTTCTGGTGTTAGTGAGTTAAAACGTACTGCATAGCCTGATACACGTATTGTTAATTGTGGGTACTTTTCAGGATGTTTTACAGCATCTTCTAATGTTTCACGACGTAACACGTTCACATTTAAGTGTTGACCACCTTCTTGTGCTTTTGGCGCTTCAATCGCTACTTCTTTATATTTAATTTCACCGAGTTCAGCTAAAGAAATAACTTGATCTTCAGCGTATGCATTGTCTTTTACACATAAACAACGCGCCTGTGCATTTTCTTCATCTAATAACCAAAACGAGTTTAATAACGCAGTGTTATTTGATTCAGTAATTTGAATACCTAAAGCCATAATATTTCCTTAATTATTATTTATTAATACGGTTTAGTACCATTATTTTGTAAGACAGTTTAGTCATACAGTTTGGTAATAAAATGGTGTAAAACCGTTTAAGCATAGCGAGCAATAAATAATATCTAATGCTGCTGGTTAATTAATCTACTTATGATTATAGGGCCGCTTATATGTGATATACAACACTAATCACTTACTTTAATAGTGGTTTATTCGTATTTGTATTGAGCAATATCAAAGCAATTTTGTAACTGCTTGTTTTTCATTAATATTGTTTTTGTTATCCAAATGTAAAAAATAAAGTTTATATTTAACAATTGCTTATATGTTATATTTTGTTTTTAAAATTATTGAATGGTAGATAGTTATGTCTTGGTTAGATTTTATAGAAAAGCAGCAGCAGCAAAGTTATTTTAAACAATTACAGTTGTTTATAGACCAAGAAGAAAAGGCGAGTAAAACCATCTTTCCTGCCTCTGAAAAGCGTTTTAATGCTTTTTTGTTAACCGAGTTAAAGGACATTAAAGTGGTGATTTTAGGGCAAGATCCTTATCACGGGGAAGGGCAAGCACATGGACTGAGTTTTTCTGTGCAAGAAGGTACAAAATTACCGCCTTCATTGCGTAATATTTATAAAGAACTCGCAGATGATTTAGATTGGAAAACAACACCAGACAACGGTGATTTAACGCATTGGGCGAAACAAGGTGTATTACTGTTAAATACGGTGCTGACCGTTGAGAAATCAGCGGCAGGTAGCCATGCTAAAAAAGGTTGGGAACAGTTTACTGATAACGTTATTGAACATATTAATCAGGAAACCGATGGCGTTGTTTTTTTATTATGGGGCAGTTATGCCATTAAGAAGTCAAAGATGATTGACCCATCTAAGCATCATATTTTGACCGCTGTACATCCTTCTCCATTGTCTGCGTACCGTGGTTTTTTTGGTTGTAAACACTTTTCAAAAACCAATCAATTACTTATTGAACAAGGAAATAAAGCGATTAATTGGTAACAATTTATTTTTCAAACTATTTATATTGAATTTTTATTTCTTAATGCTTAACACCTATTTATTGATTTTGCGCAGGAGTTGCTAAGGACATTTCAGATATTGTCTATGAGTCATCATACTTCTTCTTTTATCAATAGATGGGAATTAACATGCTTAATCGTATTCATAAAGACCATAAAAATATCATGCAGTTGTTGCAGATAATAGACAGTAATATTGTGTCATTAACACTAGATAAAGAAGTCGATTACCAACTGCTTAAATCTATTACTGATTATCTTAAAAATTACTCCGATAAATACCATCATCCGATGGAAAATCTTATTTATGCTTATTATCTAAAATACCGAGTAGTGACGGATCAAGTTGCCAATCGTTTAGAGGATGATCATAAACAGTTAAAAGTACTAACAGCAGAATTAGATGACATGATTAATATGATTTTGTTGGATGCCATTATACCCAAAGAAGCCTTTATAGAAAAAATGGAGGCCTTTGTGAGTAAACAAAAACAGCATTTAAACTATGAAGAAACACAAATATTACCTGCTATTCAACGTAGTTTAACAGAAGATGATTGGGCGCACTTGGCTCTGCAATGGCAGCATAAAGAATATGTAGATCCATTATTTGGTGAGGATATTAGCGATCAATTTAAAGCACTCGCTTTACACATTCAAGTGAGTTAATACGCTCAAAAATGATGCTGTTGTCTTACAATAGCCTCGTTTTTAGTCAATATACTTAGCTGTTTTTAGCTAACTAGACAGTGCCTTTTTATTTAACAATAACAGCATAATAAAGCTTTTCTTATTTTAAAAAGCTGTCACTATGCGATCTCACACCTTTCGAGATATCAAGAGTAGTTAACGCAATAAAATAATTGTTTAGCGTTAATTATTTTCCATCAAAGATTCCAGTATTTATTCGTCTAAATTGATATTTTTATCTTTTTAGAGTGAGCATGACTTCTACCAATATGATGAATAACAAAACCAATTTACCTATCATTTTTATTAAGTAGGTTTTCATTGGTTAAGCGTTATCAATTAATAGATTATTCTTAACTAGACCATTAAAAAAGGGCTGCACTTTGCTAGCGTTAAAAAATGTTTGTGAGTTTACTGGTAATAACTCAAATGATGATTCATTGTTTGCACTTATTGCAGAAGACATTGATAAACGTGGGTACAGTATTATGCCAACCGCGTTACCTGAAGCACTGACTGAAACCTTATTTACCCATCAACAAATGATGGAAGCAGATAAGTTTAAAAATGCAGGGATTGGTAGAGGTAAGGAATACTTACAAAATGAATTCGTTCGAACTGATGCTATTAGTTGGATAACCGGAGAAAGCCAAGCAGGACAAGATTGGTTAACTTGGATATCTGGATTACAGAGTTATTTAAATCGACGTTTATTTTTAGGCTTATTTTCATTTGAAAGTCACTTTGCTCATTATAGCCGTGGTGACTATTACAAACGCCATTATGATGCGTTTAAAGGTGAATCTAATCGCGTGTTATCTGTGGTTGTTTATTTTAATAGTCATTGGTTACCTAGCGATGGGGGAGAGTTGGTGTTATATAAAAGTGACCATGATAAAGAAGGGATTAAAGTGGTGCCGTTAATGGGGACAATTGTTGCTTTTTTAAGTGAAGAGTTTCCGCATGAGGTATTAGCGGCTAACCGAGATCGTTATTCGATAGCGGGGTGGTTTCGTGTTAATACGTCGGTCACTGATCGCGTTGATCCACCACGCTAACTTTTATTATGTCGCGCCGTTACTTCTCTTCGATATGCAGCACCTTAAGTGACTTAAGGTGCTGTTTTATTTCTGCTTGTGTCATTATGCTCTGAATCCAAGTTATTCTATTACGCCAGTTTGTCTAAATAAGTGGTGCTAATGACACAGTTAATAATAGTGTTAGAAACTCTGTTGTTTTAAATCGGTATGAAAAATAAACAAAACATTGATAATTTACTTATTTATTCATCTAATGCCTGCCATTACTGGCTTTTCGATAAAAGCCTCTCTACAATTCGCGCCAATTTCTGTCCTTATTGATCTGCTTTGTTAGCTATTACCAAGGCTCTCACGATTTGAGCAATGATCAATAATCATAAGTAGGTAATTCATGACTAATATATCGACTCAATCTAAAAAACGTATTCGCCATGCAAAAGGTCCCTTTGCGATGACCGTCGTTTATAGTTTTACCGGTGCATCTATCTTGGCATCAATCATCTTTTCATTATTACTCTTTTTATCAATTGATAATGGATTTTGGATGCAATTTTTATTTGGCTCATTGGCAGTGATATTCGAGCTAGGAAAATTTTTTGCTTGGTATGAATTTGGGGAGCGATTAGCAAGACGCAATATTAGCGCCGCATTTTCAGCGTTTATTTTTTACAGTGTGTTAGCCATTATTTCTATTGGTGGCAGTATTGGTGGTATTAATAGTGCAACCAATACCGCCCAAAGTCACCTTGATGTGCAAAATAATAAAAAAGCTGCATTTGACTTTCAAATAGCAGCCATTGATAAACAGATTGCACTTAATAATGTTGCTGCAGAAAAGTATATTGAGTTGAATCGTATCGTTACGGGTGTTGCGCGTATTCAAAAAGAGAATACTCAATTACGTGAACAACAGTTAGCGCTGGCTATTGAACGTGATAAACAACCCGTTGCAAGCCAAGGTTCTGTATTAGGCTTAATCGGTAGCGTTGCGACAGCACTGAATATAGAGAATAAAACAGCACAGCTATCATTAGTAATTTTTCTGTCAGTTTTATTAGATTTATTTGCCGCTTTCTTCGTTGGATTAATTGGTGAAGAGTTGCGTTTCTCTCGTACTTTAAAACGACAACAGGCAGAGCAAGAGAAAGCATCGTTAAATGAGCAAACTAATCTTGCGCTTTATAATAAGCAAAATGAACAGCAAGTAGCGGCGATATCTCGAAGTGAAGATTTATTACAACAAGCTATTTCATTACTCAGCAATGGCACAGTACGTTGCTCAAAGAAAGCATTATCAGACAAGTTAGCTTTAAATACTGAAGACACGGATCACCTATTTACTACTCTATTGGTACAGGGGTTCATTAGGCAAAAAGCGAATCGTCACTTTGTGTGGGAAGGTCAAATGTTGCCAAACATGACCAAAAAAAAGAGTGCTGAAATTAAAGCAACGGCATTGGACGTCGAACAAGCTGCTTAATAAATAGAATCGTTTAGTTACTTATCCATTAATCAGTTAGTTAATTAGATTAATATCACCGTTATACTTATCCATTTAATCTGTATTGATTTTAGTGAACGGTGATAATTGAATACGATAATTGAGTAGAATAGCTGAATAGAATAGTTGCTGCTGAATAGTAATGTATGAGCCTGTCTGTATTTATTAGGGAAGGCTCATGTGTATTATAATAATAAAGGTTGTTGCTCTTGTGCTCTTTCGCTAGAGCAGCTTATTTTATTAATGAGAAGGACTGATTTTTAAAACAGGTTATGAGTAAAAGTGGCATTTACAAAAACAGCTAACGCTATTTATTAATATCACTTTCCACTCTATTTTGGTTTGCTTAATAGGTTCAATGCTTATAGCCTTTGTAAGGCATCGATAATATCTGAAGGCTCTGAACGAACACGGTAATCAACGTCTACAAAACGCCACACAGCTTCACCTTCTTTATTTAAGATAAAAGTGGCTGGAATCGGCATAATATTTGCGTTGCCGTTATTGATTTTTTCAATATCAAGGTGTCGATCTACTTTCATGTGTTCTAATACAAAGTCAGGCACTTTCCAAGCAACACCGAATTCAGCGGCCACATCAGCATTTTGATCAGACAATACTTCAAAGCTCATTTCGTCTATTTCATTCTTAGTCAATGAATCATCTGGTACTTCAGGGCTAATAGCCACTAACTGTGCGCCTAAGCCATGAATCTGTTCTAAACGTGACTGTAAGGCTTTTAATTGAAGGTTACAGTAAGGGCACCAGCTACCACGATAGAAAGTAACTATTACTGGACCTTTTGCTAATAAGTCATCTAATGATGTCATATTGCCTTGTTGGTTAGGTAGCTTAAAGCGGGGAGCTTGTTGGCCTAACTTAAGTGCGTTGCTGCCTTCTTTAAACGATTTTGCTTGTTCAATGACGTCATCAATGCCCTTCATAAAGTCAGGATTACCTTGTCGGCCAGCGGCAATTTTAGCGTCAGTTTGTTCTCTTAAAGTAGTCATTTTATGGTTCCTAATTGAGTCATGGAAATAAGACGTTATTCTTTTAATAGATAAATAATACGTAGAGAAAAATTAAAAGAACAAGTGTTCAATAAACTATCAGGAAGTGAGTAAGAAAACAATGTCGTTAACAATACATCCAACAATACATCCAACAATATGGCCAATAATATAGTCAACAATACGGAGTAGTAATAGGATGAATAGAAGTTATTATTTTACGTTAGACGCAACAATATTAGCAGGGTAAATTTGAAAGCTAAATCATTTATCCGCCTTCAAATTTATTAGGTATTTAATTGGTGGGCCTTTATTCTTGTTTAAGTCTAATTTTGTATTTATGTTTAAATATTTTTCTTATTTGCGACCAACGACTGATTAGCATTGCGATAAAGATTAAACAACACCCGAAGACTTGCCCTAATGTCATTATTTCACCAAACCAGAATACTGCAAAAATAGCTGCCCATACGGGTTCTAAATTCATTATCACAGCTGCATGACTCACTGGGGTTAAACTCATTGCATACATTTGTAATAAGTAACGCAAGCTAGTGGCAATTAATGCACTCGCTAAAAGCCAACCTAAAATATCGACGTTAATGCTGCTTGGTAATGTTTCCGTTAATAAGGAAACAATTAATAATAAGATACCTGCAGTGGTTAGTTGCACACTCGTTAATACTAGCGAATGAACTCGTAGTAGAAATCGTGATAGAAGGTTAAGTTGAAAGGCAACAGCAATAGCGGTGCCTAAAAAATAAAGATGTGAAATTTCAAAGTTTAAGCCATTACTCAGGGCTAAAAAACCTAAGCCGATGATCGCAAAAGGTAAGGCAACCCAAATACTCATGGCAGGTCGATCACCAAACATCAAACGACCAATGATAGGCACAAACACAACGCCCATACAGGTAATAAAAGCACCAACACCGACGTTGGAGCTTTGATACAGTCCCATAACCCAGCACAGCATTGCTATCGCCATCACTGCACCGATTAATATAATGGGTTTAATTTCTTGCCATTTTACACCACGAAAGTATCGATGACCGATCAATAATAAAACAAGTCCACCTATAAAAAAGCGCATAGAGATAAAAAATAAAGGTGTCATTCCCATTAACGCTTCTTTCGAAAATATCCAACCCGCGCCTGCTAAAATGGTTACTAGGACTAAAATAAGTTCTGCTTTAAAGGCAAATTTTTGCTGCAAAATATATCCTTACTTGTGTGCGATAAGAAGTATTTGAAGTGGACAAGAAGAGCGACATTAAACTATTTTTTGTAATTATATCAGTAATAAATAAAACATTGTTTCATTTTGTGGTTAAGGCCACATTGGGAAAGCAAACATTGATTTTTTGCTTGGGCTACAATACGTTACGTATTGAAAGGGTGAACACTTAAAGTGATTTTTATAGGTCATTTTTTGATAGGAAGTGGTCAAATAAGCTAGCACCATTTCATCCTGTTTATTTAGTTACTGTGTCAGTATCTTATTTAACCTCAATCATCATTAACGGAGATTGTTAAGAATAAAAGTGGATAGTAACCGCTAAGAATAATGGCTAGGAGTCGCGCCTAAGAGTAATAGTACTCCAGTATCCTTTGCCTTGTGACGTGCTCTTCCAGCCTTGTTTCTTTAGTTCTTTCGCGATATATCTATTTATCATGCCATGTCCAAAAACAACAAGGTTCTCATGTTGTATTGCTAATGCATATAATGTGTTGGCTGACGTTTTAGCTCGTACTTTAGCTGCCTTAAACGATTCAACTTTTCGGTTAAAACCTAGCATCCACAAAATTCGGCTCATGATAAGCCATGTATAAGCTTTTAATATCAGTGGACATTTATACCTGGGAATATCCATTTCTGTTATTTGCGTTAGGATTAAATTGGGCGCTTTGTTGACACATAAATAAGCAGAGTCAATGGCTCGAGGTAAGTTACTTGAAATAATATAATGTGATTTCAATGAATCAATTAGTGGCTTGGGAGGCAAACTACTGATATCGACTTTAGACAACTTATAATGCTTCACCCATTTTGCAAAACCGGAGGCTGTCAATTTAGGGTTTACAGCACCAGTAGGTTTACCATGTCTCACTAACGTTATTTGCATATTACCTCAAAGCCACTTTTTTATTTTTGGCTATGACTCTTGCTGTGACTATGACTAAGAGAATGATTAGGCTCGAAAAGTTAACTAAGATAATGATTAAATATAAGCATTACACAAGCAATGCTTATGGTTTTTAATCTTCCATTAACAACTTAACGGCCAAACCAATCAATACCACGCCAGTTAGTCGTTCCATCATCAATTGTGTTTTACCACCATCAAAACGTTTTTGCGCAGTTACAATCATACGGCTAATAAATGCTTGCCAGCATAGTGCGATTACAAAATGGATAGCAGCCATCAATAATGATTGCATGAAGGCAGAATATTCAGGGTTAATGAACTGCGGTAAAAAAGCTAAGTAGAAGATAGCCGTTTTAGGATTTAAGGCATTTGAAAGTAGGCCTTCTCTAAAGCTTTTAGCGGCTTTAAAGCTACCATTCACATTAATCGTTTCTGGATCTTTTGCTGTTGCTGAAAAGCTGTGTCTAAGACCTTGTACCCCTAAATATAATATATACAGAGCACCAATCATTTTCACGCCTTGGAACAGTTGCGGTGATTGTGATAATAATAATGAGATACCAACAGCAGATAATGCCGCGTGAAAAAACAGGCCACTACAAATACCGATGTTAGTGACAAAACCATCTTTTTCGCCACCTCGGGTGGTATTTCGAATCACTAATGCCGTGTCTAAACCTGGGGTAATAGTTAAAATAGTGATTGCAATTAAAAACGCTTCGATATGTAAAATAGGCATTAGTAGCTCGCTAATTGTGATGGGTTATAAAGAGTGGCATCTAGCGTTACATTATGTGTTTCTGCTAGTTCGTGTAGTTTATTTTCAAGATGTGTCAGGTGATTAATGGTTAATGTGTTGTTATCTAATTGCCATAGTTGTCGAGAACCGCAGTAACTGAAATGTAAAATGTGCATGGCAACGTAATCGCCTCGTTGCGCTGCTGATTCTATTTTTTTCATACGACGGTTGATTTTATTTAACGCTTGTTTTAAGTCCCATACGTAACTGACTTCGTAGAAAAAAGGATGTTTTCTAAGTTTGGATAAAATAATGAAAACCGAGATGGCGGTTATTGCGACACCTAACAAGTTCCAGTGGAAATGGCTTCCTGTCGGAGAAGGGATTAATAAGATAAGTAGCTGACTTATGGCTAAACTGCCGATGCTTAATACTCCAATGCAAGCAAAGATAACTTTATTTAAACGTTTACGATAACGCTCTGGATCGATTTCAATAAGTTGCATGGGCGTAATGTAGTCCTTTATAAAACGAAGAGTAAACATTTATAACTCAATAAACTGATAACTTAAATAGATTCCTGAATTAAATTATTTGCTTAATGAATTAAATTGGATTGGTTTATCAATAAATTGCACTGCTCTTTAGTTTAAAGAGCAGATGAAAAAGTACTAGAAAATAAGTACTAGAAAATGAGTAGTTGAAATGCAGGTGTTTGAAAGACAGAAAATTATGGTTGGATTTTTATTATTGTCGGCGTTGTGGTTAATCACTAATAATAGTTTTCCATCCAACCTTCTAATATTAGCGCGGCAGAAACACTGTCTACTTTACCTTTTTCTAATGCTTTATAGCCGCCACGTTCAAAGATAAATTCTTTAGCGCTTGCGGTCGTTAAACGTTCATCTTGAAAAACTGTTTTAACACCAAAACGCCCGGTTAAACGATTGCCAAACTTTTTAGCGCGTTGGGTAATCGGTTGTTCTGTGCCATCCATATTAAGTGGTAAGCCGACAACAATTAAATCGGGTTTCCATTCTTTAATAACCGCTTCAACGGTATCCCAGTTTGGAATGCCATCATTAGCTTTAATCGCTGCAATGGGTTGTGCTGTTGCAGTGATCATTTGTCCTGTCGCTACACCGATACTTTTGGTGCCAAAATCAAAACCTAGTAAGGTATTCGGGGCCTTAATTGGCGTTGATGATGCTGTATTAGTTGTTTCTACTGTCATTATGCGTGGCCTACTTCGCTACTTAATTGTGATGGGTCTACACCGAGTTGTTGTAAAGATGAGTTCCAACGTTTGCTGACGGGTGTATTAAACATGATGTCCATCTCACATTGTACCGTTAACCATTGGTTGTTGCTGATTTCTTCTTCTAACTGGCCTGAATCCCAACTTGAGTAACCTAACGCAACCATGTATTTCTCTGGTTGTGTTTCTGTACCTAATGAAGAAAGGATTAAATTGGAATTAGACATCATTAACTGTTCATTCAAAAGGGTACTTTGAGAGTCATCTTCTATCGGGCTATGTAATAC
Organism: uncultured Psychromonas sp.; assembly: GCF_947489755.1. GTDB lineage: Bacteria > Pseudomonadota > Gammaproteobacteria > Enterobacterales > Psychromonadaceae > Psychromonas. The sequence continues at coordinate 26,626 of NZ_CANLFB010000032.1, forward strand.
AAAACCTCTGTCCATATCCAATGGTCCGCCTAAAAATACAGGTTCTGTGATTGGGGGCATTGGTTCATGGCTGATACTTTCGGCACTTTTTAATAGTTCTTGAATGGTCAGTTTAACAGGATAATTAATAATAAAACCCATTGCACCTTGTTCATCATGCTCACATAAATAGACCACTGAATTTTTAAAGTACGGGTCGGTTAATGAAGGCATTGCAATTAAAAAATGGTTTTTTAATGAATTGACCATTTTCGCTTCTGAAGGAGATTCAGGTGGAGTATGTTCAGAGGATGTATGTTCAGTATTGGATTGAACCTCTGAGTGTTCAGTACTAATGTCAGAATCAGCAAAGGGTGTTTTAGTTTTATCTATTGTCATGTGCTTCTCCATTAGTATTGAGTTTATTACCTGCTTGTATCGCTTAGTTCAGGCTTGGTAATAAACTCAATGATTTATATCCAGTGCTATTATGTATCCAAAGTTATCTGTCTCTAGCATTCGACTGTAGTGCGTTAATTATAATGTAGCCTTTAATGAATGCTAAAGAGTCTTAAAGGCTTATTTAGCACCTTTAACACGTTTCTCAATCGCATCCATTAGCTTACCACTGATATTAGTGCCGTAAGCTTTATCAATTTCTTGGATACACGTTGGGCTAGTCACATTGATTTCAGTGACTTTATCGCCAATAACATCTAAGCCAACAAAAATCAGTCCTTTTTCTTTTAGTTTAGGACCAATGGTATTAGCAATATGCCAATCTGATTCAGAAAGTGGTTGGGCAACACCGGTACCACCAGCGGCTAAGTTACCACGTGTTTCACCTTTTGCAGGAATACGTGCTAAACAGTAAGGCATTGGTTCACCGTCAACAATTAAGATTCGTTTATCACCGGCTTTAATGGCTGGGATAAAGGCTTGCGCCATACAGTAGCGTTGTTCATGTTCAGTTAATGTTTCAATGATCACACCAACATTGCTGTCGTTTTCTTTAATGCGGAAGATTGAAGCTCCCCCCATACCATCAAGTGGTTTTAAGATAACGTCTGTGTGTTTTTTATGGAACTCACGGATTTTAGCTGCACTGCGCGTCACTAATGTCGTTGGTGTGAATTCACTAAACCAAGCGGTGTAGAGTTTTTCATTTGCATCACGTAGACTTTGTGGTTTGTTGACGATTAAGCAACCTTCTACTTCTGCGCGTTCTAATAAGTAAGTCGCGTAGATGTATTCCGTATCAAAAGGAGGATCTTTACGCATCAATACTGCATCTAGGTCAGAAAGAGGGTGGTCAACGGCTTCTTCTAATTGATAAAAGTTACCTTCTTCACGTTGTACCGTTAGTTTTTTGCTAGTGGCAAAACAACGGCCATCTTCAAGGTACAGATCTTTCATCTCTAAATAATACAGTTCCCAACCACGAGATTGAGCTTCTAATAACATTGCAAAGCTTGAGTCTTTTTTAATGTTGATGTCTGCGATGGGATCCATCACGATGCCAATTTTAATGGTCATATTCTTTCCTATTTCAATAAATTATTAAAAGCTATCGTTAAAGCTATATATGGTTACGCTAAATCACCAAAGCGACATTGTAATGCCGTAATCGCGGTTAATGCTGCTGTTTCCGTGCGTAATACTCTTGGTCCTAATAAGGTTTCGGTGAAATCTAAACTTTCAGTTAAACTAATTTCATCGTCACTTAAACCACCTTCCGGACCAATCAATAAACGCACATGATTAATCTCATTTGGTAATGTGTTGATTGAATACTTTGCGCGTGGATGTAATGTTAATTTACAACAAACAATGTCAAATTCACACCATTGTGTTAAAGCTTGTGTTGCATGAATGGTCGGTACAATATTCCTACCTGACTGTTCGCAGGCTGCAATGGCAATTTTTTGCCATTGTTGTTGTTTTTTGGCCATACGTTCAGCATTGAGTTTGACACCACAGCGTTCGCTGATCAGTGGTGTAATTTCATTGACGCCTAACTCGACTGCTTTTTGAATGACAAACTCCATTCTATCACCGCGAGAAATAACTTGCCCTAAGTGTAGATGTAATGGGCTTTCATTATCTGTTGTTTGGAATGACATTATTGTTGCTTGGCAAGTGCGTTTTTGTACCTCACTTAATTCTGCTAAATATTGCCCACCTTGACCATTAAATAACGTCACATGATCACCTACATTCAAACGTAATACACGTATATGTTGGGTTGCATCATCCGATAGCGTGATAGTGCTATTTTCAGTTAATGTTTGTGGTTCATAAAAACGAGGGTTACGCATAAAGGTTACTTTTTGATTGTAAATAAGCGCTAGTATAACGTGAAAACATTGAATATCACTACCGCTTAACAGTGAGTTATCAGTTGTAATCGCGCCACTTAGCGATACTTATTAAGTATTTAAAGATAATATTAGTAAAGGTACCATTTAATTACGCTTTCCCTAATATCAATTATGCACAAGATATGGGATAATTTTCGATTTTATTTTGTAGTGATAGTTTAGGATTTTGTTATGACCAACTCTAAGTTAAAAAGTATTACCACCGACCCCAAGCGTGGCGTTTATTTCATTGGTACCACACCTCCTAAACAAGATACAGATATTGAACTCGTATCCGGCATTGCAGATAAATTATTAGGGCGTCTATCTGAAATTGATTACGATGGTTTTATTGTTTATGACATTCAAGATGAAACGTCTCGTATTGATAAACCTCGTCCATTCCCATTTAAATATACGCATGACTCGCGCTTATATTCAAAAATACTGCACGATAAAGTCGATAAACCAGTGATTACTTATAAAAGTGTTTCACAACGTGATGCCGCTGATTTCTCGGCTTGGTTATCTGATGCTTGGCACCAATTTTCAGTACGCGATATCGTGTTAGTTGGTTCTCCGTCATCGGATGGTGAGATTAAATTATCATTAGCTGATGCTTATAAAGCGGTTGAAGCGCATCCCCAAGATTTTTATTTAGGTGGTGTAACGATTGCTGAACGTCACGTTGCAAAGGGCGATGAGCATTTACGATTACGTAATAAACAAGATCAAGGCTGTGAGTTTTTCATTACTCAAGCCGTTTATAATGCGCAAGCAACGATTGATTTACTAACGCGTTATGCGAGTGAATGTAGACAACAAGGTATTCAACCTAAACGTGTTATTTTAACATTTTCTCCTTGTGGTAGTGCTAAAACATTAGAGTTCATTGAATGGCTAGGTATTTCAGTGCCAGAAGCGACTTCATTGCGTATTTTAGAATCTGATAATCCATTAAAAGAATCATTACAAATTAGCCGTAATAACTTTGAACAGATTCTACAGGCCGTGTTACCGCTTAATATTCCATTAGGTTTAAACATCGAAAGCTTAACCAATCGCAAAGAAGAGATCGATGCAGCTATATTATTATTTAAACTTCTTAAAGCCACGTTGGATTTAAAACTGGCGGAATCACAACTATAAGTCGACTACATAATGAGCTTGTCAAAGGAACAACAAACGGAACTTACACGGGTCGCTGTCTTTGCTGGACAAATCTTACATCAGCATGGCGCAGAGAGTCGTTTAATTGAACAAACAACGCAACGCATTGGTTTAGCATTGGGTGCAGAAAATATTGAGTTATCGATTAGTCCCGATGCGATTGTTATTACTAGTTTAGTAGCGGGTCATTGTGTCACCACAACAAGACGTTGTTATGACCGAGGCATTAATATGCAAATGGTGTGTGATGTGCAACGTATTTGCGTGATGGTAGAAAAACAGTTACTTGATGCAAAAGAAGTTAAAAAACGTTTACAGCGTTTAAAGCCTTTTAAACATAACCGTTGGTTAGTGGTGTTAATGATTGGTTTTTCCTGTGCTAGCTTTAGCCATTTCTTTGGTGGTGACAGGGCGGCTTATTGGGTGACCTTTGTTGCTGCAAGTTTAGCGATGATTTTAAGGCAAGAATTAGCGCATCGACAACATAACCCCTTTGTTAACTTCGCCGCTGCGGCGTTTGTTGCAACAACTATTACTAGCTTTGGGGTGATAGTTGAAGCGGGTGAAAATCCACAAATAGCAATGGCTGCCAGTGTCTTACTTTTGGTGCCTGGCTTCCCTTTGATTAATGCCGTATCGGATATGTTAAAAGGGCATATTAATATGGGCATCGCCCGTTGGGTATTTTCAACGTTATTAGCCATTAGTGTGTCTATTGGTATTGTTGCGTCTATGACCTTAATTGGTGTATCAGGGTGGACAAGCTAATGAATGATGTCATGAATTTTTTATTGTTATTAATTACTGATGCTTGGTTTGCGTGGGTGCCTGCTGTTGGTTTTGCAATGGTGTTTAATGTGCCGCGTAAAATGCTGATATTTTGTGCTGCTGGTGGCGCGTTAACCCATAGTTTCCGCTTTTTATTATTGCATTTCGGTATCCCGATTGAATGGGCGACTTTTATTGCATCAGCAAATATGGGGTTTTTAGGCCTTTATTGGTCTCGTAAACACCTTATTCCTCGTCCTGTTTTTACCGTTGCTTCGGTTATTCCTATGATTCCAGGTAGTTATGCGTTTACTGCAATGATTGGATTGGTAGAAATTAATACCAGTGGTTACAGTTTAGAGTTGATGCAAATAGTGATGGAAAATGGTTTGCGTACATTATTCATTCTAACTGCGTTAAGTTTTGGATTGGCTATTCCGTCTATTTTAATTTACCGCGGACGCCCGATTGTTTAGCGACTATTAAGGCTGCTGTCAAGACTACTATTAAGACTACAGTTATGACCGCTATTCAAAATAGCGCCGTTACAACAAAGATGGTCGCATATTAGGCTAGATTGGAATAAGGAATACTGTACACTGTGCGAAAATATTAAGTGCCAATAAAGTGTGCAGAATAAGCGAGTAGGATAATAAAGGTTCATTATGTCAGATAAATTTTTCTTTAAAGGTAAAAAAGAGAAAAAACCAAAACATTCAAGTTATGGTTTTAATACAAAGCGTGCTGTAAAAATGGGTACTGAAGAGTTACCTTTACAGGTGCTTGTTAATAGCGAAGCGCGTGCAGAAGAGATACAAGCTTTAGCCAAAGAGCATGACTTAGTTGTCGCTATGACTATTGATGCTGAAAAAGCAGAAAATATCACAGAATTAGATGTATTGATTAATAAACCCGTCACGACTCGTTTCGATAAAAAGCCAGCTCGTAATGAACCTTGTGTTTGCGGTAGCGGTAAAAAATATAAAAAATGTTGTGGTTAATCATTCTTTAGTGAATTAATGAATACCGTTTTTTGTTCATTGATTAATACGAAACATTCATTAATACGAACGATAATAAAAAGCCTCGATAAAGATTCTTTATCGAGGCTTTTTTGTTATTGGTATTTTATTGTTAGCTAGATATTAACCTTGCTCTAGTAAACGTCTTAAGTCGATGAGTGCAGCATTGGCACGAGATACGTAATTTGCCATTACTAGCGAGTGATTTGCTAAGAAACCAAAGCCACTGCCATTTAATACCATTGGACTCCATACTGCTTCTTGCGTCGCTTCTAAGTCACGAATGATCTGTTTTAAACTAACCTGTGCATTTTTCTTTTCTAATACATCTGCAAAATCAATTTCTACCGCTTTTAAAAAATGTAAAATTGCCCAAGTGGAGCCTCGGCTTTCATAGAAAACATCATCAATTTTAAACCAACTTGTTTTAATTTGAATTTCAGAAGCACTTCTTGTTGATTGTTTTGCCGTAGGATCGCCCGCTAAGTTTGTATCGAAAACATCGTTACCAACACTCGCACTTAAATTTTGTGAAATAGAACCTAAACGTTTCTCGATTTCACGTAACCAATCACTTAAGTTATCTGCACGAGTATAAAACTGTGCTTCAGTTTCATCTTCTGCCACTAAACGGCTGCGGTATCGCTTAAAAGATTCAATCGCTAATTTATATTCTTTTTCTGCACTTGGAAGCATCCAATTTGTGTGAGAAATATTCATTTTATTTTGTGCTGTTTCTAAGTCTTTATCACCGGTTGATTGAGACTGTGAACGGCTAAAGTCTAAACGCATGACTAATGCTAAATCTCGAACTTGCTCTAACACACCATATTCAAACGCTGGCATGTTATCCATAATTAAGCCTGGAGGCGTAACGTCGTTTGATAAAAAGCCACCTGGCTTATCAACTAGCCATGTTGTCACGTCGATCAGGGCAGTAGTGGTTGCATAGCCTGGAATCATTTCAACATTAGAGATTTTTGCGGCTTCTTGAGTGCGTGATTTTACGTTATAGGCTGATGGCATCCATCCCCACCAAATGGATAATAGCCATAAAATAAAAATAACGACGAGGACTATTGGTATAATGCTTTTTTTAATTGTAACGGCCATATTATATTCCCTATTACAGCTGTAAATGTAATGAGACTGTAGCATAATAATGGCAAAAATTATTGTACAAGAGAGTAATTAAATAGATGAATTCTAAAACTTAATTGTTAAACTTCTTCATCAGTAAATTTTTGAATTAGATTTTAAAATAAGCTTTCTAAACACGCTTTCCGATAAATTTATATATCACTTATACATAACAAGCAATCTGGAATAACAATGAAAATTTCAATGATAGTCGCAATGGCCAATAATCGAGTAATTGGATTAGATAACCAAATGCCGTGGCATTTACCTGCTGATTTACAACACTTTAAAAAAACAACCCTAGGTAAACCAGTGATCATGGGACGTAAAACCTATGATTCAATTGGCAGAGCTTTACCAGGGCGTTTAAATATTGTGGTATCTCGAGATGAAAATTTAGCGATTGCTGGCGTGACTTGTGTTACTTCTGTTGAAGAGGCTATTCGTGCCGCTGAAGGTGTTGAAGAAGTCATGATCATTGGCGGTGCAACCATTTATGAATACTTTCTAAAAGTGGCTAACCGTTTGTATCTTACGTTTATCGATTTAGACACAAAAGGTGACACCTGTTTTCCGGATTATTTAGCACAAGGTGACTGGAAAAAAGTAGAAAGTGAGCACTATGCCGCCGATGAAAAGAACGTACATAATCTAGAATTTGTTACATTAGATAGAGTGGATGCTTAAAGCGATTGGCTTGAATATATAAATATAATCTTCTGATTTTAAATATAATTCCACTTTCATTAACCAGAATTGAGGTTAAGTCGGTTGTTCTAGTAATTTTAGCCGTAAGCAGGGCAAGATAATGAAAATACTTTCTTATCTTGCCAACGCAACATCGTCAGACTATTACCCCATACGCAGCCTGTATCCAAGGCGTATAAGTCATTTTGACCTGTTTTACCAAGTAATGCTGCCCAATGCCCAAATAAGATAGGTTGTTTGTGATCTCTTGGGGTGATGTCAAACCAAGGCTTTAACTTACTGCTATCCGTTTGTGCTGGTGCGAGTTTATTCTCAAATTCTAGTTCGCCAGCTAATGTACAGTAACGCATACGGGTGAATACATTAATAATATAACGTGTTCTTTCTATACCTGATAATGTGTCTTGCCATTGTGTAGGGTGGTTACCGTACATATTCTTAAGCAAGGTTTTATAGTCGTCACCATGTAACTCTCGTTCAACTTCCTTTGCAAACTGTTTTGCTTGTTGAATAGACCATGAAGGTAATAACCCCGCGTGCACCATAATAAATTTATGTTGGGGGTGTTCTAGTAATAAAGGTTGTTGGCGTAACCAGGTTAGTAATGTGTGGCTATCTTCTGCGTCTAAAATGGGAGAGGTTTTGTCTTTTACTTTGGGTTTATGGATACCTATCGAAGTCGCTAATAAGTGTAGGTCATGATTACCTAAAATTATTTTAGCTTGTATCTTTTTAAGATATCGCAGTGTTTGAAGGGACTTTGGGCCTCGAGCGACTAAATCGCCAGCGACCCATAATTCATCTTTATTTTCATCAAAATTGGCTAAAGATAGTAGTTGTATCAGTTCGTCATAACATCCTTGAATATCACCTACTATATACGTTGCCATATTTCTTTACGCTTCTTTTTGTAAACGATCGTATACATAGTTTGCCACACGCACATATTCTTCAACAGAAATGTTTTCAGCACGATGACCAATGTTGATATCAAGGTTGGTTAACTCTTCTACTGTTAACAATTCTCTCCAGCCGTTACGAACCGTTTTACGACGTTGATTAAACGCCATTGAGCAAACTTGATTCAATACTTTAAGGCTTTTAGCTACAAAAGGTGGTGTATCGTAAGGCTCTAATCGAACGACTGCAGATTCAACTTTAGGAGCGGGTATAAATGCGGTTGGCGGCACTTCTAATACAGGAATAACATTACAATAATATTGTGCCATTACACTCAAACGACCGTAAGCTTTACAATCAGGTCCAGCACATAGACGGTTTACTACTTCTTTTTGAAGCATGAAGTGCATGTCAGAAATTTTGTCTGCAAATTCAAATAAGTGGAACATAAGCGGTGTAGAGATGTTGTAAGGTAAATTACCAAATACACGTAATTGTTTATCACCTTGAACTAATTGCCCAAAATCGAAGCGCATTGCATCGGCTTGCGTGATTTTTAATTTGTCACGTAGCGTGGGATGTTTCTCTAAACGTTCTGCTAAATCACGGTCAAGTTCGACAACATTTAAACAGTTTACTTTGGCTGCTACAGGTTCTGTTAGAGCGCCTAAACCCGGACCAATTTCTACTATATTATCTTCAGCTTGTGGTGCAATAGCAGCAACAATTGAGTCGATGATATAATCATCGTGCAAAAAGTTTTGTCCAAAGCGTTTACGAGCTGTATGGCCTAGGTGGGTTTTATCATTCATTTTTAGTTAACCTTGTTGATGTTACTTTGGACCATTGTTATAGCCTCATTGACTGCACACAATAAACTGCCTGAATCGGCTTTGCCTGTGCCAGCTAAATCTAATGCAGTGCCGTGGTCAACCGAAGTACGAATAAACGGTAAACCTAACGTGATATTAACGGACTGACCAAAACCTTTGTATTTTAAAACAGGTAAACCTTGGTCGTGGTACATCGCTAAAACGGCATCTGCCTGTTGTAAATATTTATCTTGGAAAAGAGTATCTGCTGGTAAAGGGCCAACTAAGTTAATCCCTTTAGCTCGCAATGTATCTAATGCAGGCTCAATCACTTCTATCTCTTCTCTGCCCATATGACCACCTTCACCTGCATGCGGATTTAAACCACAAACATAGATGGTTGGTTTTTGAATGCCATATTTTTCAATTAATTCTGCATTCAAAATAGTGACGATGTTAGATATTAATGGTGCGGTGATAGCAGCAGGTACGGCTGACAGTGGCAAATGTGTTGTGACTAATGCAACACGTAATCCAGTTGTTGCCAACATCATGACGACTAAATCTACATCTGCTTGTTCAGCAAAAAACTCGGTATGGCCGCTAAAAGTAACGCCTGCATCATTAATGATACCTTTATGAACAGGCGCCGTGACAACGGCTGCAAATTCGCCACTTAAACAACCTTGACTAGCAAAGCGTAGTGTTTCTAATACATAAGCCCCATTTGCTGCGTTCAATTTACCTGTTTCTACCGATATGGCCGTTGCAATATGAGCAACGGTTAATTGGCCTGTTGATTGTGTTTGGTTAGTATTATTTTTATCGTATTCAATAAACGTAACTGTTTTATTTAATAACTTAGCTCTTGATTTTAAAAGCGTTAAGTCGGCACAAATAACTAACTCAACTGGCCACGTTTTATCGGCCAGTTCTAGTATTAAATCAGGGCCTATGCCGCTTGGTTCACCTGCAGTGACTACAATACGAGGTAACATTACTCTTCCTCAATAATGTAATCAGGGTTATTAATCTTAATATATGCTTCTTGACGAATTTCATTCAACCAAGCATAAGCCTCAGCAGGGAAACGTTGTCTAAAGATCATGGTGTAGGCTTTTTGTTTTGTTGCACTTTCTGTTGTATCAGATTCACGCTTATCAAGCACTTGCAGAATATGCCAGCCATGCATGGTATGGAACGGTTGGCTAATTTCACCAATAGGTTGTGATTGTGCAAGATCTCTGAATTCAGGAACGTACATGTTTGGATCTGCCCAACCTAGTTCGCCACCTTTTACTGCTGAACCTGTATCTTGAGAATATTGTTTTGCTAATTCCTCAAAGGTTTTAGTGCCATCGACTATTTCTTGACGTAATTTTTCTAATAATTGTTTGGCTTTTTCATCACTCATGATGATAGTCGGTTTAACTAATATATGACGAGCATTTACTTCTTCCGTCATCACGTTTTCACCGCCTTTTTTATCTAGAATTTGGATGATATGAACCCCCAGTCTAGAATTAAATGGTCCAATGATATCGCCTGGTTTATTGGTTTCTTTTAGATTTTCTACAAACAAACTTGGGATATCTTCCATTTTACGCCATCCCCAATCACCGCCTTCTAATGCTTTAGGGCCTTCTGAATTGGCTAATGCTAGTTGTTTGATATCAGCACCATTTTCAAGTTCTTGTGCTAACTTTTGTGCTTTTTGATCAACGGCCAATTTTTTCTCTGCTGAAGCATCATCAGATAGTTTTAATAGGATATGTGCAAACTTAAGCTCGGTACTTTGTTCGCCTGCTTGATTAATGCGGTCAACGACTTGCTCAACCTCTTGGTCTGAAATATTGATACGTCTACGCACTTGAATTTGACGTACTTCATTGATGGTTAATTCATCGCGAATATTATTAACAAACGATTTGTAGTTAATACCAGAAGCCGTTAAATCAGCACGCATTTGAGCTAAGCTTTGGCCTTTTTTTTTCGCCATTTCTTCAATAGTTTGATCTACTTGAGCATCATTGATGCGTAAACCAATACGTTCAGCTATTTGTAACTGTAATCTGTCGCTAATTAACTTATCGAGAATTTGTTTATCAATATTGCCTTGATTTGGTAGTGTCTCGCCGTTTTCTTTATAACGAGCGATTAAATCACGCTTCATATTTTTCATGTCACTTGTTAAAACAAGCTCATTATTGACAACTGCTTCAATTTTATCTAGCTGAACTTCAGCTGCATTAACAACGTGAGGTAAAGTCGTTGCTAAGATAAGTACACTTAAAAATTGTTTTGTTAATTTCATTTTTTACCTATTACTTTAAATAAAATGGACGACCGTAGTCGAATAAGCCATCTTCATAACCAGAGTCACCAACACCACCTAAGCCTGTTAATTCGAGCGTTAAACTCACACTGTTCTCAGTTTCCATATCGTCTTCAAAACTATCTTCATCTCCGTAATAAGAGAGCATATGTCTGTCATAGGTTAAACCAACAGCCCAACAACACGATTGGTATTTAAGACCGATAATACTCTCATAACTGCTTTTATATTCAACATTATAATAATAGCTTGCGAACGTTGACCATTGTGTATCAATCGACCAATTTACTTTTGTGCCAACCTGATTAACGATTTCATCCCAATCAGCATCTTCATCTTCTTTGTAATAACGGTAGCTTAATTGTGCGTAAGTATTATAAGCCCAACGTTTTTCAAAGGTCGTATTAGCACGCTGGATAAAGTTATCATCACTATCCCATTCAATTCCACCATGGAAGAAGTAATCGTTATCAAAGTTGACATCAATCTCACTGACGATAGACGATCTATTTACTTCTTTGTCGTCGTCATCGTCATCATCATCCGTAGGTAATACGGTACGAGATTCTGAAAAGTAATAGTTTTGACCAATGGCAAAACGTAACCTTTCTCTACCTTGATTATTTAAAAAGCTTGTTGATACGCCCAACGTTATTTGATCAGCTTCGGCTATTCTGTCATAGCCAGAGTAGCGGTTATCACGAAATAGACCATAGTAATCTTGCTGCAGGGTGGTTGTATCGTATAAACCAATGCCTGATTGATCTTGATATGGCACGTATAAATATTGTATTTGTGGTACTAATGTTTGACGGTAATCATCATCGAACCAAGAAAAGTCTCGTTCTAAATTAATCCCTGAATTAATTTTAAAAGAGGGTAAGTAGCGTACCGTTGATTCTTCTAAATCATCATACCAATCATATTTAGTGGCGTTATCTAAATCTTGTTCATAATAACTCAGCATGTATTTCAGCTCAGTATTAACAAACAATGAATCATAATAGAGTGGTAGAGATAACTTTGGTTCAACATGAATACGCGTTCCAGTGTAAACATCGTCATCGTTATGTTCAAAACGAGTGACTTCAGAATACCAATCAAATTGCAGACTCTTCCAATTTAAAGGCTGTGAGGCACTGAACGCTAACTTAGGCAATACAATATGTGGTGTGTCGTCGTCTTCATCAGTGTCATCACTATTGAGGACTTGAAAGTTACGTACTTCTAATTCAGCACTCCAATTTTTTTTGGTATAGTTTAAATTTGCATTTTGCAGTAATTGGTTATCGCTTCGGCTACCGTAATCTGTGCTGATATCATTGAAATAATATTCATCACTAACTTTGTTGTAATCTACATTGAAGTTCCAATCTTCGGCAAAAGTCACATCATGATCGAAATGAACTAAGTAACGCTCGCCGATATCATCGCCGTCATCATCTTTACGGATTTTGTCATCATTCAAGTATTCTACTTGTAACGTTCCTGAGCCGACATCGAATAAATAACGGTATTCTGCTGCCACTAATAGACCACGGTTTTGCATATAAGTTGGTGTGATCGTCGCGTCTTGATTGGCGGCTATATTAATATAGAGAGGTTGGTTATAAGTGAAACCATTAACCGATGAAAACTCGTAGGTAGGGAATAATATTCCCGTTTTACGTTTGTCAGATAAAGGATAACTAATGTAAGGAAAGTAAAAAACCGGCACGTCTTTTATTCTTAGTACCGCATTATAAGCGGTGCCCATATCTGCTTCTTTATCAATATACAGTGTTGATGCATCTAAACTCCAAGTCACATCATTTGGTGGACAGGCAGTATAGCTTGATGAATTTAGTTCATATTGGCCTTGACCATTATCATAAATTCTATCGGCACGACCTCGACCACCTTGGCCATGAAATTGATATTCAGTTTGAATTAAAGATGATTCATCTGTTCTGAAGTTTGTATTTATTTCATCTGCTGTTAATGTCACTTGACCATCAACATAACGGGCGTTACCTATCGCATTGGCCTGCTCTGTCTTTCGGTTATAGATAAGCTTATCTGAATCTAAATATTTTTCACCTTGGACTGCGTTAACATCGCCTTCATAAAGAATCTCGCCATCTAATCCTCTGAGAGAATCGGCGTTAATACTAATTGGAATTTGGTTTCTATCTAAGTCACTATTACTTTCAGTGATAGGGGGAACTTGCTGGTAACATTGTTTAAAATAAAAGTTTACATCACGCGGTACAGATTTTTCTTCTAAACTTTTTGAAGGGGCTTCTGACTCTGCTTCATTAGCTGAATTTAACGCTTCGTTTAGATCACTCGTATCCGTTTGCTGCGTAACTGCACTAGCAATAGGGGATAGAACAAATAATAATGGTATTAATTTTAGCATGAATAACTCACTACAAGTGCTTAGAAACATCAGAAAACGCTAAGCAGAAAACAACAATATAACCACGTATAATAAAGTAAACCTTTGCTGGCTCCAATCTTTGATTGCTCATTACGAGAGTATTTTTGTTATTTAGTACAAATAATTGGCAAATCTGCGCATAGTTAGTCAAAATGTTCAGCAGTTTTACTATTTTCTTAATTTAAAGGTAATTATTAGTTATGCGCATATGGGGCAAATTATTAGGTGGTTTTTTTGGATTTATGTTTGGGCACTTTTTCGGCCTAATCTTAGGTGTTTGGTTAGGCCATCGTTTTGATGTAGCAGTTGGTCGTAATTTCAATATGCAAGATGGCATATTAGGTGGTCGTGGAAATAGTGCCGATAAACAAAAAATATTCTTTGAAACAGCTTTCTCTGTCATGGGACATGTTGCTAAATCAAAAGGCAAAGTGACTCAAACAGATATTCAAGTTGCCAATGCTTACATGGATCAAATGAATTTGCACGGTAATGCAAGAACACAAGCTCAGGCTGCTTTTACAGCAGGTAAAGCGGGTGATTTTGCGTTAGTTGAAACGTTACAAGAATTTGTGCGCGTTTTACATGGCGAGCGTAATGTTCTGCAGATGTTTTTAGCGATACAGGTACAAGTTGCTTTTTCTGATGGAGAAATTGATGAGAATGAAAAATTAATTCTCTATACGATTGCTGAAAACTTAAGCTTTTCTCGCTTTGAGTTAGATCGTTTAATTCAAATGATCCAAGGGCAACAGCATTTCCATCAAGGTGGTCAGGGCGGTCAACAACAGAATACGGCTCAATCTGAAGATGATGCTTATCAAGTGTTAGGTGTCGATAGCAGTTCAACGGATAAAGAGATAAAACGAGCTTACCGTAAATTAATGAGCCAAAACCATCCCGATAAGCTTGCTTCAAAAGGGTTACCTGAAGAGATGATGGAATTAGCGAAAGAAAAAACGCAAGACATTCAAAAAGCTTACGAGCTTTTACGTACTAATCGCGGTTTTAAATAAAAATGTTATCGGTAATTAAACGCTATAGCTTACAACTTGTTTTTACGTTAAGTTTACTGCTAGGTTTGCAATTACCGAATTTTTTACAGCAATATGAATTACGTTTACAAGGTCACTTTGTAGAAGCTCAACAACATTTAGCTTCATTTCAATCACTGGCAGATAAATACTTTTCTGGTGATTTGAGTGCGTTGATGACAAAACATAAAAGTAGTAAAGATAGCCTGTATCGAGAAGAAGCATTAGTCATCGAGAAAACGGCTTTACGAGTGGCATTTTTACAGCAAAAAATAGATAATTTAAATAAACCTATTTGGCATCGATTAGTCGCATTAACGCAACAAATCAAGGATCCTATTATTAAAGAAACATGGGCAGGTTATCAAGCCAATGTGTTACTTAATCAACAAGCTATTTTAGTGGGTGTCAGTGTCGCCATTATATTAATGTTATCGCTTGAACTTTTTTTGTATCTTATCAAACTAGGATCTTTAACATTATTGCTTCGGATTAAAAATAAACCCAAGGTTACTTCTTGACCGCTACATTTCTCTATTGGGGTTATTACCGCGGTAAATGAGTATCAAACCCATCTATATCAATTAATTTCTGCTTATAACGTTTTAATTTTGCATCTGTGCAAGTGCTTCTCTATTATTGTCTACTAATTATTTTAGCAATCATTTTATGGTGTTTTACACCTATAGACTTTTAAATCGGAGCTTAATACATGTCTACATTTTCTCTTGCGTTTGGTACAGCTACTAAAAATCGTGACCAAAAAATCATTGAAGCATTTTTCCCAAACCCAATTTTAAACCCAAATGAAGATTTAGTAGCGACTATTGCTGCTATTACTGGTTATGAAGGTGGCAATCAAGTCATCGAAATTAAACCAGACGTTGCAGAGCAATTAGCTGCTGCATTTAATGGTGAAGATGATACCGATAATGCTGACTTTGCAGTGGCTGCTGCTAAATCAAAACAACCATTAGTATTAGTTATTCTAGCTACGGATGAAGCACCTCAAAGTGTTGCTGAAGGTTACTTAAAATTACAACTTATCTCTCATCGTTTAGTTAAACCACACGGTGTTGTTTTAGATGGTATTTTTGGTTTGCTACATAACATCGCATGGACAAATAAAGGCCCGATCGATTTACCTGAATTAAAAGATCGTCAAATGAAAGCGCGTTTAAAAGGCAAAACTATCACGGTAGATTGTGTTGATAAATTCCCTAAAATGGTTGATTACGTTGTACCTGCAGGTGTTCGTATTGCAGATACATCACGTGTACGTTTAGGCGCACACGTTGGTGAAGGCACAACTGTAATGCACGAAGGTTTTATTAACTTCAATGCAGGTACTACTGGTGTAAGTATGGTTGAAGGCCGTATCTCTGCGGGTGTTATGGTTGGCGAAGGCAGTGACATCGGTGGTGGTGCATCTATCATGGGTACGTTATCTGGTGGCGGTAAAATGATTGTTGCGATTGGCGAAAACAGCTTATTAGGCGCAAATGCAGGTTTAGGCTTCCCACTGGGTAATCGTTGTACTATCGAATCTGGTTTATACGTAACGGCTGGTTCTAAAGTTAAGATGTTAGACAATGAAGGTAACGACGCTGGTTTTGTTAAAGCGCGTGAACTATCTAATAAAGATGATTTATTGTTCCGTCGTAATTCAACAACAGGTCAAATTGAATGTTTAGTTAATAAGAGCGCAGTAGAACTAAACAGTATGTTGCACTCTAACTAAGCCGCTTTTTATCGGTTTAAGTTAAAAGAAACATCAGTTAAAAATTGAAATTCTTTAAGGCTATCTTCGGATAGCCTTTTTTGTACCTGTTGTTCTGCCCTAGAAACATTTTTTATATGATTGAACCGATTTTTGCTGGTCAGTTGTTCGTTAACTATTTGTTTACTGCAATAAATTCTAATTATTTAACCTTAATCCTGGCTAATAGAAGTAGATAAATTCAATTTAAAATCAATTGGTTATATTTTAATGATCAGAGCAGAGAGCTCTGTGCCATTCAAAGCGAGCTATTGAAGTAATAACAGTTATTGGAAAATTGATTAATGGAGAGGCTCACTAAAATAAACGTATTGCTTTGCTTATCTGGATCTGGGTTCAGTTATTCTGATTTATATTTAACCTGAGTTCTGGATAAGCAATAGCATTTATTAGACTGTCATCATCTCTAATTCACTTTTAGATACCTTAATAC
>NZ_CANLFB010000033.1 GCF_947489755.1 uncultured Psychromonas sp.
TGAAATATAGAAATCTTCATCTCTATCTTTTAGTTATGATTATCACAACACTAACTATAAATTAATTAATTAATTAATTAAATGCTAACAATTTTTAATTGACTGTATTTTATATCTAAGTTTAATTATTTTTAATCTCCGTCATGAGTAATCGACATCATGAATATTTATTGTTGTATCGTACCTATGTTATATTTTTATTTTAAACATTGAATTTAAAATCATTAAAATAATACTGAAAATTATTACTATGATAATCACCACGATATCAATAAACTCTGTGAAGTTTTAGATAATTACATTGGTGCTATTCATTATCCAATTGAAAAATAGTTTGTGATTTCTGTAGGAATCTTAAATAGACTTGTAATAAATCATTCTAAATACTCGCTATTAAATTATTTAAAGCTAAAAATTTAATGCACTTATCTAATTCAATGATTATTTGTAGTAAAAAACTTAACCATAAACCATTAAATATTCATAAATAACCTGCATTACTATGTGAATTTAGGACTAATTTTTAAAGGTAGAAAAAGCAAAAAGCGAACTGAAATTTAATAAAAAATATTAATATTATAAATTAGAAAATGGATTGTGACTAAAATCTATCTCATTTTAATATGAAATTACATTTTACTAACAAGCCCCCTTTCTATTTCATATTGAAATCAACTTAACAATTTAACTTATTGAATATAAATGATATTTTGTTTTTTACTCTTATTGGTTTTAACAAAAATAGTCCAATCCTCTGCTATTTATTAAATTTTATATTTAATCTCAGCCCTGAATAATCAAAACATATTTATATTTAAATCAATTAAAATAGGGTTTTTTGTCGATTTCATCATCCAGAAATAAGATTATTTAATCGCATTATTATTTAAATTAACACGTTGTTACTCAAGCGAAGCACCTTATCACAGCGTTTCTCTATTAAGTGTGGATCATGACTTACTAACAATAATGCACATTCTTGTACTTTGGAAAGATCAACCAATAGGTCAATGACTTCTTTAGCCGTAATTGGATCTAAACATGATGTTGGCTCATCTGCGAATAAAAATACTGGGTCTAAAATTAACGCGCGTAGAATAGCAAAACGTTGTAATTCTCCACCTGAAACTTCAGTACTTTTTCGTTCTAATAAGCCAAGAGCTCGTTTTAACTTTTTCATTAAAGGTGCGATACGGGTTGAGTTATGTAATTTAACCAAATCATCTAACAATATGGACAAGGTTACACTGTTAGTAAACGCAGCTGGAGGGTCATGAAAAAGCTTAAGCTATTGATGAGGTTGTGCTTCATTACTTAATTTTTGCACTTGTCCTACAATGGAAGGGAATAAAGTTGGATCATTAAAAGCGAAAACATCAAAATAAACGACTCTATTTAATGATTCATTAAATAGAGTCGTAAAAAACTAATCCCAATCCCATTCATAATAGGCATCAACAGCTTGTGTTAAACCACTCGATGCTTCGATATAAAACTGTTTGAATAATTGATAACGAATAGCAAAAACAGTAAAGGAATCAAAGACCCCTACACCATAACTTACTTCCACTCCTCGTGCGATAGTGCCTTTTATGCCAACAGATTGCTCACTGCCTTGGCCACTTGATGCTAACGAAAGATCTTTAATACCAACGCTATCACCAATATTCTGCATTACACCGTCTGTTTGTTTTGTGCCTAAACCTATTAATATTCCAGCTAATTGACTGTTACTATCATCACCAGACGAGTCCTCAATTGAATAACCTCGAGTCAGATAAGAAAGTGCATTTTGTTGTGACATCGAAGGATTAGAGAAAATAGTTAATTGTAACTGATCTGGTGTACCAGTGACTTTTACCCCTGCAGTCACGTTATCTTCAATATCGCTAGGGTCTCTAATGGCTTCGATATTTAAATAAGGTTCACTTGCGGACCCCTGAAAGACAACTCGACTATTTTGTAAAACCAGTGCTTGTGAGAAGGCTCGGTAACTTCCTTGTGAAAAAGTTAATTCACCATTAACTGTTAAATCTTTTGTTAAGTCTTTACGTACTAGTAAATCACCTTTGATGATCGAATCTAAACCTAATGCTTGAATGCGTAACTTATCACCCATTGATACTTTAACGTTTAATTTCATTGGTAAATCAGTACTCTCTGTCGTTTTCTCTGCATCAACTACAATGACATCACTTGATACACTCGTCGCTCCAGCGGGTAATTCCTCAATCGTTATTGTTCCTTTATCAACATTAACTACCCCTTCAACGCTAATACTTTCATCATAAATAAGGTTTATATTGGGGCTGATGTATAATTTAATTTGCGAATAATCTTGAATAAGCATCTGATCAGCTTCCAAATGTACATCTGCTTTAAAGGCATTTTGCCAATCTAATAAGCCTGAAATATCGACACGCCCGTTAGATTTTTTATCTTTATCAGGACCATTTTGAATATTGGCAATACGCTGCGGGATACTGATAGTATTTTTAATTGCACTGTCTTTAAGCGCAACTAATTTATCAACGAATGAAGTAGACTTTTTCTTAGGAATTTTTTCATTGTTAGTGAAAAAATATCCAGTAACATCCGCTTTATTTTCATCTATTTTTATTTGTGCGTTGAGTTCCGACACCTGGACTGGAGACTTACGCGCTTTAACTGAAGTATCAGCAATGAGCACTTGCCCTTTTAATACAGGTTTTTCTAATGTGCCATTAACATCAACATCAGCTTCTAAATATCCAACAAGTCTATCGACCTGAGGTATAAGTATTGAGAATGCATCAAAGTCAGGTATTTGTAAAAGGGCCTTTGCATTTACTGTTGGCGATGATTCATAGGGACTTAATTGGCCAGATATATTCGCATTTATTAAACCATCTGATACCGCTAACACAGAAAAATCAGCATTTTTCTGATCGGCTTTTAACTCAATATGTAGTTTTTCAACAGGATATTTAATCGTTTCCGTATTGATAGCATCATCTTGAATGTTAAGAGCTATTTGTTTGCCATCAACAAATAAATCAATATTAGGTTTCTTATTGTTAACCCATGATGCATTGATATCAGCATCTAAAGCCCCTTCTAATGAAATAGTATTAGGTATAAATGGATTAATACTGGTCATCAAAAAGTCGTTAATATTAATGTTAATTTCACCATCTTCACCGGCACTTAACTTATTAACGCATAACTCTCCATTTTTATCATTATTATCGTTACTTGCTAACCAACAATGCTTAGTCAGATTAATTGTGTCCTGATCCATTGTTACAGTAAATGGTGACGCTAAGACTAATTTCCCTTGTTGTGTATTGATTAATGCTTCTGTTAATTGCGCTTTCCAATCATTAACTTGCTGTGTAAATATCAGTGCTAAATTACTGTCTGCGATTTTACTTTGTAAGTCGACTTTAATATTATGTTTAACTTCGCTTTTAGTCACGCTAGTAGCATCAACATTAACTGTTACTCTTTCAATTTTTTGTTCGCTAGCAACAATATTGTTAGCAGTTAATGTTAAATCGGCAAAAGGAATATCAGCAATGGTCGCCTTACCTTTAATATTAAGAGATTCAATACTGTCCTTAAAATAACTCAACTTTTCTGCTTTTAAATCAGTGTTAACTTGTATTTTGTCTAAACTGCCAGTTAAGTCTACTTTACCTTTTATTTGACCGGTCGCTTCTACCATTACTTTACTAAGATCTTGAATATCTAATTGTAGGGATAAGTCGTTTACATCGGCTACTTTACCATCTGCCGAAATCCTGTTGTCCCCATTGACGATATTCAAATTATTTACATTTATGCCATTACTTGCATTGCCATTTGCAGATCCATTAATAGTTAAAGGTCTTTGCAAAAAGTTGCCGGAAAGGTCTATCACTGGAAAATCGAATGCCCAATTAGCAGTATCATCAAGTGACACTGTAACGGATTGTTTAATGTGGCCATTTAATGTCGCAGGATAAGTTTCACTAAGTTCTTTGAAATCTACCCCTTTAATATTCAAGTCACCTAACCAAGTTAGTTTATCTTTCCAATTCAATTTACCAGCTAATAAGATTTGTCCTTGTAAGGTATTAACCTGTAATTGAGATAAATTTAATGAACTTAAATTACCTTTACCGGCTATTGCTAACTGCCCTGTCGGTAAATCTGGTAATGCATAATCAGATCCGATATCTATTTTATAATTATTAAGATTACCATCACTGCTTATATGACCATCTTTAGATGTAATTTGAGGGTCACCAGTCAAGGGCCAGCTTAATTTATCCCATTGAACAGATAACTGATGGGGTAAATTTTCACTATAGAGGTCAATTTTATTATCAATAGTTGCATTGATGAGTTTAGTTAAACTGACATGAGATGTTAGATCACTTAAATCTCCTTTTGCCGTGATAGCAACTTGTTGCCCTTTTAATAATGAGACAGGATCTAATTGTGCAATTTCTTTCAGTTTAATTGAAGCCGCTAAGTCCATAGGGTAACGTTTTGATAAATCAATTTTCCCTTTTAAATCTAGGTTGGCTTCAGGTACGTCTAATAGTATTTTATCCAAAGAAATCGCTGAACCAATATAATTAAATCGACTTTCTAAACTATTTATTTGGGCCAGAAGCTGTTCATTTTGAACTAACTTAAATTGATTTATATCTAATTTTTTAACGAGTAAATTAACGGGCAATACAATTTCAGGTAAATCACCTTCTTTTAAAATAGCGGGAAAATTGTCGGGTATAACCAATTTTGAGGTGGTCGAATTGTTTACTTTAGCTTCTTCAACTGAATCGGCCAATGTCACTGTTAATCCATTGATTGTGGTATCTATTGATACATCGCTTTTTTCTCCATCAACTTTTAATAATAGTTGATTCAATTCAAGTTTTATTCCGGCCACATTAACTAAGGTGTTGTTAATATCGACCCCATTAATATGAACAGGGATTGGAAATTCAATAACAAGTGGTTCAGTACTTTCTTCTTCAGCAACTGGTTCTGTTGATTCAGGTATGTTAACGATCGCACTACCCACTTTTAACGAATCTAAACATAATTCTTCTATAATGCACTGCCAATCAAACTCGTAGCTTACGTCGTTGAGTTCAATCAGTGTATCTTGGTCTTGCCAACGAATTTTTTCATAAATAGGGGAATAAAATAAACTACCTTCACTAAGTGTGACCTGTAATCTAGGTTCAACTTTCTGGGCAATATTAATAATTAAGCTGTTACCTGAATGTGTATTTAATAACCAAATAATTAAAGCAAACAATACAAATGTAATAAAAAATAAATACTTAAAAATTTTTAATGTCGTTGAAATATATCTCATAATTCAGGTCCAATCAGAAAATGGATTTTGTAGGAATCATCTGTATTCGTTAATGGTGCGGCAACATAAAAACGAATTGGACCAACTGGAGATGCCCAAACTACACCAACTCCGGTACTCATTGATAGATCTTCAGAGAAATCGTCCGTTGCTGTACCAACATCCGAGAAAACGGCCAACTTCCAACTTTCGCTGAGTGGAAATCGATATTCTAAACTGGCAGTCGCAAGATAAGAGCCACCGATAAGGTAATCATCTGAGTCACTAGGCGCAATATCTTCATAGCCATAACCCCGGATCGTTTGGTCTCCACCGGTAAAAAAACGCATTGATGAAGGTACATCGTAGATAGAATCAGAGAAAATTGCACCCGCCTCAGCTGAAGCAACAAACTGATGACCACTATAAGTGCGTATCCATTTTGTTTGACCGTAAACTTTCACCACATCATCAGTAGATAACAAACTGTCTTCTGCAAATTCAAAATAGACCAGCTGTTTATCGCCCCAGTCGATATTAATACCACCTCGACTGCGCGTGCGACTAAAGCTGATTCCTGGTAATACTAATGCGGTTGAAAATTCTTGTTGCCCTTGTAAACCTGACTCATTATCGTAACGTAAATAAATAGTACGTAACCAATCATTATCAAGTCGCCAATGTCGATTAAAGCTAACCACATACTGCTTTGTATCAGTATCATTTTGGTCAAGCATTTTGTAGCCACTTTGAATTGAATAGTAGTTGTAAAGAGGATCGTCAATTGGCATTTTGTAAACGATAGATGCTTCTTGTTTAGGATCTGATGCAGTAAGATTGGCTTCGATAGAATGACCGTATTTATTCACCCAAGGATGTTTCCAACCGAATTTCCCTCTGACTCCTTCATCGGTACTGTAACCTAATCCGGCTGAAAATGAATCTTCTGGACTCATATAAGTGATAACGTGTAGAGGAATATTTCTCCCCTCTTTTTTGTCCATGTCAGGTAAAATAGAAATACTTTTAAAATAACCAGTTTGACTTAACTCCTCGTTGTAAGCATTTAAGGTGTTGGTATCAAACGGGTCATTAACTTGAAAGTTAAGCAGAGAGAGAATATATGTTTCAGCAGGTGTTTCAGTATCAAATATAAGCTCACCAAATTGATAACGGATACCACTTTCGAACCATAAATGAATGGCCGCCGTATTATCTTTTTGAGTTACTTCGACGGATGATTTTGTATAAATTGCATCAAAATAACCATACCGTTGCGCTAAACTTTTAAAGCTGCTTTTAGCTGATTCATATTCACCATGATCTAAAAATTGGCCTTCTTTAAGAGGAAAATCTAATAATAACTGCTGAAAATTACGATCGTTTAAAGCTTCACCTGTTAATTTTAAATCGACTTCTGTAATGGTGGTTCTAGTGCCTAAATCAACATCTAAAGTCACCGTTTGGCTATTTTCTTCTTCGCTAACAGAACTGGTTATTTGAGATTGGTAATACCCAAGTGCCACTAAGCTTTCTTTTCCGGTTATCACCACTTCGTTTAAGTAGCTTTCATTATCTGCGTTATCAGGCGCTGATAGCCCACTTAAATAAACATTTATGTTGGCAATAGCTTTTTTATTATCTGTTCCCTTTACTTGATAACTGACAGCAGCCGCAATATTAAAGGAGGTACAAGTAAGCGCACAGCAAATACAAAATTTATAAAGTTTATTCATTAACTCTCTAACTTTTCTGGTTTAAAGGTTTTGGGTTACAATCGTATGTCTAAAATCGCTAGCGGAGGCTGGTGCACCAATAAAGTCGCCTTGAAATTGATTGCACCCTTTATAAATCAATAAATTAAGTTCATCCGCATTTTCTATACCTTCAGCAACAATATCTAAATTAAGTGATTTACCCATATTAATAATGGCACTAACAATAACTTGTTGATTCTCTTGTTGTAATAAATTAACAATAAAAGACTGGTCAATTTTTAATGTAGAAATAGGTAAAACACTGAGATAGGAAAATGAAGAATAACCCGTCCCAAAATCATCAATAGCAAACCTAAAACCAAGTTTACGCATTTCATTTAATTTATTAATGACTAACTCTGTGTGTGAAACTAATACTGTTTCGCTAATCTCTAATTCTATTAAGTTTGCATCAATACCTGTTTCTAATAAATACTTATTTAATGAAGTAAGGAAGTCTTGTTGTAATAATTGCTTTGGACTAACGTTCATCGATAAAGTTTTAAAATGTTTTGGTAATCCTTTTTTAATCCAGCCTTGTAACTCTAAAAAGGCATGACGGATGACCCAATCACCCAGTGGAATAATTAAACCTGACTCTTCAGCGACAGGCATAAAGTCAGTTGGATTGATCCACCCTTGTTCAGAATCATACCAACGAACAAATGCCTCAACACCCACTAAATTACCAAACACATCGACACGTTGTTGATAAAATAATGAAAATGATTGTTGGTCGAGGGCCTTTCTTATTTGTGTTCGTAAACTGTGTTTTAAGTGTATTTTATTTTCTATTGTCTTTGAGAAAAAACTAATGTTGCCAAACTGACTATCTTCTGCTTTGTCCATTGCGATAGCTGATTCTTTTAATATATTCTCCGCTTTACTTTCAGCGTCAGGAAATAAAGTGATGCCATAAACAAAATTTAAGATTAGTTCTTCATCCGCTATTATTATAGGTAAGGTCAATATCAAATCTAATTTTTTGGTAAATATTAATGCTAATTCGGCAGCTTGTTCTGGTGATGAATGAAGATCGGATAAAACAATCCCAAATTCAGCCTCTTTAATATGACAAACAAAATCAGGACTTAGTTTGTTTTTTTCTAATCTACGAGCGATAGTATTCAGGATCTCTTTACTATAACTCGGCCCTTTAGATTCATCAAAAGTTGGGTGTTGTTTACACTCAAACGTTATAAATGCACCTTGTAAGTTTTTACTTTGTAGACGAATTATTTCTTGTGGGATATGGTATTGTAATTGTAATTGGTTAGGTAAATTAGTCTCGTTATCCAGCTCTAATTCATTTTGAATTTGCTCATTTGAACTTTTATAAGCAGAAACATCTGTCGTTGTACCTATAACTCGTAATGGATTACCTTCAGTATCCCAAGAAACGGCTTGGCCTCGACTTAAGACCCAAAGGTATTCATTATTACTGCACTTTAATCTATGTGTGCTTTCAAAAAAAGAATTTCTGCCAGAGAAATGGGCACCTAAATCATCGGTAACTTGGAATACATCATCAGGGTGAATTCGACTTTCCCATTCCAGTATATCCTTACTAATATTTTCTTGTTCAAATCCAAGCATTTCTTTCCAACGATTCGAATAATAAACTTTACCGTTATCAACATCCCAATCCCAAACACCATCTCTTGCAGCATTAATGGCATATAACCAGCGCTCTTCACTGGCTTCTAATTGATTTATATTATTTGAAACGTCGACAATTAAATTACTAAATGCACGCTGTAATAAACCAACCTCACCTAACCCCGTGTCCTGTATTATGGGTTGATTAGTAATATCGGTAATATTGACAGATTCAGCGAGACGTTTTAAAGGTAAAACTAATAAACGATTAATAAAGTAAACAAATAAAGTAATTGTAAATAATAAAATTAATGAAAAATTAATTAACATAAATAAACTGTCATGTATTAATTCACTGTAGGCGCTCGTTAAAGAGTAACGAATGAAAATAACACCATTAAACTTACGGTTGAGACTGTTTCCTTTTGAAATCATTTGCAAAGGTGCATATACGACAAGCTCTTTACTTTTTTCAAAATATTTAACAACGATTTCGTTCTGATTGATCACTCTATCTAATATTTGCCCTTCATATCTCTCTAACTGTAATTTAGCGAACATATATTTTTCACGGAAGTTATTACTTAAAACGACTTGTTGATTATTATCAACCACTGCAACGGTTTTAACATTCTCGTTTAAAGCGGCAGTAGAGACAAAGTCTTGGGCCCTGGCTTTTTCTAAACGCATTAAAGAGTTAGATAATGAGGTTTGAAGTTGGCCTGCTAATCCTTTTATATCTTGTTCAGATTCACTATAAAGCTCGCGTTGTTTATTGTGAAAATCTAGCCAAAAAACACTTCCCTGCAATATAATAAATACAATAAATAATATAGCGGGTAAAAGTATAATTAGTGATGTTTGACGAAGTTTATTCATAAATAGCTCGTTCTAAAATACGTGTTGAAATGAGGCTTGATAGATCGGTTTGAATTTGTCCAAGCATCCGCTTTTCACTCATTAATATACTTAATTGCTCTGCCTGTAACTCGATATTAGAAGGTGTGCCTGATAATCGCATTAATGCTTGTTTAGGATTTATAAATTGAGAATTCAAAATTGCTTTTTCAAGAAAGTAAGGATAAAGCTGTAAACGAACTGACATACTGGTTAACGCTTCTGCTGGATTTTTTTCATAAAAAAGATGGGCACGGTAATACGAACTTAAAAAATGTGCGATTTGTTGTTCTTTTTCTTGATATAAATCGCCACGTACCACTAATACATTAATAATGGGTAAACCTAGTGCAGATGAATTAATGAGTTCTCGAGCCCCTAATGCTAATAATTGCTGTTTCACAGGCTCCCTCACAATTAATGCATCAATATTACCTTTTAAGTAAGCATCTTTAACTTCGTTTTGTTTTACTTCATGTAATTGCACGGTTTGATTATTCAAATCAGTTAAGGTGAAAACTTCATCAAGTAACAATGCACCTGAGGCTTTATTTTCATAGCCTATAGAATGCCACTTTAGATCTTCTAATGTTTTTATTTCAGGCCTTGCCATTAACGCATCGCCACCTTTTGAACGATCAATAACTGAAATTATTTTTAAATCGATACCTAAGGCAACTAATGTTAAAACTTCATCTAATGATAAAAAAGCAACATCTAATTTGGCGGTTTGAAAGGCTTGAATAACACTGGTTGATGAAGTGAGTTCTAGTAATGAATATTGCTCTTTATCTAGATAGCCGAGTTCATTTGCTAAAAAAGCAAACTCAAAGTTAGGCCAAGGTGCTGCACCAATAGTTAAAGGTTTTTGATATGGAGTACAACTCATGACAGATAAAAATAGAGATATTATCGTAAACGATTTAAGGATTTTATTTATACACAGATTCATAACTTGCTAACATTACAGATATTAATAAGAAGATAATTGATTTTACAGAGTTAGGGAGATAAAAAAATAGCATGTAGGAATATACATGCTATTTTTTAAATTAATGAGAGTTTAAAGTCTTAAATTTACATCATTTGGCTATTTTGTAAGGCTTTAATACGATCCTCTAAAGGCGGATGTGACATAAACAAACTACTTTTCTTTTTACCAGAAATACCAAATGCCATCAAGCTTCCCTCAAGTTGTGGTTCCGAGGTCATTTGTAAACGTTTTAATGCTGCAATCATTTTGTTTTTTCCCACTAACGATGCTGACCCAGAGTCTGCAATAAATTCGCGTTTACGTGAGTAATACATAACGATGGTGCTTGCTAAAATGCCAAATACCATTTCTAAAATGAAAACAATAATGTAGTAAGAAAAACCACGCCCCGAGTCATTGTCGTTATTACCACGCATCGCATTATCAATAAATCCACCAATAACACGTGCTAAGAAAATAACAAACGTATTAACAATGCCTTGTATAAGGGCAAGTGTCACCATATCGCCATTCGCAATATGACTGACTTCATGTGCTAAAACAGCTTCTGCCTCGTCTTGTGTCATTTGCTCAAGTAGACCGGTGCTGACTGCCACTAACGCACTGTTTTTCTTCATGCCTGTCGCAAAGGCATTCATGTCTTGAGCTGGGTAAATAGCCACTTCAGGCATTTTTATGCCTGCTTTATCGGCTTGTCTTTTTACTGTTTCTAATAACCAACGTTCAGTTGTATTGCTTGGAGTAACTATCACAACTGCACCAGTACTTCTTTTAGCCATCCATTTAGACATTGCTAAAGAGATAAATGAACCACCGAAACCGAAAACCGTCGCAAGTATTAGTAATCCACCTATGCTGTTGGAATTCATTCCAGTGACAGAAAAAACAATACTTAATACAATACCTAGTACTAAAACCACCGCTAGGTTAGTTAATAGAAATAATGCAATACGTTTCATGTAGACCTCGACTTATAAATAACAATATTTCGACATAATATGACTTTGTGACAAAGATGCAAGCAAATAATGAATAAAATTAACGCGTTCAATCACTCTGATTTGCACCCATGATAATCTATCGTTACAATCCATTTAACTTTTTACTACTTAAGGAATTACCCATGGCTTTAGCTCAAGCACGTCATATTTTAGTTAGCTCAGAAGAACAATGTCTTACATTAAAAAACGACATTGAAGCTGGAACTGATTTCGCTTCAGTTGCTAAACAACATTCATCATGCCCATCTGGTGCACAAGGTGGTGATTTAGGTGAGTTTGGACCAGGAATGATGGTTCCAGAGTTCGATAAAGTGGTTTTTTCTGCACCAATTGGTGAAGTGCAAGGCCCTGTAAAAACTCAATTTGGTTACCATCTATTAGAAGTCACTAAACGCAACGATTAATTTTATTGTCGCAAACTAAAAACCGCTCGATGAGCGGTTTTTTTATGGGTTAAATATATCAATTTATATTTTCAATAAGTTAAATTCCTTTAAAAATCCAACCATATAATTAAACAATTAACCTGCGTTTTGAAAAGAAACCCATTCTTGTGGTTGAGTTTGTAAGCATGGCGTTAATTTATCCACTGTCACTTTTATAATTTGGAACTGTTTAAACGTTTTACCATTTGGAAATAAATGGTTTTCATCAAACAACATACATAAACAAAAGTTATCTTGCTGTTCCAATACCATGTATTTTGCAGACTCATGCTCGCCTGTTGTTATTAATATGCCTAGCTCACCATTATCAAATTGCATTTTAGGTTTTTCTGATGCTTCAAATAACCAGCTTTTCGGCATAATAGGTTTATGAAACACATCAATAGCTAATAAATGTAATATTATCTTACAACGTAATGATTCTTCAAAATGGCTTAAAGATTCACTTTCAAACAGTTCAATGTATCGAGTCACATCCTCAACGGTAAATGAAAGGGTCTGGCTTTCACGTAAACGCAACATATTGGATTCATATACGATAGGAATAGCCCAATCGAGCCCAGCAACAGATAATTTTCCCTGGTGATGATCAAAGACCCATTGCCATTCTGCTTTTGGAATAAAATCCATTACTCTTCCTCGTTTAAATCGTTTTATTATTAACGTTTACTTTCAGATTGTTAATTGAACTGTTGTATTTTAAATCTAGGGTTTACCCTACTTACTTTAGTAACATTAGTATTTAGTCGCTTATTAACCACTAAATATGATTTACGATATCTTTAACTAATGGCGGTCCTTGGTAGATAAAGCCTGAGTAAATTTGTACTAAGCTAGCGCCAGCTTCAATTTTCTCTTTTGCTGCAATGACACTGTCAATACCACCGACTCCAATGATTGGAATTTCACCTTTCAAATGTTGAGCAAATTTAGCAATAACGGCAGTGCTTTTACTTTGTAAAGGACGACCACTTAAACCGCCTGCTTCAGAAGCATGCGACATACCTTTAATCATTTCACGATCAAGGGTTGTGTTAGTCGCAATTAATCCGTCTATTTTATATTTCAGTAATGATTGAGCAATTGACTCTATCTCTTCGTCACTTAAATCAGGCGCCACCTTTAATGCAATCGGCACATATTTTTCATGCTTTTTAGCAAGCGCCTCTTGACGATCTTTTAACGAAGATAATAAGTCATCTAACGCCTCACCGTACTGTAAAGATCGTAGTCCAGGTGTATTGGGAGATGAAATATTAACGGCAATATAACCTGCATGTGGGTAAACTTTTTCCATGCAAATAATGTAATCTTCTTTACCTTGTTCAACAGGTGTATTGATATTTTTACCAATATTAATACCGATCACACCTTTAAAATTACTGTTTTTAACATTTTCAATTAAATTATCAACACCATCATTATTAAATCCCATACGATTAATAATACCTTCACCTTCTAATACACGAAACAAACGTGGGGAAGGATTGCCAGGCTGGCCAACGGGTGTAACAGTACCAACTTCAACATGACCAAAGCCCATAGCACCAAAAGCATCGATACATTCAGCATTTTTATCTAAACCGGCAGCCAATCCTAATGAATTAGGAAAGGTTA
This sequence comes from uncultured Psychromonas sp., assembly GCF_947489755.1. Classification (GTDB taxonomy): domain Bacteria; phylum Pseudomonadota; class Gammaproteobacteria; order Enterobacterales; family Psychromonadaceae; genus Psychromonas. The sequence goes on from NZ_CANLFB010000033.1 coordinate 13,647, forward strand.
AGCCCATAAGTTGTACAGGGCGCTGTTGTACTTTTTGACGGTAAAAAAGGTCTAATACGGTACCGTGAGTTAACTTAAGTTGCTTGATTGAAAGATCGTGCGCTTTTTCTGGATTCATTTTGAATAAAAAACTACGCATAACTCGATATAACATAATAAGACCTTATTTAAATGGATATTGCCGAATGAAATTTACGCTATTGTATAGAAAAACCGTAAAAATCAATACTGTAATGATAACAAAAGCTTCAAAAATCAAGTATATCATTGTCTCACGCTATCGTAATAACACACATCAATAAATAAACACATGATGCTACAGGTGTGATGAACTGAGTAGTGATACACAGTGAATGAATGTTAATAACTAAGGAAAGATTGTAATATTAAATCAATAACATAAAGGGGATTACGATCGATAGGAATATACTATGCAGATAAAAAATAATAATTAAAAAGTAATAATTAAAAAGTAAATCTCCGGTAGCAAAAATGTTAACTTTAACAGGCAGTTAACAAAGTGTTCTGCCTCATACCATCATAACTACCATTATTTAAAAGCCATAAACTAACTTTTTAATTAAATTAAACGGTATTATATTAGCCAATACATATTATTGAATGTTTAAGCTTGTATTGTTCAGTCAAGGCTAAAACAATACTTAATCTATGCTTACTATTGAATGTTCAATGAAGGGTATTTATGGACACGAACTCGCCACCCTTTTAGCCATTGAATTTCATCGCGGGGTGCATTTTTTACTCGCCTAGTGAGCATTTCATCAGCAGCTAAAGCAAAGCTCAATAATATATTGTTTGATTGTTCAGGCATTGCTAGTAACACTTGCTTTAATCCCCATCCATAGCCTTGATATTGTTCATTAATTGCAATCCCCTCACCTTTGAAGTTTATATAATCAAGTAACACAAAGATGCCTTCAGGCGTGGACGTTAATGCACTTAAGTTCTTATTAATTTTTATTTTTTGAATTTCATCACTACTGTCTAAAATGTCCGGTATACCACGCTCTAAGCGTTTAATAATAAATCTAGCTTGTAATCCAATAGTAGAATGAAGTAACTCTCTTAATTGTATTAATTGAGCGCTTTCAAATTCGTCATAAAACATGTCTCTACTTTTCCATGGCGCTATTTTTGCTTCTGTTAACCATGGTGGAATTTTAATATTATTTTCTTTCAGGTAGTTTAATAACTGTGGGAACTGCTCTATGTAAGGCCCTTTTTTTAATGTTGGGTACCAAATGAAATGCCCTATTCCTAAGGAAGGAAAATTTTCCTTTTTATTCCATACTGTCAGGAATTCAGTTTTACCTGCGCCTTCGTTCTGCCAAATAAGGCGCGCGAGTGTATTAGTTTGTTTTTCTGATAGGTTTATCGGGTAATTCTGTGCGGAAACATAATTAAACAAAAGTGAGAATAACAGAGTGGGTATTGAAAGCGTTAAAAAAGCAATACGTGACATAAATAAACCTGAATCATGCAAATGAAGTGAATAGACGTCTAGGAAGTTGAAAGGTTCATTTTAAACGACGAAATGAAAACTCATGCTTTCAATTAATTGATCGCGTCTTTCTTGTGTTGCAACTTGTTGATAAGCGTCCAATGCGCCACGCCCTTTTGCAGAGGGTTGGTCATAGCCCAACGTATCATTAATAGACTCTTCCTGCTGGGATGAAAGCACTAAAGAAAACTCAGTGCTTTCCGATTTTTTACTAACAGGCGTTACTTCGCTAACGGGTGGCGTATTGTCATTTTTTTTAACCTGCGACACATTCCCCGTGTTAATGGGAATATTAGTCATCGCTATATTATTATAAATGGCCATTTGTCAGTTACTATTTCCTAATCACATATCAATTATGCTTGTATTATAGACAATTATTCTCTTCCTGGAAGCTTTTTCCATGTCACAGTATCACGTAAATAAACTGGTATTGCTAATTCAGGCTCTACCGCTTTATCATTTGCAATTAATAATGCAGCTGATTTAAGCATAAATTCGGCATTTGGATAAAGAATGTCAGATACTGAACATGTTTGGAAAAAAGTTAATAATTCAGGGTACGCAGCCCAACCAGTACCAACTAACTGACTATTTTGTTGTACTAGTATGCCGTTATTTTGTTGTTGTTCTATCAATGCTTCAGGCTTTATGACCACTTCTTTATCTTGTAAGACCATGACACCATTTTCATTAATATAGTGTGCAAAGTAAACCTCCCCCATTCGAGCATCAATAGCTGCATATACACTACTACATTGCTTATCATTGTGTAGCGCTTGTTGTGCCATTGCTTGTAAAGTGGAAATGCCTACCATTTTCTTTTCTAAGCCATAAGCTAACCCTTGCGCAATACTGATTCCGATACGAACCCCCGTAAAACTTCCTGGGCCTTGTCCATAAGCAATCACATCAATATCAGCTAATGATAATTTTGCTTCTTTAACAACGTCATCAACGGTTGGTAGTATTTTCTGCGTATGTTCTCTAGGAGCAAACATAAAACGTTGATAAGTAGTTGCATCTTTTGTTAATAATGCAACTGAACAAGCTTCTGTTGAAGAATCAATGCACAAAATATTTAATGAAGATGACATAAATCGCCTATTTAATGAGAGTTATAATGTTTATTAATGATGTTGACCCAGTTTGAGGTCTTCTTTAATACTTACTTGAGTATTTTATTCGATCTATTTAATCAATTAAAGTCAGAAAATCGATGGCTTTATTGAGGTCTCGAGTACGTGGCATGCAAGGTAAACTATTCAGAAACAGATTGCCATATTTACGACTGACTAATCGAGTATCACAAACAATCAATACGCCTTTATCTTGCTCAGCACGAATTAAACGTCCAACACCTTGTTTAAGGGTAATAACAGCTTGAGGGAGCTGCACATCAAAGAAAGGGTCTCCTCCTTTTAATTCAGCATCTTCCATCCGTGCTTTTAATAAAGGTTCTTCAGGAGAGGCAAAAGGTATTTTATCAATGATCACACAAGATAGCGTTTGTCCACGAACATCTACCCCTTCCCAGAAACTTCCTGTTGCCACTAATAACGCATTTCCGTGGCTAACAAATTCATCTAATAATGCTTGTTTGCTTTTCTCACCTTGCAATAAGACAGGTAACGTTAATGACTCTCTAAAGGCCTGTGCTAATTGATTCATCATTGAGTGACTAGTACAAAGAAAAAAACAGCGACCTTTACTGGCCTTTATCACCGGAGATAATGCCTCTACTAATTTAATGGCTAACCCTGGTGTACCTGGCTCAGGTAATAATCGAGGAACAACGAATAAGCTTTGTTTTGCGTAATCAAATGGGCTGTTGAGTTGTAAACAATCAGAATGAGTTAAGCCTAATAATTGCGTAAAATGTTTAAACTCCCCTTTCACTGATAATGTCGCAGAGGTGAATATCCAGCTCGCTTGTTTTTTCTGACATTCAACTTGAAAGCGTGTTGCTACACTTAATGGAGTAATATTTAAAGAAAAGTGCTGCTTCGTACATTCGTACCAGTAACTAAACCCACTTTCATGCGTATTATTTAATCTTTCAAATAATAAACTGTATTGATTAATTTTTTCAAAAGCATGATCTAATACTTCACTTTTACCTAATCGCTCTGTTACTACTTGTTTTAAAAATGTCAGCACTTGTCTGAGACGGCTCACATGCATTTGCATTGCACGATCTTTACTTTTATCTCGCCAACTTCCAGACCCTTTTTCCATGGCAAACGCTAATCTAAAATCTAATGATGCCGCTCTAAGTTGTTCTGCTGCTTTTGCCATCTGCTTCGCTTCTTTTAATTCAGTGCGATACACAAAATCGATTTCTTTAGCGAGCTCTGTTAATTGTTTACTAGAAAGTACTTCACCAAAATATTGGCTAGCAATATCCGGTAATTGATGTGCTTCATCAAAAATATAGGTATCAGCTTCAGGAATCAATTTCCCAAAACCAGTTTCTTTAACAGCAAGATCGGCAAAAAATAAATGATGATTGATAACAATAACATCGGCATCCATCGCTTTATTTCTCGCTTTCACGACAAAGCAATCCTCATAACTAGGGCACTCTCGTCCTAAGCAATTATCGTTAGTACTGGTAATAGAAGGAATGATCAACGCATCTTCTGGCAAGTTATCTACTTCTGCGATATCACCTGTTGCAGTACTGACTGACCAGTCTTTAATGGTGACTAATTCAGTATGTAAATTAGGTTGTTTGAAGCGGGTTTCCAACATGTAGCGATTTAAACGTTCAGTACATAGGTAATTGCTACGCCCCTTCAACAAGGTAGATAATCCCGTAAAGTGAGTTGCTTTCAGTAATAAAGGTAAATCTTTTAAATAGAGTTGTTCTTGAAGTGCTTTACTACCGGTTGAGATAATTAACTTTTGTCCCAAGCTTTTATCTAAGTTTAATAACGAAGGGGCTAAATAAGCGAACGTTTTACCCGTTCCCGTCTCTGCTTCAACTACTAATGAGGATTTTTTTTTAATGGCTAAGTCAACAGCCTCTGCCATTTTAACCTGTGCTTCTCGTCCTCTAAAATGCGGGATAAGATCTGCGAGTGCGCCTGTTGATGAAAAAAATGAAGCAATCAAGTTAGTGAGCTCTTAAGTTGAATAATCAGTTAGAGAGTGCATTTCAATCAATAGCTTTGATGTTAAAGCGCGTTAAATTGATGTTTTTTGCGCTACATCAGGATCAACGAAAAATTGAAATGCTATAAATAATAAATATTCTACGTTATTTAACAGAAACAGAACATGGGTTACTTCTATATAAGTGCACAGTTATTTGAAACAAAGGTACCATTATGGATAACAAACAACCGCTATCGCGAAATCAACCGTGCTTATTAACAGGTAAATTAGCAGATGAATTCAAAACAATAACGTTAATGACAACCTTATACTGTAATGCACATCACCCAAAAGGAAGGTGTGAAGATTGCCAAGCGTTACTTTCCCATGCTCGACAAAAATTAGACCGTTGTGTTTACGGGCAAGATAAACCGGCTTGCAAGCTATGCCCCGTTCATTGCTATAAACCTCATTACAGAGAGAAAACTAAAGTCATTATGCAATATGCGGGTCCAAAGATGCTACTTAAGCACCCTATTTTAACCATTAAGCATATTATTAAAGGGGCAAAACAATTTCCTAAAAAGATTCCTGTCGGATTATCTAATTACCATCAACGGAAAAAAATCAAATTGTGATATCAACATGTTTGATTTTAGATTCATTATTGGTTTGTTTTTGTGTTTTATCTTCTTGTGGTTTATCGTTTTTTACTAAAAAAGTTGATTTTGATTTATATAGACTTTCTTCAATATCTTCAGGTGAGTTATGATTATGATCGTTAGACTTTTGATATTTAACTAACTTTTGAGTGGTTAATTTATTATTATAAAATGGCTTGAATAGATAAGTGCGATGAATAAAGTCATTAATTAGATGTTGACTCATAATAGATACCTCTTACATTAAAGCATTACAATGAAATCTCTTTGTATTGATCATTTGTCTTTCATTAATATAACGACATTATAATGGTTTATGACCATAAAAAATGCCTAGAGAAGCTTGTTAATGTACCTTTATTTAACCCTACCTGAAAATCAACTTTGAATTTACGCCTTTAATCTTTACAATACCCGATATATAAATAAGGGTTTCATATGAATCGTAAAAAGAAAATAAATAGTATCCTGCAAAAACGCCTCAAAAAAATAAATGCTAAGGTTGCACCAGGTTCGAAAGAGAAATATATCTCTAAGGCTGAAAGAGCCAAGATTGCAGAACAAGAACAACAAGCACTATCAATTGATAGTGTCATAATAAAATAAAAAATAAAAACAAGACCTTAAGAGGCAAACCTCTGAGGTTTCGTTTTAATGAAATTTAACCAAACTTAAAAATTAATCATCCTTCATTTACATTCCTCATTTCTACACTAAAATAGTTGAATACAATTGATTATATATGTCAAAATGAATATATTTTTGTCATTTATTCCTTTATTATTGAAAGAATAATTTTGTTAACTCCACGTTGACGTTGATTAAAATACCATCAATTTTAATAGAAACACCTAAATTTTATATACTTGGAAGATTAATAATGATGAAACCTGCATTTATAATTGGCATTACATTACTGACTGGCTGTTCAACTCTAGAAAAAGTTGATCTAACACCAGAAATTAGTCAAATAAATCAAGTGACTCAAAATACATCTGGCACTCAAATAACGCAAAGAAATACATCAGATCCGGCAATACCTGATGACCCATATTATGCTCCAATTGATCCAAGTCGATCTCCAGCTGCTGTAGAAATAACGGGTTCATTATTTAATGCAAACCAATCTTCCGATTTATATAGTTATGCGCCTAAATTTAAAATCGGCGATACTATTAATGTATTATTACAAGAAGAGGTGGTTGCAAACAAATCGGCCAGTACAAACCTTTCTAACGAAAATAGTTATAATCTAGATCCTATTAAAATACCTGGTGGGAATTTATCTGTTAATGGTAACGATGTAGAGCTAGGGATAAGTCAAGATCAAGGATTTGACGGCGAATCTGGCAGCAGTCAAAGCCATAATATACAAGGCCGTATTACTGTGTCTGTAATAAATGTACTCAATAATGGAAACTTAGTCGTACGCGGTGAAAAATGGTTAGTCATTAATAACGGTAAAGAATATATTCGTTTAACCGGAATTATTAGGCCCTTAGATGTTTCATTAGACAATTCTATAGAATCATACCAAGTCGCTGATAGCCGTATTGAATTTAGTGCAACCGGTGAACATGCTGAAGTACAAACTCGTGGTTGGTTATCGTCATTATTTAGTGGTAGTTTTTGGCCAATCTAAGGAAAGATATTGAAGCAAATGTATAAAAAATTAATTGCCATGACGACAGTGATGGCGATGTCATTTTCAGCTAATGCACAATGGTACTCTAGCGAAGGAACGGCAGAAATCATTGAAAACGATATTAACAAATCACGTGATAAAGCAATATCGAATGCATTATTAACGGTGATTCGTTCTGCAGGAACCAGTGCTGAGAGTGTACAAGTTGTAAAATCTGGTGTGTTACAAGTCGATAAATTATCGATTCGTAGCAACGGTGAAATTCATGACATGCGCGTCACTGACGAAGTTATCTCAGGTGGGTATATTAAAGTAACGGTACAAGCAGATATCTACCCTTTTTCTACTTGCCCTCAAGAAAAATATTCAAAAAGCCTTTTTGTTGGACCTTTTAATTTAGCAACAAGATCTGATGCTCAATTAGGCGCGATTTACCATGCTGATGAAGCGATCACTCAACATTTGTTTAATCAATTAAAGCGAGATTCAAATAAAATTGACCCTCGTCAGTTAATGACACAGCCCATCGCTTTTGCTAATGACACCAATAATGATATTGAACTTCAGACCTTGCAAGTTTCTAGGGATATAGCAAATAAATATAATGTTCAATATTTGTTATTTGGTACCGTTAAAGATATGTCAGACTTTTACGAAACGACCAGTAATTTATTAACTAAATCAACACAACATAAACGTAATTTTCAAATGGATATTTACCTTGTAGATGCCATCAATAAAATAACGCTTTTAAAAAAGAAATATGTTGCTGTTACGGATTGGCCTTATTCATTAACTCATCAGTTTGACACTAATAGTAATACCTTTTGGTCAACTGATTATGGCCAAGTCATTGAACAGAATTTGAATAATGTGGTCAGTGATGTAAGACAGGCCTTGTATTGTCAACCAACGATGGCAACCATCATTGCCCAATTTAACGACCAATTAGTGATGAATATTGGTCATAGAAATGGTGTGAAAAAAGGTGATCAATTTCAATTGATCCGCAGTCAATCTGTTCTACACCAATCAAGTTTATTACAAGGCCCTATTTTTGTGCCTGCTGATATCATATTAACAGTTGTTTCTGTTCAGTCTGACCGAGCCATTTTAGAGACTGACGACCCTATGGACATGAGTAATATTCAAATCAGGGACATGTTAACACCTGTAGATGAATACACTTTGATAAGATTAGGTAAGAAAAGTAACTCATCAGTAAAGTAAAAACGTCAATAAGAACTTAGCTAAAAGGTAATTCAAATGACAACATTAAATTCTATCAACACTATTGCAAATACCATCTCGAATGTAGACAACATTGCTACAAATGCATCTACAAGCACATCTACTAGTGCATTAGGTGACACTTTTGGACAATTACTTGACTCAACGATTAAAGAAAATGGATTAAATGCTGCAATCAGTTCAACAAATATTCAAGATGGCTTCAAAGAAGTATTTAACGAGTTAGGTTTAGGTATTGCAACATCATTGGTTTCCGCTTTGTCTGGCAGCACAACAACGACTGCTGATGAAACATCAGAAGAAACGGCAGATGTTACAGATGAAAATACAAGTGACCTTGCCGCAACGAAAGCAACTGATGATTTAGATTCAACGGATAGTTCAGAGGAAGTAGCTGAAACAGACGTTGCTACTTCAAATGAAGAAACAAGTCTAAAGAGTATATTAGATAGTATTGCTTTATTAACGGCTAACCAATCGATCTCTAGTGAAGCTAAAAATACACTATCGTCATTACAAAGTATTTTATTAGAAAGCGATGATTCAAATGATAAAGAAAGCAAACAAACAACCTTAATGCAATAGTGAATGATATTTATACTTATATGGCTACACCAAATATATCAATACTAAAAACATCTTAGATATATACAAAAAACAGTTCACATTTAAAGTTTAGATTGATACTCTAAACACAATTAAATTATAGAGTATTATTTACCATGAAGAAGATAAGCCTGAAAGCACATTACCATCATCATATTACTTAATCTTTCAGGATGTTTCTTGGAAGAGTTTTTATGTGCTTCCAGTGGTTAACCAAATATAAACCCTCGGAAGTAAATCTCCCGAGGGTTTTTTAGTTTTAAATGCAAGGAAAAGAAGAATGCCAGAACAACGTTTAAGAATCGCAATCCAGAAAAAAGGTCGTCTAAGTGATGACACTGTTAAATTATTAAAAGCATGTGGTATTAAAATAAACTTAAATACACAACGTTTAATTGCACACAGTGACAATATGCCTATTGATATTCTTCGTGTGCGCGATGACGATATCCCAGGTTTAGTAATGGATGGCGTTGTAGATTTAGGTTTTATTGGTCAAAACGTATTAGAAGAAGAAAGTATGATGCGTAAGGTTGCTAATGAACCAACAGCACATAAAGTCGTTAAAGAACTCGCTTTCGGTGAATGTCGTTTCTCACTAGCAGTTGACAATGAATTTGATTACCAAGGTGTGCAATCTTTAGCAAACCTACGCATTGCGACAACTTATGTACATATCTTAAAGCGCTTTATGGCTGAAGCTAACGTCCCTTATACATCTTGTATGTTAACGGGTTCTGTTGAAGTAGCACCTCGCGCTGGTTTAGCGGATGCAATTTGTGACTTAGTTTCTACAGGTGCAACACTAGAAGCAAACGGATTGAAAGAAGTGGAAGTTATTTACCGCTCTACTGCTGTTTTAATGCAACGTGACAAGCCTTTAACTGATGCTAAACAAGATTTAGTCGACCGTATTCTCACTCGTATTGACGGCGTTCAAACAGCGAAAGAATCAAAATACATCATGTTAAATGCACCAAAAGCAAACCTAGTTGCGATTACAGACCTATTACCAGGTTCTGATTTACCTACAGTAATGGATTTAGCGGGTAGTGAAGACCATGTTGCACTTCATGTTGTGAGTAAAGAAAATCTGTTCTGGGAAACGATGGAACAATTAAAAGCATTAGGTGCAAGTTCAATTCTGGTTTTACCAATTGAAAAAATGATGGAGTAGTCCAAATCATGGGAATGAAAACAGTCAACTGGGAACAATTAACACCTGAACAGCAAACTGAATTGTTGAGTCGCCCTGCAATGGCCGATTCATCAGGTCTTACTGCGACAGTTTCAGATATTATTACTAATATTCGTGAAAACGGTGATCAAGCCTTGCTTGAATACACAAAACGTTTTGACAAATTAGAAGGTGATAATTTCACGTTAACAAACACAGATATCGAAGCGGCAACAAAACGCCTTGGTGCTGATATAAAAGATGCAATTAAAGTTGCATACGAACAGGTTGTGAAATTTCATAAAGCACAGCAACAAGATGTTATACGTGTAGAAACAATGCCGGGTGTTGTATGTGAAATGCATACACAAGCAATTGAATCAGTTGGTTTATACATTCCCGGTGGCAGCGCGCCATTACCATCAACGGTGATCATGACAGGTGCACCTGCTCAAATAGCCGGTTGTGCACGTTTAGTCCTATGTTCACCGCCACCACTTGCCGATGAAATACTATATGCGGCATCACTGTGTGGTGTTGATGAAATTTATTCTGTAGGGGGTGCGCAAGCTATTGCTGCTTTGGCTTATGGTACAGAAACCATTAAATCTGTAGATAAAATATTCGGCCCTGGTAATTCATTTGTAACTGAAGCAAAACGTCAAGTTAGTAATGATTTTTCTGGCGCAGCAATTGATATGCCAGCCGGCCCATCTGAAGTCTTAGTGATAGCAGACAAAGATGCCGATCCTGCTTTTATTGCGTCAGATTTATTGTCTCAAGCTGAACATGGTCATGATTCACAAACAATACTAGTGACGCCTTCTGCACAGGTTGCAGAACAAACAGCAATCGAAATAGCAAGCCAACTCGCCGTTTTAGAACGTCGTGAAATTGCAGAAAAAGCGATTGCTAACAGCGTCAGCATAGTGTGTAAAGATATTACACAAGCGATAGAGATCTCTAACCGTTATGCACCTGAGCACTTGATTGTACAAACTGAACAACCAAGAACATTACAACCTTTGCTTAAAAATGCAGGTTCAATCTTTTTAGGTGCTTGGACACCTGAATCTGTTGGTGATTATGCAAGTGGCACTAACCATGTATTACCAACCTATGGTTATACTAAAACTTATTCAAGTTTAGGGTTAGCTGATTTTGTAAAACGTTACACTGTACAAGAGTTAACGCAGGAAGGTTTACGCAATCTAGCGCCAGCTGTGACTTGTTTAGCACAAGCTGAAGGTTTAACTGCGCATAAACGTGCAGTGACTATTCGTATGGATAAGCTTGAAAGCCTGAATAAAAAATAATAAAAACAGACAACAAGTCGCATTCAACATAAGTTCAATAATTGACCTGAGCAATAAGTTGCTCAGGCATTCGTTAGGGATGAAACATCGATGAGTAACATCAAAAAGCTTGCTAGGAAAACAGTCCAAGCGTTAACACCTTACCTTTCCGCTCGCCGTATTGGCGGTAACGGAGATGTTTGGTTAAACGCCAATGAAGCCCCCGATTGCAGTATCTATCAACTTGATTCATCAAAACTACACCGTTACCCAGAATTTCAGCCTCCTCAAATTATCAATGCCTACGCAACTTATGCGAAATTAAATGCAGACCAAGTGTTAACTACTCGTGGTGCCGATGAAAGTATCGAAATTTTAATTAGAACATTTTGCGAACCTAGCATCGATAGTATTTTAATCTGCCCCCCAACTTATGGCATGTATGCAATTAGTGCAGAAACTTGTGGTGTTGCGATTGAAGAAGTCCAATTACAAGCTAACTTTGATGTAGATTACGAGGCGGTAAAAAAAGCAGTATTAGCGTCTAACGGTAAAGTGAAAATCGTCTTTTTATGTGCGCCAAATAATCCAACTGGCAATATGTTAGATAAAAACAAGCTAGCTGAGTTATTAACAGCAACGGCGGGCAAAGCATTAATTGTTGCCGATGAAGCTTATATCGAATTTTGCCCAGAACTATCACAAACTGACTTAATTGCTGATCACGAAAACTTAGTGATCACGAGAACCCTTTCAAAGGCCTTTGCACTTGCTTCAATACGTTGTGGGTTTACACTAGCGCAAACGTCTGTGATTGAAATGATGAGCAAAGTAATTGCACCTTACCCAGTACCAGCACCGGTTGCACAAATTGCAGAACAAGCATTGTCTGCTGATGGGTTAGAAGTCATGCGTGACCGTGTTGTAGTCTTAAACAATAACCGACATGTGTTAGCTAATGCGCTCACTAAAATAGACTGTGTTGTCGATATTTTCCCAACAACGGGCAACTTTTTATTAGTTCGTTTTAAAGATTCAGCTAAAGTGTTTAAAGCTTTTGCTGACGACGGCATTATTATGCGAGACTTTGCAAACAAACCTCGTCTAGAAAATTGTGTTCGTATCACCATTGGTAACAGTGATGAAATGAACAAAACATTAAAAACCTTAAACTCACTATAGGATCCCCCCAATGAGTACACAAAAATTTCTATTCATCGATCGCGATGGAACGTTAATTGATGAGCCTATTAGTGATAAGCAGGTAGATAGCCTTGAAAAATTGGTTTTTGAACCGTACGTGATCCCAAGCTTATTAACATTACAAGATGCAGGTTTCACATTAGTTATAGTCTCGAACCAAGATGGTTTAGGGACAGACAGCTATCCGCAAAGTGATTTTGATATTCCACAAAATAAAATGATGGAAATATTCGCGTCACAAGGTGTTAAATTCGAAGCAACCCTACTATGCCCACACTTTCCTGAAGACAACTGTAGCTGTCGTAAACCACACTTAGGGATGGTGAAAGAATACTTACAGTCTGGTCGCATTGATCACGCAAATTCTTATGTCATTGGTGACCGTCATACTGATATCGGTTTAGCCGATAACATGGCGATTACCGGTATTCTTTATAATAAAGAGACACTAGGTTGGAAACAGATAGTTAAACAATTAACAACTCTAGGGCGTACAGCATCGGTAACACGTACCACTAAAGAAACGGATATTAATGTCTTTGTTGATTTAGATACGACTGGCGACAATAAAATTGATACGGGTATGGGATTCTTTGATCATATGTTAGATCAAATCGCAACGCATGCTGGTTTCCAACTAAATGTTAGTGTAAATGGTGATTTACATATTGATGACCATCATAGTGTTGAAGATACTGCATTAGCGTTAGGTGACGCATTAGATAAAGCATTAGGTGATAAACGTGGTATTGGACGTTTTGGTTTTGTATTGCCAATGGATGAAACCAAAGCAAGTTGTACTCTAGATTTATCAGGGCGCCCTTTCCTTAAGTTTAAAGCTGATTTCCCACGTGAATTAGTCGGGACGATGTCAACGGAAATGGTTGAGCACTTCTTTTATTCATTAGCACAAGCAATGCGTGCGACTATCCATTTAGAAGTTGAAAATGGTAATGCTCATCATATGGTCGAAGGTTTATTTAAAACATTTGGTCGCACTTTACGTCAAAGTATACAAATTATTGGTACCGACTTGCCATCAAGTAAAGGTGTTTTATGATCGTTATTATTGATACTGGTTGCGCTAACCTTTCATCAGTTCGTTTTGCTATTGAACGTCTAGGCTATGACGTCGTGGTTAGTAAAGACCCTGCTATTCTTCAGCAAGCGACTAAACTATTTTTACCAGGTGTGGGTACTGCTAAAGAGGCCATGGCAAACCTTATTGGGCGTGATTTAGTAGAAGAAATTAAAAAACTAACTCAACCTGTTTTAGGGATTTGTTTAGGTATGCAAATGCTAGCAGAAGGCAGTGAAGAAGTCTTTGCAGAAGAAGCTAGTTCAGACGACGCTGAAAATGAAGTGATCAAAACATTAGGTTTAGTTGACGGGTTTGTTGAGAAGATGGACGTTGCACCATTACGTTCACCACATATGGGTTGGAATCAAATAACACCTAAACTAGATGAACCTTTGTTTAAAGATATTCCTGCTGGTAGTTATTTCTATTTTGTTCACAGTTACGCATTACCTGTTAACGAAAATACCATTGCAAGTTGTGAATATGGCACACCTTTCACTGCAGCCGTGAATAAAAACAATTTTTACGGGGTTCAATTTCACCCTGAGCGTTCAGGCAAAGCAGGCGCGCAATTAATCAAAAACTTTTTGGAGCTTTAATATTATGATTATCCCAGCACTTGATCTGATTGACGGTAAAGTTGTTCGTTTATACCAAGGCGATTACGATCAAAAAACAGTTTACAGCGATGATCCACAAAGCTTATACACTATTTACAATGAACAAGGCGCTAATTGGTTGCACCTTGTTGATTTAGATGGTGCAAAAGATATTACTAAGCGTCAACTTGGCGTCATTGAAAGTTTAATCAAAAATACACCTGCTAAAGTTCAAGTGGGTGGTGGCGTTCGTACTGAAGCTGACGTAAAAGGTTTATTAGATACTGGCGCTCATCGCGTTGTTATCGGCTCAACTGCCGTTAAAGAACCTGAAATGGTTGCAGGTTGGATGGAAAAATACGGGCCAGAACATATCGTGTTAGCATTAGATATTAACATTGATGCAAATGGTAACAAGATTGTTGCGGTATCGGGGTGGCAAGAAGATAGCGGCCAAACCATTGAGTCGCTATTAGAAATCTACATGAAAGTCGGTCTAAAACATGTGTTATGTACTGACATTTCTAAAGACGGTACATTAACAGGCTCAAACGTCGATTTGTACAAAGAAATGGTTGTGGCGTTTCCAAGTGTTTCTTGGCAAGCATCAGGCGGTATCGGTTCATTAGAAGATATTGCAGATGTCGCTCGCTCAGGCGCTCAAGGAATGATTGTCGGACGTGCATTGCTTGAAGGCAAGTTCACAGTAGAAGAAGCAATTAACTGCTGGCAGAACGCTTAATTAAGTGTCTTTGTTATATAAACATTGAAAATAAGAAAAAGCATGTGAGTTAATCAAGCTAGCTCAATATTATAAAAGCGACTGATTGTGTATTATCAGTCGCTTTTATTTTAAAACAGTTTTATTTACATATAACTATTTTTTAACTAATGCTAACGTTTAACTAATGACTAGACGGTAAAACCCAGTCTTTACGTGCGAAGTGACAAGTATAACCGTTAGGTAATCGCTCTAAATAATCTTGATGTTCAGACTCTGCTTCCCAGAAACCCCCTGCTGGTTCTAATTCAGTCACAACAACACCTGGCCATAAACCTGATGCATTAACATCTGAAATAGTTCTAATAGCCTCTTGTAACTGACTTTCCGAAGTATAATAGATAGCAGAACGGTATGAAGCGCCCAGATCATTGCCTTGTCTTAATTCTGTTGTTGGATCGTGTATTTGAAAGAAAAATTCTAGCAACTTTCTAAAGCTCATTACTTCATTATCAAATATTATTTCAATGCCTTCAGCATGATTACCATGATCACGGTAAGTCGCATTTGCTACTTCACCACCGGTATAACCAACTCGCGTTGATTGAACACCAGGTAATTTACGTATCAAATCCTGCATTCCCCAAAAGCAACCACCTGCTAATACTGCAATTTCTTGACTCATTATAATTCCCTAGTTGTTTTGTAAGTTAATTAACGAAATAAATTAACTTGGCTAAATAAAAAAGTCGAACGTTTGTTCGACTCATTAGCTTATCAATTTTTAAATATTACTACTTTCTTGCCACTAAGTGAACCGTACTAATAGAGCGCTCTAGAAAAGCGCCTTCGCAGTAAGCAAAATAATATAACCAAAGGCGTTTAAACTCTTCATCGTAACCATGTTGTGTTAATTCATTCCACGAAGCCAGGAAGTTCGTACGCCAATCCGCTAAGGTCTTAGCATAATCTAAACCAATATCGTGTAAGCCTTCTATCACTAAATCACTGCTTGTTGTCAACTGCTGAGACAAGACGTTAACAGAAGGTAAAAAACCGCCAGGGAATATATAACGCTGTATAAAATCGACATTATTTTTATAATGGTCAAAACGTTGATCGGCAATAGTGATTGATTGAATAAGTAATTTCCCCCCTTCTTTCAAACGTGCATTACACTGTTCGAAGAAACTTGGCAAAAACGCATATCCAACGGCTTCAATCATTTCGATTGAAACAACTTTATCAAAGGTCCCCGTTAATTCTCGATAATCTTTTTTCAATAATGTAATATTTTCTTCTAACTTTAATGCCTTAACTCTTTGCTCAGCATACTCAAATTGTGCATCTGAAATAGTCGTAGTGGTGACTTTACAACCATAATGTTGAGCTGCATAAATAGCTAAGCCACCCCATCCGGTTCCAATCTCTAATAAGTGATCCTCTTTTGTTAATGCTAATCTGTCACAAATAGTTTTAAGCTTATATAACTGCGCGTATTCTAATGAGGTAGTTTCAGAGGGATATATAGCCGACGAATACATCATTTGAGGATCAAGAAAACGAGTGTAAAGTTCATTACCAAGATCATAATGCGCTAAAATATTACGCTTCGAGCCTGATTGGGTATTACGGTTCTGCCAGTGACTGATTGCATTCTTAATTTTATTAAGTATTGATTTATTTGAATCTAACTTATCGGTTTGCTGCTGAGCTTTAGCAAAAATTCGAATTACCTGTGTTAAGTTCGGGCTACTCCACTTCCCAGCTATAAACGCTTCTGCTACACCAATACTTCCACCTTTCACAAAATCACGATACAGGCTCATATCATGGATGTGTATTTTTGCCTTAAGCGTACTGTCATCTGCATCTTGTAATGTATTTTCAGGGAAAAAAAGATGCTCAGAACCTTCAACAACCTCTAACTGGCCATAACTCAGTTTTAAAAATACAGAATGGACTAATGAACGACAGCGTTTGTCAAACCAATTTGTTGTTTCTACTGCTGTAACATTTTGTATTTCTTCCATTGAATTCTCCTAGAATGTAAACTTTATAACGCTTTAATTAATTTTCTGATAGCCGATAAAAGGTATTCTTTTAATAAACAACTTTAATGCTTGCCAATAAATACCAATCACTATCTTTCCTGTCATAATTGGAATTTTCGCCCAAACATGAAATAAATTTCGTTTACTGAATGCTTTTTTCTTTAAGATTAAACTGGCTTCAAATAGTTTAGTCACCTCGCCATTCTTTTTATTAGTTCGCTTATTCTCTATTTTCACTAATAATTTATCACTGTTCACCTCTGGTGATTTGATATGCCATATATAACTCATATCAAGATCCATAAAAGGTGATACCTGAAAAACTTTATCACTTGTTTTATCTTGTTCTAATAAATCAACTAAATAATAGTGTCGTTCATTCCAAGGTGTATTGCTTACTTCAGCCAACATTTGTGTACAATTGTCGTCTTTATCGTAGCAAAAATAAAAGTTAGCCGGGCTAAAGTAGATTCCAAAACACCTGACTTGAACTAACATTACTATTCTTTCAATATCAGGATAACCATTCAGTTGATTAACTTTATCTTTTATACGCTGAGATAATGAATTAGGTTCACTTCTTAGGTAATCTTTCTCAACGAAACGCAATGGGTGATACCAGGAAAAACCAAAGACGCCTTGTCCCTTATCAGCATGTTCAACCTCATCAACATCTAATGCCAGCATAAATAAGGTGGTATTAAAACTATGATTTTTAGGCAAAAAACGTTTATGAATAACGTGGCCCACGTAAATGTTACTTTGACTAAATACGGTAGAGGTTGATTTAACAGAAGACATGACGGCTATTTACTCGCAAATGCATCAAGAAAACAATCAAAACGCTGCGCAACTTCAACAGCACTTCTAACACCGTCTTCATGAAAACCACTATGCCAATATGCACCGGCAAAATGTGTATGATGTTTGCCGCAAATAAGATCTCGTTGGTGTTGCGCTCTAATAGATGCTGAAGAAAAAATTGGATGATGATAATTATATTCTTTTAATATTTTATCTGGGTCAATATCTTGCTTCTGATTCAATGTGACACAGAAAGTATGGTCGCTATAAAAACCTTGTAATATATTCATATTGTAAGTCACACTGGCAGGCTTAGATCGATCTTGACTCAATTGATAATTCCAACTTGCCCAAGCAGCTTCCCTGTCTGGCAATAGACTAACATCTGTATGCAAAATGACAGAGTTCTCGCTGTAAGGCATATCTGATAACAATGCCTCTTCATCTTCAGTGGCGTCACTTAAGAGCAACAGAGCTTGATCGGAATGACAAGCAATAACCACTTCGTCAAAGGTTTGTTTATCATCGGGATGATCAAAATGAATTTGAACCTTATTATCATTACGCGTGATGCCCAAAATATTAGCATTAAGATGAATGTTATCTTTAAAGGGCGCGCATAGCGGTGCTAAGTAACTTCTTGACCCATTTGGGATAACATACCATTGCGGTCTATCTGCAATATTCAATAACCCATGATGATGGAAAAATTGAACAAAAAATCTAAATTCAAACTCTTCCATCTGCTCTAATGAACTTGACCAAATAGCAGCGCCCATTGGCAAAATATAATGTTCAGCAAAGAAAGCGCTGAATTTATGCTCGGTTAAAAATTCACCTAACGTTAACCCTGGTAGATAAACGTCTGCTTCGAAGATACCTTTACACAATTTATTGAATCGTAAGATCTCTTTGACCAATAACCAAAATTTAGGGTTAAGTAAGTTTCGTCTTTGCGCAAATAAAGTATTTAGGTTATGTCCATTATACTCCAAGCCAGTATGGCAATTATGGACTGAGAAACTCATCTCAGTGGCTTTTTTACCAATGCCGATTTCATCGAGTAACGCTAAGTAATTAGGATATGTTTTATCATTAAACACAATAAAACCTGTATCGATTGCGTAAGGTATTCCGTCTTTTTCTATATCGACAGTCGCAGTATGTCCGCCAATATAATCATTTTTTTCAAATACAGTAACATTATGTTTTTTAGATAATAAATAGGCAGATGTAAGACCAGAAATACCTGAACCAATAATTGCAATATTTTTCATGAAAGTTAATCCTTTACGATAATTTTCTGCCAAACAAAATCAGGCAATAATGAAATAGCTTTTAGTAATAACGTTAAACGTTTGGGAAAGTGCGCATATGATTTTCGTTTTTTAATGGCCGTTATAATACGAGAAGCCGCTTCATCACTAGACAGTAAAAATGGCATTGAGAAATCATTTTTGTCAGTAAGAGGTGTTTTGATGAAGCCAGGATGGATTAACGTGACATCAATACCTTCTTTTATTAAATCTAACCGTAAACTTTTAGCTAAGTAATCGACACCCGCTTTAGAAGCTCCGTACGCTTCACTTCTTTGAAAAGGTAACAGTGTTGCGCTAGAACTTACAAACACGACTTGTCCGCCCTCTTTTACTTTAGGTAATAAGGACTGCAATATCCAACCTAATGAAATTAGATTAGTTTGAATAACATCTGCAAATAACTCACCATCAAAATGTTTAGCATCATCAATATAACGGCAGTTTCCTGCATTTAAGAGTAATACATCTAAAGAATCAATAGTGCGTGCGACCTCTTCTATTGCTAGCTTATCAGTCATATCAAAACAACATGTTTGAAAAGCTTTGTCAGACATCGCATCAAGTTGTTGTTGATTTCTTCCGCAAGCAATGACCTTTTCACCTTGTTTAGTATATTGTTCAAACAATGAGTAACCAATGCCTGAGGTCGACCCTGTAATTAAGATTGTTTTATCAGACATTATTTAGCCGCCTTACTTTTAATTAAGCGTATTACTTTCCCCAAAACAGGAAGTTGTTCATACAACATAGATCCTAAATCCAAGAAGTCGCGGTGATAAATAACTTTTCCTTCTTTGGCTTTGAGATGAGAACTACCAAATACGGAAACTTCATTTCCCTTATTGAGTTTAGGATGTTGATAAGTCATTTTCCAATAAATAGCGGCTTGATTTGGCTGGGAAATAACCTCACTAATAATAAACTGACAGCTTTCAAGGTTTTGATATAAACCTTGAAAGTACTGCTGTAGCTCATCAAGCCCTTTAATTTCATGGATGGGATCAATAAATGTGATTTCTTGGTGATAAATTGAGTTCAGTAATGCTAAATTATCAGTATTCAGCTTTTGGTAAACCGAGGTAAACTCATTTAACCAGTCAGGTTCATTATTCATATTGCCTATCCTATTAAAAATTAATGCTAAAATTGACGCTTTAAAGTAAAGACAGTTTATCTTTACACTAAAGCGATATACGCTTATTTGTAAAAGGCTAAGGCATTTAATCTGGCTTCTTTATGATCAACAATCGCAGGCCAATAAATTGATAAGTTCTGAAGCTTAATATGTTTATGTGGAAAGTGAATCTGTTTGTCAGGTATTTTACTTAGCTCTGGTAAGTACTTACGAATAAACGTTCCTTTAGGATCAAATCTTTCGCTCTGTGTAATAGGGTTAAAAATTCTGAAGTAAGGTTGAGCATCACACCCAGTACTCGAAGCCCACTGCCAACCGCCATTATTAGAAGCTAAGTCGCCGTCTATCAAATGCTGCATAAAATACTTTTCACCTAAGCGCCAATCGATTAAAAGATGCTTTGTTAAAAAGCTAGCGACGACCATGCGTAATCGATTATGCATCCACCCTGTTTGATTGAGTTGCCTCATTGCGGCATCGACTAATGGATACCCTGTTTTTCCCTCACACCATGCAGTGAAAAGCTTTTCATCATAAGGCCACATTGCTTGATGGTATTTTTCGTTAAAACATTGATGTTTGCATAATCGAGGCTGATCGAACATTAAATGGCGGTAAAACTCACGCCATATAATTTCATTTAACCAACAAAATTCCTCACTATCGCTTGAAATCATAATATCTGGGAATTGATTAAGTAACGTATTAAAAACGTGACCTGGGCTCAATACACCCGCGGCTAAATAAGGAGAAAAGCCACTGGTGCCTTTGATCGAAGGAATATCACGAACACTTTTATAATCAGTCACTTTATCGCGATAGAATTGTGGTATTGCCTTGTCCATCACGACATTAACTAAAGGCCATTTACTAGAAATAGAGTCTGTCTCTATTGTTCCTTTTTTATTTTTTATAACGCGATTATTGATTGGCTCTACATTACCAAGATAGTTAAAACCAAATTCGCGAACATAAGTTAACCAAGCTTTTTTAAAAGGGGTAAAAACTTTATACATTTTACCTGATTGATTAACTATTTTACCTTTCGGTACAATCACGTCAGCTTCAAACAATGTTAAAGGGATCCCCTGTTCTAGACAGGTACGATCACGCTTTACTTCGTTATATTCAAGTTCACTATTTGCTATTACGCTACTGACATCATGTTGTTGGCAATATGATTTTAGATAATCAATTTGCGCGGTAAAATCATCAACTTCGACAATAGATAGCTCAATGTTTAATAATGCTAATTGCTCTACCAATGCTTGAGCATGGCGCTTAACAAAATCTATTTTAATCAAAGACCAATCATGAGCTAGCCATTGAGGTTCAGATATAAAGTAAATGGCTTTAGAGGGTGTTTCTGGAGAAGGTTGATTGATAAAAAAATGTAAGGCAGGATTGTCGTTTGTTCTTAAGTCATTACGAAACCATAGTAATTGTGTCATAGAGGTTAAATATTTCCTTTAATTTTCTATTAAAAGAACACAACTTACTATTAACTAGCGTTCTGTTAATAGATAAGTCACGTTTTAATTTATTTATTAATTATCAGTATTAATAAGCGTATCTTAGTCTTAACTCATCTGGATAAGGCGATAAATAAGATTGACCTTTTAAATAATCTTTTGGATATTGCATTAAATAATGATTTATCAAAGTTAATGGTGCAATCAAAGGTAATAACCCTAAACGATAACCATCAATCTGCTCACACAACTCTTTACGCTGAGCTGCGACTAAATGCTTAGAAAAATAACCTTGAATATGGGTTAGCGTATTCACATGGTTTTTACGGGTTGCTGGTATTTTAAGTGCTTCCATCAAACCTGAAATATATTGAGATGCTTTTTCAGCTAATGGCAAATCAACATCAGCCAATAACTGACCTAATTTTTTATAAGCCACTAAGTTGTGACTCATTACTGTATATTTGTAATGGCTATGGAAAGTGGTCAGTTTATGTTTTGTTAGACCCGTTGCACTAATATTTTGCCAATGTTTATAAGCATAAATACGCGCTACAAAATTTTCACGAATATGCATATCATTTAAGCGACCATTTTCTTCACAAGGCAATAAAGGATTCGCTTCCATTATTTCTTTAGCAAAAGCACCAATTCCTTCTGACGTTAAAGAATTACCTTCAGGAGAGTAAACTTTAACACGCTCCATTCCACAGCTTGGGCTCTTAGCACAGAAAACATAACCGCTTAAGTGTTTGGTCATTTCAGCGACTTTTTTACCATAAGCATGTAACGCTTCTGTCACATCGCCACTACCATCAGGCCTTGCGACAGTAATTAAGTCGTCTTTTTTTATTAAACGGATGGTAGGACGCGGTATTGGTAAGCCAATCGCGACTTCAGGGCAAAAAGATTCATATTCAACATGCTCACCCAACTCATCAATACAGAATCGAGAAGGTTTATTACTTGAATCGAACCTTACTTTTTGTCCAATTAAACAAGCACTAATACCAATCTTAATATCTTCTTTTGTTACCGAATAAATCATTATTCGCTCCCTTGAATAAATAAACCGCTGCTAATCAATATATAAACATTGAACCGATTAATAGATAAAACTACCAATAGGATTCAATAATTTATTAATACCTTGAGTAAAGTGTAGTGCATCATTTGCAACTGTGTAACAAAGACAACCATTTTCCGAAACAGGTGTATGTGTAAATGTGCCATCCAGCATAATAAAGTCGCCTTTATTATATTCACCTTCATGATCAGTAAATGAGCCATCCAATAACACCGTTAATTCAAAGCCTTTGTGAGTATGCGCTGGCACGCCACCTCCAGCATTGATATGAAGCAAGTTTGTATGGATTTCATCTTCATTTAGCTGTAAACGAGAACGAGATAACTTGCCTACATTAGCCGTTTTTCCGAAGCCAATATTACTTAGTACCGTTGGTAATACGTATGTTTTATCTTTAAATGTGACACTTTTATCTGTTGGTTTTACAACCTCAGCGACGTCTTCTGAAAACGTAATATTACTGATCATTGAATCAAAAAGAGCATCAGATTCTAAATCATCATCAATTGAAATATCAAAATGGCTTGAACTATCTAAATTATCTAAATTATCTAAGCTAATCACATCTTCTTCGAAACTTTGTTCTGCAACTTGTTCTGTAAGCTGTAAAATTTTTTGTTGGCAAAGTGGACACATATCAGCATGAATGGTTATTGCAATAGATAATGAAGCGGGTAAGTCACCATTGACAAATGCTTCTAATAATTCAAATTTAGGATGATGTTTAATCATTATCTTCTCCTAAGTGCACTTTTAATTTAGCTAACGCTAAACGTAATCTAGATTTGATCGTGCCTAATGGTAAATTAAGATGGTTTGCCAATTGTTCTTGTGACATTTCCATCAGATAGAAGCCTTTAACAACTTCTTGTTGCGTTTCTGGCAGCGCTTCAATAACACGTAATAACTGTTTGTTTTCAAGATGATCTTCATAAGGTTGTTCTTCAGCAGCCGCACTTTCTGCGATCGGCCAAATATCATCACTCAAATTATCTTCTCTGTTACTCTTAATTTTACGTAATATGTCAAAGGTAACGTTACGCATTATTGTATAAACCCAGGTTGTCGCGGCACCTTTGTCTGAATCAAACAAATGTGCTTTACGCCATACGTTACTCATGGTGTCTTGAACGACCTCATGAGATTGCGCTTCATTAGGGAATTTACTACGTGCAATACGTTGTATTTTTGGAGCAAAAAACTTAAATAAGTGAGTGAATGCTATTTTACATCTTGCATCAGCGACTTCTTTAAGCCATGCACTAAGTTGAGTGTGGTCTATTTTATCTGTCATGCTGCTAGATTTAGCATGACTAACATGTGTTGGCAAATTAGTTTGTATAGCTACCATCATTTATTCCCAAATTTGGACTCTGGTTACTAATACGCGTAAAAATAATAATAAGATCACTGATGGATATAAAAAGTTTAAATTAATTGAATAAACCTAGATTTCTTTAGATATAATTGAATTAACAAGTTTTTTAGCTTCAACATACGAAGAGTTAAATACAAAATTATGTTTAACATCATGAGGAATGGGTAGCAGCTCTAACCATCTTGAAACAACCCAATAGGGATTGTTTATTAGTTTACTTGAGTACAAATCATTTAATAAATCATTGTTTTCAAATACTGATAACAATGATTCAGATAACAAAATAAGATGAGTGCTTGACTGTTTTTCGGACCAATGATTTATTTCACTAATACTGGCAAATTGTAAGTTATCAATTTCAGATTCAACCATAGTTAACTCAACTAAAGATTTACACTTAACATCGATTTCTAACACGCCATCATCACCGTTATCAAAATTAATGATTTCAACCCAACTCCCCCAACGCGATGAAGGTTCATGTTGTTGTTTATTTGAAGAGATAATAAACCCGCCTAACGTTGAAGATAGCCCGACCATTTTTAAATACTTAGCTTCAAAAATTCTTAAACGTGTAATGCCACCCGGTAGTAAAAAAACATCTAGTGGAAATATGGGAAGATTAGTCGTTTTGTTGGTCATTATAGCCCCTCTTATATTTGTTACTTAGATTAATGATCTTAATGTTATGTACGTATCTTCCATCTAAATAGTTCACTGGCATGACTTTACAGGCGCTTCTTTATCAAAAAACAAAGTCACATTGGCCACATTAAATCCGAATTTAGAGATTGCGGTTTTATTCATTACTCGATATTCATCAATCTGATACATCCAATCATCCATACTGACTTCATAAGTGGTGCCATCAACAGGCAGTTTTAATGTATATTTAAATTGAAATGCAAAACCTTGATGCTTCCCTATGGCAGTACCAATAACGTCTTCCGCAGTGCCTCTATAACTTCCATCACTTTGTTTCACTAGGTGCCAATCTCGGTAACTGATTTCTCCATCATTAAAATAGAATTTTTCAGTTAACACCCCTTTGTTATCATTCCATGTCCCAACAAGCTCAACACAAAAACGTCTTGTTACTTTGTCACTACTGTCTTGAATCGATCCCCAAGCCGTCACAGGCCCATTAAAATATTCTTTAATATCGAAATTATTAGTCTGTGGTTGATAATCAGTTAAGTTTGCTGAACAACTAGATATCAATAAACATGTCGCGACTGTTAAAAATGTGTGTTTATATTTAATCATTATGATCCCCTACTATGTACCATAGTTTATATGCGTGTTACTAATTGCCTAATAATGCTGTTCTTAATTTAGGTTCGCTGGTGTTTTTTGATAACCAAATATCTAAAAATAATGGTGCAAAATCAGCGTCTTCTATACTGCCCGCAAATTGATTATTAAAATAAAATGCACTTCTATTTTGTTCGATAACAAACGCTAAGCTATCGCCTGATGTTACATTTGGCCAAATTTCCTTAAGTTGGGGAATGAAAATATTATAAACATCTTCTTTAATACCTAAGTGTTGCCATTGTTCTATCGTCCGTTGTATTAATTCCTTCGACGTAATACTCCTTAAATAGTTAATTTTATAAATTAATGTGCCATTCTTGGATATTTCAGGGTACTGCCCAGAAGACGTTGATAACTCACTTTCATAGACATCCCAAATCAAAACCGAAAAGACCGCCTTACCTATTTTTTTTACAGGTTGTTCTTTCTCGACTTCATCTAATGTATTTTTCCATTGACCCAATTCAACCCTTTCATCTGCCGATGCACTGTTTTTAAGAAACACCGTAAAAAGCAGGACAAGCACAGTGACTTTTGACATCAATAACAGTGAATCTTTTAATGCAGATCTATCCCAATATCCTGAGAGTTTAATAAACTTATACATGCGCTAACCTTGTATTCGTCATAACTGACTTTAAAAAGAAAAATAAAATGAACAACCCAGCCCAAATAGCAGCAAGGACCAAGTAAGTAGCGAGTAATGGATAACCGAAACTAACGGCCTCCAACCTTTGTGCTGCGATATAACTTAAAGGAGCGAATATCGCCCCCACTGTTATTTGTAACACCTTGGAAGAACTTAAAAATGTTAAACTGTGGCAAACAGTACAAGCAAAACAAGCCCATAAAATAACTAACCAAAAAGGCATAAAGGTAGAATCTGGGAATATAAAAAACATAAAGAAATGTAATAACGAATCAACTGAACTGCCGATGACGGCTATCAATAAAACCAACCGAGCTTCATTTTTTATATGAGATAATTTAATCAGATGAAAAGCGATCATTGAAAGTGCAACAGGGATAAAAGCATTACCCCAATAAATGAGCCCAAACCACGCTATATTGAACCCCAACATATTCATTAACATTTTTATCTCTCCATGACCATTATTGGTACAGGTATAAATACGCTCTTAAATCACTTTTAGATCTGTGAATAGAAATAGATATCAATAAATATTGGTATTGTTAAAGATTAGATACAGGCACCATAGCTAGGTTAAAATATTAAAAACAAGTTACTAAGTAGAATCAAACTTTATCTAAGTTGATTTATAATGAGTTAAAATATTCATATAGACTGATTAAAAAGTTATTTTTTATAAGATTAAAGCCTACAAACCGGCCCGTATTAAATATATAATGTGCTTATAATTAATTAATAATCTTTACAGTCACTTATGCTTATTTTTATAAAAGCATCAGTCAATAACTTTAAGGCCTACGAAATGCTTAAAAATACAAGTTCACAAGATAGCGAGGCTTTATGTTAGCAAAACGTATTATTCCTTGTTTAGATGTTAAAGATGGCCAAGTTGTAAAAGGCGTACAATTTCGTAACCATGAAATCGTAGGCGATATTGTGCCACTTGCTAAACGTTATGCAGAAGAAGGTGCAGACGAATTAGTGTTTTATGACATCACCGCTAGTTCAGACGATCGTGTTGTCGATAAAAGCTGGGTAAGTCGCGTAGCAGAAGTCATTGATATTCCATTCTGTGTCGCGGGTGGTATAAAAACCGAAGAAGATGCAAGACGCATTCTTGAATTTGGTGCCGATAAAGTGTCAATCAACAGCCCTGCGCTTGCTGACCCAAGCTTAATTAATCGATTAGCTGAAAAATTTGGCACACAATGTATCGTTATTGGTATTGATTCATACTTCGACGAAGCGACTGGTCAGCACCAAGTAAAACAATTCACCGGTAATGAAAAAGCAACGGTAACCACTAAATGGAATACCTTTGATTGGATAAAAGAAGTTCAATCTCGCGGTGCCGGTGAAGTTGTATTAAATGTAATGAATCAAGATGGCGTCCGTTGCGGGTATGATATCCAACAACTCAGCCAAGCACGTGCTATATGTAATATCCCATTAATCGCTTCAGGCGGTGCTGGTGAGATGAGCCATTTTGCAGATGTTTTTAACCAAGCTGACGTTGATGGTGCATTAGCAGCAAGTGTCTTCCACAAACAAATAATTAATATTGGTGAGTTAAAATCTTACCTTAAATCAGAAAAGGTAGAGATCCGACTATGAATGTAGTAACTACGAGTTTAATGAAACAAGAGCAAATAGCATCGTTAGATTGGGCAAAAGTAGATAATCTAATGCCTGTCGTCGTACAAAACAGAACGTCTGGTAAAGTACTTATGTTAGGTTACGTAAACCAAGAGTCTTTAGCTGCAACACTTGAGTCAGGCAAGATGACTTTTTTCAGTCGTACAAAGCAACGTTTATGGTGCAAAGGCGAGCAATCAGGTAATTTTTTAAACGTTATTGAGATTAGCTCTGATTGTGACAATGACACATTACTTGCGATTGTTGATCCAATTGGTCCAACTTGTCATTTAGGAAATGAAACTTGTTTTAAAAATGAACAAGAGCCATCATTAAGTTTTCTTTCTGATTTAGAACAAGTCATCAAGAGCCGTAAAGGTGCAGATCCTAAGAGTAGCTACACTGCTAGCTTATATGATCGTGGTACTAAACGTATTGCACAAAAAGTGGGTGAAGAAGGTGTTGAAGTTGCTTTAGCAGCGATGGCAAAAGATATGGATGAGTTAACCAATGAAGGTGCTGATTTAATTTATCACTTAACTGTTTTATTACAGAATGAAGGTCTTGAGCTTGCAGATATTGCAACGAAATTAAAAGAACGTCATAGTAAATAAAGATAATACTTCAAAGCAGTTAATCTAACTGTTTGATAACAATTAATAATCATTAAAAAGCCGCTAGTAATATTTTACTTAGCGGCTTTTTTTTAATTAAGATTCTCCCTTATATACTGTGACAGTATTCAACTTGAGACTGAATAAAAGCTTTGAAGTGCATAGCGAATAATCTCCTCTTTCTCATCATTTTTTAAAAAACACAAAACAACTATTTCAAAGCAATGAAAGTAAGCAACCTTAATGTAAGTAATCTTAATGTATGTAATCTTAATTGTGGATAAGCAAAGCGATACAACGCCGCTACTTTCGCGGATGACTGCATTAAATTATATTAAAAAAATTCGCCTCGAGCTAAGCAGAACTAACGGCACTGTATAACCAAAATATATAGTTTTATAATTTTAAATCTAATTCCGATTTGACTAACCAGAATTGAGGTTAACTAGATAAAGAGTAATAAAACGTAGATAGAAAAAAGGTTACCGATAGGTTAATGCCGATCAGTTAAGAAAATTAGTTGATTTTTAGCTGAAGAAGATCAAAATCCTATGACTCAAAAGGTCATGG
>NZ_CANLFB010000034.1 GCF_947489755.1 uncultured Psychromonas sp.
AGTGGTAGTTCAGTTGGTTAGAATACCGGCCTGTCACGCCGGGGGTCGCGGGTTCGAGTCCCGTCCACTCCGCCAACAGTGTGTTAAATCGTTATCACTACGATATAAAATAAAGTGTTAAAACTGTTATACACTCGGAGGAGTGGTAGTTCAGTTGGTTAGAATACCGGCCTGTCACGCCGGGGGTCGCGGGTTCGAGTCCCGTCCACTCCGCCAACAGTGTATAAAGTTATTTTCATCCTATCTAAATTTTTTAATCTCCTAATAAATTGCTCTTAAAATTATCATCTAACTATTACATTTCTATATTCTCTATATTCTCTATATTTTAAAATAACGATCAGCACTTATTTACTTAATTGAATAAGTCTAAAATCGATTATAAATTGCTAGTAAGTATTTCATCGGTTTTTTATTAAATTTTTTATAATAAAAAAGCGCCGAAGCGCTTATTTTTAGATAGATAAATAATGATAGATTATGAAAAAGTGAGGTCGTTTATATCAGGCATACTTGGGCGTTCCTCTTCAAGGCTTAAGTTACTCACTGCTTTTGTATTATCCTCTTCCGCCTCTCTACCATTGCCTTTATCTAACTTAAATTTAAGTGCTAAGTTAGTTGGCGAGTCAGAGTTTTTAATCGCCTCTTCTTTAGTAACTAAACCTTCATTCACTAATTCAAATAATGCGCCATCAAAAGTCTGCATCCCTAATTCTTTAGACTTTTCCATTATTTCTTTTAATTTCTCAAATTGACCCCGTTTGATCATATCTCGGATAGTTAATGTGCCCATCATCACTTCAATAGCAGCACATCTTTTGCCATCAATGGTTCGCACCAAACGTTGTGAGACAAAAGATCTAAGATTATTGCCTAAATCAATTAATAATTGTAAACGTCGCTCTTCAGGGAAAAAGTTAATAATACGATCTATTGCTTGATTCGCGTTATTAGCATGTAACGTAGAAAGTACTAAATGGCCTGTTTCAGAGAAAGCTAAAGCATGTTCCATTGTTTCTTTATCACGTATTTCACCAATTAAAATAACATCAGGAGCCTGGCGTAACGTATTTTTTAATGCGGCATGGAAGCTACGCGTATCAACCCCTACT
Organism: uncultured Psychromonas sp.; assembly: GCF_947489755.1. Classification (GTDB taxonomy): domain Bacteria; phylum Pseudomonadota; class Gammaproteobacteria; order Enterobacterales; family Psychromonadaceae; genus Psychromonas. The sequence continues at coordinate 1,113 of NZ_CANLFB010000034.1, forward strand.
TCTCTTTGGTTAATAATACTTTTTTTATGTCGATGTACAAACTCGACGGGATCTTCAATAGTAATAATATGGCCTGAAGAATTAGTATTACGATAATCTATTAATGCAGCCAATGATGTTGATTTACCAGAGCCTGTCGCACCAACAAACAAAACTAACCCATTTTTAGACATGATCACTTCTTTTAAGATTTCAGGCAGTCTCAAATCTTCAAACTTCGGAATTTCAATTTTTATGTTACGTGCAACGATCGATATATCATTTCGTTGTTTGAATATATTGACACGAAAACGACCGACTCCTGCTAATGAAATAGCTAAATTCATCTCTAATGTATGCGCGAATTCCTCTTTTTGTTCGTCATCCATTATTGTATTAGCAATTTCGCCAACTTCACCCGGCTTAAAACACACATCACTTAAGGGCATAAGTGAGCCTTGGAATTTAGCAGAAGGTGGAGCGCCAGTCGCAAGATAAAGATCTGAACCATCTTTAGTCGCTAACTCATTTAACATTGTTTCAAATTCCATATCTTATTTATCCATCTAAAATCTATATTGGCAGTATTGTTATATGATTTTTTATTTTATTAATCACTAATTGCTATGACTTAAATCCTAGCACGTAAACTTATTTTATATTTATTATTAATAAGAGCCTAATTGTTCTATTACTAATTGTATAGTTATGAATTTCAAGTCATAAATAATGCATAAAAAGTCACTTGAGTTAACTTTAAATGATTTGATAGAAACTGCTAATTACGTGTTGATCGCCTTAATAAAAAATTATCCATAAAACAATCTTTGTTCACAAAAATAATATTACAGATAACTAATGTGATGAGATGCTCACTTTTTATTCAGTAAAACATGATCTAGCTCTTTGTCTCTCCGTAGCAAAGTAAATAAATTAACATAGTATTAACAACACATTTACTTAGAAGATAAATAACTTTCTCAGTAAAACTAATAAGTGATTAAAAGTGAATGCTTATTTTTTGTTTAATTGATGGTCAATTAAAATACAAAATAGCGCAATTAACTTTAGTTTCTTTCTCATTAGTAAAATTAAGGAGAGTGGCAGTGAGCTTTGAAGATTCAGATAAAGCAAAGGGATATTGGAACGAAAACCTCAAACTGGTAATCAAATTATTGGTTATTTGGGCTTTTGTTTCATTTGGGTGCGGCATATTACTCGTTGATATATTAAATGAATTCAGTTTTATGGGATTTAAATTAGGATTTTGGTTCGCTCAACAAGGTTCCATTTACGTCTTTTTAATATTGATTTTTGTCTATGTAAAAAAATCAAATACCCTCGACAAAAAATATGGTGTTGACGAATAATAAGGAGTAAAAAAATGGATGTTCAAACATTAACCTATTTGGTAGTTGGGGTTACATTTGCTGTTTATATCGGCATTGCAATTAAAACACGAGCAGGTTCAACAAAAGAGTTTTATGTAGCAGGCGGTGGTGTCCCACCCATTTTAAATGGTATGGCAACTGCAGCGGACTGGATGTCAGCGGCTTCATTTATATCACTTGCGGGGATTGTTTCTTTCGTTGGTTATGATGGTAGCGTATACATTATGGGATGGACCGGCGGCTATGTACTGCTTGCACTCTTAATGGTTCCTTATCTTCGTAAATTTGGTAAATTTACCGTGCCAGATTTTATTGGTGATCGTTACTATTCTCAATCAGCACGTACTGTTGCAGTTATCTGTGCAATCTTCATCAGCTTTACCTATATCGCAGGTCAAATGCGTGGAGTAGGTGTTGTATTCTCTCGCTTCCTTGAAGTAGAAGTTGATACCGGCGTTTATATTGGTATGTGTGTCGTATTTTTCTATGCTGTTTTAGGTGGCATGAAAGGGATTACTTATACTCAAGTAGCGCAATACTGTGTGATGATTTTTGCTTTCATGGTACCTGCTGTTTTTCTTTCAATCATGATGACAGGCCATATATTCCCTCAATTAGGGTTCGGTGCAGAATTATTGGATGCAACGGGCAATAGTTCAAGTATTTATTTACTGGATAAATTGGATGGTCTTTCTACAGAATTAGGGTTTGCTCAGTATACTGAAGGCTCTAAAGACATGATTGATGTACTGTTTATTACAGGCGCATTAATGTTTGGTACGGCCGGTTTACCACATGTAATCGTTCGTTTCTTTACCGTACCAAGAGTAAGAGATGCACGTAGTTCTGCTGGTTGGACACTATTGTTTATAGCCATTATGTACACCACTATTCCTGCACTTGCTTCTTTTTCACGTGTAAACATGATTCAGTCAATCAACGGTCCAGAAAGCCAAGGTGTACCACATGTCGAAGCGCCACTATGGATTGAAAACTGGGAAAAAACAGGCTTAATCAAATGGGACGATAAGAATAGCGACGGTAAAATGTTCTACTCAAATGATGAAAGAAATGAGATGAATGTTGACCGTGATATTATCGTATTGGCAACACCAGAGATGGCAAATTTACCAGCATGGGTGATTGCGTTAATGGCTGCAGGTGGTCTGGCAGCGGCGTTATCAACATCGGCAGGTCTACTATTAGTTATTTCAACTTCTGTTTCTCATGATTTATTGAAAAAGAACTTAATGCCCAATATCTCTGATAATAAGGAGTTAATGTATGCACGTATGGCATCAGGTGCCGGTATCATCATGGCAGGTTACTTTGGTATTAATCCACCAGGTTTTGTAGCCGCCGTCGTGGCCATCGCCTTTGGCCTTGCCGCCTCCTCTTTATTCCCAGCTATTACGATGGGTATCTTCTCAACGAAAATGAATAAAGAAGGCGCTATCGCAGGCATGCTAGCAGGTTTATCATTTACAACTATTTACATTGTTTACTTTAAATTTGTAAATCCTGCTGCAAATGTATCTGAGAACTGGTTATTTGGCGTATCGCCAGAAGGCATAGGTATGTTAGGTATGGTGATTAACTTTGTAGTCGCGATTCTAGTCTGCAGAATGACAGCACCAACACCGCAAGTCGTGGTTGATATGGTCGAATCAATTCGTTTCCCTAAAGGAGCAGGTGAAGCACAAGATCATTAACATCAATTGAAATTTAAAAGCGCTTCGGCGCTTTTTTTTCATCTGTTTTATTTTTTCTTATATAGATAGCGATTTATAAGTGCCCTTCAAAACACTATACATGGTGCCATTATTCGTCAGTCAAACATCTATAACATGACTTTTATCATGCCCTTTTTTAAAAGGTACAGTTTCATAAAATACTTTTTTATTAAGTCCTTTTATAAGTTAACTATCTACCACAACATTAGATAATTAGGTAAATATGGATAATAGTGAATTACAGCCAATCTTTGATTTCATGCGCAAGTTAGCACCTTTCGATTCATTGCAAGAACAAACACTTAAACAATGCTGCAAGGTATTAACCATTGCCTATTACAGTCAAGAACAGAAGTTAGTACATGTAGATAATAATGAACCACAACTTTATATAGTCCGTAGTGGTGCTTTTGAAGTGAGTACGCAAGAAGGTAAGTTGATTGACCGTATTGGTGAAGGTCAATACTTTGGGTTTAGCGGTATGCTTTCAGGTGAGAAAGTCGTTAATCAAGTCCATATTTTAGAAGATGGCTTGGTTTATCATTTACCTGCAGTGATGTTCGACCAACTACGAGCCAATTGTCATTCTTTTGATCGTTTCTTTAATCAAGCTTTTGCTAAACGCCTACGTAATCAAAGCTCACTTAAACATAATCATATTAGTACTGCACGTATCACTAATATCATGTCACGAGAGCTCACCACTATCACACGTGATGCAACTATCCATCAAGCTGCATTATTAATGTCAGAGAAGCGCCTTTCATCATTGATTGTCGTGAATGATGGAGAACTATGCGGTATTTTAACCGACCGAGACTTACGTAACCGTGTATTGGCAAAAGGTTTAACAGGTACCTTATTAGTCGAGCAAGCAATGACTGAACACCCTACAACAATTAAGCCTGAAGCGTTGATTTTTGAAGCCATGTTAACAATGAGTGAAAATAATATTCATCATTTACCGGTCGTAAAAGATAATAAACCCATTGCCATCATTACCAGTACTGACTTAATCCGCAGTCAAAGCTCTCAACCTTTATTGTTAATTGGCCAAATAGATCGTCAAAATAATTTAGAGTCATTGATTCAAGTCAGCCAAAAAATACCCGACCTATTATTTAACCTGATTAGCAGTGATGCTAAAGCAATGGAGATAGGTCGAGTACTCACCTCTGTAACAGATTCATTAACACGTCGTTTAATCGCATTAAGGCAAGAACAGTTAGGACCAGCACCAATGACATTCTGTTGGCTCGCTTTTGGTTCTCAAGGTCGCCAAGATCAAATGGCAGGATCCGATCAAGACAATGCACTAATACTAGAAAGAGAAGCGACTAAAATAGAAAAAGACTATTTCAAACAATTATCAGAATATGTTTGTAGTGCCCTGAATGAATGTGGCTTCCCATTTTGCCCTGGTAATATCATGGCACAAAACCCAAAGTGGCAATTAACATTGCAACAATGGTTACAAGCATTTTCTAAATGGATTAAAACACCCGATCCCAGTGCTTTATTAAATGCGACGATCTTTTTTGATATGAGACCTGTATTTGGGGATCTCAGTTTATTTAAGCAATTACAAACCACTGTATTAAAGAATACAAAAAACAACGATATATTCATTGCTGCGCTTAGCCAAAATGCATTGCAATCAACCCCTCCACTTGGTTTCTTCCGTAGTTTTGTACTGGAACGAGATGGTAGTGAAGTAAAAGGAATCGATTTAAAACATAAAGGTAATGCACTCATTAATGATATTGTCAGGATCTATGCTTTATCTGTAGGAATAGAAGAAGTGAATACAATCAAGCGTATTGAAGCATTAATTGCGTTGTCAGCCATTGATAAGGATATTGCCATGAACTTACTGGACGCTTGGGAGTTTATTGCTCATAAACGTCTTACGAATCAAGGACAGCAATTTAATAACACGCAACCCGTCTCTAATTATATTTTGCCTGATAGCCTTTCATCATTAGTCAGACACCAATTAAAAGATGCCTTTAAAGTCATTCATGAAGCGCAAGGTACCGTTAAACACAAATTTTTAAGACAATTTTAATGTTGCAACAATGGTGGTTACATAACAAATTAAAACGACTTATTAACAATAATAAGTTAGGGAGGCCTGAACACTTACAAACCCATTATCAATACCTGTTAACGAACTTTAATCAACCTATTTCAAAAACTGATTTACTCGCATTAGATATTGAAATGACAGGATTAAATCCTAAAAAAGATCAAATGGTCAGCATAGGTATTATTCCTATCATCAATGGTCAAATACAACCTAAATTTGCACAACATAAGTTTATAAAAATTCAAGGCAGTGTTGGTCAAAGCGCTGTTATTCATGGCGTATTAGATAAAGACTTAAACAATGCTTTAACACAACAAGAGGCATTAGACTGGCTCTTTGCACAATGCCAACACAAAGTATTAGTTGCACATCATGCGCAGTTAGATTTACAATTTTTACAGCAATCATTACGCAAGACAGGTAATAAATCATTTCCTTTATTCGCCATCGATACATTACTTATCGATAAAAAAAGACAATTTCGTAAACATCAGGTTTTAAATACAGGTAGCTTACGCTTGAACGCCTGTCGAGAACGCTATAACTTACCTATTTATAATGCACATAACGCATTAACAGATGCATTAGCTTGTGCGGAATTACTGTTGGCTCAATTAAATAAAATGGGAGGGTTAGAGACTATAACATTAGCTCAATTACTTGAAAGTCACTGATAGTTTGGCTTTTAAAAAGTCCATTTGATACAGCAGCGCATCAAGAGAGAATAAAAAAGATACCAGTAACTGCTTATTTGTATAACCCTAACCACCAGCCGCATGAACTTAGCCACCAGCAAAAAATTAATTGATAAGCCTATTAATTGAGAGGCATAAAAAAAGGCTTACTTTTCAGTAAACCTTTTTCAGAATTAAGATTAGTTTAAATTAACCAGCCCAAGAGTCACGTAATGCAACAGTACGATTAAAGACTAACTTAGATGTGCTTGAATCTTTACTATCTGCACAGAAGTAACCTTCTCGCTCAAATTGATACGCCACTTCAGCTTTAGCATCGATTAAACTATTTTCTACAAAACCTTGTTTAATCACTAATGAATCAGGGTAAATAACAGTATGAATATCTTCAACTGCAGCAGGGTTCTCTACCGTAAATAAACGATCATAAATACGGAATTCTGCAGGATGGTTTGATGCCGCACTTACCCAATGAATAACCCCTTTTGGCTTACGACCATCTTCAGGATTTTTACCCAATGTTGTCGGATCATATGAACAAAGGATTTCAGTAATGTTCCCTGCATCATCCTTAATCACCTCTTCCGCTTTGATCATGTAAGCATTACGTAAACGTACTTCTTTACCAAGTACTAAACGCTTATACTTTTTATTTGCTTCTTCACGGAAATCAGCAGCATCAATATATAACTCACGAGAAAACGGAACAATTCGTGTGCCCATGCTTTCATCTTTAGGATGAGCAGGTGCATTTAATTGCTCTAACTTGCCTTCTTCATAGTTTGTAATAGTTACTTTGATTGGATCAAGTACTGCCATCGCACGTGCGCCGTTAGCTTCTAAGTCTTCACGAACACAAGCTTCTAATGAAGCAAACTCAACCGTATTTTCTTGTTTTGTTACACCAATACGTTTTGAAAATTCACGTAGTGAAGCAGCAGGATAACCACGACGACGCATACCTGAAATAGTCGGCATACGAGGGTCATTCCAACCTGTTACAATATTTTCTTCAATTAATGCATTTAGCTTACGCTTAGACGTTAATGTGTATTGTAAATTTAAACGAGAAAACTCAATTTGACGTGGTTTACACTCAATGCTGATATTCGCTAAAACCCAATCATATAATGGACGATGATCTTCAAACTCTAATGTACATAGGCTGTGTGTAATGCCTTCAATCGCATCCGAAATACAGTGTGTAAAATCGTACATTGGGTAAATGCACCATTTATCACCCGTTTGGTGATGATGTGCAAAGCGAATACGGTAAAGAACCGGATCACGCATTTTCATGTTAGGCGAGGCCATGTCGATTTTAGCACGTAGCATCATCGAACCTTCTTCAAACTCACCTGCTCGCATACGATTAAATAGATCTAAGTTTTCTGCAATTGAACGGTCACGGAATGGGCTGTCTTTACCTGCCGACGTTAACGTACCACGGTATTCACGAGTTTGTTCTGCATTTAACTCACAGACATACGCTTTATTATTCTCAATAAGCTCAACAGCATAATCAAAAAGCTGTTCAAAGTAGTTCGATGAATAACGGACATCACCTTGCCACTCAAAACCTAACCACGTTACATCTTTTTCAATCGCAGCAACATAGTCAGCATCTTCTTTAACCGGGTTTGTATCATCAAAACGTAGGTTACAGGCAGCATTTGGGTAATCACGTGCTAAACCAAAGTTTAAGCAGATAGATTTAGCATGACCAATATGTAAATAACCATTCGGCTCAGGTGGAAAGCGTGTATGGATTGTCTGGTGTTTTCCACTCTCAAGATCGTTTTCAATAATAGTGCGAATAAAATTACTTGGGCGTGTTTCCAGTTCAGACATTGTAACCTCTAAGATACATGATTCATAAAGGGGCAATCATCGTATATTCTAGCGCTAAGCTCAAGTGAAATAATAGCAAATGCAAGGTATAGTAAGGATATATGCGAATTATATTAATTAGATTAAATAGCAACCCTATTTTGCTATTAAAAATAACCGCCCGTTTGTTATAAGCTCAGTAAAATAAACAGTAGCTAGTCTTAAATTACACCTTAAAAATCATACCCAATGATGAAATTTAAGGTAAAAAATGAATTAAATTGAGATTAGCAATGCTTATTGAATTCAAGAAACAAAAAAGGCACTCAATGAGTGCCTTATAAAATAAAAAAATTAACTATTACTCAGCTAGTTTCATTCTATTTGCAATACTTTCAGCTTGTGGTCCAATGATAACTTGAAGATTATTTTCCCCTAATTTAACAACCCCCATTGCCCCTAAGCCTTTAAGATCAGATTCTTTAATAATACTGCGGTCTTTTAGCGTCAGACGTAAACGAGTAATACAAGCATCAATGACTTCAATATTTTGTATGCCACCTAATGCCACAACATAAGCATTGGCTAAACTATCGCTATCGTCACTACTCTCAGTAACAACATTGATTGCATCATCTTCGCTATCTTCACGTCCAGGCGTTTTAAGATTAAGGCCTTTAATTAAAGCTAAGAAAACAAAGTAATAGATTGCAAAGAAAGCAACACCTTGCGCTAGCAACATATACCATTGTTTGGCTAATGGATTTTGCGAAGAAAGCACCATGTCAACTAAACCAGCAGAGAACCCAAAGCCAGCAATCCATTCCATATTAGCGGCAATAAACACTGAAACACCGGTCAAAATAGCATGTACAACATACAATAATGGCGCAACAAACATAAATGAGAATTCTAAAGGCTCTGTCACCCCCGTAAAGAACGAAGCTAAAGAAGCGGCTAGCATAATTGAAGCGACTTTTTGTTTATTCTCAGATTTTGCGGTTGTGTAAATAGCTAACGCAGCCCCAGGCAAACCAAACATCATGATCGGAAAGAAACCAGCTTGATACATACCAACAGTGCCGATCGCCGTTTTACCTTCGGCGGCAAATTTAGTAATCGTATCCTGACCCGCTAAAAAGTTAGGGATATCATTAATACCTGCTACATCAAACCAAAAAACAGAATTTAATGCATGGTGAAGGCCCACTGGAATTAACAAGCGATTAAAGAACGCATAAACCCCAGCACCAATGTCACCTAAGCCTGCGATTGTTTCACCAAAGTGTTGTAAACCAGAGAAAATAATTGGCCACACTGCCATCAAAATAAATGACACCGCAATCATGACAATAGACACCACAATAGGCACTAAACGACGGCCAGAAAAGAACGCTAATGTATTATGCAATTCAACGTCTGAGAATTTGTTATATAATTCAGCAGAAATAATACCGACAATAATTCCAACGAATTGATTTTCAATTTTACCAAAAGATGCATCTGCTGCGACACCAGTGATTTGCTCTACAGCACCAGGAGATAATAAAGTAGTCACCACTAACCACCCCACTAAACCAGATAGTGCAGCCGCACCGTCTTTATCTTTAGACATCCCGTAAGCAACACCTACTGCAAATAACAGCGCCATGTTGTCAATGACAGCCGCACCCGCTTTAATTAAAAAAGCAGCGAGTTGAGAGTCACCTCCCCAACCATTAGGATCTATCCAGTAACCAATACCCATTAAAATAGCAGCAGCAGGCAAAACGGCGACAGGCACCATTAATGCTCTACCCACTTTCTGCATATAGCCTAAAATATTCATACCAGCTCTCCTTTAACATGCGACTCTTAATTCGCATTCGAAATATTCCATTAAACCTTTATAATAAAAACAAACGTCAAAGTGACGATGTTCATAATTGGCTTATACTTTGACTGTAAATGGTTTATGAAAACGCGCAAAGTTCAACCACACATTGCGTGACTTAGATCACTTTAAAATCAGCAAGTAATATATCCCTTTCTAGTAATAACAAACAACTTAACTTACCATGTTAATTAAGTTTTATTATGAATACTTGGAGGAACAATGCGTTTAATTCCACTTAAATGTGCATCTGATGTTGGTCGATGGGCTGCCCAATATATTATTGATAGCATTAATCAATTCTCTCCAACAGAAGCTCATCCTTTTATTTTAGGGTTGCCTACAGGAAGCTCTCCATTAGCTACTTATCAAGCATTAATTAAGCATTATCAAGCTGGTAAAGTAAGTTTTAAGCATGTTGTTACCTTTAATATGGACGAATATGTTGGTATTGACCCTTTACATCCAGAAAGCTATCACAGCTTTATGCATCATAACTTCTTTAATCATATTGATATTCAAGCAAACAATATTAATCTGTTAAATGGATTAGCCGACGATCTATCAGCCGAATGCGAACGTTATGAAAATAAGATAAAAAGCTACGGACATATTCATTTATTCATGGGCGGTGTAGGAAGTGATGGACATATAGCCTTTAATGAACCAGGTTCATCGCTAGCTTCTAGAACACGTGTAAAAACCTTAACGCATGAAACTCGACTGGCTAACTCTCGTTTTTTTGATAATGATGTTAACCAAGTACCCAAACTCGCTTTAACAATTGGTGTCGGAACACTGTTAGATGCAGATGAAGTATTGACGCTTGTCACTGGTCGCCATAAAGCACTAGCCTTGCAAGCCGCAGTTGAAGGATGTATTAACCATCTATGGACGGTAACAGCATTACAATTACACCAAAAGGCGATTATCGTATGCGATGCTGAATCCACTATGGAGCTTAAAGTTAAAACGCTTAAGTATTTTCAAGAATTAGAAAGCGAACATATTCAAGGTTTATAAATTCACATAAATAGCGTTTTATAAAAAACACAGAGTCTTCAGCTAAACCTCATATCACCATATAAAGGAATAACCCAGAATGTATGCACTTACCAACTGTATTATCTACACGACAGAAACGATTCTTGTTGAGCATGCAGTTATCATTGATAATGAATTAATCAAATCAATCATTCCCATTACCGAATTAAATCCAGATACTCCCTGTATTGACTTGCGAGGTCAAAATTTATCACCCGGCTTTATTGATTTACAACTTAACGGGTGTGGCGGAGTGATGTTTAACGGCTCAGAAACACAACAAACACTCTCGATTATGCAAGCGGCTAATTTGCGTTCAGGCACCACTAGCTTTTTACCGACCTTTATCACTGACAGCGATGTAAGAATGAAGCTAGCCTTAAATGTTGTGCGTGGTTATATGGACACTCATAAAAATGAAGTATTAGGCTTACATCTTGAAGGTCCTTTCATTAATAAAGAAAAAAAAGGCATTCATCGAGCAGAATTCATACGGGAACCAAATAACGATGTCATTGATTTGATCTGCGCTAATGCAGATATTGTTTGTCAGATTACCATCGCGCCAGAAAAAACACCGAATAGTGTCATCCAACAATTAAGTGCTGCTGGCATCGTGGTTTCCATCGGACACAGTAACGGCACTTATCAACAAGCAACAACAGCCATTAGATACGGTGTTTCATCAGCGACTCACTTATTTAATGCAATGTCTTCAATCACAGGTAGAGAGCCTGGTATTGTCGGGGCAGTTTACGATAATAATCTATACGCAGGTATTATTGTCGATGGTTTTCATGTCGATTATGTCAATGTACGCCTGTCTAAAAAAATCATGGGTGATAAATTAATATTAGTGACGGATGCAACGGCCCCCGCTGGTGCTAAAGCCTCTCAATTTGACAATCAATTCGATTTTGTTGGCACCACTGTTTATTACAAAAATGGAAAATGTGTCGGTGAAGATGGCACATTAGGTGGCTCAGCAGTAACCATGATCGAGTCTATTGAGCAATGTGTAAAATTTGTTGGAATACCATTAAATGAAGCGATAAGAATGGCAACACTTTACCCTGCCAAAGCAATCTCGGTTGATCATAAACTAGGTAGTATTACTCCTAATAAAATCGCCGATTTATGTATTTTTAACGAAAACTTTAAAGTGACAGCAACAGTGGTTAACGGTATCTATAGCGAAGTTAACTAAGAAAGCTTACCAAAATAAAATATAAGTAATAAAGTATAAGTAATAAAGCATAAAAAAGGCTGCAGAAGCAGCCTTATGATTGATGATTAACTAACAGTTATTGATAATTAACTAACAATGATCAGTCACTATTGAACAAAGACAATTTTTCCGTCTTCTACATCAACTAAAATATTGCTACCCAGACTTAACTCTCCAGATAATATTTTCTGTGCTAATGCATTTTCTAATAATTGTTGCACTGCCCTTTTTAATGGGCGAGCGCCATATAAAGGGTCATAACCCGCTTCCACTAATAATTCTATTGAAGCATCGTTAAAAGTAAGTAAGTAGCCTCTTTCTTTTAGACGAGCTTGCAATGCGTGAAGTTGAATCGTCGCAATTGATTTAATGTGTTTTTCACTTAAAGGATGGAAAACCACTGTTTCATCAATACGATTCAAAAATTCAGGCTTAAATTGTTTTGCTAAAATACCTAACAATGTATTTTTCACTTCATCATAAGAAGAGTGAGGAAATGCCTCTTGGATGATTTCAGAACCTATATTAGAGGTCATAATAATCACCGTATTACGAAAATCAACCGTGCGCCCTTTCCCATCTGTTAACCGTCCATCATCTAACACCTGTAATAAAATATTAAAGACATCAGGATGTGCTTTTTCTATTTCATCTAACAAAATAACAGAATAAGGTTTACGACGAACTGCTTCCGTTAAATAGCCACCTTCTTCATAACCAACATATCCAGGAGGTGCGCCAACTAAACGAGAAACCGCATGTTTTTCCATAAATTCGGACATATCGATACGCACCATATTATCGACACTATCAAACAGGAAATTAGCCAGTGCTTTACAAGACTCTGTTTTACCAACCCCCGTCGGACCTAAAAATAGAAATGAACCAATAGGACGGTCAGGGTCGCTTAAGCCAGCTCGACTACGGCGGATAGCATTTGATACCGCTTCAATCGCTTCATTTTGTCCAACCACTTGAGAATGTAAATATTTTTCCATTTTCAATAACTTATCACGCTCTCCTTCGAGCATTTTAGACACAGGAATACCAGTCCAATGAGCAAGAATGTCGGCTATTTCATTTTCTGTCACTGAATGTTTTAACAATGTCATCTCTTGCATTTCAGCTTGAGAAGCGAGATCTAACTGTTTTTCTAAATCTGGAATGCGGCCATATTGCAATTCTGACATACGTGTTAAATCAGATGCACGACTCGCCACTTCTAGATCTAAACGCGCCTGTTCTAACGCTTGTTTAATATTTTGTGTGCCAGTGAGCGCCGCTTTTTCAGTTTTCCAAATTTCATCTAATTCTTTATATTCAGTGCCTTTCGATTTTAATGTTTGCTCTAAATCACTTAAACGTTTGATACTTGCTTCATCTGAAGAGTTTTGTAACGACTTTTGCTCTACAGTTAATTGAATGATTTTACGACCCAATTTATCTAGGCTTTCAGGTTTAGAGTCTATTTGTAAACGGATACTTGATGCAGCCTCGTCAATTAAGTCAATGGCTTTATCAGGTAACTGACGGTCTGAAATATAACGATGTGATAACGTTGCCGCAGCAACAATCGCAGGGTCTGTTATTTGCACTTTATGATGTAATTCATAACGCTCTTTCAAACCACGTAATATCGCAATAGTGTCTTCAACTGTCGGCTCATCTACAATTACTTTTTGAAAACGACGCTCTAATGCGGCATCTTTTTCAATATATTGGCGGTATTCATCTAAGGTAGTAGCACCAACGCAATGCAACTCACCACGCGCAAGAGCTGGTTTGAGCATATTACTCGCATCCATTGCGCCATCGCCTTTACCAGCGCCAACCATGGTATGGAGCTCATCAATAAACAGTATGACTTGCCCTTCTTCTTTATTAAGTTCAGCCAAAACAGCTTTCAAACGCTCTTCGAATTCACCTCTGTATTTAGCACCAGCAATTAACGACCCCATATCTAAAGATAAAACACGTTTACCTTTTAAGCCTTCTGGTACTTCACCATTAATAATACGTTGTGCTAACCCCTCAACAATTGCCGTTTTACCCACACCAGGCTCGCCAATAATGACAGGGTTGTTTTTAGTACGACGTTGTAACACTTGCACAATACGACGCACTTCGTCATCTCGACCAATAACAGGATCAAGCTTACCTGCTGCTGCACGCTCAGTAAGATCGATAGTATATTTGTCTAATGCTTGCTCAGGACCATCGCCGTTTGGATCGGTAACCGTTTGTCCTTGGCGAATTTTCTTAAGAGAGCTTTCCACTTTAGCTTTAGTTAATCCAAGCTTATTAAGAGCCTGTCCTAATTCACCTTTATCTTCACAAACCGCCACTAAAAATATCTCTGAAGAAATGAATTTATCTTTGGCTTTTTGAGCGAATTTATCACAAAGATTAAAAGTATTACCGAGCTGGCTAGAAACTTGAATTTCACCACCGATACCAGATACTTTTGGCAGCCTATCTAACATAGTTGATAGCTGCGAACGCAGTAGATTTATATTAATTTCAAGATCAGACAAGATGCCACGCATCGCGCCACCATCTTGATTAAGCATGGCCAGCAATACATGTGTCGCTTCGATATATTGATGATCTCGACCTAATGCAATAGATTGTGCATCAGCCAACGCTAATTGAAATTTACTAGTTAATTTATCTAAACGCATACGAATTTCTCCCGAAATGATTACACTAATAGAGATGGGGTTTTAGGAATAGATATCAAGGTCATTAGTAGAATATATTGAATAAATTTCGAACAAAAATGACGATTAACATTTAAAATAATAGATCATAAAAAGACAGTAAAAGTATCGTCGGTAATAGTAGGCTTAATAGAAAAAATTTAAAGCGTTGTAGCAAAGGTTATTAACTTTTTTAGTTAATAACCTCAAAAACATCATCAAATCACAACAGACTGACACGGGGGCTGACAACAATAAAACGTTAATCTAACCAAATAAAAGTGGCTAAACGTCCCGTTTGTCCATCTCTGCGGTAAGAATAAAATAATGAGGGATCGTTAAAAGTACATGACTCATTTTCGGTAATCGTCACCCCTTTAAAGTCTGCTAACCTTAGTTTGGCTAATAAATGTAAATTTGCTAACCACTTTCCATTAGTAGCAACAAAAGCATCACTTGCTCTCAGATCATGAGCCATAAATTCTTCACGCACTTCGTCACCGACTTCAAATGCAGTAGGGCCAATACAGGGGCCTAACCACACTAATAATTGTTCGCTTTTAATCGTTAATTCATCGCAGATTTTGTGAATACTTTTTTCAATAATCCCGTCACACAAACCACGCCAACCAGCGTGAATCGCAACCACAAAACGTCCTTGTTTATCGGTAACTAATACAGGTAAACAATCTGCTGTCATCACCACACAAGTTCGTTGGTTTGTATCAATCCAACTCGCATCTGCAGCTAAATTTTGAGAAGTAGATTCAGATAACTTAATTAACTCATGGCTATGAGTCTGAGTTAACCAGCAAAAATCAGGCGCATCATTAAATTGAGTGGATAATAACAAGCGGTTTTGAAACACATGTTGAGGATTATCATTAACATGTGTCCCTAAATTTAACCCTTCAAACTCACCTTCACTAACACCGCCTAAGCGTGTCGTTGAATAAGCATGAACATGGGCAGGTGCTGCCCAATTAGGTTTAATTAATTGCATATTAGCAGACTATAAATCGAGTTCATTTTCATGCGAAATAGTATCAGCACGTAATGCTGCCGCTAAGATTTTAAAATCTTCTGGTGGTTCAGCATGCCATTCCATTTCTTCACCTGTGATTGGGTGATCTAAACGTAACATAGTTGCATGTAGTGCTTGGCGTCTAAAACCACGTAAGACTTCACTTAACTCAGCTGAAGCACCTTTTGGTGGACGAGGACGACCACCGTATACAGGGTCACCAGCTAATACATGTCCAATAGACATCATGTGTACGCGGATTTGGTGAGTACGACCCGTTTCTAAACGTAAGCGTAAACGAGTATGCGCTCGGTATTTTTCAGCAATGCGATAATGTGTTATCGCATCTTTACCTGAAGTAGGGTTCACTGCCATTTTAGTACGATGTACTTTATCACGACCAATAGGCGCGTCCACTTTACCACCAGCAGTAAAACAACCTGACGCAATAGCATCGTATTCTCGTGTCATTTGGCGAGCTTGTAAGCTGGTCACTAAATGAGTTTGTGCAGGAACTGTTTTAGCAACCACCATTAAACCAGATGTTTCTTTATCTAATCGATGTACGATACCTGCGCGCGGCACTTCTGCAATACTTGGATAATGGTATAACAAGGCATTTAATAATGTGCCATTAGCGTTACCAGCTCCTGGGTGAACAACTAACCCAGCAGGCTTATTGATCACTAAAATATCATCATCTTCATAAACGATATTAATTTCAATTTTTTGTGCAACAAAAGTTACTTCATCTTTTAATACCGCGTTGACTTCTAACATTTGACCAGTAAATACTTTTTCACGCGGCGTTAAAGAAACTGTGCCATCAATTTGTACCAGGCCCGCTAAAATCCATTCTTTTATACGTGAACGAGAATAATCAGGGAACAATGCGGCAACCGCTTGGTCTAATCGAAATCCTAACTGTTCATCTGTAACTTCTGCAGTTAGGTTTATTGCTTGGCTCATAGTGCTCTCTTCTTTGTATTTTGTGCTATTGTAATTGATTTCTAAAAAGTATTTAGTCTGACAGTATTATCTTGTCACATTTTATCTTTTTTTACTTTTATTTCTTTCGACGATAGTCGATACTGTACTTTTTAATATTGGCCGACATTATAACACTTATGAATAAGATCCTTAGACTAATAACGACCAGTTTTTTCATCGCCATTGTCATTAGTGGCTGTTCATCTAAAAAAAATAGTAAACCAAAGGTGGCAGATAAGCCTCCCGTTGGATTATATCAAGATGCATCATTAGCATTAGAGTCCGCTAATTTTGAAAAAGCCTCAGAAATTCTTGAAGCATTAGATAGCCGTTACCCATTTGGACCTCATTCAGATCAAGTACAATTAGACTTAATTTATACTTACTATAAACGTAATGAAATGGCGTTAGCGTTAGCCAATATTGATAAGTTTATTCGTTTAAACCCTACACATAAAGACTTAGATTATGTTTATTATATGCGTGGTTTAACTAACTTAACCGTTGATGATCAATTTTTCCAAAACTTATTTGGTGTTGATCGATTCAATCGCGATCAAAGTTATTCTCGAAGAGCCTTTCAAGACTTCAACCACGTTTTAAAATATTACCCAAAAAGTGAGTTTGCTAAAGATGCACAACAACGCATGGTCTACATTAAAGATCGCGTTGCTCGTTATGAAGTAGCCGTTGCAGAATGGTATATTAAACGAGAAGCTTACATAGCAGCTATCAATCGCAGTAAAATAATATTAAATAACTATCCTGATACTCGATCAGTAAAAGATGCATTAGAAATAATGATTCAAGGTTACGATGAACTCGGTTTAGAAGAGCCCAAGAAAAATGCATTATCAGTATTAAAATTAAATTACCCTGACAGCAGAGTGGTTAGAAGAAATGAATCGTTTAGTCTGTTTAATTGGTAATTAAACTATTCTGATAGTTATTATCACTTTACGATAGTAAATTAACGGTAAAACAATAACCATTAAACAATAAAAAAGGAGAACTGAGTTCTCCTTTTTTATTGTTTATTTATACAGAATAACCAATCTATAAAAGATTAAACAGCTTCGCCGTCTTCCTCACCTGTACGAATACGAATAACTCGTTCAACAGACGTAACAAAGATTTTACCATCGCCGATTTTACCTGTTTGTGCTGTTTTCATAATAGCTTCAATACAACGATCTACATATTCTTTCTTTACCACTAACTCAATTTTCACCTTTGGTAGGAAATCAACCATGTACTCTGCACCACGGTATAACTCAGTATGTCCTTTTTGACGACCAAAGCCTTTTACTTCTGATACTGTCATACCTGTGATATCAATATCTGCAAGTGCTTCACGTACATCGTCCATTTTAAATGGTTTAATGATTGCTTCTATTTTTTTCATAATAAACTCTTAATGTTGATTTCAAAGTAAAATGATATAAATCCTGAACAGATCTCAATAAATCACTCTGTGCCATTACCTTCAGGCTGAATATGGTTTCTAATATTACACTATTAGTAAATCAATAAAAAACAAACTTTTATCCCGAATTTAACCTACTTCATTGTATCAATCATTATAATTAAAAGTTTGTCGTATATGTCACTGACAGATAGCGATGTTGATCAAGAAAGGTGAATAATTCATTTTTATCTAACTTGGATTCAGATAATAAGTGCATAACAGCCAACAAACCATTAAAGAATACAGATATGAAAAATAAATGAGAGATCTCAATTACACAATGATAGTAAGGTTGTATTACGCCAATAGATTGGAGGGTACTGTAAAATAATTGTAGATAAGCCTTCTAATGCAAAAGTTTATCTAAAATAAAGACCTGTTATCGGTATGCTGATATAACGATGAAATAACTAAAAGCAATAAGCAATAAGCAATAAGCAATAAAAAACACTTAAACACATTAATCATCATTTATACGAACTCATCATTAACATTATTTGGATTTAAACATGAACAAAAATATTTTTATCAAAGCAATATTTATTGGCATAGTCGCAAGTATCGTATTTATCCTAATTCAACCATTCTTTGGATTATCGACATTAACCTCAAGACATGCAGCCGCTTATGTAAACTTGGGTGGATACAATGAAACAGTCGCGCTGATATTATCGTGGTTTGTACATGTTAGCGTTTCTACAGCCTACGCAATACTCTCCGCGTTTATTTTTAGCATTAACTCAACAATAGCCGTTAGCACAATACAAGTGTTCGTACTGGGCTGGGTAACGACTTTAATTGCGACTCCAGCGAACGAATGGGTTGTGAAATTAGTCACTACACAAACATTCCCTGATATAAGTTCTTTAGCGTCAATTAATACAGAGCTTGGTGCGAAATTTTGGTTACATGTGATGTTTTTTGTATTGGTCATCATTGGACTGTATGTGGTTAGCACAAAAAGAGACGTAAAATAATAGACAGCTGTATTACGAGCTTTAATAAAAATAGGTAATATTACTGATCGCATCATCAAAGCCTGTTCATTTTCAGTCAATTTTAAATGTAGAGAAAAGCTATTGATGACAAGGTATTACTTACAATATATTGTTGTTTTCATGACGAAATGAATAATGAAGTTGGTGACAACTTGAGGCTTAAATTACTGTCTTTTTACTATATATAACCAAGTAGAGCGCTTATAGACTGTGATTAATACGATGACTTAGATAAGCACTCAATAAACAAAAAAGCAGTATCAATCAATTTATTACATTAATCGATACTGCCTTTTCAGAAACTTATATTAATTAATATAAGTTTCTCCAGCTTTGTGGGCCCGTTATATTAAGATCATCATCGTAACAGGTCTGCTGATTAGTACTTAGCGTAATACAAGTTAAACCAAGGGCACTCTCAAATACAGTAATCTCTTCTGTTGTACCATCAGCATTAGTAATTGTTTCAGTACTTGTCGTTACAGAAGCTAGTGATGATATTCCTGTTACAACCCCATCAACAAACTGATTAGAACTATCGGTAGGTATCTCTTCAGACTCATCCTCTGTAGTTGATGGGTCATCCTCTACTTCTGTTCCAGTATCCCAAGTTTGCCCAGTATATAAATTCAACTCCATATACCAACCTGTGCCACCTGCAACACAAGGATCCGTTCCAGGTATTAAAGTAACAAAGCTAACTTTAGTCCCTAAAATAGTACTACCTACAACTTGTTTCTCCCCATAGTTATCTGTATTACCGTCTTCAGTATTGATTAAATCAATATAGAAACCGCTAATCTGATTCCAATCAAGTGAATTACTTGATAATAAACGGCCGGTGCTACTTTCTTTGGTAATCGATTGTTTTTGTAGGTTACTAAATCCAGATGAACTACGTGCAGCAGTAACAACTAAAGAACCTAAATTGTCTTCGACCACATAAAAACTCTGTGTAGCCTGGTCTGTCGTAGAGATATCATCTGACTCTATATATTTACCAGTACCAAATGCGACTAATACACCAACACCATCGGGATGACGCACCACAGAAGGTCTTGTTGTAATCGGTTGAGACATGTAAACACCGTTCTCTGACGTTGGGCTGATAGCAGTAAATAATGGGGCTCCATTGGTTTTTTTAATTTCCCAGTCATCAGTATCATCACTAGAAATATCAAATACCCACATATTACCAAAAAGATCACCAGCATAGATATAATCAGCAATACCATCACTGTTATTATCAACGAGTAAGGGTTGAGCCATCGCGTTAGGTCTATTTAAACCAGTCGGGTCAACTTGAGTACCAACACTTAATTTTTTGGTTAAACTACCGTCAGTTAAGTCTGCAATATAAATTGCACCATCATTATCTGTTGAGTTATAACCATTTGCAAAAACCACACTTGCTTCACCGTTTTTTAATGTGACGATTGTCGGGGCTACAGTACTGTAGCCAATACCTTCGAAACCGGTTGTCTCTGGCGTAATTTCCCATCTCATCATTTCTGCTGTTGGAGTCGCTAAATCAGATACATCGATACCATAAAGCCCTTTAACACCTAACCCTAAACGCCCAACTAATGTTGTTCTTGCTACTTCAGTAGAGGTCCCAGCAAGGTTAATATCAGTGGGATCATTTTCGTCAGAGTAAGCGGCTAAACCACCATCAGCTGAATATTCATGGATATAAGCACTATCAACTAGTTTACCCAATGCACTATAAACACCACTAGGAATATAAGCGAGAATCTCTGTACCATCATCTGCATCAACGATATGCACCATGCCATCGTTAGCAGCAAATGCAACGACCTCTCTTCCTACCGTATGTCCTTTAGATATAGAAACGTAATAAGGAGTTGAGTTAATAATATCGCCTAAAAGACTAGATCGCTCTCTGAAGCCACTGCCAACCGTCGCAGATTCATTATCACGTTCACCACGAATATAACTTACTGCATTTTGTATATAAGCTGCTTTTTCTGTGTAAGAGCCGTTCGTGCTTCCTAATAAACCTGTTAACTGACTCTCTGACAAGGAAGTCGATAATATATCTAATAAAGAATTCACTGAAGATAATACAAACCCGACTAAAGAACTATTGTTTCCTAGCTCAGTAAACTCAAACACACTACCGTCAGTATTGCGAGTAAAAATAGTACGGTCATCAGGATCCATTGCATTTAATTGTGTTGCTGCACTCCAAGACTCTGTCGATGAATACTCACCATCAGAGTTAACCGTATAAGCTGTAATATCTCCATTCCAAGTTTCCTCTTCAAATGAGGATTTATAAGCCAGTGTACCGGTCGTTAATAAGTTAGAAGAGTAAACAGGAGATGATCCGGTCAACAGACCATCATAAGCTAAGTCAAATGCAGCTGCAATTTGGTCTTTTAGCTCGCCAGCATTGGTTACAGGGAAATAATTATCAGGATCACCATCTGCTCCACCATCATCGGCACCACTACTATCCCACTCACTTTCTAAGTTAGGAGTTCCACTGTCATCTGAATCAACAAACCCGCCCCACTTAGCGGCATACCAAAGTGGTGACGGTAAAAAATCTGCTGCTTTAGTAGCACTTGGGAAGAAGTTACGCGTAGCAGTCAATGTTAAATATTTTGTTTCGCTATCACTATCAATTTCACTATCAATTTCTTTTCTACTTCTATAATCATCACTATCTGGCGTATCTAAGTAATAATCAACCTCTTTACCATTTTCATCTTTTACTTCTAAATACATACCATCATTGGTAGTTCCTGAAATTATATAGCCCGCATGCTGATCCAAGCTACCACCGTTATTACTTGAAACAAGGGTTACTTCTAAACCTTGCTTTTCTTCGCTACAATCCTGATTTTCATCGTATGATGAACATAAATTATCGACAACCTGATAGCTATATTTTACGATCATATCCATATCATGATCGGCACCTTGCTCAACATCTTCATAGTTAATACGAAAAACGCCGCTAGTATCTGTAATAGATTCAATATACCAATCAACGATTGTATTGGTAGGCTGGAACTCCCCTTCACTAGGATCTATTTTTCCATTCCATCCAACTGATTTCGCAAATGGAACAATTTTAATAATATCATCACCCACTGTCACTTCAATTTCCGGTAAAGTAGAAGCTAAGGCAACCACCATGGTCGTGACATTTTGATCTTCATCTTTGCTCAAGTGTATATCATTGTTATGACCGTAATAGGCAACGGCAGCAGAACTATAACCACCTTTTTTTGTTGGTTCTGCAGGAGTTAGGCCTCGAACATAACCAAGCCCAGAAATACTTTTTACTGTTGGTGCACCATCGCTTTCGGTTCCCGATTGTCCAATGAAGAATTCACCTGACGTTTTACCTTCTGCAGTTGATATAAGTGAAAGTAAAGTACTAACGCTAAAGTTAGGTAAAGTTGTACCTTGATAACTTTCATCATTATTGGTACTGCTGATAAATTCACTATAAGCGCCAGGTAACTGATCCGTATCATAAGAAGGGTTTATATCACTGATTAGCAACACGTTAGGGTTTGCACATGTTCCACGACCATCATATGGGTCATCCCAATCAGGTGCGGTTAAACCAATTTCATCATCATAGCCACCAGATGTTTCATAGCTAGCACTTGGTGAACTAACACCTGAAAAATAACGCATAGTTTCATATAACATTTCCCCCGTAGGCTTCCCCCATGAAGCACACTCACCATCGGAAATCGGACCATCAACCACCCAGCCACAATTAGTGTTATAATCATATTTTTTAGTGCTTCCTTGGAGATATCTAAAACCATGTATACGAAGTTTATCAATAGTTGAAACAATGCCGTCATCTGAAGAGGTAAACGTTCCTTTTTCATCATTTACCTCTTCAGAAAATGCCCCAATTGCTTTTCTTAATACACCACCAGACAAGTTTTTATTGTAACTGCCAGTTAATAAACCAAATAGCATTTGGTCATTTTTACCGTAATCATGCAATAACCCTGTTGGTTTATAATGCCCACTTGGGTATAAATCACAGTTATCTGCATTGGTAAAACCATCAGCACAAACTTCAACCCTTACAACATAATCCGTTCCTGTCGCAGCAAGAACGGGTTTTTCGGTAGAAGCCCAGTCCCAAATATCACCACTCGCGTTTTTTCGAACTCTTAAAATGGGAGCTTCACCGAACCCAGTGTAAGTTACCGTACCGAAAAAATGCTGTTTGCCTGAATTAGGTATAGAGTAAGGCGTATAATCAGCAATATCGTATCCATCAATGGCTACTGATTCATAGGCTTTACCCCAACTGTGCGCATCTTGGGGAATAAAGACTCGTTCTAATATCGTTGTATCTTCAGTGTCAGTACTTCGTGTTCCGCCATAAAGTACTTTGCGTAAAACATCCATACGCGTCATGGTGAGATAATTAAGAAAGTTACCACTCCACTCATTACTCGTTGTACACGTAGATGCCGTACGCTTGGGAACAAAAACATCACTTTCTTGTTCATAACAAAGTGATGAGTCAAAATAACCTTCATAAGTATAATCAGGCTTAAACTTAGTATCGATAACCCCATCACCATCAAGATCTGATGCATCATTATAAGCTTCATAAAAAAGAGTATGATCTCGCCCCATTACCAGCATCATCATTGGTGCTTCTGTGGTACCGGTATAAAGTGGTTTAGTTGCTAAATCCAAGCTTCCTGCATAAACAGAAGCAACTGAAACTAAACAGCTTGATGACAATATAAAACCATTTAATAATATGTTCTTCACAAGAATATCCTTATTCACTACCAGCAATCAGATGCATCAGCACCAGTACTACCCGTATGTGTAATTGTTAATGTACCGCATTCATCATCGCTCTGTGCACCAGTGGTAATTGGTGTTGCTGACAATGTAAAAGATGATGAGCCTGTCGCTGCCGTTCCAGTTAACGTATATAATTTGCTAAAATCGTCACTTGTTGTGAATACGGTAATAACGCCACCCGATATAGCACCACTATAATTTAAGTTCATTGCGTAATAACTTTCCATTAATTGTGATGCTTCTAATAACGTTCTGATTGCTTCTTGTCTTCTTGTCTTCTCTAACACCCCTTTATAACTAGGATAAGCAACAGAAGCTAAAAGACCAACAATCGCGATAGTGATTAACAATTCAATTAACGTAAATCCCATGCTTTTTATTTTATTACGACGAAGCATCCTGAAATTACTCCAAAGTAACATAATAGCTTTGTAAAAAAGCAACGGAGTCACCTTTGCCTTGTGCTTTTACAGTGACACGATAAAAGCGCTTTGAAAGTTCCCCGGTACCAACAGCAAGCCCACCGGTTCCATCATTCTCAATTAAGTAAGAAGGCGTCACACTACCTTCTGAAATAGTAGAGCTTAACGCTATAGCTGCATTCCAATTAGCATCGGTTCTCCACCAATTACTTGTCGTGTTCTTATCAATAGCTAATGATAAAAGGGTTGGTGGATCTAAAAAATTTTCCGCAATAACACTATGTGCAGTAGCTAATGTTGACTCTGCACTATTAAAGCTTAAATTTTGATCATAACTCGCACTACTAACTTTTCTCGATGCAATCACTTGTTGGCTAACTGCAACCCCTAAGATAGAAATAACGAGCACCATTAATAATGAAGTAATTAATGCAGCTCCATTTTCTGATTTTTTATTTATATTCATTACATTACCCTCCTTGGTTGCCAATAAGTACCGTTTCCATAACAACAGATCTATAATTCGTATCGTTGGCAGCATCAATCGTTTGATTAAAAATAGTATAACTATTACTGTTCGTTAAACCATGAGCACTTACTTCCGTTGATAACAATAAACCTACCTTAACTCGATTTACGTCTGCCCAATCAGTGACTTCAGAAGCAGTAAAATAACGATAATCATCTTCAGTACCATACAGAACTTCTAAAAACTCAACACCTTCATCTAAAACTTCTGCACCATCATCATTATCCTTACACATAAGTTGATTACTGGTATTTACATAGAGTGTCACTTCATTACTAGTATTTTCATCTAAATCATCTCCAACACAGGATACAATTCCAATTTCAGTCGCGCCTAAGAACCTAACAACTAAAATATCAGAGTCAGCTTTTTCATCATCAATTTCACCAGAGCTTGTCATCCCTTGCACTACCTGACCATATTCCCAAGTACCTCCAACATAAGAAGTACCGGCACTAAAGACGGTTTCATTTTTTAAAGCGGTAACATCTCGAAAGCCAGCTTGTTGGATATACAGTCTTAGTGTTTGTAATGCCATTCGGCCTTTTGAAACTAACTCTTGAGAACTTCTAGCGGACTCATAAGAACGCATATCGCCCATAACAGAATAAAACAAACCAGCCAAAATAAGCAAAGACACGATCATTGCGATCATTAATTCTACTAAGCTAAACCCTTTATTTGATTTTTTTACAGAACCCATACGGACATGCTCCCACATTGATATGAGTTTAATACTGTTGTATCACAAGTAGCACTACCCACACCCGTTTTTGCTGCATCCCAAATTAACATTAAGTTGTAGAGGTTAACGTCTGAGGAATCAACTGAAATAGAAAAACGAGGTGAAGGTAGATTATTTTGTAGATGATCAAACCATTCAGCTAGCTCTGCTGTCGCAAATTCGCTTTCAGTACACGTATTAGTTGAACAGTTGATATTAGAGGTTATATCATCCCCACTAGATAAATTACTGTAAACAAAGCGACCAGCTAGGTCTGGGTTAGAACGTATCCGTTGGGCGAGATCTAAAAGGGCCGTATTAGCAGTCTGAGCAAAGAGTCCTTGTTGAACCAAACTCATTGACTTTGCCTGCATTTTTGCATGACCAAGTACTCCAACAGCAACAACAATCAAAGCAATTAACACTTCAATGAGACTAAAACCTTTATTCTTATTCATTATTAACAATCCCCTGAAGCGTCTTCATGGCTAACACGCCCCATTCGGTTCAATTTTATTTCATAAACAATACTATTGTCAGTATTACTACAAACTTTAAATATATTTGCTGATGAGTGGCCTGTGGGTGTAAATTTAATCTGGTTTTCAGTGCTTTTAATTAAGCTAGTTTTAGAACTACCATTAATAATAATGACATCACCACTGTTTAAACTACCACTACTATCATTATCCTCATAAACCAACCAATCTGCTCCCCAACTTGTTGTTGCATCACAGCTAGCAGCATCAGCCGATGAACAAAGGTAAACATTTATTCGTTCACTTTGCGCTTGTTGTTTAGCGGCATAAATTGAACTGATCAAACTATCACGCGTAGTGCGTGCTTTACTGGATTCAATAAGACTGGAAAAAGAAGGAACAACTACCGTTAATAATATAGCAGCAATAGCAATGGTAATAAGTAATTCAATCAAGGTAAAACCTTGCTGCAATCCTTTAATATTGAAACTATTCATAACATCCTTTGTTATAAAAATTAATTAACATTATTTAAATGAGGCAGGTTACTACTTTTAGAAAGTTATATGAATAAATAACGAAAATTGTTATCAAAAAAAACGTTAATATATAATAAAGATATCAATAATATGTAATTATAGGTAACTGTTTTTATAGGTAATAAATAAAAAACTAAGAATATATTCAAACACAAGTAATGAGGGAAATAAAGTAAGAAAGATAAAATACGAGGTAGAAATCATCTACCTCTTTTAATAGGGTTATTGGTCTTTATAATAAATTAATTATTCGACCAATTTAATACGTAATTCAGCTGGCACTTCAAACACGATATTTTCTTCTACACCTGGATTTTCAACAACAACGTTGCCACCCATTTTTTGTAGCTTTTTAATGACGGCTTGTACTAAAACATCAGGTGCAGATGCCCCGGCTGTCACGCCAACACATTTTACATTTTCAAACCATTCCGCTTGAATATCGAACTCATTATCAATTAAATAAGCGTTAACACCTGCACTATTGGCTTTTTCTCGTAAACGATTAGAGTTTGATGAATTAGTTGAACCCACCACTAAAACTAAATCTGTTTTATCAGCAAGATCTTTAACAGCGTCTTGACGATTCTGAGTCGCATAACAAATATCATTCTTGCGAGGGCCTTCAATCATTGGGAATTTTAAACGTAACGCATCAATAACATCCGCGGTGTCATCGACTGACAAAGTTGTTTGAGAGCTATAACATAAACTTTCAGCATTTTTAACGTCAAGCAATGCAACATCTTCCGCTGACTCAACTAAGTAAATCCCGCCTTTTTCGCTGTTATATTGCCCCATTGTGCCAACGACTTCAGGGTGGCCATGATGGCCAATTAAAACACATTCTTGGTCACGACGACTAGCACGCGTTACTTCCATATGCACTTTGGTCACTAACGGACAAGTTGCATCGAACACTTTTAACTCTCGACGTTTAGCTTCTTCTCGTACACTTTGGGCAACGCCATGCGCACTGAAAATAACAATATTATCATCAGGTACTTCATTAAGTTCCTCTACAAAAATAGCACCACGCGCTTTTAAATCATCAACTACATATTGGTTATGTACCACTTCATGTCGAACATAAATTGGCGTAGGAAATAGCTCTAATGCACGCTCAACAATATTGATTGCACGATGTACACCGGCACAAAATCCACGCGGGTTAGCTAAAATAATTTTCATAACACTCTCAATATAACATAGTGATTAATAAGGTAATGGTCAGCTTTTGTTAATAAAAAACTTAAAGATAGCTAGGGGAATCTAGCAATCCTTAAACACATAACAAACTATTTTATAAAACTTCTAATACATCAACTTCAAACGTAACCGTTTGGCCCGCTAAAGGATGGTTAAAATCAACCGTCACACTATCGGCCACTATTTCACGAATAATACCAGGAAGTTCAGTACCATCGGGTTGATTGAACGTGATGATAGTACCAATTTCTGCTGGGACATCGGTTGAGAATTTACTGAGTTCTACATAATGAAAGTTATCAGGGTTAGGCAAACCAAATGCAGATTCAGGCGCTAAAGTGAAAGTTTCAGATGTACCTTCAGCTAAACCTAATAAACACTCTTCAAAACCAGGCGTTAGACTGCCGTCACCCATGACAAATTTGGCAGGCTTATTGTCAACTTTAGTACTATCAACGGCTGAACCGTCAGATAATTTAATCGAAAAATGCATCAACACTTCACTATCAGCACCAATAATTTTAGCGTCACTTTTATCTACTGCTGCTTCATTTGCCATTTTAACTGTCATTACTGCTGTCCTTTATTTTTTGTTTTTCGCGCTTTTCAGCCCAAAATAATGAGTCGATGATAATCATTGCAGCACCAATAAAAATAGCAATGTCTGCAATATTAAATGTTGGCCAACGATAAAAACCTAAATCAAAATCCAAGAAATCAACAACATAACCAAAGATTAAACGATCTAACACATTACCTACTGCACCTGATAACACTAATGCATAAGCGCTATTCATCCAACGCTCTTCAGCACTCGCTTTTTTCATGGAATACAATAAATAAGCAGACACCACGAAGGCGATGCCACTAAACAAGTATTTTTGCCAACCGCCAGCATCACCTAAAAAGCTAAAAGCAGCACCGTAATTACGAGCATAAGTGAAATTAAAAAACGATAGCACTTCGTATGATTGATACAGTTCTAACATTTGTACCGTCAAATATTTGGTTAACTGGTCGAGTAGCAAAACCACTATTGTTAACCATAACCAAGGTAAACCTGAACGAGGTTTCAAGATAGTGGCTGATGATGTTTGAGTCATAATATTTCCAATAAAAAGTTTAAAAAAACGCCTTAAATCATTTTCATAACTAAGGCGTTTAATACAAACTAATTCACAAAGTCATGGCTTAATTAAGCAAATTGACGCGTTTCACCTTCACCGTCAACGTTGGTAATACAACGTCCACATAACTCAGGGTGTTTCTCATCTTGACCAACTTCTTCACGATGATGCCAACAACGGTCACATTTAGCCGCTTCAGTTTTTTGTACGAGTACAGATAAACCTTTAAGTTCAGTTGCAATTGCAATTGCTTCAGCTGGTGCGTCAGTTAACGGCTTAACAGCCGCTTGTGAAGTAATCAAAACAAAACGTAACTCATCATCTAACGTGCTTAATAATGCGCTGATTTCTTCAGAAGCATATAAAGTAACTTCAGCTTCTAACCCACCACCAATCACAGTTTCTTTACGAGCTAGTTCTAGTGTTTTATTCACTTCAGCACGTACTGCAATGATTTGAGTCCATTTATCGTTATCTAAAACTTCATTTTCAGTTAGACCAAATAAACCTTCGTACCATGTTTCAGTAAACACAAATTCGTTACGCTCACCTGGTAAACGTCCCCAGATTTCGTCAGCGGTAAAGCTTAGAATTGGCGCCATTAAACGCACTAATGATTCAACAATATGGTAAAGCGCAGTCTGACAACTTAAGTGAGCATTGCTGCCTGTTTTCGCCGTGTACTGACGATCTTTAATGATATCTAAGTAGAAACTACCTAAGTCAATTGAACAGAAATGCATTAATTTTTGGTAAACAACATGCAGATTGTAGTTATCGTACGCTTCAATCACTTCATTTTGCATCGTTAATGCTTTAGCCACGATCCAACGATCTAGAGCAACCATCTCTTCTGGAGCCACTAAATCTGTTTGCGGATCAAAACCATTTAAGTTCGATAATAAAAAGCGTGACGTATTACGAATACGGCGGTAACTGTCGGCACTACGGTTTAGGATTTCATCAGACACGGTAATTTCACCGGTGTAATCTGTTGAAGCAACCCATAAACGTAAAATATCAGCACCTAGGTCATTCATCACTGTTTGTGGCGACATGACGTTACCGAGTGATTTAGACATTTTCTTACCGTCACCATCTACTACAAAACCGTGCGTTAACACTTCTTTGTAAGGTGCAACACCATTGATTGCAGTGCTTGTTAATAGTGAAGATTGGAACCAACCACGATGTTGATCTGAGCCTTCTAAATACAAGTCAGCAGTGGCCTGTGTGCCATCTTCTTTCGTGTACTCTTCACGAACACCAACAACCGATGCGTGCGTAGTACCAGAGTCAAACCAAACGTCTAACGTATCCGTTACTTTGCGGAATTTCTCTGCTTCAAAGCCTAATAAAGATTCTGGCTCTAAATCGAACCAAGCTTGAATACCTTCTTTTTCGATTTTTTGTGCAATCAGTTCCATCATTTCGATAGAGTTTTCGTGCAATTCATCTGTTTCTTTATTCACGAACAACGTAATTGGCACACCCCATGTACGTTGGCGAGAAACACACCAGTCAGGACGGCCTTCAATCATTTTCTCAATGCGGTTTTGGCCCCAGCTTGGGATCCACTTAACATCTTTAATTTCAGCTAGTGCGCTATCACGTAAGCCTTTTTGATCCATAGAAATGAACCATTGTGGCGTTGCACGAAAGATGATGGGTGTTTTGTGTCTCCAACAATGTGGGTAACTGTGCTTAATATTAACGTGATGAATTAACGCATTACGTTCAGTTAATACTTCTAATACTTTATCGTTGGCTTTAAATACATGTAAACCAGCAAAAAACTCAGTATCTTCACGGAATACACCGTTGTCACCAACAGGGTTAGCCACTTCTAAGTCGTATTTTAAACCAGCAGAGTAATCGTCTTGACCATGTCCTGGCGCTGTGTGCACACAACCTGTACCTGCATCAATAGTCACGTGATCTGCAACAATCGTTGGTACTTGTAAATCTAAGAATGGGTGTTGAAATAATTGTTTCTCTAACGCTGCACCTGTTGCGATTGCTAACGTAGTAAAATCTTCAATACCGTAACGAGCCATACAATCAGCAACTAAGTCAGTTGCAAGAATAAAGCGACGTCCGCCACCGGCTACTAACGAGTATTCAACTTTTGCAGCTAATGCAATGGCACGGTTAGCAGGTAGTGTCCAAGGCGTTGTTGTCCAGATAACTGCTGAGATAACACCTTGACCAAAGTCGTCAGCTTGCTTATCAAAACAAGCAAGTAGCGCATCGCTATCAACGGCATTAAAGGCAACATCAATCGCTGGCGATAATTTATCTTCGTACTCAACTTCAGCTTCCGCTAATGCAGAACCACAATCTGTACACCAATGAACAGGCTTAGAACCTTTGTGTAGATGATCATTTTTAATGATATTCGCTAATGCACGAACAATATTCGCTTCTGTTTTAAAGTTCATTGTTAGGTATGGGTTATCCCACTCACCTAACACACCTAAACGTTTAAAGTCTTTACGTTGGCCATCAACTTGACGCGCAGCGTATTCACGACACTTAACGCGGAACTCAGCAGCCGTTAGCTTTTTACCCGGCTTACCGTGCTTTTGCTCAACTTTAAGTTCGATAGGTAAACCATGACAATCCCAACCTGGAATGTAAGGCGCGTCGAAATCAGATAATGTTTTAGATTTAACAATAATATCTTTTAGAATTTTATTAACCGAGTGACCGATATGAATATCGCCGTTTGCATAAGGAGGGCCATCATGCAGAATAAATGTCTTTTTACCTTTTTTGGCAGCACGAATCTTTCCGTAAAGATCCTGTTTGTACCAATTTTTAAGCATGTTAGGCTCACGATTAGCCAAGTTTGCACGCATCGGGAAACCAGTTTTTGGTAAATTTAATGTACTTTTGTAATCACTCATCGGTTTTTATTCCATCTAACGATTTATTAATTAAGCTGATGCCATGCTCTAGCTTGCTGAATATCTTTATCAATCTGTATTTTTAGTTCTGCGAATGAATCAAAACGAACTTCATCGCGTAATTTTTTCTCAAGTAACACTTCAAGCTGGCGACCGTATAAGTCACCTTCGAAATCAAATATGTGTACTTCTAATTGTTGTCGTTCACCATTAACAGTCGGACGACAACCAATATTTGCAACGCCTCGATAAGCTTGTTGCTCTGTCCCTTCTTCATTAACACCCAGTACTGATACAACAAACACACCCGATACAGGTGAAACGCGACGTTTTAAAAACAAATTAGCAGTCGGCACGCCGATTGTACGACCCAACTTCTTACCATGCCCGACACGACCAGCAATACTATATTTTCTGCCTAGCATTTGCTCTGCTTGTTGTAATTGGCCTTTTGCTAATGCGCTGCGTATCCGCGTACTACTAACACGACAAGCATCTTGCGACAGGCTTTTTGTATCAACGACTTCAAAGCCGTATTTTTCACCCGCTTCTTTGAGCAGTGCAAAATCACCTAAACGTTGGTAACCAAAGTGAAAATCATCGCCAATCACTAGGAATTTAACATTTAATTTTTTAATTAATAACTGCTCAATAAAATCATTCGCACTAAGATTGGCAAATTTATGCGTAAAAGAAACGCACAGTAAGCTATCTAGACCTAATTTTTCAAGTTGTACGAACTTATCTCGCAAACGACTTAATCGACCAGGCGCATTTTTACCTGCAAACAATTCAGCGGGCTGCGGCTCAAAGGTCATCACAGTTGCAGGCACTTGTAAGCGCTCAGCTTCCTTTAGCAGGCGAGACAAAACAGCATGATGGCCAAGGTGAATGCCATCGAAATTGCCAATACTCAACACGCAACCTTGTGGTTGATGCTGTAGATTATGAATTCCGCGTATTAATTCCATGATAATGTCATAATTAATTGCCAAAAATAGCGTTGAAAATATAAAAGAGCTGATTATATATTAAGGTTGCAAAGTAATCAGCTTTCATTTTAGCGATTTAAGATTAATTCTAACGACTTACCTTAAAATGCTTTAGTCGTAATCCAAAAATAAAGTTACTCACCAAATAGATAGCTGCGCCGCCTAAAATCAAGGCGATTAACTGCATAATCGATTCAAGTAAACCAAAATCTACCCACATCACAAGACTCGGTGTCATATACAATAAAGCAGCAACCATCACTAAACCTGAAGCAATAATTCGAATTAACACCGCTACACTGCCTTTCTGTACTTGGTAAGCACCATTTTTATAAAGGCCAAACCATAATAAACCAGCATTTAATGTAGCAGACAGTGACGTGGCAATCGCTAATCCAACATAACCAAAAGGCACAGCAAAAATAACATTTAGCACCATATTACTCACCATCGCTATCACCCCAAATTTAACTGGTGTTTTTGTATCTTGGCGTGAGTAATAACCTGGAGCGAGGACTTTAACGAGCATAAAACTTAATAAACCACCGGCATAAGCCCATAAACTCATCGCCGACATACTGACATCTTGCATATCAAACTCGCCACGCATAAATAAAACAC
This sequence comes from uncultured Psychromonas sp., assembly GCF_947489755.1. Lineage (GTDB taxonomy): Bacteria > Pseudomonadota > Gammaproteobacteria > Enterobacterales > Psychromonadaceae > Psychromonas. Next base: position 34,535 of record NZ_CANLFB010000034.1, read on the forward strand.
GCAACATCGGTTCAGCTAACACCATTAAACCTAACATGGCAGGAAAACCTAAGAAACATACGCTGCGAATCCCCCAATCTAAGGTTTTAGAGAAATCTTCAGGGGACTTATTAACATGAGAGGAAGACAAGCTTGGCAAAATAACCGTCGCAATCGCAATACCAAATAAACCTAACGGAAACTCCAATAAACGATCTGCATAATATAACCAACTGATTGAACCCGTTTGTAAAAAGCTGGCAATAAACGTATCTAACAACAGGTTTATTTGACTCACTGACACGCCAAATAAAGCGGGAATCATTAAAGTTCGAATTTTAACTACACCTGGATGATGCCACTGCCAACTCGGCTTCACTAATAGCTTTTCTTTTTTCAAAAATGGAATTTGAAATAAGAATTGAATCAAACCACCGATAAAGACACCGATCGCTAAACCGATTTCAGGTTGAGCAAGTTGTGGCGAGAGAAAAACAGCACAGGAAATGATCGCAATATTTAAAAATACTGGGGTAAACGCCGCGACGGCGAATTTCCCTAATGTATTGAGAATTGCACCAGATAACGCAGTAAACGTAATAAACCATAAATAAGGGAAAGTAATTTTTAACATGTCTGACGCTAAAACAAATTTGTATGCTTCAGGGCCGCCATTCCACCACTCTAAAAACCAGCCAAAACCAAATAATCCGGTAATAACCGAAGAACCGATAACACCTAAAATGGTGATAACAGTGATAATAGTACCTAAAGTACCTGAAACCGCAGAAATGAGTTCTTTTACTTTATCTCGAGACTGTGTTCTTTCATATTCGGTTAATACAGGAACAAAAGCTTGCGCAAATGCCCCTTCTGCAAACAAACGACGTAAAAAGTTAGGAATTTTATTAGCAAAGAAAAATAAATCTGCCGCCGCCCCTGCTCCCATCAAATTTGCAATAACGATATCGCGAACTAATCCTAAAACACGAGAGATTAAGGTCATAGAACTTACGATCATGCCTGATTTTATTAGCTTTTTACTCACACTGGATTTCCTAAAGACTAAAATAAAATAACACTCAACCGACTAAAAGATGAGATTCAGAACGATAAAATACACGCTTTAGTTAAATTTAATAGATTTAACAGGCAATATATCGTCAAAACATTCGACTCTTCATTTGCATCTGTAATGGGTTGAGTATAAAATGCGCGCAGTTTAACCATCCACCTGGTTCGTTACCAGTTATTTTATTGGTTAATAAGAAACCATTTGACAATATACGTGTTACAAGGCATATTCCACGACCTTTGATTATCCCTTGTTATACAGAATTTAGGAGTTAAGGTCTTGGCTAATATCAAGTCTGCTAAAAAACGTGCTTTATTATCTGAAAAAAGCCGTAAACATAATGCAAGTCGTCGTACAATGATGCGTACTTTCATCAAGAAAGTTGTTGTTGCAATCGAAGCTGCAAACAAAGAACTAGCTACAGCTGAGTTCGTTAAATTACAATCAGTTTTAGATGCTTACGCAACTAAAGGTCTGATCAGCAAAAATATGGCTGCTCGTAAGAAAAGCCGTCTTTCTGCTAAAATTAAAGCGCTTTAATTCTTTTTTAAGAATTTGCCTTTTATTTAAGATATTAAAAAACCGACCTAGTGTCGGTTTTTTTATATCTATATTTTCAGATTTACTTCTTTTAGCTATTCAGCTTTAAATAACAAACTTCAAAGAGCGGCCTTTCAAGAAATACTTCTTAAAAAACAGATTGGTATTAAATACCCATTCCAGATAATGCATTCATTAAATCTTTAACGACTTTACCAACAACTGGGTTAGTTTCTTCAAACATAACTAATTGTTGCGATATTTTCTTATCTCGAATTAACTGAGCAGGATCACCAGACATAATGGCTTGTTGTAATTGGTCATGTACTTTTTGTAATTCACCTGCGGTACATTCATCTGCAACTAAACCTTCAGATAACACATCAGATAATTTTTCAAATTCAGATTGTACTTTTTTGATTGGCATACACACCTCAGTTTTAAATAATAGATAGTGATACGAAACATGGTTAAGGTATAAACACTTAACTGCTTATTTTCATTGTAGCATCAGTCCTTTACAGGGACCTTTAAAAATCGATCGATAAAACGAGTGAACACTAAAAAGATGATCACAAACAAAATACTGATCACTATCAAGCCAACTTTAAACCAGCTTTGATCTTGATAAGCTTGCAAAAATTGACTGGATAAATAAATCGCCATCAACCAATAAGCAATACGTAACACATAGCTCCAAATAGGATAACTTTTATCCGTTAGCCATAACCTTGCCATTTTAATCCCTTATCTTATCGACGATGTTAATCTCATACGTTTACGCATTATCAACACTAAAGCTTAATACATCATTAATGTGCTTTTGTTCAGTAGAGAGCATTAACAATCTATCTAATCCTAACGCCACACCTGCGCAGTCTGGTAAATGATCTAAACAGGCGACAAATTTATAATCTATCGGCATTTCAGGCAGCCCCATTGTGATTCGCAATTGATTGTCTGCTTGGAAGCGCTTTAACTGCTCTTCACTGTTATTGAGCTCATGAAAGCCGTTCGCTAACTCAACACTTTTATAATACACCTCAAAACGATCAGCAACACGATCATCTTTTGTATTAATTCTTGCTAGAGCCGCTTGTGAGGCAGGAAAATCATAAACAAAACAAGGTTCATCTTGACCTATTTTAGATTCTATCGCGATACAAAATAACAGTTGTAAGATCGTATCTTTATCTGTTTCATTATCCAGTACGTCACCTAGCTGTAAATGTGCGCCTGCTAACTTCAGCTCTTCGATACTTGCGGTTAACGGGTCAACCTGCAAAATAGATAAAAACGCCTCTTGGTAACTACAACGCGTTGGCGTATTACAGTTTAAAATCAACATTAATAACGTAGCCATTTCGTCCATTAATTGGTGATGGTCAAAACCGACTTTATACCACTCTAATAAAGAAAACTCTGGGTTATGAAAACGCCCCGACTCTTCATTTCGATACACTTTTGATATCTGATAAATTGAACCGCTACCAGCTGCTAATAAACGCTTCATTTGAAATTCTGGAGAGGTTTGTAAATATAATGGCACACCACCGTCTACTAACGGCTTATCACTAATATTACGACCAACAAACTGCGTTTTAAAACATTGCAAATGCACATCTGTTACCGCTGCTTGGCTAAGAGAAGGCGTTTCAACTTCTAAGACCTGTAAGTTGCTAAAAAAATCTCGAATTGTTTTTAACATCGTCGCGCGTGCACTTAATTGTGCCAGCGAAGCACTTGGTAACCAGTTCATTGGAACTCCTTTTATAAAAGTCTAGTTTACCTAACCTTTACGATTTCTGGAATCTATCCTGATTCAACTTAAGCATGTTTAAGGTATTTTATTTACTCGCAAAACACTTAATTTATATTGTGCATTAAAGTTTTGCTTTAACCTTGTTTCGATCAAAGTTTTCCTCTTCCTAACTGATAGACTAAATCTTAAGCAGTTTGTCATTTTGTTGGAGAAAATTATGCAAATAATCAAAACAGACGTCGCGATTATCGGTGCAGGCGGTTCAGGTTTAAGAGCCGCTATCGAAATCGCTGAAAATTATCCACAGCTTGACGTCGCGCTTATATCCAAAGTTTACCCTATGCGTAGCCATACCGTTGCAGCTGAAGGCGGTGCTGCAGGTGTAGTGCAAGACAGTGATTCGTTAGATCAACATTTTGATGACACTGTCTCAGGCGGTGACTGGCTGTGTGAACAAGATGTAGTGCAATATTTTGTAGAAAATGCGGCGAAACAATTAACCCAATTAGAACATTGGGGTTGCCCTTGGAGCCGTAAAGCAGACGGCAATATTAATGTTCGCGCTTTTGGTGGCATGAAAAAAGAACGCACTTGGTTTGCCGCTGATAAAAGTGGTTTCCATATTCTGCACACCCTTTTCCAAACCTCGCTTAAACACCCTAAAATAACACGCTTTGATGAACACTTTTGTCTTGATTTAGTGGTTGAAAATAACAAGATTCAAGGTGTTGTCATTCTTGATATTGCAGAAGGTGAAGCAAAACTCATTCAAGCAAAATCAGTGATCATGGCCACTGGTGGTGCAGGCCGAGTATATACCTATAACACGAACGGCGGCATCGTTACGGGAGATGGCATGTCACTCGCTTATCGTCATGGTGTCGCATTGCGAGATATGGAATTTATACAATATCATCCAACAGGTTTACCAGGTTCAGGTATTTTAATGACCGAAGGTTGCCGTGGCGAAGGTGGCGTATTAATCAATAAAAATGGGTACCGCTATTTACAAGACTACGGCCTAGGGCCAGAAACACCACTTGGACAGCCTAAAAACAAACACATGGAATTAGGGCCAAGAGATAAAATAAGCCAATGCTTCTGGCAGGAACAGCAAAAAGGTAATGTCATCACTGGCGATCGAGGCGATGTGGTTTATCTCGATTTACGTCACTTAGGTGAAACTAAAATCAACGAACGCTTACCCTTTATCCGAGAACTCGCTAAAGCGTATGTTGGTGTTGATCCTGTCCATGAACCCATTCCCGTTCGACCAACCGTGCATTATACGATGGGCGGCATTACCACTAATGCTAAAACTGAAACTAGCTTAACCGGATTATATGCGATTGGTGAATGTGCCTCAGTCGGTTTACATGGCGCAAATCGCTTAGGTTCAAACTCGTTGTCAGAACTTGCCGTTTTTGGTCAATTAGCAGGGCAACAAGCTGCCGAATATGCACAACAAGCAGAACATCATACGATTAAACCACTGCAAGAAAAAGCACAAAAGATAATCGCTAGGACAGAAGCCTTATTACACAGTAATGGCAACGAGAAAATGGCCGATATACGCCAAGAGATGGGCGATTGTATGGAAGAAGGGGTTGGTATTTATCGAACACAAACCTCAATGCAGAAAACTATTGATAAGTTAGCCGAATTAAAAGCACGCTATAAGCATATTAACATTAACGATAAATCCAGTGTCTTTAATACGGAATTCTTATATGCCATTGAGTTAGGTTATTTATTAGATACCGCAGAAGCCATTGCTCATAGTGCAATTGCACGCCAAGAATCACGCGGCTCTCATCAGCGTATTGATGAATTTAATACACGCAATGATGTGCATTTTTTAAAACACTCATTAGCTTACTATCAAGCGGATAAAGCGCCCATTATAAAATACTCCGATGTCACCATCACCAAAAGCCAACCCGCTGAACGCGTATACGGTGCAGCTTCTGAAACGAAGGAGAAATAATCATGACCGATAAAACAATAGAAATTGAAATCCTTCGTTATCGTCCAGAGCAAGATGAAAAACCGTTTCCACAACAGTTTGAAGTGCCCTACCACCCTGATATGTCGATCTTAGAGGCTCTACAATATATTAAAGATCATTTAGACAGCACGGTTAGCTTTAGATGGTCTTGCAGAATGGCTATTTGTGGTAGTTGCGGGTTAATGGTTAATAATATCCCTAAGCTAGGTTGTAAGGCTTTTTTACGAGATTATTATCCACAAAAAGTAAAACTTGAGGCTTTAGCCAACTTCCCTATCGAGCGCGATCTTATTGTGGTAATGGATGATTTCATTAAAAAACTAGAAGAAATCAAACCTTATATTATTCCTGAGAGTGATGACAAATGCTTATCAGAAGGCACCTATAAACAAACGCCTGAACAAATGGAGAAATACGCAAAATTTTCCATGTGTATTAATTGCGGCCTTTGCTATTCAGCTTGTCCTCAGTATGGGTTAGATAAAAATTTCACAGGCCCTGCCGCCTTAGCATTACTAGCGCGATATAACCGTGATAGTCGAGATGCAGGCAGTGCGGAGCGAATGAAGATAGTAAACCAAGAACAAGGTGTTTGGTCATGTACTTTTGTTGGTTATTGCTCGGTAGTTTGCCCTAAGGGCGTTGACCCTGCCGCCGCAATTCAACTGTTAAAAGTTGAAAGCAGCAAAGATTATTTAATTGGCATGTTCAAACCTGACTAATATTAGACATGCCCATTATTGAAACAACATAACGTGACGTTATTTTGGAGTGAATAAAATGAGTAAACGTAAACCTTATCAACGCGAAATGAAAAATGATTGGTGGTTAAAAAACATATTCTATAGCCGATACATGATTCGAGAAGGCAGCAGTATTTTAATCACACTCTACAGCCTTATTTTAGCTTGGGGTGTGTTTCGTTTAAGCCAAGGAGCAGAAGCATTCAATGCATGGTTAAGCGCCTTACAGCATCCTGTTTCAATTATTTTTCATCTATTAGTGCTATTGATTGCTTTATATCACACCCTTACTTGGTTCTCATTAGCCCCTAAAGCAGTCGACCTTTACATCAAAGGCAAACCATTAGATGGAAGGTTAATTGTTGCAGGCCATTACATCACATTCGTTATCGCCACTGTCTTTTGCTTAGTGATCATCATGCTTTAAAGGAGGTTTCATGAACGTTCAACAAACAACAACTCAATCACAAGAGAAAAAGTATATTCGTTGCCATGAACCTGTATTTTGGGGGTTATTTGGTGCAGGCGGCATGCTAACGGCCTTTCTGACCCCCGTCATGGTATTAGTGACAGGGCTATTGATTCCATTAGGAATAATTGATGCAGACCATCTAAGCTACGATAAATTACATACGTTTGTTAGCCATTGGTATGGCGCGGCTATCGTATTAGTACTAATCGCATTGCCTTTGTGGCACACATTACACCGTATCTTTCATTCGTTACATGACCTTGGCATTAAACGTGGACGAGATTGGCAACAAGTGATTTGCTATGGATTTGCATTCGCCGTCAGCGTGTTTGTATTTACTTTGTTATTACAGATGCTGACCTTTTAATATTAGTTTAATCAAACACACTGTCTTGAAAAACACCGCTATTGATGATTTTTAACTAAAAATAAAAGTAAAAACAGCACGCATAAAAAAACCAGCTCAATGCTTAATGCCGTTCACTTAAGGTGAACGGCATATTTACTTTTTGCAACAGGATATCGATTTTTAGATGATTTTAAACACCTCGGATAACTTCGTTCTCGTCTTCCCTCTAACTTAAATTGCGCTGCATTTCTTT